>NC_019678.1:5400000-6000000 GCF_000316665.1 Rivularia sp. PCC 7116 | reverse complement strand
CGCTCCGGCAGGTAATGCGGTTAAAGATAATTCTAAATTTCGTTGCAGATAAGCAGAAATAGTACGATTATTCAACGGTTCTACAACTTTTTTAATCAACCAAGTACAAAAGGTTTTAATATCTCCATTTAAACACTGCAAATCTCCTTCTTTCAAATTAAAAAAAATTGAAGGAATAGGAATTTCCGCATTTTTTTGACTCAATTCAAAATCTAAAAAAATGCTGCTAATTTCCTGGCTTAAACGCGACTGAGAACAATTACAATCCATACATAGCTGCTGAATGCGCTGCCATATACATTCGGAGCGCATTTTTGACGGTAATTTAATGGCATTGTCTAATGCATGAATAGAAAAATGAACTGTACTATTATCTTCACTCAAAGGACATTCTAAAAAAGCTCCCCATGTTGGCTTTAAAGTTTTAGAAATTTTTTTAATTCTAGCAATGGTGTTTAAACTAACTAGTTCGGCAGAAAGGTAAGGTGTAATAGCATTTAAATAGTCAACCAAATAGTCATACATTAAAATCGTTGTCTTCACTCTTGTAATTATACATATGGCAACACAACATAGAGTACTTTCTTGTCTTCTTGCAAAACTCTAATTTCTATGTCTACTGGTAGTTGAACGCCAAAATTTTGAGCAATAGCCATTTTCGGGTTTTCAATCAATTCTCTTTTGAAAGAAGTATTTTGAAAAGCCTTAGTAATTAATAATTCTTCAAATTTTCTGCGATTTTTGTTATTTAATATCATTCTCTAAAATTAAGATTCTCTAAAACTAAGCGATTAAGAAATCTGACACAAAAGCCAATCTAAACAAAACAAGCACAACCTATATTTCCCCACAAGTTGGAAAGACTACCAACATTATTCAGAGATACAGGTGAACTATTCGCGCTTCCACTTTGCAACGGAGAGCAACAGCCTATATGGGCGGGCATATGCGAGACTGTAGACATGGGTTTACTATTCTTATATCCTCCATAATGAATAACTGGAGACCAGTTAGGACTAACTGGTAACGGTGGTGGATTCAAATCTTTGAATTCTGCTTTCGCATAGACGGGTTTACCACCGACTATTGTTAAAACCGATTCTAAGCGTTTAATACTATCTTCTGGAATGGAAAAATAATCTTCTGAAAGCACTACTAAATCGGCTAATTGTCCTGGTACTATTGCACCTTTAACTCCTTCTTGAGTAGTAAACCAACCGGAATTAGCGGTATACATTCTCAAGGCTTCCATTCTATCGAAGCGATTTGCTTCAGAATATAGAGATGTACCACCGACTGTTTTACCGCTGACTAACCAGTAAATCCCAACCCAAGGATTGTAGCTAGCAACTCTCGTACCATCGGTACCCGCACTTACAGGTACTTGCATGTTCAATATTTTCTTGATGGGGGGAGTTCGTTGAGCTAGTTTTTCACCATAACGATTGAGAAAATATTCACCTTGATAAGCCATACGATGCTGAATCGCGATTCCACCACCCAAGGCTTTGACTCTCTCAATATTTTTGTCAGAGATAGTTTCGGCATGGTCTAAAATCCAATTCATTCCCTTGAGTGGAATATCCTGGTTTACTGTTTCGATAACATTCAAAAACCGAGTAATAGATTCATCGTAAGTCGCATGAAGTCGAAATGGCCATTTATTCTGAGCTAATAAACTCACCACCTCTTTTAAATTCTCTTCCATACTTTGTGGAAGATTCGGTCTGGGTTCGGTAAAATCTTCAAAGTCGGCAGCCGAATAAACGAGCATTTCTCCCGCACCGTTAACCCGGTAAAAATCATCTCCTTTTCCGGGAGTAGTTATTTTAGTCCATCGCTGAAAATCTTCTAATTCCTTACCGGGGTTTTGAGTAAATAGATTATAAGCAATGCGAACAGTCAGTTCTCCACTCTCATGCAATTTTTCAATAATTTGATAATCATCGGGATAATTTTGTCCGCCGCCACCAGCATCAATCACGCTAGTAATACCCAACCGATTCATCTCGCGCATATATTGACGAGTCGAATTAACTTGGTCATCGGGACTAAGTTGGGGACCTCTGGCAATACTAGCGTAGAGTATGGCAGCATTCGGTTGAGCAATTAACAACCCTGTCAAATTACCGTTACTATCCCGTTGAAATGTCGAACCTTCTGGAGCCTTTGAGTTCTTGTTATAACCAAGGGCACGTAAAGCAGCACGGTTCAAATATGCTCTGTTATACAGGTTGAGAATAAAAACCGGAACGTCGCCAGAAACAGCATTAATCTCATCTAAAGTCGGCATTCGACGCTCTGCAAACTGGAATTCCGACCACCCACCAATCACTCTTACCCATTGCGGCGCGGGGGTTCGCAAAGCCTGTTCCTTCAACATCCGCAATGCATCAGCCAGCGACGGAACACCATCCCACCGCAGTTCCATATTATAGTTAAGTCCGCCGCGAATCAGATGGGTATGAGTATCATTTATACCGGGAATTACCGTGCGCCCTCGTGCATCAATAATTTTGGTATTATCACTCCTGTATGCCATAACTTCCTTTTCCGTTCCCACAGCAAGAAAGCGTCCGTTACTTATAGCAACAGCTTTAGCCAAGGAGCGGGGGTTATCTTGGGTAGCAATATTACCGTTAGTTAAAATTAAATCTGCTTTCGTATTCTCGTCAACAGCAGCACTTTCAGGCTGACGGCAAGAACTTAAAAAATATGATGAGATTCCCGAAGCAGCAGCTAATTTAAGAAAATCTCTTCTAGAATGTCTACTATTCATCATCTTTAATTCCGAGATGATAATTGTTCCTTCGTAAATAATAAATGACAAAGGATATTTCTTTACATTGGCAACCCATAAGTTAAGCTATGGATATCATAAACTCTGACATCAGCTTCACCATCAACTAATTGAGAAAATTCTTTTAACAAAGGAGTTACATAGGGTTGTTTTAGATGTTCTACTAAAGCTTCTCTACTTTTCCATTCTTCAAAATATATGAACGAATTAGGAGTCCCTGCTTCTTCGTAGAAACTATAGCTAATATTTCCAACTTCCGCTCTGCTGGATTCTACACCTAAGTGCGCTAACTCTAAAAATCTCTCTCTTTTATCGGGCTTAATTTTGTATCTTCCTGATAAAACTATTGGTACTTCTACAGTATTTGTTTGTTGCTTCATTCTCGAATATTTGATTGATTTTAGGACTTTTCGATAAAAAAGGCAGAAGTTAATAATCGATGATTTAATCTACCTTTTCTACAATTGCGATCGCAATGGTAATTTTATAGATTTAGTTGGTAATTTTATGGATTTCAACTTCTATCAAACTACAAAGTTTTGTTAATCTGAAATCTGACATCATTCGCAAAAAATTCTGGATAAACCCAGTTTATATCCCTAAAAGCAAGCAAGAAATCGGGTTGATTAATTAGCTATCTGAGGGAAAGTGTTTCCAAGATTTAGGCGGCTTTTTATGGATTTGACGAAAATGCTTCACAAAATGTCCTGTGTCGGGATAACCTACAGCTTCCGCAATTTTACATACAGGTAATTCGGTTGATAATAATAAGCAACGAGCTTGGAACATGCGACGCTGAACAATCCATTGGTATAAAGTTTTACCAGTTAGACGACGTACTAAACTAGTTAAATATGAGGGCGTGTAACTAAAAGCTTTAGCTACATCGTTGAGGGTAATAGGCTGATAATAATTAACTTCAATGAAAGCAAATATTGCTCTTAATTGGGGATGTTCGGGAAATTGAAACTTTTCACCTTCGTGATGTTGGACATGGGGTTTAACGTTGTAAATTATCTCCGCAGGCTCATCTATTAAAAAATCTGGTTTTCTATAGGTATCTTGAGTTTCTAATTCCGAAAGCTGTTCGAGTATTTGCGATTCTAGTTGACGAACAATTTCTAATTCTTGAATTAACTGCTTTTTTGTAATCGTTGCATCTTTCATAGATGTTCCCCCTTCTATAAATACTTTTAATAAAAACCCTTTATCTAGTTATCTCGCTACTGGTAGCTCAACGTATACCGTAGTTCCTGTTGTCAAGTTTGATTGAATTAATAACTTACCTCCATGAGCTTGAACAATTCTTTCTACGATTGCCAAACCTAATCCTGTTCCATCAGGTTTAGTTGAATAAAAAGGTTGAGTTATTTTTGATAAACTAAAAGAAGAAATAGGAGTGCCACCGTTATTAATGCTAATACGCACGTAATTCATATTGGGATAACAAACTCGCCATTTGATTAATTCACCATTTCCAACTGCTTCACAAGCGTTGCGAAGAAGATTGATGAATATCTGTTTGAGTTTATCTGTATCTCCTAAAATATTTATAGGTTGTGGAAAAGGAATAAATTCTATAATTCTTCCTTTAGCTTGTGGCATTTGTTCGATGATAGCTAAAGATTTTTCAATCAAGCTATTAACATTTAGCTCGGATAATTGTAAATTATTCGGTTTTGAATAGAATAATATTTCTTGCAGTAAACGCTCTAATCTTTTTTGTTCGCTTGTTGATAACAACAAGCGTTCTTTTGCATTTTGTGGTAAATTCTCTACTTTACTAAAATATTCTAACCCCATTTTTACTATTGTCAATGAATTACGAATTTCATGAATAACTGATGCAGTAAATTCGCCTACTTTAGCAAGATGATTGTTTCTATCTAACTTGGCTTTTATAACATTTAATTCTTTTGTATGGTTAACTATTTTAGTTTGAATCATACTATTCATTGTTTGATGCTGTTGACTCAAACGATAATTATCTATTTTTGTTGCAGTTAATTCTGCAAACATTTCTAAAGTTAATATTTCCTCTTTTTTATAAGATAATAGCTGTTTACCTAAAGCGCAAATTCCCCCAACTATTTCGCCAGTTACAGTTTTTAATGGTATATATATATAATTATCGAAGGTTTTCTTGTATTCTCGCTTCTGCCTAGCGTATTTAATTGTTTTACTAATTATATTTTTATATCTACTAGCGTTATGTGTAGCTAAATTGCTAGCAATAATTTGTTCGGTATTTTCTTGACTAATAATAATTATTAACTGCGAACAATTAACTAAACTACTAACTTTGCAAGCAGTTTGATACAGATAACTACTCAACTCTTGACATTGATTGACTTTTAAGATATTTGCAGATGCTTTAACAAAAGTTTGCGTTAACTGCTGTTCTTGCTCAATTATGTTACTTTTCATCAATTTTCCTAGCTAAAATATCATTCAAATGCACTGCCCCGCTTTTTAACTAACGCTTTTATTTCTTCTCGTTCAAATTTTCTTGAGCTTAATATTAGTTAATGTTACAAATGATTGAGATTCTTTTTTCTATGCACTAATATTTTGTGTCATTAAAAAAAAATGGAGGGTAAAGATAAAGTAAAACTTAAGAGATAAGTTTGATCGGGGGCGAATATTTTTGCTTAGTGACTGCAAAATGGTGCGATCGCCTTTTCTACGAGCAAATGAAACTGTTTTCTTATTGTCAATCAATTGTCAATTATTGACAATAAGAAAATTGCTTACAATGTATAACTTTGGGTTGCAGCAAAAGTACGAAATAAATCAACAAGCTCAGAAGTTTTTTCGCTTTTCCATTTCAGCCCAACGGTACGACAGGTGTTAACGTCGGAGATGCCGACATATGTAATCCCAGATAAATTACTCCAAACAGGCATAAAGCTAATACCCAAGCCTTGTTGGATTAAATAAATTACCCATTCTTCTTGATTTGCTAAATAAACTGTTTGAGTTTTGATGCCAGCAGACTTATAAACTAAGGGGTTTTTACGCCAAAACTCGCAGTTAACTCTCTCTATATATGGCTGCCCATCTAACTCCGATATATTAATCTCTTTTCTTTGTGCGAAGGGATGAATTGAAGCAACAGCGAGTAATAGTTGCTGTTGAAATAATGGTACGGAAGAATCAGAATTCTCATCACTATCTAATACGGTCAAGATTAAATCAACTTCTCCTTGTTCGAGTAAATTGTTGAGATTATTTACATAACTATCCTTAAGTTCAATAGTTATATTTGGATGCAAAAATCTAAAAGCACTAACCAAGCTAGAAATAACCGAAATGCGTAAAGTACACACTACTCCCAATCTCAGGGTTGGATGTTGCTGAAAATCTTGAAGCGTATTAAGTGCTGATTGATATTCATTAATAATATTACGAGCTTTTTCTAAAAAAATTTTGCCTGCTGGGGTTAAAACTGCTCTTCTTCCACCTCTTTCAAATAATATTACCCCCAATTCTTGTTCTAATTTTTTAATCCCTGCCGATAAAGATGGCTGCGAAACAAACAAGAGTTCTGCGGCTTTGGTAAACCCCTGTGTTTCAACAATAGCTAGAAAATACCGAAGTTGAGATAAATCCATTGATAGAGAACAACTATGACTTCAATCGTAAAAATCGTCTTGCAATATCACTTATTTTTATTTACTTTATCAGGAAGAAGGTAAGAAAATTTAATCGGTAATAGTTAATGATTAATATTTAAAAATAAAGGGATAAATTTACCCTGGTATGAAATTAAACCGCTATTTATGTTGTGTTTTTATAATCAGTTTAACTTTTAAGTTGTGTTTGAGCAATTTTTCCGCTGTTGCAATTCCGTTAAAAATATCTGTAAAACAGGAAATTAAACTCGTTAGTCAAGATTTATGTTTAAATTTACGAGATAGTTTTCAAAAACTAACAATACAGAATGTCCAACAATACCAAAATACGGGGAAAATTATAAAACAAGTAAATTTCACATCAAATTTTGTTGACAAATTAAGATTAATTGGATTACGCAAAAAATTAGGTGAAGATTGCAAGTTATACGCAACGAATAAAGATTTTTTTTTAGATAATCGAGATACGGCTATATTTAGGTCGATGATGCTAAAAAATGGAATTGCAATTACTCTAATGTTGTATGATGCAGACTCAATTAAGTTAAAAATTCATTGGGTGCCAATTCCCGAAAAAGTAGCGACAAAAACAGTTAATGAGTTAAGAAGAAGTTTAGAAACACTTTCAGATAGGCAAGAAAGCTATAAAGAAAAAGCGCAGGAAGTTTATAACTGGTTTATTCTTCCTTTTACTAAGGAGTTGCAACACATCAAAACTTTGGTATTTATCCAGAATAGAATTTTGTGGACTATTCCAATGGCAAGTTTATATGATGGAAAACACTTTTTAGTTGAAAAATACGCGATTGCTCATACACCCAGTTTATCTTTAACTAATCCCCATAATTTGAATAGTGAAAATATCAAAATACTAGCTTTTGGATTAACTAGCTCTAGTGCTATAGATAAACAAACCTTCTTTCCACCTTTAAGTGGAGTCAAAGCTGAGATAGAAGGAATTAGAAAATTAATACCGCACAAAAAGATATTTTTAAATAAACGTTTTACTACTCATAATTTAAGCCAACAACTTAAAAAATATCAACCGAACATTCTCCACTTAGCAAGCCACGCTAGATTTAGCTATGACTCACAGCAACCATTTCTAGTTACCGGAGAAGAAAAAATCACCGTAAACAAGAACCCAAGTATAATTAATTTCAAAAGGAAACAAGCAGTAAGAAAATATAACAAAATTCTTAAGTTAAGACAACTTTACCAAATTATTAGAAAGACTCAAATCAATCACAATCAATTTTTAGAATTGCTAACGCTGACTGGGTGTCAAACAGCAATAGGGCGCAAAAGGGATGCAATATTAATTGCTAGTCTATCTCTGCAATCTAAGGTAAAAAGCACGGTTGCCTCTTTATGGAATATTGACGATGCAGCAACAGCGAGCTTAATTGTTGATTTTTATAAAAATCTGCTAGCGGGAATGAGTAAAGCCGAAGCTTTACAAGCAGCACAAAAAAAATGGCTTGTCCGAAATTCAGCAGCACCTTACTCTCATCCAGGTTACTGGGCACCTTTCATATTAGTCGGTGATTGGCTATGAGATTGGTAGTGCATCAATTTTGACGGGTAATAATGGGGAGGGGGAAGAGGGGGAAGATTAATTTTGATAGATTGTTATTTAGTTCTTAGTTGCGTCTAAGCGCTCATAATTAATAACTCGTTGACTAATTTTCCAAAATTGGAAATTAATTTTCCATCAAGGTCAATGACTCAAGAGTTAGTTATTGCGATGATACAAACCAGCAGAGAAATACCGGGCGCTAGTCAAGTGGTACAGAATAAATAAAGTCCCCTGGGTTATCGCGCTTTATAAATTTTTCTATAGGTTGACAAGAGAAATTCGACAGCTACTTTAAACTGGAGAAGCATCGCAAAATCATAAATTGCGTTTAAAGTGAATTAATTGCTACTAGCAAAGATTGATACAATAGCAGTTTTAATTCACACTCGTAGCGTAAAATCATATTCCATATATGCTTCTCCTTCCTTAAGAAGGAAATCAAGAATATGAAGAATGCAACTGTAATTAGACACATACCGTTTGAGGATTTAGGTACTATTGAACCGGTTCTGAATCAACAAGGATATGTAGTCAAATACTTTGATGCTGGACTCGATAATATAGCCCAAATAGAACCGGATAAGCCAGATATTTTGGTTGTATTGGGAGGACCAATAGGAGTCTACGAAGAGCAAGATTATCCTTTCTTAACTGATGAAATACGCTTGTTGGAAAAGCGTTTGCAGGCAGATTTACCAACATTAGGAATTTGTTTGGGCGCTCAAATTATAGCTCGTGCATTGGGAGCCAAAGTATACCCTGGAGGGCAAAAGGAAATCGGTTGGTCACAAATCAAACTGTCTGAAGCCGGGAAGAATTCAGCTTTGGTTCATTTATTAACAGATGATACTCCGGTTTTGCACTGGCATGGAGACACTTTTGATTTACCCATAGGTTCTACTCTTTTAGCTTCTAGTAACCTTTACCCTAATCAAGGATTTTCTTGGGGAAAGTCTTGTTTAGCACTACAATTTCATCCAGAAGTAACAGCATTAAATCTAGAACGCTGGTTTATTGGTCATGCTTGCGAAATTAATGCTACACCCAATATTAATGTAGCGAAATTAAGAAAAGATACAGCACTTTATGCTGATAAATTAGCATCACAAGCTAATAAAATTTGGCTTGATTACTTAGAATCAATTCAACCTTCTCAAATACCAGCAAGTTTAATTTAACAATTGGGCAAATATAGCGGATTTCACTTGAGTCAAAAAGATTGTATTGGGATAAGTATTCCTACCTGTACTAATTCTAGCAATTTTCTTTGTATTGTATTCAACTGAAAACCGAAGACAGAATTTCAGCTTGATAGTGAAAAAATTCTTCTCATTATCAATCGTAGAGTTTGTGTAATTTGATTGCACCATGTTCAACTTTCATTGAATCCCAGATCAACTTAGTAAAGGAATTCTATAAATGCAACTCGAAACAAATCCAAGAACAAAGAAAAAAAATACCCCACATGCATCTCAAAGTCCATTTGAAAATTGGGATAACATTAGCTGGATTCGTAGCAGACCTATAAGACAAGGAGAAATTTCTGGTTTACCTTTTTCTCCCGATTTAATGCCATTGGCTTCCCATCCTGCAATTGCTTCGGATTCAGAGCGCTGGTTGCAAGTTTTGGCTTATAAGTTATTGGGATATCTGAAGTTCACTACCTTACTAGAACTCAATTATGTTAATCCGATAACGGCAGCCTTGGCAGCAGGCAGAGCGCCATTTAAGGTAACTGCCCAGCAACGAAGCGATGCTCTGCGGGTTTACTGTGACGAAGCCGGACATGCTCTGTTTACAGAAGAACTTACAACGCAAGTTCAGAAGAAATTTGGATTGCATCAATCTATGCTCGGTCGTCCCCGGATGGAGTTGGTGTTAGAGAAAATTTTGGAAGAGAATAAGACTGAACTTTCTCCTCATTTAATCAAGTTGTTTTTTGTTGCTATTTCCGAAACTCTGATTAGCAGATATCTCAACAGTCTACCCCATGACGAAAAAGTAGACCCATTAGTCAGACAAGTTGTTGCGGATCATGCCGATGATGAAGTAAGACACAACATCTACTACCGCAATATCTTTCCTATTTTATGGGATAGTCTCACCTGCTATGAAAAAGAAGAAGTTGGCAAGTTATTACCCAAGCTTGTATGTGCTTTCCTTGGACCAGATAAAGATTTTGAATATCGCGTGCTAAGACAAATCGGATTTAAGCAGGCTGATGCTAAAGGTATTTTAGAAGAGACTTATATTCCAAGTGAAGTCGCAAAATCGGTGAAGAATGCAGCGGCTCCGACTCTGAAAATGTTCAGGGATGCAGGAATCTTTAATATTGCAGCCGTTGAACAAGTATTTGCGGACTACGACTATATATAAGTAACGTGTAATAGGTAATAGGCGAAAAATAATTATTATTGTTTTCTGTTTTCTATTACCTATTTCCTACTCCCAAGCGATTAAATAAATCGAACTATTTTGTAAACTTTCAAGTTCGGAAGGTTTTGTTGCGACTTTATCCAAGAGTGAATTTTTTAGCTGCTTTGTTGCTTTTTTTTGCACAAAATCTGATTTATTCACCATTAAAATCGTCATTAAAGCATCATAATCGAAACCAGTTTTAGCATATAGCTTTGCTTGCTTGCTTTGACTAACTGCTTCTCTTAATTGATTCTTGAACTCTGGTTTTACAGAAATTACTTGAAGCTCTGCTTCTGCAAATAAATTACCAGAGGGATGACGGCGATCGCAAATTAATTCAACTTGCCACAGATACTTTCCACCCTCCTTGAGTATAACATTTTTAGGCATTGGTAGTACCATTATTCCGGATTTACTCTGAAAATTTTTATCTTCAATTTCCTTAATCAAGCTGTATTTTTTAGTTGTAATATTTTCTTCGTACAGCCTAAATTGTACTTGACGGGGTTTTGAGTCGCGTATAAACCATGCAAAACTGGGGTTGCTTGAAGTTGTACGAACTAAGTCTTGATTGGGAGCAAGTAAAATAATTCCTGGTGGAGCATTTTCTACAATCGGTTCATCGTTACTGCAACCTCTTGAACCTGCCGATCTACCATTTGTCCTTGGTGGAGGTTCATCAAGATTTCTTTGATTGCTTAAAGCCAATGTTGGAACAAGCAACCACGATAGACATATTGATAATATAAAACTTATTGATGTTTGCCTGTATCCCATCATAATTTATATTTGTAGTAAAAATACTCTATGTAATTATTGCGCCTAAAAGTACTTATACATGATTCAAATTGATACAGCCCTAATTGTGTCATGGGAAAATTATATTTGAAAATAACTAGCATAAGTCGGCGTAAATAAGGCAACCATTAAAAATGGCTGAAAAGCCTAGAAAATCAAACTTCTTACTTCTTACTTCCGCGAAGCGGTACTAGCCTAATTACAAGCAGATTTTACTCTTAAATTATATTAACCTATAAAATTTGCACTTCAATATCTGCTAATTTCCACATAACTTAATACTTAATTAAGATTTAATACAGTTATTCGCCAGCGCGATAATAATTTGAGAAAAAAGAAAAACTCAATAATTGTCAACACATATTTTTCAAACAATCATGACAGAACAATTGGATTCAATTAAACAAAAAATTCTAATTGTTGATGACCATGAAGCGATACTGGAAGGTACTATTCCAGCATTGCGGACAAAGTACCCTATAGCTGAAATTTTTACAGCCAAAGATTCGCAGACTGCGGAAAAATTACTTGAGCAATATCATTTTGATTTAGTAGTAGTTGATTTGAGCTTACCTAGAAAGCCGGATGATTTTGCCAAAGTTGAAGTAGGAATGCATTTACTTGCAAATTTAATGCAAAGTAACGATGCGCCAAACATTGTCGTATTAAGTACAAATATTAAGCCTTTAGTCAGAATTAAACGTATTGTTAATACTTATGAAGGAGGATTTGCTGCAATGGATAAATCTTTACCGTTAACAGAAATGTTGAAATTTGTTGATATTGCTCAAAGAGGGTCAATTTATTTACCAAAAGAAGTGCGATCGCGCCCAGAATTCGACCGTAAATGGCTGGAGGTATTGACTTTAAAATACCAAGAAGGGCTATCGGATAAGGCAATTGCGAAACGAATGAGCATTACAGATCGCACGGTGCGTAATTATTGGATTAGAATTCAAGATGCATTGGGTGTTTTTGATAGTCCCGATAAGGATTTGCGAGTGCAAATAGAAATTGCAGCTAGAAAAGCAGGGTTAATTAGTAATTAGTTGTTAATTATTAGTTTACATATTTATTAGTAATTATTAACAGACGGGATAATTTTTCGGTTAGGACTTACGCAACCGGCACATTTTTTTGTAGGGGAGGCAAAAAGCGGTGTAGATTCTCTTCTCGCTTTATTGCCGTTGCTGTGACACTTTGATTAATGAAGGAACGTATTAATAATGTTTTGAGTGTCACGCACCAACCGGGCTATGGTTTGGAGGCAGAGCCGAGCGCTAATAGGAATGGTACCGTAGGGTTAGTTATACTCCAATACGGTTCAGCTAAGATAAATCGTAGGTTGGGTTGAACGAAGTGAAACCCAACAAACAGTTGATAATGTTGGGTTGTGCCTTCGGCACACCTGCGGTGAACGTTCCTAAACCCAACCTACACTATTTCTAATTTTTAGGCTTAAGCGAACCGTATTGAGTTATACTCCACATCTTAAATTAGTAGCTCTATTCACGGTTGATTGCTGATTTGACAACAAGATATTTACGCTGCATCCTGCGGCTTATTGCTGCTTCGCTAATAAGACTTACGCAACAGATAAACTATTGTTAAATATAAATCAGCAATAAAGCAAAATTGGGATAAAATTTTGAAAATTGTGAATTAATAATGGGCATTAAAATAAAATCTAAAACCACTCCTACTTCTATTTTTAATCAAAAGACAATTTACGCTAAAAGTTGCAAACCAGTCTTTAAAATGTCTCCATCAACTTTCCGCAAAATATAATATTAAATTGACCGAGAATGGTGTTAGTAAATCTTTGGTGGAAAGTTAGACAGCAGGCAAAATTGACTCGTGAAGTCATTTTACCAGGTTCGATAATTGTAGGATTAATTTTAATAATTCGATTAACGGGGTTTTTGCAACTATATGAATGGATGTCACTTGATTATTTTTCTCGTAATTGTCCTTCAAGTAATGTAGCACCAAGAATTACTATTGTCAGCATTGATGAAAATGATTTAAGGATGTTTGGGGGTTTCCCCTTACCTGACGATAAATTAGCCAAAGCGTTGCAAATAGTAAATGAATATAAACCCAGAGTTATTGGTATTGATATATTCCGAGATTTACCAGTAGGAAACAATCAAAATCTACTTATTCAAGCTTTTCAAAAAATACCTAATATAGTCGGAATAGAAGTAGCTTTAAATGAAAAAGAAACGCTAAATGTAAAACCACCTCCAGCATTACCTCCCGAAAGAATCGGATTTGCTGATGTATTAATTGACGAAGACGGTAAATTTCGTCGCAGCCTTTTAGCTAGTAGGGATTGGAATGGAGAATTAAAATACTCGTTTGTAACTCAATTAGCAAGAGTTTATTTATCGTCTCGGGGTTTAAATTTTGAGCATGGGAATAGAGTTAAAAATCCGATCAAGTTTGATTCTGTTGAAATACCTGCACTGAAAGCAAATACTGGGGGTTACGTCAATGTTGATGCGAACGGAAATCAAATGCTGGTTAATTTCTGCTCCAGTCAGAAACCACTTACATACATACATTTAAGAGATATTATTCAAAGAAAATTTTCTCCCGAATTAATTAAAAATCGTGCCGTAATTTTTGGTGTCACTGCTGCGAGTGTAAAAGACACTTTAATTACTTCTGCCCTCAAACATACTTTATTTTCTCAAATTTCGGGGCAGTCAGAATCAATGCCCAATCAAATTATATACGGTGTAGAAGCTCACGCTCATGCTTTAAGACAAATTTTATCTACCGTTTTGGATAAACCCAAATTGTTAAAAACATGGTCGAACTTTTGGGAGTATGTGTGGATTGTAATTTGGGGGATAATTGGAGTTATCTTAAGCGTCATTCTGCAATCTCCTTGGAAAAGCCTAGTAAGCATTGCAATTATCTGTATTAAGCACACTATTCTATTTTACTTATTATTAATTTGGGGTTGGTGGATTCCATTTATCCCTACTTGCTTAGTTTTTTCTTTAGCAGGATTAACTACGTCATTTTTTGATAGAGGTTTAAGAGCAGAACTCAAACAGCGTCGCGACACTATCGAACGCACTTATGAAGAAGTTCATAACGGACCGCTACAGAGTTTAGCAGTAATTCTTAGAAGTAGTCAAGAAGATTTACCTATAGAAATATTAAGAGAAGAACTACAAAATTTAAACAAGGAACTAAGAAATATTTTTGAATACTTGCAACAAGAAGCAATGAATCAAACTAACAGCTTGTATTTACAGGATAGTTTATTTATTGATTTACAAAATCCAATTTCCGAGCTTCTGTATCAAGTATACGACCAAACTCTAAATCAACAACTTCCCGGCTTTAGCAGTTTACAAACTTTTATTTCTCCTATTTTTGATTGTTACGATGATAAGCATTTAAATATAGAAGAAAAACGCGGTTTATGTTTGTTTCTTCAAGAAGCTTTATACAATGTAGGTAAACATGCTAAAAACGCTACTCGTTTAGATGTCTATTGTTCGTACAGAGGAAACTTATATTCTCTGAGAATTACGGACAATGGTGAGACGAGCTTCAATCAACAGCAATTTTTACGTCAAGGGCAAGGAACTCGCCAAGCAAAAGCAATTGCAAACCGTCTTAGAGGAAAATTTAGAAGGCGACAAAATACTCCTCAAGGAACCATCTGTGAGTTAATTTGGCCTAGGAAGAGATGGCTTTGGTAATTGGTGATTGGTGATTGGGATATCTATATTTTGAGCACATGATGCCAAGGTTGCTTCCTTCTGTTTTCTGAAATTTTGCACCAATCGCTTTATTTGCGAATTTTGCTGATTTGATAATCAGATATTCATGCTGCAACCTACAACCCATAAGGGTTTCACTCGTTCCACAGGCTTTTATAGGATGATTTTCGCTTCTTGAAAATGATGGAGATTATGAATGAAAGATACTAAATAAAAAGTTTTGTTAATAAAAATTTAATTATTATACAATATATTAAATAAATTTCGACCTAGTTTTCCAAAATTGGAAATTAACTTGCCGATTTATACAATGACTCGGAAGTCAATTATTTGCCATGATACTGAACAACAGGCAAGTAACAGGCGGCAGTAAAATGGTACAGGTTAATTCGAGTTCCAAACGTTATCGTGGCTTTGTTCTTACTGACGAGGGGCTGCAAAAACTGAATAACTGCATTCAACAGTTGGAAGCTAAAACTAGAATGCGCTGCTCTGCTAGCGCTATTGCTCGAAAAGTTCAGTTAGTGGAATCGGATGGTATTCATCCTATTACAGTCAGAAAAATCCTCCAGTGCCAAACTGGTGTTGATTTTCGCTCGATTAACCATGTTTTTCACGCCCTACAGCTGCCTTTAAATGAAGGTGATTACGCTCATGCAGATTTATGTAAATTGAATAAATCGAAATGGACTAGCGTTTCATCTTCTAATTACAGCAATATTCCAGATATATCAAACTTTTACGGGCGTAGTGAAGAATTACGATTGCTTGAAAACAAAATTATTCTCGATCGCGCTAAGGTTGTGGCTTTGTTTGGTATGTTAGGAGTCGGTAAAACTGCCACAGCGATAAAATTTGCACATACAGTTAAGCATCGATTTGAATTTGTAATTTGGAAGTCGTTACGTCAAGCTTCTACCCTTGAAGAAATATTAGTTAGCATACTTCGTAAATTTGCTGGGAAAAACAAGGATAACAATAGGTTGCCAACTAGTTTAGGTGCTTTGATAGATTTACTCTTAGAAAAACTTGAAAATCATCGCTGTTTGTTGATTCTTGATGGTTTGGAAACAGTCACGGATCAACATCATGAAGAAAGTACAGCTTATAGCGATTTTTTACAAATATTATTGGAAAATAAACATCAAAGCACTGTTATCGTAACCAGTCGAGAAAAGCATAGCAGAATCGGAATATTAGAGCATATTGGTTTACAGTCAATCAAGCTTAATAGCTTGCAGCTTAATGATGTCAAACAAATATTTGATCGGCGGGGAAGTTATCTGGGTTCAAGAGAGGATTGGTGTAATTTAGTTAAATACTATGGCGGTAATCCATTAGCTTTAAAAATGGCTGCAAATCTAATTCATAAATATTTTCTCGGAAACATTACCCAATATTTAGAAGATTTGATGGCAAACAGATTTATTTTGAGCGATTTTCAAAATTTGCTGATAGAAGAATTTAAAAATTTATCAGCTTCAGAAAAATCTGTAATGCAAAAATTAGCAAGTTATTCTCACGAAGTCTCGTTATCGCAACTTAATCAGGATTTAAGAGATTCAAAAGTCAAACCATACTTACTAGATATACTAGATTCACTAAGTTGCCGCGCGCTGATCGAACAACACAAAGCTTATTTTAAACTTCAACCATTTGTAGCGGAATGCATTCATAATATAGATTAACTGCAATATCTACAATGCTATTCCCAAATTTCTAGCTAGTTAGCAGCAAGGAAAGATTTTCTCGGCGTTGCCTAATCTCCGTATTTATGACAAGCTATACGAGCTAGAAAATATAATCTGACTATGGTAAATACTACAGCTTGCCTACTTATTTACTGTCCGGATAAACAAGGATTGGTTGCTAAAATTGCGAATTTTATTTACTCAAATGGTGGTAATATAATTCATGCAGACCAGCATACAGACTTTGAAAGCGGTTTATTTTTAACTAGGATTGAATGGCAGCTAGATGGTTTTAATTTACCCCGCGATTTAATCGCACCGGCTTTTAATTCTATAGCGCAACCTTTACAAGCTCAATGGGAACTGCATTTTTCTGATAGCATCCCACGTATCGCGATTTTTGTCAGCAAACAAGAACATTGTTTATTAGATTTACTTTGGCGACATAAAGCAAAAGAGTTTGTTGCCGAAATTCCTTTAATAATTAGCAATCATCCGAATTTAAAGCAAATAGCAGAACAATTCAATATTGATTTTCACTATCTACCTATAACTAAAGCCACAAAACTAGAACAAGAGAAAAAGCAATTAGAATTACTATCTAAATACAAAATAGATTTGGCTATTTTAGCAAAGTATATGCAGATTCTCAGTAATGAATTTGTCGTTGAATTTCCTCAGATAATTAATATTCATCATTCATTTTTACCAGCTTTCATTGGTGCTAATCCATACCATAAAGCCTATGAAAGAGGAGTTAAAATTATCGGAGCTACATCTCATTATGTTACAGCAGATTTGGATGCAGGCCCCATCATCGAGCAAGATGTTGTAAAAATTAGCCATCGCGATACTATTACAGATTTAATCCGAAAAGGCAAAGACTTAGAACGAATTGTGTTAGCAAGAGCAGTCCGATTACACTTAAAAAATCGTGTTTTAGTTTACGCAAATAGAACTGTAGTATTTGAGTAGGTTTTTATCAATATAGAAAATCAGTCATGGATGATGGTTGAGAAGATGTTACAAAATATTATTTTTTATCTTTAACCTTTAAATCTATATATGTAATATCCCACTTTAGTTTACAGTTAGAGAATAATAAAAATTATGTCTTGCTTTTCTTCTAAACTAAAGTATGAAAATCAACCGCTTTTATTATTTTATTTTTACAGTCAGTTTGATTTTTTGTTTGTGGTTTAATAATACTCTTATAGCTGCAACTCCGGTATCGGCAAATTTTGTAAAACAAGGCATAGAACTCTACAATGCAGGTGATTTTCCTGGCGCAATTAATGTATGGCTCAAAAGTATTTCTACAGAAGACGATCGCAAGACAGAAAGTGAAATTGAGATACGTCAATATTTAGCGCGGGCTTACCAACAAATAGGTCAAATCGATAAAACAATAAATTATTTGAATCAAGTTATTGAATATTTTCGCGCTACTAATAACCAGCAGCAAGTAGGGCGGATGTTAACAGAAGTTGCTCAAGCATACAGCGATTTAGGACAGCATCAACGGGCAATTAATATCCTATGTGGAGATTTGCAACAACAGCAAGTTTGCAGTCAAAATAGTGCGTTAGGAATCGCAAGAGTACAAAATGATAGTTTGGGAGAAGCCGCCGCAAATGGAAGTTTAGGAAATGCTTTGTATTTTTTAGGTGAATATGAAAAAGCAATTCAAGTACTTGGAGCAAGTTATAAAAAAGCAGCAGCACAAAACAATTCAAACTACTTAATGGCTGCTGCTAATAATTTGGGTAATCTTTATACCAGTTTGGCTCAAAGAAATTATCGCTATGCTAATTTTGCTTCTCAAGCTGACGATAATCAAGCTGTAGCAAAATTTATACAGCAAGCTAGGGTTTATGAAAATAACGCAATTAATTATTTTGAAAATAGTCTCAAGTTTGCACGGCTGCAAAATAACGTCAGTGGGGAAGTATCGGCTTTATTAAATTTGGTTTTACCTTACCATCGCTCTCAAAAGCAAAATAATTCCGGTGTTAAACAAACAAAAAATTTAAATCCACAAATATTTAAGCAAATTGAAACGAATATAGAAAAATTACCAGCATCGCGACAAAAAGCTTTTTCGTTAATTAAGTTAGCGAGGTTAATGCAGCAGGTAAATAATGATGCGGATATTTATACATCTGGATATCAATGCTTTCAATCAGAAATTTCACCAAAAATTTTTAATACATTAAATCAAAGTTTAACGATTGCTAAAAATATTGGAGATAAACAAACACAATCTTTTGCTTTAGGTTGGTTGGGACAAGTTTACGAATGCAGCCAAAATTATCCTACTGCTTTAGAATTGACTAACCAAGCTCAAATGACTGCTGCAACAAAAGAAAGTCGTTATCTATGGGAGTGGCAAGCAGGAAGAATTTACCAAGCGCAAAACAAAGAATCACAAGCAATTAAGGCTTATGAAAGCTCGGCAAGTACTCTCACCGATATTGAAAAAGATATTGCGATCGCTAACCGAGATGTACGTCTAGATTTCCAAGACAGCGTTGAAAAAATTTACCGTCAGTTAGCACAATTAAGAATCAACAAAGCTCGTCAATTAAGTGATGGTAATCCTTTAGAGTTACAGCAAAATTTAAATTCTGCATTGAAAACTCTGGATGAATTAAGAATAGCAGAGTTAAGAAATTATTTAGGTAGCGATTGCGATTTAGAGTTAATTGATAAACCCATTTCTGAAGTCGATAAAAATACGGCTGTATTTAGATCGATTATCCTAAAAGATGGAATTGCCATCATTTTAATGCTTCCGCAAGCCGATTCAATTAAATTTAAAATGCATTGGGTTGCGATTCCAGAGAAAGACGCTGTTGAGACGGTAAATGAATTTCGACGTAGTTTAGAAAAACTTTCGGATAGAAGCAATAGTTACCGAGAAAAATCGCGGAAAATCTACAATTGGTTTATTACTCCCTTCGCTAAAGATTTAGAACAAATCAAGACATTAGTATTCGTTCAAGATGGAATTTTATGGACTATCCCAATGGGAAGTTTGTACGACGGAAACCAATTTTTAGTTGAAAAGTATGCCATTGCCAGCACACCCAGTTTATCTTTAACTAGTCCCCAACCTTTAGATACACAAGGTTTAAAACTGCTTGCTTTTGGATTAACCGATGCTAGCGCCATAGATAAAAATACATTTTATCCACCTCTAGGTGCGGTAAAAGCAGAAATGCAGGGTATTAATAAAGTTATACCCAACAACAAAATACTGCTAAATAAAAACTTTACCTCAGAGCAATTAAAACAAAAACTTCGTGATTACCAACCTAACCTTCTGCACTTAGCAACTCATGCCAGGTTTGGTTACGATTCTCAGCAAACATTTTTAATCGCAGGAGAGCAAAAGCCAACAAATAATTACAACAAAACGATTACTTTAGGAAATCTCTACAAAATTATCCGAAATACTCAAAGCGGTGATCATCAAGCACTGGAATTATTAACCCTGACGGGATGTCAAACCGCAGTCGGCAGCCAGCGAGATGCTTTAGGAATCGCTGGTGTATCTTTACAAGCGGGAGCTAAAAGTGCGGTTGCATCTCTTTGGAATATTGATGACGAAGCAACGGCAAAATTAATTGTCCAATTTTACGATAATTTACGTCAGGGGATGAGTAAAGCCGAAGCCTTACAAGCAACCCAAAGAGCTTGGCTGGCAGAAAATCCAAAAGGGCGTTATTCTCATCCCGGCTACTGGGCACCTTTTGTATTAGTGGGCAATTGGTTGTGATGTAATTTTTTGCATCTATTTGATTTCTATCAAATGAATCTGACTATTTTGTAGTTTTTTAAGTTCGGATGGCTTTAAGGCGATTTTATTTAATAGTGAAAGCTTTAATTTGTTCATTGTTGATTGCTGTGAAGCAGAAGATTTGTTTCTCGTTAATACAGCCATCAAAGCATCGTATAATAAACCATTTTTAGCGTATAGCATTGCTTTTTGATCTTGATTAACTGCTCGGGTTAGTTCGGTTTTGAACTTGGGCTGCATGGGAACTACTTTAAGTTCTGCTTCCGCAAATAAATTACTTGACGGACGATTGCGATCGCAAACTAATTCGACTTGCCAAAGATATTTTTTTCCGGTTGTGAGAACAATATTTTTTGGCATTGTTAATACCATTATTCCAGGTTTGCTTTGAAATTCTTTATCTTGAGTTGCTTTGATTAATTTGTATTCTTGTTTTGCAGTATCTTCTTTATAAAGTTTGAACTGTATTTGTCTTGGTTGAGAATCGCGGACAAACCATGCAAAAATCGGATTTTTCGTAACTGTCTTAGCTTGAGTTGAATCGGGTGAAAGTAAAATTAAAGCTGGCGGGGCATTTTGCGAAACTAATTCGTTATTGCTGCAACCCCTCGAACCAGCAGATCTACCATTTGTCTTTGGTGGAGGTTCATCGTAATTTCTTTGGTTACCATTAGCCAATGAAGGTATATGTAAGCAAGAAAACGACGTTAAAGTTATAACAATGACAGTGATTAGCCTTTCAAAATATCGCATAATTGCTTTGGTAACTATGGAAATATCTTATACAACTATTTGAATATTTTCAGTTTGTTTAATGATTATTCAATATTTAATTGATTTACCCATTACACCTTCTTCCCAAAACAATGCTACCATCTTCCAAAGTAAAAATATCTTCGGATTCGATAACTAATGGAGTTACTTTTTGCGGATTTGATGCTTGTTGTTGATTATTTTTAGGAACCGAAAAAGTTGCAAAGTTTGAACTAGAAACGCCATCTGGAGTGGTTGCTAAACCCCCGGAACCTGTAACGATAAATTTACCCCTATTTCTACTACTGGGAACAAGACAACTGGTTGCAACTAAATTATCTGTATCAATAATTCCTTCTGGAAGTTCGGTAATTTGCTGGCTGGGATCGATATCGGGAGTATCAATCTGGATAATTCCATCTATCCCTAACTGAGAACTTGCATCAATGCGCGTATTGGGAGATTGAAATAAACCTTGGGTAGTAATATTAATATTCCCTCCGCGCCCCTCTATTGCTTGAGCTACAATTTCGCTGTTTTCTAAAATTGCTAAAACATCAGTATCAATATTAATATTTCCACCGGTTGAAGTTCCGTTGGCATTAGTCTTAATTTCACTATTGCGTCGGATTATTAAGTCTTGGGATTTTACAGAAATATTACCTTGAGAACCTGCATAAGTTACCGCACCAAGTGAACTTCCATCTACTAAACTAATAGAATTAGCTTCTATTTTAAGATTTCCCGTATCGCCAATACCTATATTATTTACGGTAATATCTCCTTGGTTTTTTACAATTATATTTTCGGCAGAAATGTTTACGTTTCCGGAATCTCCTTGGGCGCGACTTCTGGCTGCAATTTTACTACCGTTAACTTGTAAGTTTTGAGTTTCAATTATTATAGTACCTGCATTTCCTGTCGCTTGAGGAAAACCCGATTGCGAAGCTATATAACTAGCAAACCCAGAAACAAACTCGGGATTTGTAGTTGTCAAATCAATATCATTTGCCTTAATTGTCACGTTTCCACCATTACCAGAACCGTTAGTACTAGATGATATACGCCCTCCTTCAAGTAATCGTAGCGATCCAGTTTGAATATCTAAATTACCACCATTGCCGCTACTTCCAGGAAATGTGCCAATAAAAATGTTACTAGCTAATCCATTAGATGAGTTAATACCAATTAAATCAATTTCATCAGCAATTATTTTGATATTTCCAGAATTTACTTCTGAAGATGTTTTTGCTGATATCTGTGCTCCATCAATAATTCGTAAACGTCCAACCTCTACTTCTAAAGAACCAGGTTGATTTTGACTCGATGATTTTCTAGCTTGGCTTGAAGCACCAAAAGCACTAGGATACGTAATTGAACCTATAGTACCAGTACCAACCAAATCTATTTGTGATGCTTTAACCTTCAAACTACCTACATCACCAGAACCTTGAGTCCCAACAGCTATTAATCCTCCATTAGCGACTCGCACTGTAGAAGCTTCAACATTTAAGTTACCTCCATCACCACTACCTCCTCCATCAGACTGAGCAAACAGGCTGCTAGGACTAATGTCTGAGAAACCAATTACTTGTATATCAGTTGCTTTAACGTCCAATTCTCCCGCATTTCCCGACCCAAAAGTACTAACTGTTACCGACGCACCATTAGTAACACTTAAATTATTGGTTTCAATACTTAATTTACCTCCATTACCAGTAGCATTATTTTCAGAGACGGCAAATAAACCTGTATAAAATCTATTTCTAATCAATTCATTTATTTTGGGTCCAACTAAGGTTAATGACTCAGAAGCTTTTACGTTCAGTTCTCCACCAGAACCATTACCAAGGGTATTAGTCAAAATCGACGAGTTTTCTGACAATGAAATACGCTTTCCCCTAAGAAAAACGTTACCACTGCGATTACCGCTAGTTTCTATAGATGCAGCATTATTTAAACTGATATCTAAAAATTGTTTAACATCTTCGTAGCCCAATTCCCAACCCGAGTTGATTGGAATCAAGCTTACATTACCGTTGCGAACGCTGCCAATTTCAACATTTCCGGAAAAGGTAGTTAAATTACCACCTTCTAATAAAACATTACCACCTACTAAAGCTAAAGTCTGATTATTTGCGACTTCTAATCCGATTGGTCTATCATCTCTTACCAATGAATTATTTTCACCCAATCTTAGATTACTTCCCGTTCCCTTAACTGTAATACTCCCCGGATTTGTACCGTACTGCAAACCCAAGGGAGTACTAATAGTTAACAAAGGTTCTTCTTGCAGGTTTAGCGCACTAAAAATACTTCCATCGGCAAAATTAATACTATCAGCAGTGCTACCAAAAAACGAACCGCCGATATCCAACTTTGCATCTTGACCAAAAACAATTCCTCGGGGATTAATTAAAAATAGATTTGCGTTTCCTTGGGCTTCAATTAAACCGTTAATGTCAGAAACCTTACCCCCCGTAACCCGATTAATTATATTAACAACATCAGAAGGATTATTAAAAACAGCCGAACCACCATTAGGTATAGAAAACTCTGCAAAACTATGGTATAAATTATTTCCGGCTCGACTTCCGTTATTAATATTAAAATTCAATTGGTCATTAGTAGTTACATTAGTATTTAAACTTCCATCCCTAGATACTTGACTAAGCGCCATCTTAGGAGAAATAAATAAACTAAGAAAGCAAAATGCGGAATATAGGGAATGAGAGAAAGTTTTCATATCAGTTATCAGCTATAACCGGGTTTTTGATTATTAGATTATTAGGCTGATATTACTTAAATCAAGGGGATTTGAGAGTAATAGCAGGCATTTTTTATTTTTGGACTTAAGCAAATTTACGATTTAAGAAGCTTTAGAGAATTGTCAATTAAAAAAATAATATTTAACCTTGTGCTTGCCTAAGTCCTGAATTTAATAATATTCAATCATGCCTGCCTAAAAAATTGCAACAAATTAACTATCTTGTAAACTAGCGTAACCAAAAGTAACATTAAATTCTTCACACCAAATTGCTACAGATTGAAAATCTTTTAAATCGAAATTGTCAGGGATTTCGTAATTTTGAGCGCCATCAAATTTTTTTAAAGATGCCAAAGTAACATAGTTTTCTTCTTTTAGATTCACCGGTACTGTATTATTACGGTGAAGCACAACTCTTACTTTTGGACCTCTAGCTGTTGTGAAAGCTTTATCAAATTGCAAATAACGCTTACCATTGACCTCAACAATTTTAGCGATTCCGTTAGTAGGATGGTCTTGCTCGGTGGTAACAAAACTTCCCGATGCTATTAATTGAGGTTTTGCTGCTAATAAAGTTGTGTTATTCGCTGCGGGTTTAGCTGCTGAAGCTGTAGATGTATTAATTGCTAATTCGCTAACGCTACCCAATAATACGATAGATGCAATTCCGAAGCCAGCTAATTTATTGAACATTTTAGTTTCCTCTGGGTGAAAGTTGTTTGTTTTCCTTGCTTAATTACTAATATGAAGCACGACACTGAGGGTGTAATGAATGCTATCTGAACCTTGAGTAAGAGTTAAATGAGAAAAATGAGAAGAAGGAATTGGGTATTGGGGGATAGGTAAGTAATTGGACAAAAATATTTACAGTCATTGCGGGGGAAGCGAAGCAATGTAATTAATTCTGTCTGATACCATTTCTTTATCAAGATGCGCCTAATTTAGCCCCTGAAGAGGGGCTTCGTTTGTTTAGCCCCACTCTTCCAGGGTGGGGGCTTTTAGTTCTTGCCCCTTTACCCAACTCTCTCTAATTATGAAAGTACAACAGTACTGGCAGCAGGGGTAATCTCAAGGTCTAAACCGGCAGCTAATATAGCAACTTCAGAACCATCTACAGATAGTAGACCATTTGCAGGATTATAAGCAGCATCATTACTTCCTACGATTAATATAGAATCTTCGCCTTTTTCAAAATCGAGAAGTACATCAAAATCACCACTCACAAACTGATCTGTAAAAAATTCAAAAACATCGCTACCTCCACCACCAATAAGAAGATCGGAACCTTGATTCCCGACAATAACATCGTCTCCCTCTCCACCTCTGACAACATCATCACCGAAGCCACCGAACATAAAATCCGTACCTCCAGCACCCATGATGTTGTCGTTTCCAGCACCCCCCATAATCACATCAACTTCATCACCACCAGCAGCTACATCATTGGTATCAGGGAAAAGCAGAATGTTGGTTTGCCCTTCTTTTCCTACAGCAAATATACCTCCACCCTCTTGAGGCTCATCAAAAAACATTGCACCTGCAAAATCAGTAATAAATAGTGGAACTGTGCTGCCTGCTTCTAAAGTAGGTGCCATTTTCTCGTATCTCCTATTGAACTTAGTATGTTTTCTAATGCTCCTTGACTGTAATTAATGGCATCGAAAGAAAAATTAGAGTTAGATGAGGTGAAAATTAAACTAAGGTGAGAAAAAGGATTAGGGAGGGGGAAGCAGGGGGAGAAAAGAAACCCTTTAAAATTAATGAAATCGAATAGTAGTAGTTCAAATCATTAATTCTCAAGGATTGTAGAAAGATAGCAGTAATCATATTTAAATCTGGGTAAACTGATATCAGAAATAAAAATCCAGGTGTGGCAGAAATATAAGGGCTAGAAAAGCGAACACCAATGGAGTTGTAACTCATGACACCTCAAGATTTTTTAGATAGTTTGGCTTCAGCACAAACAGATTCACAGAGGCTAGCAATTTTTGCTCAATACTTGGATACAACTGCGCTGGATAATGCCACAACTCGCATGTGGAGAAAGCTTTCTTACAGTGGAGAGATTGAAATGTCACTCAAAAATCTTGCTTTTCACTTAGAAGAACTTTCCGAGACATTGACTTAAAAAGTTTACCCCTCTCCTTATAAAGGGAGAGGGGTGCCCGTAGGGCGGGGTGAGGTAGCGCTTTGAAGCCTAATGACATAAAAAACTGTACTGACGAAGCCCAGTTTCTGACACTGCTGCAAGATATGGGTTAACTTGCACTCTGGTTATTATTAACAAACAATTTTTTTCAAACCCAATCTTTCTAGAAATATTGATAGCAGTAATGACATTACAAACAATACTATCCAACTGATAATTTTGATTAAAATCATTTGTATAAGATTGAAACTTGTTTCGCTGAATAATTGCGTACCAATAGATAGAAATATTTGCGCTAAAATACCATTTATACAAAAAATTCCCAAACTGTATTTTGATAAGATTTTGACAATTTTAACAACTGGTATTGGTAAACTATTTTCGTTAACTGATGCAAAACATATAAACATCATCGGTACGCTCAAAATACAGGAAAATGCTGCATAATCGAAGGGACGTAAAGTGCCTGTCACCATCGAACTTAATACTTGATATTCAGCCATCATTGTTGCAGCGGTAAAGCATAAAATTAATATTTTATGAGTTTTAGTTAAAGAATAAGATGTTCTTTCTATCCAATCAAAGTTTTGATAAATATATACCCCTAAAGCGATGTAGCCAAGCCAGTAAATAATAAATGGGCGCTCTAAAAATAATAAAAGCTGTAATACTGGATTTACAAAAAAACCGCCAATTGTAGCGTAAACAAATAGTAATAATATAGCTTGAATAATAATTAAATTGAAAATGTTTTGTTGCTGTTTATACAGCCATTCTCTCATTAATACAAAATTCCATAATACCTGTATGAGAACTATAAAGTAATAGGCACCTGTAAATATTTCCCCTTGGAAGATTGCCGCAATAACTTCTAAAATCGAATTTCCGTTAATTAGTTTTAATGCTGTTGCGATGCTAAACCAAAATAAAATCGGTATTCCTAAACGATGCAAACGTTTTTTAAATAAAGGTTTTTCTGAATCTGCGGGAGAGTCAGAAATTTGCCTTTCAAACAGCACTAAGGAAACAGTCAGAAGAACGGGAACGCAGAACCTCAACGGCGCAAATAAAGTTTCTAAAGTTTCACTACTATTAAGAAAAGTAGAACGAGGAATAAATATAGCATGAAAAGAAACTACGGCAATTATACTGATTGCTTTTAATAGCTCCAGAAAAAATATTCTTTCTGAGGTTTGAGAAGACAATGTATTTTTTGTTTGTTGCTGCATATTTTAATATAAGTTAATAGAGATAATTTTTATCTAATATGGCATATAAATTGCATATAAAATTAAGCCATTGATTGATGGCTGAAATATATGCTATTCAATATTTTATTAGAGGATGTAAGGATGCGTCATAAATAAAACTTGTAAATATTGACTTCCCCCTAAATCCCCCTTAAAAAAGGGGTTGAAGGGGGATAATCTGATAGTTGGGCTAAAAACTATACTTTTCAAAACATCCTCTTAGATAGATGACCAAATTGATTTCAATGAAGAAAGACTTTCTATAAACTTATTGTATGACTGGTAAATTTTGCTAATTGTTAACCGATAACTTATTATGATTTTTCAGAGCTACTATTCAAGGATATTCTGACTACATGAATTAATAATCGCGGAATTCTACCCCAAGAAAAAATTGATAATCCAGCAATATAAATAGCAATCAGTAAAAGTGGTTGAAAAATATTGTGTAAAAATGTAGATAAAGGCAAATAAATAACAGTTATAAGCGCTACCGTAATAGTAAAAGTTGGTAGCATTACAGGTTTGAGCAAGTCGATAATATTCCATTTTGCTGCATGGCTAACCGCCAACCAAAACCAAATACTTGCTGCAATACCCATAACTATAGCAACAGCGATCGCAACTCCTGCGACTCCTGCCAAACTAGCTCCCACAAAGAAAGCTGGAATTGATAGCGGTACCAGAATCCAATTAATGGCAGCGTTAATCCAAGGTTTATCTATAGCATTCAAAGCTGTACCGAGAATAGACATAAAACCTCTGGCATAAGCAAAAATCAAGACAATTTCAAAGATGCTTACTGCCGATGTCCATTGCTCGCCATACACTAAGGGAATAATCCACGGTGCAATTACAAAACCTACACCATAGATACCGGCGTAAAATACAGCATAAATTTCCAACATCTGACAAAGATAAATTTTTCTGGCTTGGTTATCTCGTTGAGACATTACCGACAAATTCATGCGGTTAATCTGCGACAGCGCAAATGTTGGTAACATAGCTAGCTGATAAGCAAGATTGTAGTATCCCAAAGATTTTGCACCAATTAACCTACCAATAATCAAATTATCGGCATTCGTATTTACATAAACGGCTAAATTAATCCCCACCAAGCTACTAATATAAGTGCGTACTTCGCGAATTGCTTGGGAATCTGGTTTGAAATAATATTGAAAACGATATCTACTAAATTTTCGCTTCAATAAAGCATCAACTGCTGACATTGCAATTTCCGCAACTGCAAAACTCCATATTCCACCCCCAAGAAACGCACAAACCACCGCACCAGCAAAACGCGCAAACCCCGCACAGCTATCTGCGATTGCTAACTCGCGGAATTTCATTTCTCGTTGCAGTACGGCACCGTGAGAACCCGCGCCAGCAGAGACAATAAATATACAGGCTACAGCCAAAGTTAGCGGAAAAACTAAAGGCTCTTTAAAAAAAACAGCTAGCGGATAACCTGCTAAAGCTTGAATTACAAACATGCCAATAGAGATATTTACACCCAAGCTATAGACAGCATTTACTAGTTTTTGATCCTCCAAACCCCGCTGCACTAATACCGTTGCGATCGCAGCATCTTTAAACAGCGAAGCAAGCGTCGTAACAATCAACACCATACCCCAGACACCAAAGTCTGACGGTGACAGCAGACGAGCCAGAAATATCTGAGAAATCAGTTGCGAAACTTTCGTAAAACCAAAACTTGCAGTTAACCACAAACCGCTTGCAGCTATTTTTTTTGTACTAATTTGCGTCATGTATTAAACGAAGGAAGAGGGAAGAAGGTTGGGATTGGGGATTGGGGATTGGGCATTGGTAATTGGTAACTGATGATCCACACCCTCCGGGTGAACAACTGCTCACTGCTCACTGTTAACTGTAAAGAATAGAGTGAGGAGTTTTGCGGTTGGCTAACTCTATTCCTTTGCTTCCTAATTTTTCCCGTAACTCCTTGTCTTTACACAAGCGAGTGAGTGCTTGGGAAATTTCTTCTGGAGAATCGGGATTTACTAATAAACCGTTTTCTTCGTGATGTACTGCATCTTCCACACCACCGATACGAGAAGCAATTACTGGTTTACCAAAATAACCAGCTTCGGCGTAGACTATGCCAAATCCTTCTATACTGGCACTTTGAGCATCATAAAATGTCGGCATGGCGAAGATGTCGCTAGCTGCATAATATTCGGCTAAATTTGCATCGGCTACGAATCCGGCAAAATCGACTTTTTCTGTAAGCTGTAATTGAGAAACTTTTTGTTCGAGCTGAGGCTGCATTTCGCCTCTGCCACAAATGATATAGCGCACATCTAAGCCTTGATTTAAAAGATGATGCAAATTATCAATTACTAATCCAAAACCTTTGCGTTTTACCAATCTTCCCACGGAAAGAATAACTATGGCATCTTCGGGGATATTGTACTTCTCACGAATTTTTAACCGCGACTTTTTAATATACTGCTGATTTTTTGCGCGATCGCCGAATTTTTCCGTTCTAATTATAGGATTAATAATATAAGTAGAAGTATCAAAACTGAATTTCTCCTTGAGATAATTTTGTGTAAAAGAACTATTGCAAACAATACCGGCGCTACGCTGCAAAGTTAATTCAAATAATTTTTTTAATAAAGGATTGCGTAAAGGGCAAAGAATATCATTGCCATGTACGTAGATAAAAAACTTAATAGGTAATATATAACTTAAAAGTAAAATCGAAGGAAAATCGTAACCATGCCCCCATTCAATATAACTATACCGATAGCGGAAGTATAGTTTTGTAGCTAAAACAAATGACCAAAACATATTGAGAATTTGTTTAATTATTGCTCCCAAACCAAATAAGCGGGGTATTTTCGGTAAATGCCAACGATGCACGGGGAATAGTTGATTTTTATCGAAATTTTCATAACCAGAAAAAGCCGCAGCTAACATAATTACTCTTCGAGGATTTTGCAGGCAGCGGTTATATACATACTCTTCAATTCCACCTTCTTTCGGTAAAAAAGTCCGGGAAACAACCAAAATATCTGGTGAATAAGTTTCTTCTTTAACTACAGAGTTAATCAATGATAGATTTTGCATGTGATAATTTCTATTCCCTCTTTACTTCTTCCTCTGCGCTCTCTACGGTTTGATTATTCCTACTACAAATAAATCGTCGCCGATTAATTCATCTTCTCAATAATAGATACAAACCTAGAACAAGTATGCTCCCAATAATAAGAATCTGCAACTTTTTTTCGTCCGGCTTCTCCCATTTGTTGAATTAAATTTGGTTGTTCAATTAATGTTTTAATAGCTTGTGCTAAAGCTTGAGAATCGGCAGGTGGGACTAAAATACCATTTTTACCTTGCTCTACTAATTCTGGCATTGCGGAAACATTAGTTGTAATTATAGGTAATCCATAGTGCATAGCCTCTAGGAAAACAATGCCAAAAGTTTCTTTTAAAGAAGGTAGAACAAAAATATCGGCAGAAGCATACAATTTTTTGAGGTTTTCTTGATCGGAACCATCATGAAACACAACGCATTCTGTTAATTTTAGTTTTTCTACAGCATTAGCTAATAGATTATAGTACCTGGAATTATCTTTGCGATTTCCGACTAAATCGAGAGTGAATTCTTTGTATTGTATCTGAGATAAAGCTTTTATCAAGTAAATAATGCCTTTTCTAGGAACATAGTTGCCTACACATAAAATCTTTTTGCTATTTCTATGATTTAATTCATGAGACGACGATGGAAGATTGAATGAAAGATTAAATTTATCTCTATCAAGCCCTGGCGATAGAACATGAATCAAATCGGGATTAATTCCCACAGAAACTATTTCATTTTTAGAATATTCGCTGCTAGTGATAATTAAATCAGCTAGAGATAATCTAATTTTTTCTATCATGCCATTGAGAACTTTTCTGATTACGAATCTATCGCTGCTATCGTAGCCATAAAAAAGATGAACTATAACGATAATTTTATCTTTACAAAAAAATCGGCGAATAAAATTCGTCAACCATAGATATTTACTAAAATAATGGTCTTCTACTAAATATCCTCTATATTTAAACAAAATAAATGCAAAAATAACAGAAACTAATAAATTACCAAAAATTGGAATTTTGCTAAGTCTAATATAATGCTTTTTCTGATGTAAACTCACATATTCATGCTTCCAGTCAATTGTTTCTAAATATTGAGAGAGTTGATAGTTATAAAATTCTCCCCCTGTTTGCGGAGGTTTTGCACCGCTGAAAAAAATTACTTTATTCATATTAATAATTAATTCTTTTTATATAGGAATGATGGCTGTAGGGTGCTGTGACACTTTGAATAACTTTGAACGTAGTATAATTGCTTGCTAGTGTCACGCACCAACAGCACCGCAGTGAAAATTGCGCCCATTCCTGTAATATTTGGATAATTTTAGATAATTAAACCGCAGAGTACGCAGAGGAAGAGGAAGATAGAGGATTAGCTGATGTGCTTGCGGGTATCTTGCCCGCTTCTTCTATACAAATAAAAAATCAAAAAATAAAATTAAACTAAACTAAACCTGTAAGTTGCATCATACTTTGAGCATAGTTTTCCAAACTACACTGATTTTTAACCCAATTTTTGCCCTCGAATAAAATTTCTTTAGTCAGCGAATTTTTAGCAACATTAATAATAGTTTTGGCAACTGCAACTGAATCGTCAGGATTAACAGTCCAACTAGGAGCAAAATTCTGTAAAATTTCATTAATGCCACCAGTATTGCTACCAACCACCGGCACGCCACAAGCGATTGCTTCTACAACCGTGCGCCCAAAAGGCTCTCTAGGTGCGAGAGTGACAACTATATCTGCATGTCTGTAATAATCTTCGATATTCAAGACGGGAGGTAAAATTGTGAAACAGTCTTCAACTCCTGCATCCATTGCACTTTCTCGTAAATCGCGACTGTAAATCATTTCAGGAGATTTATCTTCTCCGATTATTACTGCTTGATAATTTTCACCCATTGCTTTTAAATTTGCTAGTACCGGAATTAATGCTCTCAGATTTTTATCGTTGACAATTTTTGGTTTATTTATCCGTGAAGGAGTAAGGATTATTCGCGCTCCGGAATCTATAATAGGCTGTAAATTATCGGGAATAGTGGTATTAGAATCAGCGTTGAATTTCTCAAAATCTACCGGTTGATACAGAATTCCTCTGATATCTGGCATTAAACCACGAATATGTTCTGCGGTAAATTGTGAATTGCAAATAGCACCGGGATAAAGACTTGCAAAAGCAATTTTTCTGGCAATATAACCTATATGATTGTACGAAAGAGCTAAATCGTGACAAAAATGATAAAGTTTGCGGCGACTTAAACGAATAGAAGGAGCAGCCAAAGTTAATATAGGTAAATAATTTCGCCAGACACAATTATCTAACAGTAAAGGAAATTCCTGCGGCTGTTTCCCTACCCATTGCAATGCTTTCTGTAAAAATTTATTCGGATTAGCAGCAGCAATTAATTTTATACAATTATCTAAACCCGCATCCCGAAAATATTTCTCCATAAAAGAATCTTTGTGCATGACAACGCACAAGTTTTCTAACAATCCGCAAAGCGCAAATCCTTTAGCCAACATTAATAAACTAACAGTAGTACCTCCTAAAACGTTGCAGTATCCCGGTATAACCAAAAGTTTTTTTGTTAAACATTCTTTTTTATTCAAAAACTTACTTTTATGCTTTGAAATAATCATAAATTTACTTAATAGAAATTACACCGAAATCATACAAATATTATTTCAAAAAGCTCTGCGCTCCTTTACGTTTTCCTCTGTGCCCCGAGGCTGTCAACAACATATAATTTCGATGCCAAGGGATTTAATCTCATTAATTTAAAACGAAGATAACGCCGCAGCTTTAAACGTAAATATATTTTCGCTTCATTAGGAAATAAACTACACATACCCCTCCTCACAAATCTTTCAATAGTATCTTTTATACTATGTCCTAGAGAAATACTTTCAAACAAAGTTATCCAAAATATCTTAATAGCTTCTTTCGGAGAAACAGATTTCCGAACCATTACTTTCAAACTACGATAGTCGGCATCATGCTGAATATCAAAACGCTCTATTAATCCCAACTTGCTAGCAGTTTCATTGATACATTTTGCTGTATCTTCCCTTTGTTCAATTAAATGCTGTAAATTATTAGTTCCTGCATTCATATTGTTACCATGATGGCGATAAAACATCAAAGGTTCTTTGATATATCCAACATTTCCATAAAAAGGCACCGTAGCAGTTAAATAAGTATCACCACCACGAGGGCGTTGAGGAAAAGGTAAAACTTTTTCTAAAACCCAACGTTTATAGGCTAAAGCTGAAGTCACAGCCCAAGCATATCTACCCCATTTTAGTAATAGATGAGTGACATCCCCTTGATTGAAAAAAGTTGGATCTCGTCCAATAATTTTTCCATCAGCATCAACCGAAGTACGACAGTGAGAAATTTGTACCAAACTAGGATTTTTATCAAAGGCTGCAACAACTTTTGCGATTTTTTCTGGATAGTAATAATCATCAGCATCTAAAAAACAAATAATTTCACCTTTAGCAACAGCAAACCCGCTATTAAAAGCAACACCTTGTCCCCCATTTTCTTGAAATATCGCAATTAATTTATCTCCATAACTTTCTATAATCTCTCGTGAATTATCAGTTGAACCATCATCTACAACTATTAACTCAAAATTTTTGTAAGTTTGACTTAAAACGCTATCAATCGCTTCAGCAATAAACCTACCGTAATTATAGTTACCAATAATTACGCTAACTAAAGGTTTTTTTATCATGTCTATGGAATTTGGTAATTGGTAATTGGTAATATTTACCTCGTTCCAAGGCTCTGCCTTGGAATGCCTTTACAAGAGGCTCTGCCTCTCACTTAGACTAGAGGCAGAGCCTCCAATACTGTATTCCTTGCCGGAGACAAGGAACAAGGAATTTTACAAAAAAGTATGAAAAGCCATCAATTAAAAACAATTATACTTCTGCTTAATATTACCCTTATCGCCAACAATAGCAGCCAACAAAATTAACATACATGCTAATAGCTCTCCATACTCCATAACTGTAGATAATAAAGTATATAAAACTATTAATAAAAATACAGATAAAGGTCTACCTTTTCTAGTTTTATAAAGCCAACTCAGAAAAGATAGCCAAAATAGACTAAATAATAAAATTCCCACAATACCAACATGGTAAAGCAAAGTACCTAAAATAAAACTGTGAGTTCCTACACGCCCTAATTCAAAACCCGGTAAAACTGTAGAGCCAGGAACCCAATGACCAAATATCGGTTTATCTAGAATCGCTGAAGCAGTTTCTTCATATATTTTGCCGCGAACTTCTGTAGAGTCAGCGCGTACTTCTCCAACTGTTTCTACCTGCGAGTTATATACTTCTACAATCGTATCTGTAACGTTTGGAAAAGATAATGTAGTAAAGCTGATGATTGCTAGTAACGCTAAAATTAATGCATATCCGCTATTTTTACCATAAATAAATATGTAACGTAAAATTAAAATAGCTGGTAATAATAGCCATACAGAACGAGTTCCACTTACCAGCACCAAACCAAAACTAACTATAAACAAACAGATTGACCAAAAACGATTTTTGAGATCCAGAGAAATCAAATTAATGTAAGCTACTACTAAAGCAAAAATTTCCGGAATAATAAAGAAAAAACTCCAACGCTTTAAACCAAAAACACTTTTATGGTAAGGCAAATAAGGCATTAAATAATTAGATAACCCCGCTCCATGCTCGTAATCTCCTTCAGCATTTTTAGCTAAGAGTGAAAAAATTGTCCGGGGATATATATAGTCTCTACCTCCAAAAACTATTTCTCCAACTACCCAAAATAACAGCATTTGGATTGTCACCAAACTAAAAGCCCAAGCTACTACTTCCAAACGCACTCTAATGTCGTGACTTTGAACGTACCAAAGTAGCGCAATTAAACCGTACCAAAATAATATGTAGCGTACATCTTCTGTGATATTAAATTTTCTACCCGTACTTAATTCAAAAAATATCGAACCAATTAATCTATAGCTAGAAAATACAAATAAAGCAATAACGTTCAAACTAGGTTTTTTTAAACGTACTCTGCCAAAATTAAGTAATTCGTAACCAACAATGCCCAAACATATAAATGCAGCCATAAATCGATAGATGCCAATCACCCACCAAGCTGCAATTAAACTGAGATTTGCACAAACAACCTTTTCAGCAACAGTCAGATTGTTCCATCTAATCCAAATACCGGAAAATAAACTATTACATAGCGGTGGCTTTACAAAATCCGATTTCAACCCCAATCGCTGATTCATGAATTAACAAATTAATTGCATTACTTAAATTGCTTATATCATTTCTTTATAAAGATGCGCCGAATTTAGCCTACGCAGGTAGGCTTTGCATCAGTAGCTCCACTCTTATAGAGTGAGAGCGATTGAGCGCAACCTCATACAGAATTGGTATTACCTTTTCACTTATGCTAAAAATCCTAAACTTTGGCTGTATTTTGTCCGTAAATATAACCTTGCGCTCTATTTTCCACACCGTTAACTACCAACCCACAAATTTCCGCTTGATGGCGAGTTAATTGTTCGACGCTGTCGTAAAAATAGTTGCGATGGCTGCTTGTAGAACGAACTACAAACACAACTTTTGATATTATTCTTGCTAGTAGTGCTGCTTCTGGTGTCAAAGCAACTGGAGAGCTATCAACTAAAACGTAATCGTAATTTCCCTGAGCTTGAATCAAATTCAAATATTGCTCAAATTCACCGCGAGCAACAAACTCAGAAATTTTATCTTCGGCAATATTAACCGATAATAAATCTAAATTGAAACGAACTTGATTATGCACAAATCGCGATTTTGCTTGTGGCTGATAACCCAAAGATTCCGAAAGCTCCCCTCGACGAAAATCTCCGTCAACTAGCAATACTTTAAAACCCAATACCAGCAGCGCATTCGCCAAACCGATAGTAGTTGTAGTTTTACCTTCTTCGGTGTTAGCACTAGCAATCATCAACCTTCCAGAGTTTAACTGCATTAAGCTAACTGCCGAAGCCAAGCGCTGAAACTCGATTTCTCCTCCTAGTTTCCTATCGGCTTTTGCATTGATATGTCTAACATAGGGAATACTTGCAAGTACCGGAATGTTAGCTTGTTGAATATCTTTAGGGCTAAGTAAGGGGTTGCGATTCTCCATAAACAAGATTATCGCAGCACTACCAAAACCAGAAGCTAGCAATGCTCCGAGCAACATCAATTTTAATTTAGGTCCCGATGGTTTATTATCCACCATAGGCTTATCCAACACTTGCACGCTGGGATAAGCGCTGAAAGCCCCGAGTTTGGCTTGTTCTATCTGCGCCACTACCCCGTTATAAACTCCTTCAGCAATATCGTATTGTCGCTGTAATTCCAATAATTTAGCTTGCTTTTGGGGTAAAGAATTTAAACTGGCACTTAATTTATCAATCTGGGGTTGCAATTTTTCGGCTTTTTTCTGCATCCCTATAACCTGACTTTCGGCTAAAATAACTTGCTCGGCTAAACTAGCAGTATTTTCCCCGATTGCCGGATTAACTCCTCCTGCATTGGCTCTAGAAGCAGCAATAAACTGGTTGAGTTGTTGGCGTAAAACCGAGCGCTGGTACAGTAAATTTTGTACTTCCGGATGGTTGCTGGTTAATTTACCTTGAGCTTCTATTAATGCAACTTCAATTTGACTTAACTTATCCCTAATCAACTGGAATTCCTTGTATTCTTTGAGTCGTACAGAATTTACCGCAGCAGCAGGACTCAAAGCGATACGATTCGATAACATCCTCACCCTTGCCGCCGCAGATTCCGCTTCCGCTATAGCTTGAGCTTGTTGAGTATTCAAAGTATTGATAGCTGAAACAATCTGTTGCGTCTGCTCCTCGGAACTAACTAAATTAGTTTTTTGCTTGAATTCACTTAAAGCTTTTTGTGCTTTCAACAACTTCGTATTAGCCAGCTTTACTTCCCCCTGCATAAACTGCGATCGCTGTTTTGCTTCATCAAGTCGCAATTCTTGCAGGCGATTGCTAAAAGCAGCAATTAAAGCAGCAGCTCTATTTTTGGCTAATTCCGGACTAGAACCTTGAACTTCCAAGGATATAACCGTAGATTCTTTTTCCGGAGTTACTTCAAACAGCTTCTTAAATTGACTTAACCGAGAATATTCGCTTTTCTCCGGATCGTTTTGCCATACTTCCTCAACAACATGGTCGCTTGTAGCAATAGATGACAGAATATTTAAAGGGTTAAGCTGCTGAGAAAAAACAATTCCCTCATCCCGAACATTACCCAATTTACCTAAATCTGCATCGCTCTGATTGGTAACATTCGGTAATATTAACTGTGCTTTACCCTCCCAAACCCGAGGTGTCAATTTGATATTGATGGCAGTAATCCCAATTAACAAAATATTCCAAGCCAAGAGCAACTTCCAATGTCGTATTGCAATTGTGGCAATTCTACTCATATCAACTCTCTATCCTAATTTCAAAATCAAGTTAAATTACAACCTATGTATCTATGAGTCATATCGTTTGTACCGAGATTATTTCATTTTGTCTCCTTTTTTGTTTGCGTTCTCTTTAGAGCAATTTTTTTAATCAAACTTTTCCTGCACCCCCGCTTATCTCGGATATATCTGCATTAGATGTTCGGCTAACCTTGGCTCATCAAATATCTGCCCTTTAAAACTAGGCGGAGGACATTTAACAGCTTGTTCAAAATTATCCAAACTAGTACAGTGAGTTATCCCCAACTTTTCTACTCCCCGAGCAAACCACAATTGATGATCGTCGATATGCTCGTTGTAACGAGATAGGCGCGGAACCAATATAAAACAAGCTCCCTGGGCAGCCAAACCCCGCGTTAAACCCTGACCCGCATGAGATACAATCAATCGAGACTCCCCGATTGTTTTCATCAAAAAGCTTGTTTCAACAATTGGTGTAGTGGTGACGAAAGAGTATTTTGCCAGAATCGAGACATCAGTAGTTCCATGCTGCACAAAAACACTCTCCGAAATCACACCCGCACTCAAAAGTCTCTCCAGCCAATCGATAGCTCTATTGAAAGCGAAGGGAATTGTCCCTAAAGTTACGGTAATCATTTACAAAGCCTTTGGTATTCAACTCAAAATTGACTGGTGAGGTTAAGGAGGGGGGAGAATAATTTTTTATTCACAGTAAATCCATCACAATAAATTAAATATTAGTAGTCTGTCCTATAAAAGATGATAGGTATATGAAAAAAAGAAACACTTATTCTACCCCCTCTTCCTAATCTCCCCCTCCCTTCCCTCACCCAGCAACTTTCGTTTAGCAAACTACTAAGCATACCCCCTAAAAATAGCTTTAGGATATTTCCGACATAAATTAGGCCACTGTACGTAAAATTCATCGCTTAATTTATAAACTAGTTTTCCAGATAAACTCAATTCCTCCGAGCGGGAAATACTTTCCACATAGACAAACCGCTTACCAAATAATTTCGCTGCAAAAGCAAAGCCAACGGCAATGCTAGCCCCTGTCGAAATAACTATATCCGGTTGCTCTAAATAAACAGTTTTAAACACCCGAGGAATATTGCCTAAAAACGCCCAAATATCTCTAGGAGGCTGATAAGGTAACCAATGGACTGTCTCTTTGTGCTCCAATAATTTTGTATCTTTCTTCCAGTCTGTCACCCATACACGTTCGTGATTCGACCAAAAAGACTCTAGTCTCCTCATAGTCGAAAAATGACCTCCGGAAGTACACACTAATAGCAACTTCATTTAATTTCACCCTTCTGATAATGGAGAATAATGCCTTCGCCATAACGAGCTGGCAATCCCAAGCTTGAATCAAGACCTAAGTAGATTTATATGGGTAAGTTATACCATCTACAAAGGCAATATAGTAAAATCACCCGACAACCGCTGACTGCCTAGGGATAAATCTAAGCATGATTGACTGGAAATATTTTTTATTTATACAAAATAAATACTTAACTATATAAGTAATACTCCTCACATAAAACTATCGCGATCGCATCAACTGCTCCAATCAATATTAAAACAGTTGTTGCCCATAATACAATTAAGCATTCTTAACATAATTTAAAAGCAAATCTTTACTCAAAACTCATCTAATTAACATTTAATTAAGATTGCTTCATTAAATCTTCAAGTTTGTGACTTATATTGATGCATTAATATATTTGTCAGTTTTACTGTTCTATATTATACAAATATCTATAATTAAGCCAGCATAAATTCTATAATGTATAATTTTCGACTGCTATCTAAATAATAGATATCATGTAATGATTAATACTTAAATAAAAATAAATATTGCACCGAGCTAAGGATAGTAGATTTGTGCGTCTAAGGGTACGGTTATCTACAGTGGATTTCCCTCCAAAGGTTACTGTCTAAGCATAGAGAGAAACGATAAATTGAATATGTAGCCAGTGAAGAAAGTAAAAAAAAACGAAAGCTAGAAGTAAAAGAGCCAATTACCTGCTAACAGATAATAAAAAGACCTCTTGCAAAATACCAGAAAACATCTTTTAAGTATTTTAAGAATATTGGCATCAATAGTAAATATTATTGTTTTTCCACAGTTCGTATCATGCGTAAAAAATTACAAAGTGCCATCAAGCCGCTTTTAAAACCTCTCTTAGTTGTGTTCCTAGTGTTTACATTGGTATTTAGCCAAGCACCAGGAGCATTAGCCGCTCGTAGTGGGGGAAGAATTGGAGGCGGTTCTTTCAGAATGCCTTCAAGTCGTCCTTACTCATCTCCTCGTACTTATGCACCTCCCGGAGGTGGATATGCACCCTATCCCAGAGGTGGATTTGGTTTTCCTTTCTTATTCCCCTTTTGGGGTATAGGTGGAGGCTTCGGGGGTTTATTTGGAATCTTGATTTTCTTTGCTCTAGCGAACTTTTTAGTAAATACCTTCCGTAGAGTTGCTAGCGATGGAGGAGAAGAATTCAGCGGCTACAGCAGCAACCCGACAATTTCTGTAACTCGCTTACAGGTAGGTTTATTAGCTCAAGCTCGCGAGCTACAAACCGAGTTAAATCACCTTGCCGAAACTGCCGATACCGAATCTTCAGAAGGTAGAGCGCAGGTTTTACAAGAAGCCAGCTTAGCTTTAATGCGTCATCCAGAATATTGGGTATATGCAGGTGGCAGTACAAAGCAAGCCCGCTTGAATTCCGCAGAATCTGAATTTAACCGTTTATCTTTAGCAGAGCGGAGTAAATTTAGCGAAGAGACATTAACTAACGTAAACAGTCAACTGAAAGCTGCTATATCCAACAACGCTTTACCATCCACCGGAGAACTAGATAATCCCACCGATTTAATTAACCAAGGTCCCGGAGAGTATATAGTTGTGACATTAATTGCAGCAACTTTAGGTAAAACCGAAATTCCCAACATCAACAGTTCCGACGACTTACGTCAAGCATTGAGTCAATTTGGCGGTATACCAAGCGATAAACTGCTGGCATTCGAGATATTGTGGACACCACAAGCCGAAGGTGACACCTTAACCAGCGATGATTTATTAGCCGAATATTCTGATTTGAAGTTAGTTTAAATGGTAATGGGGTAATGGGGTAATGGGGTAATTTGATGATGATTTTTTATTTTCTTCTTCCCTCCCTCCCTCCCTCCCTCCCTCCCTCACTCCCTCCCTCCCTCCCTCCCTCACTCCCTCCCTCACTCCCTCCCTCCCTCACTCCCTCACTCCCTCCCTCACTCCCTCACTCCCTTACTCCTTAGCTCCTGACTAACTGGAATCGCGATCGCAAATTCAGTACCTTCCCCCGGAGTGGAAGAACAGTTCAACTCTCCGTGGTGTTTATCGACTACAACTTGATAGCTTACCGCTAAGCCTAAACCAGTCCCTTTGCCGACTGGTTTTGTTGTAAAGAAAGGGTTAAAAATTTTTTCGCGTATTTCTTCTGTCATGCCTAAGCCGTTATCGGCTATATATATAGCTATCTGCTCGAAATTCAAGAGTTTTGTGGAAATGCTAATTTGAGGAGCTAAAAATGGGCTATTATTAGTTTTGTTTATTTTTTCTTCTATTACATCAATTGCATTAAAAAGTAAATTCAAAAATACCTGATTTAGCTGCCCTGCATAGCATTCAATCAACGGTAATTTATCGTAATTTTTGACAACTTTGATTTCGCAACGTTCTGAGTTAGCTTTTAGCCGACTTTGGATAATCATTAAAGTGCTTTCTATACTTTCGTGGATATCAACTTTCTTATAATCTGCTTCATCCAAACGCGAGAAAGTACGCAGCGATTTGACAATTTCCCGAATACGTTCGGAACCTGTTTGCATGGAATCAAGAATCTTTGGTAAGTCTTCTTGTAAGAATTCCAACTCAATATTTTGAATTTCTTTTTCTATAATTTCTGTCGGATTAGGATATTCTGATTGATAAAGTTCTACTAAATTGAGCAAATCTTGAAGATAATCTTTAGTATATTCGAGATTGCCATGAATAAAATTAGCTGGATTATTAATTTCGTGAGCGATACCTGCTACCAACTGTCCCAAACTGGACATTTTTTCTTGTTGTATTAATTGAGCTTGAGTATATTGCAGTTCTTTGAGAGTCGTCGCTAATTTTTCAGTTCTTTGTTTAACCTTTCTCTCTAAAGTCAAATTATAAAGTTCTAATTTTTCTTTACCCTCGGCTTGCTCTTTTAATAAATTTTTAACTCGTATAATTAACTGATTGAGTGAGATTGCTAATATACCAATTTCATCTCTTGTAGTTACAGGTGCTTGTAAATCAAAATTTGAGTTCCGAGTCGTTTCTTCTGCAATATCTGTGAGCTTAATGATAGGAAGAGTAATGGTTTTGGTCGTATAATATGCCAATAAAATTGCCAATAAAATAGATATAGAATTTGTACTTAAAACTATAAAACGGCGGGTTTCCTGCGCTTGTGCTAAAGCTGCATCAGCCCGCTCATCTTCTTCTTCGGCAGCTTCTGCTAATTCATTTAATTCATGTGAAATAGCATCAAATTTTAGCGCGACAGAACTATTAGTAAAATCTAACAATAATTTTCGAGCAGTTTGGATTTGTGACGGTGATTTTAGATTCGGCGCATCTATTTGTGCAATTAATTTATCAACCTCTTCAAAATATTCTTCTTGCACGCCATCATAGGTTTGCAAAAAAGAGACTACTTGTGTATAGTCTAATACTTTGTTTTCAGCTATTTGATCGTTAAAAGACTCAAGTTCCTCCCAGCCTTCTTTCGCATCCGATTCGTCTTCAATAAAATTAACGAATTCTTTCTGCAACTCTTGAGGTTTTTCTAATAAATAAATAAATTGTTGTTGATGAATACGAGCTTGTAAAACAGCAGATTTTAATTCATTAAATAATTCTACTTCCTCATCAACTAGCCGTTCTACTTTCCCTGCCTGATATTGAAAATAATCACCAATAAAAGTTCCGGTAACAGTACCTAATACACCAACCCCAATAGCGATCGCATAACCAAAACCGATTTTTCGTGCAATACTCAGTCTGTGGAACCAAGAAATAGGTAGGGATGAACTTTTATCTTTATTTTCCGGGCATTTAGTCATAGATGCTTGTATATAACTTTCTAGTTATATTGTTCCCCATGGAGTTAGATAATTAAACAAGAAAGGGAGGTAACAGCTAACTAATAACTATTCGCTGACAATCCTCAACCCACACATCCTCAACCCTCCTTCAGTTTCATTCCAGCTACGGCTAGCACTACGACAACTTTCCGGGGTGAAACTCCACGAGCCGCCACGAATTACTCGACGGTGCAAGTCTCCGCCATAGTGCCAAACTGTTCCGTCGTTGGGAGCGCCATGATAATTTTTGTGCCAGGGATCGGCACACCATTCCCATACTTGCCCGTGCATATCGTATAACCCAAAGTCGTTGGCTACCTCAAAGCTACCGACTGGTTTTGGTTGTTTGTAGTGTTTTCTGATTGCTTCTATTGGGTGATATTTACCAATGTTACAGTTTATCAGTTCTCGATTAATACTTTTACCAAAATTAAAAGAGGTGCTAGTACCAGCACGACAAGCATATTCCCATTCAGCTTCGCTGGGTAAACGATATTCTCTTGCGGTTTTTTCCCGAAGTCTGGCACAAAATTCCTGGGCTTCATACCAAGACACGTTGTCAACGGGTAAAATTGCACCTTTAAATTTTGATGGATTGGGATTTATCTCTCGATTAACTTGTGGAAGAGATGCGACGGCTTTCCACTGAGCTTGAGTAATTGGGTATTTACTCATAAAAAATGATTTAAGAGTCACAATATGTTGGGGACGTTCTACCGAGTCTCCTTCATTGATAGAAGAACCCATAATAAAGCTACCACTAGGAATTTCCACCATCTCTAAAGACAATTCGCCGCTGATATTCTGTGTAAAAAATTTTGCTTGACTGCGCCAGCGTTTAATTAAATTGCCCGTTTCATCTATTCTTACAACATCAAAATCAAAGTTTTGTAATTGAGGTGATGTTGATTGGGTAGTTATGGGAATTTCGGGTTTGTTATTAGATGATAGGGGAGAATTAGAATTTTTAAGCTGTAAATCTTCTTGACTAACTGCATCCAGCTTAGAATTCTTCTCTTCCAGAAAAGCTAAATCTTTGAGTACTTCTGCTGCTGACTGATATCTATCTTTAACTAAATGTTGTAGCAACTTATCTAAAACTATTCCTAACTGTTCGCTAATTACAATACCCTTTTCTTGTAAAATATTTCGCCACAACCATTTACCATTGATAGCATCATAAATATAGTCCTTAAATTGTCCGCTATCATCCTGTGAAGGTAAACACTTAGTCAAAAGTCGGACGCAAGTGACTCCCAAAGCATATAAATCGCTTGCGGGAAAAACAAACCCAGCCATCTGTTCGACTGGTGCATAACCAATAGTGTAAAGTACTGTAGCTTGTCTTTCTAAACTACTTTGGGTAACTTGTTTGGCTCCACCAAAATCAATTAATACTAGTTTACCGTCACTTTTACGACGAATAATATTTTCGGGTTTTATATCCCGGTGAATTACTTTATTGGAATGAATAAAATCCAAAACTGGCAATAAATCTGTCAATATTGCTCTAATTCGTTGCTCGTCAAAAGCAACATTATAAAACTCATCTAGAAGAGTTTGTCCTTCAATGAGTTCCTGTACCAAATACAAACTCGAACCTTGTTCAAAAAATGCTAACAATCTGGGAATTTGCCAGTGATTTTCCCCCAACTCATACAAACGAAAGGCTTCTTCTCGGAATAATTTAGCCGCCTTAGCTCGTGACGAACTTCCTTGTACTTGAGGGAAAAACTGCTTGATAACGCAAGGTGCATCTAATCTATCAACATCAACAGCAGCGTAAGTTTTACTAAAACCACCTTCTCCCAACAAATTTAATACCCGATAACGGTTTCTCAAAAATTTACCAAAATTGCTTCCTCCGCAACTGATACAATGTTTACTTCCTTCTACATTGAAGGGATTGGAACAATTAGGAACCTGGCAAATTAACACGATAAAAAGAGTAATGGGTAGTTGGTAATGGGCAATGGGTAATTGGTAATAGGATTTTTATTGATATTTTCAAGTGCAGACTAGCTCAACTAAAAGCTGTAGAGCAGCCCTAAAATTTGAGTGGATATAAAAAATTAAATATAGGTTTTATATTTACTAATTATTTGCTTGTAGAAGTAGAAGCCGATTATCTATATGAAACAAACGATTAAAGATAAATATTCTACAAGATTAAAAGATTTACGCTTGATGATTTACCAAATCTATCACTTTTTAATAGCGATATTTGTATCAAATTTAGCCAGGATTAATAGTTATATTTTTTATAGGTTAAATCACTGATAAAGGCGCTTTGTATATTATCAGTAATCGATTACAATACAGGTTCTTCAGCACTTGGTATGTTATTAAATGGTCGTTTTAAGGCAGAAGGCAGAAGGGAAAGAATAACTGTATAACGTTAATAATATGAGTAAAAATTTTTAAACCCTTGCAAAAGAGATGTTTCAGGATTTTAAACTCAATAGGGAAGAAGGGACAAGAGTTGTAGCTACTAATCAATGCCAAATAAATATATAAGTTAAATCCGTAGCAGCTTAGCCAAGCGCTTTAATGTGTCAACATTAAACAGATGGGGAGATGGAAGGTAATAATTTCCACCTCCTAACCGCTAAATCCAATTTCCAACTAATATAAATGGTGCCCAGAAAAAGGGATGGGTAAATTGTTTGTCTTTGAGGAATATTATTTGAGTTTGTCGCAAAGCTTCGGCTTTACTAATTCCTGGTTGATTAAGTTGTTTGTAAAATTCAACCATAAATTTAGATGTGGATTCGTCTTTAACTGCCCACAATGTAGCTAAAGTACTGCGTGCGCCAGAACGTACTGCGACTCCTGCTAATCCTAATATGGCTCTTTTGTCGCCTTTTGCAGTTTGACAAGCGCTGAGTACCATTAATTCTACTGGCTCGGAATCGGAAACGTCTCGTAAGCGAAGGAATTCGCTGAGTTGTTTGACGTTCATTTTTCCATCCCAGGTAAGTATAAAAGTATCTCTAGAGTTGCTGCTAAATTGTCCGTGGGTGGCTAAATGTAAAACTGAAAATGGTGTTGATTTGATGCTTTTAGCGAGATTTTTATCGGTAAAGTTTTCGTTGACAAGTAGAGTTGATTTTACTTGAGAAGATATATTTTTAACTTCAGATTTAACGCCCGGTAAAGCTTTGAATCCTTGACGGGCTTCGCTTAAACCTGCTGCAATTACATTAAGATTATCACCTTTTAGCTGTCGTGCTTGCATTAGCTGCAATCCCGGTGATAAAGCGACGCTATATTTTTCGACTAAGTATTGTTTACCATCGTATAAAGCAGCCATTGGGATGTTTCTCATGGAGCCATCTAATACGAATGCCAAAGTTTTGATGTTGTTTGCTGCTAAGTCTGTTTCGATTGGTTTAACTAACCAGTTGTATGCTTGCTGATATGTTTTTAACCTTTGCTGTTGGGAGAAAGCAGGATTTAATGAAAATCGTAACTGTCTAATCGTTGCTTCTATTTTTGCTTGGGGTAAATTAGTTTGGTAGCTGGTTAGGGGTTTGCCGGGAATTGATGCGATGACTTCTAAACGGTTATTTAAAATAATTGGGTAAATGACTGCTGCTGTTTTGTCAATTTGATCGATTTGCTCTGGTTTTGCGTCGAGACAAGCTTCTCGGAAGAAGTTATCTAGCTCGGCTAGCTGTAATGCTTCGAGGGTATTACGGGCAAGTTTAAGATTTTTTTGGGAAATTCCTTTGTTTTTTTCTTTATTAAGAGAAGATGCGGGTTGTAATAACAAGTCTACGAATTCGCGGTAAACTGGTTCAACACTTTCTTGGAAGTCGAATTGTACATCTCGATTAATGGCTACTAAGTCGCTACGTAGAGTTTTAAGAACTTTGATAGAAGAATCATAGGCAGAAATTGCTTCTTGATTTCTTCCTTGTGTTTTAAGAATTCTTCCTACTTGCCAAGCTGCTTGATAAGTAATATCGGAAGCGTTGGCATTTTGGGCTATTTGTAAAGCTTTTCGCGAAAGGCTTAAAGCTTCATTTAGCTGCAAAGTTTGTTCGTATAAGTTTCCTAATTGAGTTAAACCGTATGCTTGAGCGCGTAAGTCTTCGAGGGTTTCTGCTTGTTTGATAGCGCTGGCTAAAACCTTGGCTGAATCTTGATTTAGGGAAGCTGTAGCAACGGGAGACTGCATTAATTTAGAAAGGCTTTTACCAAAGTTAACTAGTGCATAAATCGAACTGCGACTAGGGGGAAGCTTATCTAGCTGAGATTGAATTGATGGTAATAAATTAACAGCTTGCTGCCATTGAGACTGTTGAATATGTAAACTCAGTTGATTGAGTTGGGCTTCAGCTTGTATTAAAGGATTTTTCGGGTTAGCTGCTGCTTGTTGATAATATGCAAAAGCTGCTTGGGTTTGCTTTAAATCCCTAGCTGTATTTCCCAAACTAAATAAAATGCTGCTGGTATCGAGGGAAAGTTTTTGAGATATAGCTAAACTTTCCTTTAAAGCTTCCTCAGACTTACTTAAATCTCCCACCAGTTGCAGAGCGACACCCAAACTTTGTAAACCTTGAGCCTTTAGTTGAGAATCTGGTTGGGGAAGCAAACTTTGATTTATCGACTCTAACAACTTTTGCGATCGCCGGTAAAATCCCATTGCTTGTAATGCTTGAGCTTGGTTGATTTGAGTACCTATTACCCCAGCACTATCATCTAGCTTATTGTAAATGCCCTCGGCTTGTTTCCAGGCTTCTAGGGCGGCGTTTGCTTGCCCCATCTTCATTTTTATACTTCCTTTGTTATTAAGAGCAACTGCTAAAGCTTCAGTATTACCTTTTTGATTTTGCAGCAGCGTCAAGCTTTTATCGATAGCTGTTTGTGCCTTTTCTAATTCTCCTAAATTTTGCCAAGCCAGGGAAACAAGGCTTAAACTCCAACCTTGTTTGATTTTATCTCCCTGACGTTCAAAACCAACAGCAGCATCACGCCAAGTTTCAACGGCTTCCGAAAACCTTGCTGCTTCAAATAGAGTTTTGCCTCTTTCAAATAGCCTTTGAGGATTGCTAGCTTGTTTTTTTGCAGTCAAAGAATTTTGATTAACGCTAATTTTTATATTCTCCTGTGCCGATACGGGGGAAAATATTGTAATGATTAATGCCGTGCTAATTCCTAATAACAAACTTAAAATAGCTGTTTTGAAAAGCTTTTTTCTTATATTCATTGCTTTCAATATTTAGATGCATTCATGACTATCTGTAAGGCTGAGATAATTTGAGATAAATGTTAAATGATAGCTCGCGCCACTAGCATAACCCCACCTTAATGATATTTCATCCCATAAAATCACTTAAACTATTGAAAAGATTCTTGATAGAACTCAAATCAGTAATTTTTCTAAGGTAACTTATTTACACCTTGATTAGGATTGATACCTGGAGTATTAAGTTCAGCAACATTACTAAAAGAAGCACCCAACTCAGAGCTTGCAGTAATATCGCTTTGAAGAGTAAATTGTTGTCGCTGTTGAATACCAAATATACCTTGATAATTAATAGCTACGTTTCCAGCAAAACTATTTATCCATAAATAATTACTTTATTGTGAAATATATCTCGACATTTGCGGTAATACCGCTGTTTTGTAGCGCCAAAAGAGTATTGGTATTAATTTCAATATTACCCCTGTTACCTGTTGCTGTAATAGTAATATGATTGCGAGGCTGCAAAGTTGAGCAAAGAACTCAAAAAATAAAATATAGCTGTTAAAAAGTAAGTATCAATAAGTAATTATTATTCTATTTCGCAATATAACCAATTTTGAAAATCAATGATTGAAGATATTTGAAAATATTAGCAATGGGATTATTTTTTGGTTCGACTTATTCAACCGGGAGTTTAATAGTAAATTCTGTACCTTCTCCAGGAGAAGAATTACAGCTTAATTTACCCTGATGCTTTTCTTCTATAATCTGCCTGCTTATCGATAATCCCAATCCGGTTCCTTTTCCTACGCTTTTTGTCGTAAAAAATTGTTCAAATATACTTTTGAAAATATCTTCTGGTATTCCAGGACCATTGTCTTTAAAATAAATAGTAACTATATCGCTATCTAAATCGAATTTGGTTTTAATCAAAATCTGGTGAGGATTTTTCTTTTTCTCTTCATAAGAAAAGTGGCTGTTATATTCATCTAAAGCATCTATAGAATTAGAAATAATATTCATAAATACTTGATTTAATTGACCGGAATAGCAATAAACTAAAGGTAGTTCTGCATAATCTTTGACTACTTTAATTTCTGGTCTTTTATTGCTAGCTTTCAAGCGATGCTTGAGAATCATTAAAGTGCTGTCAATACCTTCATGAATATCACAAGCGACTTTTAACGAACAATCAGTACGAGAGAAACTTCGCAAACTATTACTGATATTACCAATACGCTCTACTCCTATTTTCATAGAAGAAATAATCTGAGGTATATCTTCAATTAAGATACCTAACTCAATATCTTCTGCATCTTTTAAAATTTCAGAATGTGGGTTGGGGTAGTGATTTTGATAAAGTCGTAAATGCTTGATGATATCGGATGTATTTTCTTCTAAAAATTCTAGATTACCATCAATAAAACTGACAGGATTATTGATTTCATGAGCAACTCCAGCAACTAATTCGCCTAAAGCGGACATTTTTTCTGTTTGCACTAACTGTAACTGAGATTCTTGTAGCTCCGATAGAGCGGTTTTTAATTCTTCCGTGCGCTGCTCTACTCGTATTTCTAAGTTATTTTTCTGCTGGGCTAATTGCTCGTTCAAAAAGTGTATCTTTAAATGTACGTTCACCCGCGCCAATACTTCTTCTGTCTGAAAAGGCTTGGTAATATAGTCTACAGCACCTAAAGAAAGACCTTTTACTTTATCTACCGTATCAGCAAGTGCTGTCATAAAAATTATCGGGATTTCATGAGTTGCAGGATTTTGTTTGAGTCGGTTGCAAGTTTCAAATCCATCGATTCCCGGCATCATGACATCTAACAAAATCAAATCTGGTTTGGCATATTCAGCTTGCTCGACAGCACTTTCTCCATCAGTCGCCACTAGTATTTCCCATCCAGAATCAGCGATGGCTCCAGATAGCACTTTAAGATTTGTTGGGTTATCATCGACAATTAAAATAATTGCCTGCTCTAAATAATTCATAATTATATTTTTTCAATTTGAAAAGATTTTATATATTGTCTAATTTGTTTAAATTGAAAATTATCGGCAAGTTGTCGAACTTTAGCTACGAAAGGTTTAAATTTATCATCCGAACTTTCTAACTCATCTAATAAATGCAAGATAGCATTAACATTTCCTCGCATAGCTAAATCAAATAATTTGTTCATTTCTGCCGCACTTGGAATAACTATTTCTTTGTTGAGAGGTGCTTCATTTAAAGAATATTGCTCCTTATGTTCAGTTTTGACATAAGTCCACTCCAATTGTAAATAGTTGTGTAAAATTGTTAATAACTTATCAATCTGTACCGGTTTTGCTAAAAATTCATTTGCTCCAGCAGCTAAACTTTGATTCACATCAGCTTCAAAAACACTAGCGGAACAAACCACAATTGGTAAGTTATTCATTTCTGGATAGCCTCTAACAATTTGCATCATTTCTAAGCCATCCATTTGCGGCATAGATATGTCAGTTAAAATCAAATCTGGTTTGATACTTTCGAGTTTTCGTAAAGCCTCCTTACCGTTACTGGCTTCAAAGCAGCTAAAGCCAATGTTATGCAAATAATTGATAATAATAGAGCGATTTTCCCATTGATCGTCCACAATTAGAATGTTGTGTTTATCGCCTTTAAAACCGGTAATTTTTGTATTAGATAAATTAGTATTTTCCTTATTTACCTCCTCGCCTAAATTTAAGTCGGCATCAAACCAAAATTTACTACCCTCACCCAAATTACTTTCTACCTTAATTCCACTACCCATTAACTCAGTAATTTTGCGACTAATTGCCAATCCCAATCCCGTACCTTCTGTTTTTTTATGTTTATCTCCTACTTGTTCAAAAGGTAAGAATATTTTCTTTACTTGCTCTGGTGTCATTCCCACGCCGCTGTCGATAATTTCAAAGCGAATTTTATAAATATCTATGTCTAATTTCTTCTCTATTACTTGAATAGAAAAAGTTACTCCACCAGATTCAGTAAACTTAATTGCATTTCCTAATAAATTAAGCAAGACTTGCTGCAATCGCTTTTCATCAGCTCGAACAGTTGCAGGAAGTTGTGCATCTAGCTGATAATCAAACTCAATACCTTTTTCCTGGGCACGGATACGGCATATTTGGGCAACTCCAATTAAAAACGTAGAAAAATTGAAATCGCTATTATGTAATTCTAGTTTGCGAGCCTCTATCTTTGATAAATCTAAAATATCGTTAATTAAAGTCAATAAATGAGAACCGCACTGATAGATAATTCCTACACCATCGAGTTCGGATTTACCAATATTCTCCGAGCGTCGCAATATCTGTGCGTAACCCAAAATACCATTTAAAGGTGTTCGCAATTCATGACTCATATTTGCTAAAAACTCACTTTTAGCTTGGGAAGCAACGTCCGCAGCTTCTTTCGCGGCAACTAATTCTTTTGTTCTTGCTTCTACCTTTACTTCTAAAGTACGAGAGTATTCCTGTAACTTTTCGTTAGCCTGCTTCAACAGCCACTGCTTATGAAAATTACCCACTATAATTGCCGAACTAAACAAAGCAATAAAGGGAGAAACAGAAGGAATCCACCAGCCGATAATAAAGCTGCCATAACTGCTAATCATCAAAATACCGGCACAAATGCATATGCCCGCTACCGGCAATCCCCAAAATGCTCGCTTCCGGTGAGTATTAATCTGTAACAATCGCCAGCTAACACAACTACCAACAAAAGACCAAACAAAAACCCACAGCCATTCCCCTTGAGAAGATACGATATTTAGCATTGCCCTTTCATCTAATGCCGCACTCAAAATTTGGCTGATTATATGAGCGTGAATTTCTACACCAGCCATGCGAACATCATTATTTTTCAGATTACGAGCATAGCCCACATTATGAAAATCATTGGCACTTTTAGCCGTCGTACCTATCAATACGATGCGCGATCGCACTTGTTCTTCAGATACACGTCCCGATAATACATCTCGCAAAGTGACGGTATCAAAGCTTTTATCTAAATTACGAAAGTTAAGTAAAATTTGGTATCCATTTACATCCGCACCACGGTAAGCAAATTCGTCTCCATTTAGGGCGTAAGTAATTGCATTGCCGAATTTTATAGATTTACCTTCTGCATCGCTCGCTAATTCAATACCTTTATTTTCTAAGTATAAAATACTTAAATAAGCGGCTAAACCCACAAAAGTATTACCATTTTCATCTCCGGCAAATAGTAAAGCTCGTCGAATCTTACCATCTGTATCTAACAGTAAATCTGCAAGAGCGACTCGATCGAGTTCAGATAAAGTAGGGGATGGTGCAACTTTTTCCCCTAACATTTTCTTGACTCCAACTAAATTTGATGTGGTCTGCATCACCTTAACTAGTTCCTGATGACCGGGTTCCACTGGTAAATCTCGATAAATATCTATACCAATAGCTGCTGGCTGATACTGATTGAGTTTTTTTAAAGCATTAGCTAAATCAATATCTGGAATTGGCCACTTACCTATCTTAGTGATGTCCTGTTCGTCAATAGTGACTATTAAAATCCGCTTTTCTGACTGTTCTGAAGGACGCATCGCAAAAAAATGCTCTAGAGCAGTCCACTCTAGAAGCTGAAACCATCCTGCGGTACTAGCTGCAATTACAGCCAAAGCCACAGTTGGAGTTGTAATTGCCGATATACGCCATTGCCATAAAAAAGCTTTAAACTTTGACCACATCGCAATTTATATTAATTGACTATTGATTCTTGAGCGATTTCATCTAAACCCACAGAATTCAACAGTTGCTGCCAAGAATTCGCCACATATTGATTCGATGGCTGGGATTTTCTTAATTCTGCTAGAGTTGAAAGCGCATCGTACCACATACCTTCCCCTGCGAGTTCTGATGCTAACTCTACAGAAACTTTTTGGTTGAGCATATTTCCTTTTGATTCAACCCGCTCAATCCAACCGCTAATTAATTGATCGTCTGGTTCTAAATATTCGCCACAAATCATAGCCAAAGAATATTGATATTTTTTACCAGTTGCCAATACCGGAGCGGAAGCAGGAAGTTTAATTTCCATTATTCCAGCTTCCTCAGGTAAATCTAAAGTTGCTTGATAGTGATGGTTAAAGTTTTCATCCTGAATGCTAAAAAATGCTTTTCGGGCAGTAGTAGCAGGAACATAAACCATTATCGATGGACGCTGCTTAGCAGTTAAACCTATATTCGATTTAGGTAAAAGTTTGACAATTGACGTATTTTTGCTACTAACCTTAGCAATAGCGCAGCTACCTATATCGCGGGAAGCGCCGCTAGTGGAAGCATTTTCCTCCGGTGCTGATGTTACTGGTGGTATAAATTTAATCCGAGCTTGGGCTGGACTTATCCAGATAGGAATTAAAGAAATGGTAAACAAACAACCGATTGCTAAAAGTGTGAATTTAAAAAGTGATTTATTTTTCTTAGCCATAAAAAGATGCTTGGCCTGTAAAAAAGAGTAAAAAATATTTTTTATAGCTCATTTTCCGCAGAGTTCAGAGAAAATGATATTATTGACAGTCTATTGGTGTTATTGTTTAATCGCCATCGGTGCGTTTGCTGAAAATACTTATTATATGCAAACTCTATCTTTTGACTGAATAACAAGTATTACAGTAAAATTACGGTTTTTTAAAAGCATCAATTGTAAAGAAATTAAAGATTTTTTAACTAATTTTTTATATATTTTTCGACATTCTTATAAATAGGACTTACGCAATTGTCACAATGCCCGGTTGGTGCGTGACACTCAAAACATTATTAATACGTTCCTTCATTAATCAAAGTGTCACAGCACCCTACATCTGCAATCATTGCAAATTCGGTTTATCGCGATCAATTACTATGCACAGAATCTGCCCGATTACGAATTGATTCGGCGACAAAAGCAACAATTGCAGAGACTATAATTAAGATTACACTCAAAGCATTAATGTCTGGTTTTACACCCGTTCTAATACGGCTAAAAATTTCCATCGGTAAAGTATTTGAACCGCTACCAGCTGTAAAACTAGCGATTAGAAAGTCATCTAGACTCAACACAAAAGCCAACAAACAACCAGCAATAATTCCCGGCATTAATTGCGGCAATAATACTTTAATAAAAGCTTGAAAAGGCGTAGCTCCCAAATCTAAGGCAGCTTCTTCTAAATGAGGATCTAAATTAGTTAATCGAGAAGAAACAACAAGACCTATATATGCCAAACAAAATACCACATGAGCAGCAATGATAGTCCATACACTCAGACGTATTGCAAACGCCGCCAAAAATACCAAAGTTGCCACCGCGATCGCAATATCGGGGATAATCAACGGCAAATAAGACATTCCCCTATATAAACCCTTAAGAGGAAAGCGATAACGCGCTAAACCTACAGCCATCAAAGTTCCCAGTACCGCAGCAATACCTACAGAACTAAAAGCAACTATCAAACTATTTTGTAAAGCCGATAGAATACGCTCATCCCCGAACAATTTTTCATACCATTCCCAGGTAAATCCTTTCCAAGTGCCACTATAAGGCGATTGATTAAAACTATAAAAAGCTAGTACTGCTATGGGAAGATACATGACAACATACATAAGTAGCGAGAAAACCCCCTGCCATCCGATATGCAGTTTTTTCTTCGGTGGAGATATATTCATTGATAATTGGTAATGGGTAATTGGTAATTGGTAATTATAGTCGTTTTTACTCGTTACAAGGCTCTGCCTTGTAATGCATTTTCAGAGGCTCTGCCTCAAGTCTTGGGAAGAAGGCAGAGCCTTCATTTAATAGGTTCCCAGCCAGAGACTGGGAACCAGCGAACCTAGTGGTAACTGATTACTGTTAACTGATAACTGATTACAGCTTAGTTCCGCATTCGGGACAGAAATTGTTTGCAGCAGTGTTTTTAGCGCCGCAATTGCTGCAATAAACGGGTTCTTGAATAGCTTTCGGTGGCTGCTTGGCTAAACCAACCATTTGAGCATTGCTCTTTCCGGGGCCTACCATTGGATAGCAATTTTCGTCTTTGGTAACGCGAGCATTTATCACAACTGGGCCGTCATGAGCAATCATTTCGGCTATAGCATCTTCAAGCTGCTCTCGCTTTTCAATTACCATGCCTTTGATACCGTAAGCTTGACACAGCAATTCGATATCCGGCATTCCTACTTCCATATTGGAATTAGAATAACGCTCGCCGAAAAATGCCTGCTGCCACTGACGCACCATTCCTTGCCAACCGTTGTTAATAATTACGGTTTTGACATTTATTCCGTACTGCGCCAGAGTTCCCAATTCTTGCAAGTTCATTTGGAAACTAGCATCACCACTAATACAAATAACTTCTTCATCGGGGAATGCTACTTTTACACCCATTGCAGCCGGAACACCAAAACCCATTGTTCCCAAACCGGCGCTAGAAATCCAGCGACGGGGACCATTTTTGAGGAATTGTGCCGCCCACATTTGATGCTGCCCCACATCTGTAGTGCAGTAAGCATAAGGAGCTTGACGGGCAATTTCACCGATCACTTCTTGAGGAGAAACGCTATCAGCATGATGCGGTACTACTAAAGGATATTCTTCCTTCCAACGGTTAATTAAGCTCAACCACTCTTGAGTTTGCTGTGGTGCTTGCTTAATATTTCTTTCTTCACATCGACGCAATAATTTGATTAAAACTGTTTTCACATCCCCAACAATCGGCACTTCAGGAACGCGGTTTTTACCAACTTCTGCCGGATCTATATCGATGTGAATTACCTTGGCACGGGAAGCAAATTCATCTAACTTACCCGTTACCCTGTCATCGAATCTTGCACCAACGCAAATCAATAAATCGCAATCTGTAACTGCAAAGTTCGCATATGCGGTACCGTGCATTCCCAACATTGACAAGGAAAGCGGATGATGTTCGTCGAAAGCTCCGATACCCATCAATGTAGTGGTAACGGGAATCGAGAATAATTCCGCTAGCTGTTTAACTTCCTCGTGAGCGCCGGAAGTAATTGCACCACCTCCGACATACAAAAGAGGACGACGACTTTCGCGAATCAGTTGAATCGCTGCATTAATCTGCCGGGGATTTCCCTTCACCGTGGGACGATAACCGGGTAATTTCGCCGAGCCAGGTTCTACAGGAGTGTAATCAAATTCCTCAAAGGCTACATCTTTGGGAACGTCAATTAAAACAGGTCCCGGACGACCGCTGAGAGCGATATGAAAGGCTTCGGCGACAATTCGCGCCATATCTCTAGGGTCGCGTACTACGTAGGAATGTTTAACAATTGGTAGCGTAATCCCGTAAATATCGGTTTCTTGAAACGCATCCGTACCAATTGCCGCTCGCGAGACTTGTCCGGTAATTACAACCATCGGCACCGAATCCATATGAGCGGTAGCAATGCCGGTAACTAAATTGGTTGCACCCGGCCCCGAAGTACCAAAACAAACACCTACTTTACCAGTAGCGCGAGCGTAACCATCCGCAGCATGAGATGCACCTTGTTCGTGCCTAACTAAAATATGCTTGATGCCACCACTGGCTTCATCTCTATATAAATCATCATAAATCGGTAAAATAGCACCACCAGGATAACCAAAGATATGCTCAACGCCATGACGTTTTAAGCTATCAATTAATGCAAAACCGCCACTAGCACGTTTTGGAAAATGATTTGATTCGGTTAAAGAAGTTTGGGAAGAGGTAGATTCAACTTGCTGAACGCGAATTTGAGAAGACGATGACACGGCAAACCTCAGTTAATATCGTACTTAACTTTAAAAAAATTTGTAGTTGAAACTTCATTTTAATACCCTATGCACAAGTTTAGAAATAAGTCTATTTTCAGGACTTGCCCATTCCCCGATACCCAATGCCCAATGCCCTATGCCCCAAATCAAATTACATCTTTCAAAACTTTACGAGTATTGCGCCAAGCCCAAATACCAATAGTGGCAACTATAAAACTTATTCCTAAAAGTACGACTCGCAAACCAAAATAATTTGTCAATCTTTCTGTAATTAGTAAGGGTGCCGTCAAAGCAATATTTACCGCGTGATTTTGGAAGCCAAACATCTTACCGTGCATTTCTGGAGGTGTTTGCTGCTGAATTAGTGTTTGCATCGGTACGGCAATCAAGGCAGCACCCAAACCTAATAAAACACTGAGCGCTAAAGCTAAAGGTAAATTATAAATGAATGTAAACACGGCTAATACGAATGCCATGCTTAAAAATCCAAATAAAGGTAAAGGTTTGTGATGAAATCTTTCACCCCAGTGACCTAAAATACCAGCACCTAAAACCATTCCTACACCTGCTGCTGCCAGGAAAAAGCCAAATTGTTTTTCTTTTAAACCAAATTTTTCCGCCAATCGAATTGACAACGCAACCAAAGCAGCGAAAACACAATATAAAGCGGTTAGCTGCACCATTGCGTTCATAATCAAGCGCTTTTTCTTCAGATAGCGCAGGCAGTCTTTAAATTCGGTTAAAGGATTGACTTTTTCTGCTTGAAAAGTCGGTTTTTTACTCCTTAACTTTACAGGTATTTTTATCAGTGAAGAAATCAGATATAGCCCACCCACAACAAGCTCTTGTCCATAACTTTCCCCTAGCCAATTTTTACCCAAACTTAATAGGGGTTCGCCTACAGCAAAGCCAATAATAATAGCACCCATCATAGTGCTGGTAAATAGCGCATTGGCAGCCATTAAATTATCTCGCTTCACCAGAATTGGTATAGCAGCTTGTTCGGCTGGCGCGAAAAATTGCACAATTACGGAATTAGCAAAAGTAATTGCCAGTAAAATCAAAAATTCTCTTGGTAAAAACGGAATAGCTATAGTTAAAAGTCCGCGTAGTAAATCCGAGCCAATCATAATCGGCTTTTTAGGAAAGCGGTCAACAATGATACCGCCTAGCGAACCAAGCAAAATTGCTGGTAAAGTAAAGGCTAGAAACAAATCCGCACGTCTACCATCTTCAACTACACCTGCTGCAAGTGGGTACTTTTCAAGCAGTGCAATTGTCAAAACAAAAAAGATTTTGTCTGCTAGCTGACATATAATTTGTCCGATCCATACCAGCATAAAGTTACGGTTTTTGAGTACCGCACCAAATCCTTTATTAACAGCAGCAGGTTCAGTTGGAAACATTCGTTCGATTGGGGTTAGTGACTGCGTTACCGGGAGAAAGTTAGAAGTTGTAAATTAAAAGTTGTAAGCTATGAGTTATGTAGCCATTTTTATTCTAAAAAAGATTAGTCGCGGAAGTCTCTTACTCTCTCGTCGCAAGTAGCAAGATGCTCCCACTACATAAATTCATTTTCTAAGACTATAAATTATGAATTATGAATTATTTGCGATATTTTTAACTTTTCATCCTAAATTCCTAACTTCTAACTTTTAACTTATAAATTCTCCTCCCGTTTGTATTCAAGCTTTTCCGGACTAAATCTCTTCATAACTTTTTAATACTATTTGGATAAACTCAGCCCCAGTAAGGGATAGAGGTAATTCTCCTGACGGTGAATCTACAGAATATCCTTCAACAGTTGACGGCGATCGCCATAATTCTAAATGCTCTACGGCAGGTTGTGCGTAAAAGTTATTATGACTGCTACCAAGCAAGCAAGAACTCCAGTGAGTGAAGTAATCATGACTCATCCGATGGATAGGAAAATTACCATGTATTGGTACCATCCATCCATCTATAGCAATAAAAGCCTTAACATTACCTCCGAAAATCTGCCATAAACTAGCGGCAGAAATTGCCCCAACGACACCAGCACTAAAGCCGATGAACACAACAGGCGATTTTAGCTTATCTGCTAAACTCTCTCGTAAGAACTGCCAAATATGAAATCCCGATAAAACTGATAGATTATTTGCCGGAAATTCCAGTATATTCACTGACTTATTGTTAGATAAGCGATTAGAATCTGTTTCTAATAAACATTTGATGAAGTTTTGCGTCAAGCTTGATTCGTGAATTCCGGGACAAATAATTACGTTCATTTGTTTTTGCTAAAGGATTTACAAAATTGATTTGCTAACAATTTAGATTGCTATCGATATAACTTTTAAACAAAAAAGCATTTGTCACAATTCCTCTATAAAAAAAAATGGGCAGCCTGCCCATTTTTTTTAGAAGTAGGTCGGTAAACACAACTGTTTTTGATAAATATAAAGTTTTTTATCATTTTATCTCTTAACTGGTTAGCAGTTAACAGTAATTAATAACTGAAAAACAGAAATATTACAGTTGACTAATAAATGGTAAATTTTTTTATCAAAAGATAAAGGGGTATGTAATTAAAACTCTAAATGTGTAATTATCAGCAATCCTATGCCCTGGGATGGGATTATTAACTACACTAAAGCAGTAAAATATTACTACCAAGGTTGCACAGAGGAATTAATAGTGGTAACTACACCAGAAAAAATCCAACATACCCACGAGCATCTACCAGCACAAAATCGAGTAGCCGTACTACTAATGGGTTACGGTGAAGTAGAAAGCTACGAAGATTTTGCCAACTATAACGAGCAAGCTTTGAATTTACTTACAGCAAAGTTTGCACCGGTACCCACCTGGATTTACCCTCCTCTAGCAAAGATGTTGGCAATGTTCGATCTCCATGAATGGGGACATACACACGATAATTTCATTTCTCCCCACAACGCCATCTTTGAAAAGCAACGCGCTGGGATAGAACAGCAGCTACAAGAAAAATGGGGTGATAAAGTACAGGTTTTCAAGGCTTTCAACTTTTGCGCTCCCCATCTTCCCCATCAAGTGTTAGCGGAAATTCGTAACCAAGGCTTTGATAAGCTCTTAATTTATCCTTTACTTGTAGTAGATTCCATCTTTACCAGCGGTATCGCTTTAGAACAAGTCAATAAAGGCTTATCTCAGATGGCTGAAGGTGAAGAGCATTGGCTAAAAGCACAGCGCTACATTCCTACTTTCTATAACGAACCCAAATACATCAAGTTGTTGGCGAAACTTGTAGAAGAAAAGATATCTGCCGAATTAGCAAACGCTTATCTTCCTTCAGAAATTGGTATCGTATTAATGAATCACGGCTGTCCCCACAAAGCCAAAGGATTCACTTCCGGTATTACCGAATCTCAAATACTTTACGATTTAGTCCGTGAAGAATTAATTAACCGTTATCCCTTAATTTCTGTAGGTTGGCTCAATCACGACACACCTTTGATTGAATGGACTCAACCAAATGCCGAGCAAGCAGCTAAAAACCTAATTCAAATAGGTGCAAAAGCAATAGTGTATATGCCTATCGGCTTTGCTACAGAAAATCATGAGACTCTCTTAGACGTACATCACATTATCCATAACGTTGAGAAAAAGCATAAGAATGTAAACTGCATTCAGATGGATTGCGTCAACGACCATCATGAATTTATGATTATGGCTGCCCAATGGGCTGATTCTCACATAGAAGAATTATTATCAGAAGAAGCAGCAGCAATTAATCCTTCACAAGCAGTTGCTCATCACCATCATCATCATTAGATTGGGAATAGGGCATGAGGCATAAGGCATTGGTAATATTTTCTAATCTCCCTTGCTTTTCCCTTAGCTTTTAATCCCATATTTGAAAAGAAAATAAAACAACTCTTGTGGGGTGGGCATCTTGCCCGCCCTTTTTTTTATTTGTATATCAGAACTCTATGCCCAATGCCCAATGCCCCATGCCCAATTCCCAATTCCCAAATTCCTAATTCCGTTAAAATACATAAATGGCAAACAAACACCTAACAATCAAACAACTTACGGTTATAGTTGGTGGTGGTTTGACTCCGAGGATGGTTAGGCATTATCACAAGTTGGGGTTACTACCAGAAGCGCAACGTTCCTCCGGTAATTATCGTCTGTATACTGATGCTGACGTGCAGCAGTTGCGGCGAATTTTGGCGTTGAAATCTCAAGGTTTTCAATTAGACGATATTCGTCAATTATTGAATTCTCCGGAGATGATGAGTTTCGATGCTTTGGCTTCCCAATTGCAACAGCAATATCATTCGGTTACGGAGCAGTTAGCGCGATTGCGACAAACAGCATCGGCTTTAGAAGAATTTTTGTTAAGGGATAAAGGTTCTCAAGATACTCAGCTACAAGCATTAGAGCAATTAAAACAAGTAGAAATAGAATCAGCTTTTGGTTTGCAAGATTTAGATCGACTTTGGGATGGTTTACATGCAACACAAAATATTCAACCCGAAGATTTTAGCGAGTCGCTACAGCAAATATTGCCAGATTTATCTAAAAAAAACGAAATTGAAAAAGATTTACTTTCCAAGCTAGTGTTTGCTTGCGGTGATGTCAGCTTGGTAAACTTTGTCAGATTAAGTAAAGATGCAATAGTTGCAGCCAGACATAACCTCAACGAAGACTGCGAGATTGTTGCTGATGTCTCCCCAGTTTTTGCAGCACTCGATCGTACACGTATTAGACATTTAGGCGCAAATGTCAAGACTTTAATTGACGATCCCCACATTCATAGCGTTGATGAAGCAGAAAGAAAGTTTTGGCAAGATAAAGAATGGCTTGAAAAGTTAAAGCAGTTAAAACCGGGCTGTATATTAGTTATTGGTTATGCACCATCGGTGTTGATGTCAGCATTGAAACTTGTAGAAGAAGAAGAGTTACAACCATCTTTAATTATAGGAATGCCTATCGGTTTCAATCATGCACCTTTCTCGAAACGTCGTTTAATGAATTCAAAAGTGGAGTATATTACCACTGTGGGAACCCTTGGTGGTGGATTGTTGGCAGCAGTGGCTTTAAATGCTTTAGTAGGTTCGTTGATTGAAAGACCTGATTGTCATTGTTATTTGAGTCATCGTCAGTGAGCAGTGAACAGTGAGCAGTGAAAGATTAATTATTCAGCAATAGCTTTTGCAGTGTCACGCACCAGCTTATTCTTGTGACAATTGCGACAATTTCTATTATTAATACCTTTAACCTTTAACCTTTAACCTCAAATGATGAATCAAGATTGGTTGCTAACGGATGATGGAGAATGTGAAGCTAGGGAAGTTATTGAGGAAACCGAACTACCCGAAAATCCCTACCGGTTGTTTCGCTTTTTGACTAATTTAGAGGATATTCTGCAAAATACTAGTGACGATATACAGCGACTTGAACAAATCCGTCCTTTAGTACGGCGGTTGCTTAACAGTTCGGAATGGCTGCACTATGAGTACTTAGAGGCAGATGCAGATACGGGTTGGTCTGTTACAACTCTTTACGACGAACCGGATTTTCCCCTAACGGTACAAACAGTAGTTTGGTTGCCTGGTTCTGTTTCGCCAATTCATAACCATGCAACTTGGGGAGTTGTAGCAATCTTGAGTGGAGAGGAAAAAAATATTGTTTGGAAGAAAGCAGATAATAGCGAACGGATTGAAAAAGCAGGGGAATTAACTCTTTCTCCTGGTGACATTATTAGTTTTACTGGCGATGCCATTCATCACGTAGAAGTTGTAGGTGATGAACCAACGGTTAGTTTTAATATATACGGCGAAACCAACTACGACCAACGTTATGAATTTAACCCAATTAACTATACGGCAACAAATTTTTAAGGTATAGTTTCCCTGTTAAAAAAAAAATGAATCCATTTAGATATTAGTTTTGTATAACTAATGGGTTCTAATCTATTAGTAGGAGAAGCTTTATGAAAGTTAATTATTTGGCTACGCTTACAGCAGTTTCTTTGCTGAGTTTAGGAATTGTAGTTGGATGTGCTAACCCTTGCGCTGGAAAGACTAACGATGGTTCGGAAACTACAGATCAAGTCGATCCCTGTGCTGGTAAGAAGAATCCTTGTGCTAGTAAAGAAAATCCCTGCGCTAGTAAGAATCCTTGTGCTAGTAAAGATAAGCAGTAAGATGAATTTTAGTTAGGGCGGGCAGGGATGCCCGCACCACAAGAATTTACATAAAAACAGCAATTTTACCTGTGTAGAATACATTTTGAAACCTCACCCCGCCCTGCGGGCACCCCTCTCCGATGTTTTGGATAAGGGAAAGGAATGGGGGTTGCCGAAGTAGGGTGTGTTATCGCGCAGCGTAACGCACCACATACAGTAAAGCAGTACTACAAAGGAAGTATCTAAACTTTCAAATCTTGCATAGCTAGACGAATCTGTTCGATACGTCTGCGGTTGACTCCTAAATCTGATTCTCCTACACGAGATGCAGAACGAACATGAATCACGTTTTCATCGGTGGGAAAGTAAAATTCTACGTCGTCAGTAAATTTAAAAATTCTGCTTTTAGAAAGAGCATGAATGTAATTATCTTGTTGTTCTACAACTTCTGTACGAGGAACAACTGTAAGAACTTTGAGTAAAGTTTCTTTGGCTTTGTCGCGATCTACATGGTAGGGAATCGGCTTAATAGCGTGCTTTTCGTCACCATTTTGACTAACAACGCAATTTGGGGAAGCTGGACAGAAATCAAGATGATTTTCACTAATTCCTACCGCTAAAGTCGCATTAGGAAAGATTAAAAGACTAGCTAAGCTTAGGAATAGTACGCAAAATATAGAAATAAAGCGAGACATTAATGACATTGGAAAATTATTCCTCAAGGTTTGAATAGGATTTACCTCGATTATTTTCGGTCATTTTGGGTGTTTTTGAAAAACCTCACCCCTTCCCCTCTCCTTATCAAGGAGAGGGGTGTAATAATTCCTTATCTTCCCTTCTCCTTAACAAAGAGAGGGGTGTCCGTTAGGACGGGGTGAGGTTCTAAAAATGTGGTGCAAAGAAACCCGGTTTTTTGGAAAAAGCGGGTTTCTAAATTTTTTCGTAGCGTATTTATTGAATGAAACGAGATTCCGAAAATACGGTGAAGAATTAGGAGGTAGGTTGGGTGGAGTGGAGCGCAACCCAACATACGTTAATCTCTCTACTCCCTAATCCCTGTAAAATGACTAGTCTAAAGTATCTTTGATATCGTTAACAGCACCTTTCACAGCATTCTTTGTTGCATCTACTGCGCCCTTAGTGCGTGCTGCATCTTCTTCAGCGCGTCTTTGGATTGTTACTGCGTCTCTATTAGCTTTGCGCTCTAAGAAATTACCGCTTCCATCTGTTGCGTTTTCAACTCTGTCAGCATTATTGGATGCAGTACGTTGAACTTGGTTTTTTACATCTTCGATAAAACCTTTGGTGTTTTGAGCATCTTCGCTTGCTTTGCTTTTAGCATCGCCAGCTATACCCGAAGCAATTAAAGTAGGATTGTTTGCTGCGATCGCAACATTATTGCTGAAAAATCCCAAAGTAGCAGATAAGCAAAACATAGCTATAGCCAAGAAACGTCCGATCTTAACTACGTTTGAGGTTAAAAATTGTAAGCTCATAGAATATTTTTTTCCTGTAGATTTAGCACTCTATTTTTAATTGATTTGCACTGTGGGTTATAACTTTCTTTCGGTAGAGGTTCTTTATTTGCAAAGGGTGAGATTTGAGTGATGAAACTCTGACTTTGGGTTGAAGCTTTGCGGGCATTTGTTGTATCTGTATTTAGACAAGAATTAGTAATATACCAGTACTATAAAAATAATATTTTAATAAAGGTGTCTTAAAATGCAGGTAATTCAAAACTGTCAAATCGATCCAGAATACTTTGAGCCTATTAGCGAATGTGCCGATGCTGTAGGGATGGAATGTGAGAATCCTGGTAGCGAATGGCCTTGGAATGTTATTTCAATGAATGCAACTGCTTACTCATGTGGGGCCATTTGTCGGGTAGGAGATGAAATGGAACATAATCATAGTGCTGAAGAACTCGCAATGTGCAAACGATTAGCTAGTGAAATAGCTGAACTTGCAAAAGATATTAGTTGGGGCGCTCATTCAGCATCTATAGTAGCTCCGAGTCCGTTTTACGTAGTTGCAAATATTGGTGCAGAAGTACCTGTAAAAATTGATAAAAAATTAATTCGTCGTATATTTGGAGGAACTATTTACCCGCCTGCCAAGATTTTAATTGAGCCATTGCAAGAACGAGGGGAATGGTGGTCTTATGTAATAGGTGGATTTATTGATGACGAGGAAGATAATGACCATTTTCTACAAACTTGGCGTGACATGATTGCCTGGTTTCATAAACAACCAGAGTTACACGGACAAGCTTTTGTACAAATTGGAGAAGATATGCTTCATGAAGATGAGAATGGTGCATGTGTATTTCCAAGACTTGCATTAGCTATTACGAAAGCCGGTAGTGTAGTTGGCTTGTGGAATCGTGTTGTTGAAGCTTAAAAACGGTAAGTGACTTAGATGGTGCCGTACACCCATTGTCTTATTATTGCTTTGTACATCAGTCAGTGTACAAGCACCCTACAAGAAAAATATTTCGTTTGCCTAAGTCTTACTAGCAATGCAACATATCAAGGATTAGCGGGTGAATATTTTCCAAATTTCCAACTCCAATTAGTCGCATTTTGAGTTTCTAAGACTTCCTCAATATCAAATTCTACTAAACGCTTTGCTCCTGCAAATTCAGTGATTTTTTCAGCATCCCAAACTATTTTTGCTTTCCCTGTAAGCTGCAAAGTATGACCGTTTTCAAAGTCTACAAATATGATACCGGCATTGGGATTAATGGCAAAATTCCCGAAAGTTTGAAACATATTATTCCCAGCATAATCGGGAAATACCAGCTTATTATCGTTAACAACTCGCACAAATCCTGGATTACCTCCACGGTGAGAAGCATCTGCACCAATCTCGGGATTAAAGCTAGCAATAAAGAAGGTGTCGGATTGAGAAATCCAGTTTTTATTGGAGTTGCTTAAAGCTTTTCTATTGAAAATTTGAGATTGACTTGGTGATTCAGCTTCACTAATTTCCAAGTGTCTAGTTTGAATATATTTAGGACAGTTAAAAAATACTTCTTTAATTTCTAATTTTATGATTTTCTCTGATATCTCTTGCTTTTGAATTTCTGCTTTACCATTGAGACGCAAACGACGACGATTTGTTAAATCAATTGCCAATATTCCGATGTGGGAATTACTTTTTAGATTGCTGTAAAGTATATCCTTGGCTGTAGAAATTGGATTAATTTGTACGGATTGTTGATTCAAAACCTTTATAAAACCAGCTTCTCCCAACAATAAAGAAGCCCATACTTTACCATTTGCATCTACAGTACTAGCTGCTGCAAACTGTTGAGTTCCAAGAAATTCTTCAGCTTTCGGTTGGATAACACTATTAATACCGCTTAACAACCGTCGTGCTTCTTCTTGCACCCCTGCTTGGTTTTGAACCGCGATTTCTCCAGAATGAAAAGACATTTTGTTTGGATTGAGAATGAGTAAATACCCCTTAGAATTGAGTTTAGCTCAAATCTTGCAAAATTATTGTTAAGGGAGTATCTCAACGCAGGCAAAAAGCCCGTAGGCTATAAGCCTAGGGCTAATATTACAAAGCCTACCTTTGTAGGCTAAAAGATTTCTTAGCCTACAAAGGTAGGCTTTGTTTGTGTAGCCGCACCCTTACAGAGTGTCGGATAAAATATTTGTTTCAAATTGAGATGCTCCCATTCACAAATGTGTAATTTATATACAATAACTGTAATGTTTATCTCAGTATTGGCTGATGACCGAGGAAGAACTGCTACAGGTAATTGAAAAAGCAGCAGCAGAGGGATGGGAAGAATTAGACCTTTCTGGTAAAGGATTGACGACTTTGCCTCCTGAGATTGGGAAATTGACTCAACTTAAAAAGTTGATTCTGGGTAAGCATAAGTACGACCAAGGGTATATCATTGATACTATTGGTAACAAATTAAGCGAGTTACCGAAAGAAATTGGATGGCTTGCTCAACTTGAAGAACTTCAGATAATCAGAAATCAACTGGACAATTTACCAGCAGAAATTGTCCAACTCACCAATTTACAATCTCTCCACCTCGAAGAAAATCAACTGAGTAGTTTACCAGCAGAAATTGCCCGACTCAGCAATTTGCAATCCCTTGATCTCTCGTACAACAACAAGCTGATTGGTTTACCAGCAGAAATTGTCCAACTCAGCAATTTGCAATCTCTCCGCCTCAGGGGCAATAAGCTGAGTAGTTTACCAACAGAAGTTGTCCAACTCAGTAATTTGCAAAATCTCGACCTCAGATATAATCAACTGAGTAGTTTACCAGCAGAAATTGCCCAACTCAGTAATTTGCAAAACCTCGACCTCTGGCACAATAAACTGAGTAGTTTACCAGCAGAAATTGCCCAACTCAGCAATTTGCAAAACCTCGACCTCAGCTTCAATAAACTGAGTAGTTTACCAGCAGAAATTGTCCAACTCAGCAATTTGCAAAACCTCGACCTCAGATACAATCAACTGAGTAATTTACCAGTAGAAATTGTCCAACTCAGCAATTTGCAATCTCTCAACCTTACAAGTAATCAACTGAATAGTTTACTGATAGAAATTTTCCAACTCACCAGTTTGCAATCCCTCAACCTTTCCCACAATAAGCTGAGTAGCTTACCAGTAGAAATTGGACAACTCAACAGTTTGCAATCCCTTAACCTTTCCTACAATAAGCTGAGTAGCTTACCAGCAGAAATTGGACAACTCACCTGTTTGCAATCCCTCAACCTCAGAAACAATCAACTGAATCGTTTACCGACCGAAATTGGACATTTACATTTACACCTAAAAGTACTTACGCTTGATAATAATCCCTTAAAATTCCTTCCAGCAGAAATACGAAATAGACACTCTCAAAGAATTTTAAACTTTTACAAGCAACAATTGGAACAAACAATAGACCGTCTCTACGAAGCAAAATTATTGATTATTGGGGAAGGAGGAGCGGGTAAAACTTCTTTAGCGAAGAAAATTGAAGATGAAGAATACAAACTTAGGTCTGATGAAGAGTCAACAGAAGGTATTGATGTAATCGAGTGGAAATTCTCACTCGATAATGGTAAAGAATTTCGCGTTAATATCTGGGATTTTGGTGGACAAGAAATCTATCATCAAACCCATCAGTTTTTTCTTACAGAACGTTCTCTTTATGCTTTAGTTGCTGATTCTCGAAGAGAAAATACTAATTTTTATTGGTGGATGAAAGTTGCCGAACTTTTAAGTGATAAAAGCCCTATTTTCATTGTTAAAAACGAAAAGCAAGAACGTCAATGTGAAGTCAGCGAAAGTCAACTACGCGGGGAATTTAGTCATTTAAAAGAAGTTTTGGCAACTAATCTAGCCACAAATCGTGGTTTAGAAGAAATCAAAAAAAATATACAATTTTATATATACAATCTTCCTCACGTTGGTACAGAGTTACCAAAAATCTGGGTAGAAATCCGTTCAGCTATAGAAAACTATTTCCGAAATTATATTAGTCGAGAAGAATATTATCAACTTTGTAGAAAACATAATTTAACTAAACGTGAAGATATGCTGTTGCTGAGTAGCTTTTTACACGACCTCGGCGTTTTTTTGCATTTTCAAAAAGATTCTATATTAAAACACTATGTAATTCTCAAACCAGAATGGGCAACAACTGCGGTTTACAAAGTTCTAGATAATAAAACCGTTAAGCAAAATCTAGGATGTTTTAGCCAAGATGAACTAGCTGATATTTGGCAAGATAGCCAATATGCCGATATGCAAGATGAACTGCTGCAATTAATGATGCGGTTTAAACTCTGCTACCCAATTCCCAATCGTTGCGGTAACTACATCGCACCGCAATTACTCGAAACTAACCAACCCGAATATAGTTGGAATAAATCAAATAATCTCATTTTGCGCTACAAATACGATTTCATGCCCAAAGGTATTCTTACTCGCTTTATTGTAGAAACACATCCTTGGATTGAACAACAAAAACTTGTTTGGAAAAGTGGGGTTATTCTTGATAAATATCAAACTCGTGCTGAAGTGATTGAAAATTACAATCAACGAGAAATTAAGGTTAGAGTATCGGGAAATCGTAAAAAAGATTTATTGACAGTTGTTACTCACGAACTTGAAAAAATTCATCGTTCTTTTGAGCGTTTGAAATATCAAACTTTGGTTCCCTGTAACTGTAGTGAATGTATGGGAAGCGAAAATCCTTATAGTTATCCTTTAGAAAATTTGCGTAGACGTTTAGAAAAACGTAGATACACAATTGAATGCGAGCAAAGCTTTGAAATGGTTGATGTCCGCAGATTAATTGATGACGTGAATTTACCATTTCAGGTAGAATACCGAGAATTTCAAGCAGTAAACACACCATTACAACTGGAATTAGAAAACGAGAGAAATTTAAATTTAAATGTAAAATCGCGAGAGTTGCGCCAGAATCGCGGTCAAATACTTAAAAAATTAAGAGATGCCATTATAAACGCTTATCCAAATAAAAATAAGTTGGATGAGATGGTTTATTTTGAATTAGAAGAAAATATTAATTCAATAGTTGGTGAAGGGGATATGGAGGAAATTGTTTTTAAATTAATTAAATGGGCTGATTCCAAAAATAAGTTAGAGCAGTTAGTCAAAGCGGCGCGGGAGTACAACCCTGATAATAGGGAATTACAAAAGATAAGCGAAGAGATGAATTGTTTGTAATCTCAATTAAAATGTTGCGTTGACTTTAATAGGACTTTAATGATTTTGATTCATACGTATATTTTGTCTACGTTATGGTGCGTTAGATGATGTCGAAAAATTTTTCGTTTTAACTTCTCTCGTTCCAAGGCTCTGCCTGGGAACGCCCATGAGCGAGGCTCTGCCTCTATTTAGAAGGAAGGCAGAGCCTTCTACCTCTGTATTCCTTGGCAGAGCCAAGGAACAAGTTATAACTGGTAACTGTTCACTGCTCACTGTTCACTGCTAACTGAATCACCCTCCGCCAACGATAGTAACTATTTCCAATCTGTCATTTGGCTGTATTTTTGTATCTTCCCAATACTGGCGATGCAAAATTTCGCCATTATACTCGACAGCAACTAGGCGAGGATTATAACCTAGTTGTAAAAGCAAATCTGGTAAATTAGTTTGTTCAAAACAAGTACGAATTTCTCCGTTTACTTGTAATTCAAGACTGTTCATAAACCTTTGACTTACTGTTTACTGTTTGAATTCGGTGCAATTGAGATAGAAAATATTGCGTTACCAAAGTTGGTTGTTCTGCTTGCATAATGCTTCGCACTACGGCTACGCGACTTGCTCCAATTTCTACCACATCATTAAGATTATTGGGGTCTATTCCACCAATCGCAAACCAGGGTATAGGACAATTTTTTGTCGCATAGTTAACATATTGCAAACCAACTGCTGCCTTTCCTTCTTTTGTAGGGGTTTCGTATATTGGCCCCACACCAACATAATCAGCACCTTCGGTAATTGCCCTTTGCATTTCGTCACTATTTGTGGTAGAACGACCTATCAGCTTATGAGGACCAAGTAAGTCGCGAGCTATGGATATGGGCATATCTTGTTGTCCTAAATGCACGCCGTCGGCATCTACAGCTAAAGCTAAGTCTATACGGTCGTTGACTAAAAATAGGGCATCATAAGCGTGACACATTTGGCAAAGTTGCCTAGCTTGTTCTAAACGAACAGTATCATCTGCTGTTTTCTCGCGATACTGTACCAGCGTCAGCCCGCCTTTAAGGGCAGCTTCTACAGTCTCCAGTAAATTTTCGCTCGGGGAGGTGACCAAATACAAGCGCGATCGCATCAGTTGCTGATATCGAGTAAAACCCATTAAGCTACTCTCAAGGGTATAAACTCGATAGCGGATTTGCTTAAATGCTTTACCCATACCATCCGCGTAAAGCTTTCCGTATTCTTCAAGCACTCTTACAGCTTCTTCTACTCGACAGAAATTCGCCTGTAATAAGGATTTGATACTTTCACGTTGTTCTTCTTGCGGATGAGTTAATTCCGTACCCGTATCACCGGGTGTATCCCGAGCCGCTCTCAAGTCAGCAGTATGCCATTTAGCGACTTCCTGCCGTAAGTGCTTGCATTCCTGAGTAAATTCGCTATTGTTTAACCCAAAGCGACACCATTCCTCAATAATCCGCAAACCCTCACGAGTACGGTCTAAATTAGCATCTAAAATTCGTAGAACCACTTGCTGTACTTGCTCTTTCTGGCTGTATGGCTCGACCATTACAACAACCCCATTATTGCTTTCATCGTAACAGTCAGCCTGTTTCATGTTCCTATTGTTGTTATCATCGTTGATTTTTTTAAAAAATTGCTTTGTATTAAAAGTAGATATTAAATCATGGAATAAGGAAAAGGTGATTTCCTAGTAATGGTTGAATTTTGTATGCGATCGCAATATACAAAGAATGTATCACAATATACTTGCTTTTATGATTTAAAATCTAAAATCCCCCAGTCAATATAATTTTGGATTTCAATTGATGATTTTCTTACTTATTTAAGTCGAAATCTGTGCCTTGACTAAAACTTAAATTCTAAAATACAGAGTCAATTGAAATACATCTGGTATCAAAAAATGGTCAACCAACCTAATTGTAATTAATAAAAAACGGATATCTATCCACAACTAAAGCAGATTATTAAAGACTTTAAATCATAATCTCTCCCTCAAAATATTATGCGTAAATTTCCTACCTACTCAGTCTTATTACTTACGGCAACCTTAACTGCCGTTACTTCGACTTTATTAAGCGCTAGCTCCAATACTGCTGTCGCTCAGATATCGTCGATGTCAGAGAAAACAATCGTCAGTGAAAACTCAATTTCTCAGGTTAATGTACTGTTTGTCAACCCAAGTATCGGAAATGACCAAAACACAAATGGCAGCCAAAATAGTCCGTTAAAGACGATTACCAGCGCCTTGCGGATGGCAAAATCCAACACTGTAATCAAACTTGCCAAAGGTACTTACAGTGCCGAAACGGGAGAAAAATTTCCTTTAATCCTCAAAAAAGACATTTCCATTCAAGGTGATGCTAGCAATCAAGGTAAGGAAATTATTATTCAAGGAGGCGGTGAATATCTCAGTCGCTATTACGGCAGTAAAAACATCGGAATTGTTGCTTCTGGTAATGCGAAACTAGCTGGTGTAACGGTGATGAATCCGAACCCTCGCGGTTACGGCATGTGGATTGAATCTAATAGCCCAGTAGTTGAAACAAGCACCTTTACAGGTTCGACTCAAGATGGAGTTGCAGTAACCGGTAAAGCCGCACCAAAAATTAACAATAACTATTTTTATCGCAACGGTGCCAACGGCATTACAGTTTCAGGAAAATCTCAACCCGAAATCACACAAAATACATTTCAAGATACGGGTTTTGGCATAAATATTGCCCAAAATGCATCTCCTCAAATAATTAGTAACAAAATTTCACACAATCGAACTGGTGTTGTAGTCCAAGCTGCTTCTCGTCCAGTTTTGCGAAATAATTCGATCTTCAACAATAAAGAAGATGGCTTAGTCGTAATAGCTAAAGCAGTACCAGATTTGGGTAATTCATCTAATCCGGGTGGCAACCAATTTAATTTCAACGGGCGATACGATATTAATGCTCAAGCTGCCAAACAAGAAGTTGCTGCTTACGGCAATACTGTATCTAATAACCGCATTGCTGGAAAAGTCAACGTAACAGCTTCAGCCGCACCAGCAAAAGCTGTTATTTCCCAAACACCCAGACGCAGACCAACTTTACTCCAACCCAGAGCAAACCGTCAAAATACTGTTGCTTCCACACCAAAACCAGCAATACCAAAACCACAAACAGAAGAACAGTACAATTACGTCCAAGTGCAGCCGAATACAATTGAATTCACTGCACCACAAGCCGTAGCACCTAGGCCTTCTCAACTACCAGAAAATACACCATCATTACCAACATTAAAACCAGCCCCTGTCGGCGAATCAGGTCTTTTACCCGTTCCTACCGCTAGGATTCCCGTAAGTAGAAATGGCAGCGCCAACATGCCAGCACCCAGAGTTACAAACAATCCCTTACCCATAAACAACCCACCTCAAATTCAAGCCAGAACAACACAAGTAACTTCGCGTTACCGGGTGATAGTCGAAGCAGTAACATCACGACAGCAGGAATTAGTAAGATTCATCGTACCTGACGCATTCCGTACCCGCAGGCGCGGAAGAAGAGTAATGCAAGCAGGAATATTCGACGATCGCACCAAAGCCAACAACTTAATCAGAATATTCAAAAATAACGGATTGAAAGCCAGACTTGAGCCAATGAAGTAATAATTGGGCATGGGGCATTGGGCATTGGGCATTGGGCATTGGGCATTGGGCATGGGGCATTGGGCATTGGGCATTGGGAATAGCTGACGAAATGATGGGGTGATGATTTTTTATTTTCTTCCTCCCTCACTCCCTCACTCTCTCACTCCCTCACTCTCTCTTCCCCCTCTCCTTGTCCTCTTCCCCTATCCATTACTGCTCACTGTTCACTGTTCACTGTTCACTGCTCACTGCTCACTGCTCACCCCATAACTCCTTTCAACTTCGAGGTAAACGTATCGCTCGAATCGCTTTGTTCGGGGGTAAATTGTTCAATGGGTGGATGATTCCTTTCAGGGGGCAATAGTTTTGGCATGGTTTCGGAAGTCAAAGGTTTTTCTGATTCTTCTGATTCTTCTGCTTGTTTTAATTTTTTAAATTCTTGAAATTCCATCAATTTGGAATTTATTACAGCCCGGTTTTGGCTTCTTGCTTCTGTTAAAGTTCTTGATTCGGTGCTGCGAACTATCGATGTCGAAGATTCTGATGCGGGAACAAAAACCATACTAGATGAAGTGGGAAGCAGTTTTGATGCATTTCTGGTACTGCGGTTTTCTTCTGCTTCTATACCTGCCGATGTATAGTAATTGTCAGTTTCGGCAAATGTATCTGTAGTTTGAATTTGCTCGCTTTCGGTATTTTCTTGATACGAAGAAACTAACTGTCGCTGTTGGGATTCGTAACTTGTCATTACTTCTTCAATAGTACGACTACTGCTCACGCTGGGTAATGCAGGTGGCAACGGCGGCAAACTGTTATTCCATCTCAAATCTTCAGGCAGCTTATTGCAAATTAAACGCTCGAACTCCATATTGAAGTGGTAGCTAGGATGATTTCTCTTCAGCCAAAGAGTTAGTATTTGCTGTGCCGATACTGCCTTATAGCGTCCTTGATACAATGCCTCAATGATTGCCAAATGTACCCAATTCGAGGGATATTGGTTTTCCCAACGTTTAACTAACTCGCTGGCGCTATATCCACCGAGGTCAAAACTATAATGTGTTAACAGCGATACAGCTAAGTTGTTAGTCACGTTCTCGGTTTGGGTGAACATGGGTTGGAAACGATGCGGTAATGGGCATATATTCTGCTACCATCCTCAAAAAAAGTAAAGTACCTTTTGATACGGTGAACTGTTCCCAAGTATTTTAAATCTAATTAGGTAGTGTTGCTCTTTAGGTAGTGTTGCTCTGGTTAAAAAATTAATTCGCCCCTATCTTAAAAATGCAGCTAATTACCACTAATTAAGAATTATTTTCATTCACGAGGATACGAGAATGAGGCTAATTCTAAATAAATATATTCTACTAATCAATTGCCATTAGGAAAAATTATATAGGGTGAGTTGATGGGAGGCGTGCGTTTAATGGCTACCAGTGCTTGATAAACCATCGCTGCTACTTCAGCTCGCGTTGCTTCCCGCTTTGCTTCGATTTTCTTGGGGTCTGGATAATTTACCACAATTCTTTGCTGTGTAGCAGTTGCCACAGCCGTCCGTGCATAATTGGGAAGGGTTTGACTATCTATAAAGTTTTGTAAAGCGGAGCCATGAGCGGCTGTTAATCCAAGTCCGTTGACTAAAGAGACAATTATTTGTAGGCGCTGTACGTTTTCCTGGGGGCGAAAGGTACCGTCGCTGAATCCTCCCACAAATCCACCTTGTGCGGCGGCTTTAATTGATTTATACGCCCAGGATTTGCCTGGAACATCTAAAAAATCACTTACCGAACGTTTTGGTGTGGGGTTAAAAGCTTTGACGATTAAGGCAGCGTATTGAGCGCGATTCATGGGTATATCGGGTTTATATGTACCGTCAGCGAAGCCAGTAGTAAAATCTAGGCTAACTAAACTGCGGATAAATTTTTCTGCCCAATGCCCCGTTAAATCGGTGAAGGAAGGCATAGTATCCCCATCGGGTTTGACGATGTAGGGTGAAGCTATGGCTTTTTGTTTATCTAGGGCTACCAAAGCCTGATAAATCAAAGCTACTACTTCAGCGCGGCTAATATCCACTAAAGGTTGCAATTGTTCTGTTTGCGGGTAATTGACTACCAATAATTTTTGCGTAGCTATAGCCATTGCATTAGTCGCGTAACTGGGAATTTGAGCGCGATCGGCATACATAGCCAAAACATTGGGATTTCCGCCTTTAAGTCTTAAGCCGCTCACAATGGAAACTATTGCTTGAGATTTGGTTAAATTTTGATTTGGACGAAATGAACCGTCGGGAAAACCGCTGATAAAGCCCATACCAGCACCGCGATAAATAGCTGAAGCTGCCCAAAAGCTTGATTTTATATCGGTGAATTTTCTTACTTTTCTTCTCAAAGGTAATTGAAAAGTTTTGGAAATGATTGCTGCATACTGAGCGCGAGTAATCGGTGCTTCTGGTGCAAATGTACCGTCGGGAAATCCGCTAATCAGCCCTTTTTCATATACTGCTTCAATAAAAGGTGCAGCCCAATGCCCGTTCAAATCGGGAAAACTGCTATTGACGGCTAGCTGTCGGGGATTATCTATATTAGTAGCAACAAAGTCTAGCAATCCTTTAACTAAAGTTGGATTTAATAAATTGCCTGCCGATACCAGCTTAACCGACGTAGCATTTTGAATATCGTATTCGTTATTATCGCGAAAGGTGTTACCCGCAGGATCTTGAGAACTACCTAAGTCGGGTATTGAATTACCGTTAAGCAGTAAACCACCAGATGAATTATCGGCAATCAGGTTATATCTGAGTACTGGTTTTGCTTCCCTGGATAAAGCTATGGCAACGCGGTTTTCTGATAACTTATTATTAGCTACCAGAGGAGCGGCGAAATCGCTAATAGCAATACCAATGGAATTTCTCTGCATGACATTCCGCAATATCTCCCCTTTAGCATTGCGTGCCATTACCAGCCCAGCAGAAGCATTTTGAACAAAAACATTATCTAAAATAGCCGGTTTAGCATTGCCGCTAATAAATATTCCTTCCCGACGGCATTTAACAAAAGTATTATTCGCAACAGTAGGCTCAGTAGAATCAATCCAAACGCCAGTCCCTTTATTAACTGGATTGGTAACGGTTACACCCATCAGTTGAGCATTTGAAGCCAAAACTAAAGTTATGTTTTGGGAGCCAAAGTTTTTAGTTTGATAGTCACCACTTCCTTCAATGAGAATAGCTTCACCTTTGGTGGCTTCATTGCCAACTACCCAGACACCACTAGGAATAATCAGCGGGAAAACTTCACCATTGGCAGCATGATAAGTACCGGGAGCTAATTGAACAATCCTAGGTGAGCCAAGCCCATTTAAAGCATGAGTAAGACTTTTAAAAGGAGACAACCTCGAACCATTGTTGTTATCGCTGCCAGTTATGGGGTTGACATAAACTGTGGTAGCTATAGTCGAATTAACCATTGTTTAAAAAGGGAATTGGGAATTGGTAATTGGTAATTGGTAATTGGGCATTGGTAATTGGTAATTGAAAATAAAATTATTTAAATGTTCTATAATTTTGTTTTTCCTTCTTCGGTATATAGAATAACTGTCTATAACATAGTGTCTTATACTCATTTTTATCTGTTTTTTAAGTAACAAAAATAGCTAGTAAGGTCTGCATGTTAAAGGTTAGAGGTTGAAACTCCTAGCTTACATAGTGGGAGTCGAATAGCTCCCTAACTAACAAACGAGATTCAAATTTTCCCCAATGCCCCATACCCATTCCCCAATTCCCATTACCAATTACCAATTACCAATCCCCATAGTAAGTATTAAGATAAATCTGTGATGTTATCGGTAGCATTTTTATGATTGAAGTTGAACATCTGAATAAAGTATACGGTTCTGCCTCGGCGATAGAGGATGTAACTTTTAATGTCTCAGAAGGTGAAATTTTAGGATTTTTGGGACCTAACGGTGCTGGAAAAACTACTACCATGAGGATTTTAACTGGTTATCTACCGGCTACAAGCGGAACGGCTAGAATTGCTGGTTTTGATGTGCATGAGGACTCTTTGGCAGTTAGGCAAAAAATCGGTTATTTGCCAGAAAATCCGCCGCTATATCCAGAAATGTCGGTGCAAGGTTTTTTGTTTTTTGTCGCGCGTATTAAAGGTATTAGTGCAGGCGATCGCAAAGCTAAAGTGGCAGCAGCGATGGAACGCTGTAATTTAACAGATAAACGTCATGTATTAATTCGCAAGCTTTCTAAAGGATATCGCCAAAGAGTTGGAATTGCTCAAGCAATTGTCCACGATCCACCAGCAATTATCCTTGATGAACCCACGGTAGGATTAGATCCTCGACAAATAATAGATGTCAGAAATCTAATTAAGAGCCTTGCTGGCAGTCATACAATTATTATTTCTACGCATATTTTGCCAGAAGTCAGCATGACTTGTAATCGCGTAGCAATTATTAATAGCGGTAAAATCGTGGCGACAAATACTTTAGATAATTTAATGAGCGAGCTGACTGGTGGTAGTGGTTATGAATTAGAAGTTGAAGGAGAAGCCGCTCTAGCAAAACAAATGTTGCAGAATTTACCGGGTGTCAATCTGGTAGAATCAATTCCGATGTTATCCAAAGAGGGAACAAATCAACTAAAAGAAAATCGTTTTAGAATGCGGGTAGTATCGCAATTAGGCAACGAACCGGGAAGCTTAATTGCTAGCTCACTATATGAAGCAGGATTTCGCTTACATGAAATGCGGCGAATTAACGCTACATTAGAAGACGTATTTTTACAGTTAACCAGGGAAGAAGAAAGTTTGGCAACCCAGACACAAGAAGAGGAAGTAAATCTTGGAGAAGTCGCTTAAATGGGTATAGTACTGAGTAATATAACTGCCATTTATCGTCGGGAATTGCAAACCTACTTTGTATCACCATTAGCTTATGCAATTGCTGGCATTTTTTGGTTTTTAGCTGGATTATTTTTTGTTTTAATTTTGCTCGGTCCAGAAGGAATTTTAGCTGCTGTTGCAGATTTGGAATCAAGGTCACAACAATTTGGAGTTGCAATACCAGCTATAGATGTTCCCTATGAATTTATCAAAGCATTTTTAGATAGGATGGGATGGCTTTTATTGTTTATATTGCCGATTCTTTCAATGGGACTTTATGCTGAAGAACGCAAGCGGGGAACTTTAGAACTTTTAGCAACATCACCCATTACTAATTGGGCGGTAGCTGTAGGAAAGTTGCTTGGTGTATTAACGTTTTTTATAACATTAATTTTACCATTAATGGTATTAGAAGCGGTAGTTTTAAGCGCATCGGAGCCCGCAGCAATTGTGACAATTCCCTTAATAGGACATTTGGGATTAATCTTGCTAGCGGCATCTATTCTATCTTTAGGAATGTTTATTTCATCTTTAACCAACAGTACAATATTATCTGCCGTTATGACTTTCGCGGTAATTTTAATATTGTTATTTATAGATTTAGTTGCCAAAGTTATTGGTGGTCCGATTGGAGAGGCTTTGAGTCATTTGTCCTTGCTAAATCATTATAACAACATGATACAAGGAATATTTGACACCAGTAGTTTCATATTATTTCTTAGCTACATTCTTTTAGGCATTTTTCTAACAGCACAATCAATTGATGCATTTCGCTTTCAGCGGAATTAGTTATTAATTATTAGTTGTTAGTTGTTAGTTATTAGTTGGCTTGAGAGAGAAGATGACAAGACTAACATTATTCGCTATTTGCGACTCTTAACTACTGTTTACTGTTCACTGTTCACTGTTTATTGATGAAGTATTTGATTTGGTTGGCACCGTTTCTGATAACAGCGGGTTTAACGGTGGGTTTTTTCTCTGGAGATTGGGGAGCGATTCCGCTGGTATTAATTATTTTAGGATTAGCTGTTGCTGTATTTTGGTTAATATGGCAGAGCTATTCTACAAAATGGTGGAGTCGTCGCTCTACTCAAGTTGGTACTAATGCATTAATCGCAACTGTAGCTGTAGTGGCAATTTTGGGATTAATTAACTTTTTGGTTACTCGCTACAATATCCGAACCGATTTAACGGAAACTGGCTTGTTTACCCTTGCTCCTCAATCCCAAGAAGTGGTCAAAAACTTGGAACAACCTGCAAAAGTTTGGCTGTTCGATCCGAATAAGAATCCTTTTGATGAGGATTTACTAGAAAATTATGCCAGAAACAACAAAGATTTTCAGTTTGAATATGTAGACCCTTTAGCCAGACCGAATTTAGCTGCACAATTTGGGTTTAAAGATTATGGTGAAGTTTATTTAGAGTCAGGAGAAAACCGACAGTTAGTACAGGTTGTTAATGCTCAGGAGCGGCTTTCCGAATCTAGATTAACCAACCGTTTGGCACAAATTTCTAATCCTAGTAGATCTAAAATTTATTTCCTTCAAGGTCACGGCGAACGTCAGTTAGGACGAGGAGAAGGTCAACTTTCTCAAGCCGTTCAAGCTTTAGCCGATCAAAATTATATTGCCGAGCCTTTAAATTTAACCCAAACTGCCAAAATTCCCGATGATGCTAACGCTGTAGTTCTTGCAGGTCCCCAACGCCCCTTATTGGAAGGTGAAATTCAAGCTTTGCAAAATTACATCGATGGTGGTGGTAATTTATTAGTTATGGTCGATCCTGGTGTTGACCCCAAACTAGATGTGTTTCTGCAACAATGGGGAGTTGGTTTAGATAGACGTTTAGTAGTTAATGCAACTGAGAGCGCTCAACCGCAACCACCCGGTATATCAATCGTGACGGATTACGGGGAACATCCAATAACTAAAGAGTTTCAAAATGATATATCTATATATAAGTTAGCGCGACCAGTTGAAACAATTACCGTTCAAGGTGTTGAAAGTACACCTTTGTTACGAACTCGACCATTACCGATAAGTTGGGGTGAAAGCGACTGGGAAAGTGAAGAATTAGAATATAACGAAAACGAAGATATCCCAGGTCCTCTTACTTTGGGTGTTGCTTTAACAAGAAAAATTGCAGCACAGCCGACACCGACACCAACACCCACGCCAACACCAACACCCACGCCAACACCAACACCAACACCGACACCTCCAGAAAACAACAAAGCCACTGAATCAAGAATGGTAGTGTTTGGAGATTCAGATTTTATTACAGATGGTTTATTTTCTCAGCAATTGAATGGAGACGTATTTCTCAACTCAGTTACTTGGTTGAGCAAACAAGATTCGCAACCTCTTTCAATTCGTCCCAAACAAGCAAAAAATCGTCGTCTCAATCTTTCCCAAGCGCAAGCAAATCTTTTAGCAATATCTTCTGTATTGGTTTTACCCATACTTGCTTTTGTCGCAGCTGCCCTGCTTTGGTTTCAAAGAAGATAAACGGTAATGGGTAATGGGTAATGGGTAACAACTAACAACTAACAACTAACAATATGAAATTACAGCGAACAACTTTAGTTTTAGTGCTGCTAGCAATCTTGTTGGGTGGTTTTGTTTATTTTTACGAGTTTCAATGGAAGTCTCAACAAGCAGAAGTTAAGAAAAAACAGCAGCAGCTTTTCTCTTTTAAAGAAGAAGATGTTAAAAACTTGAAAATAACTACCCCCTCAGAAACTATAACTTTGGAACGCGCTCCGGAATCGGATAAAACGAAGTGGCTGATGAAATCTCCCGATAACGTACCTGCGAATGATGGTACGATAGCTTACTTGTTAAATTTGCTAGAAACTGAAAAGAGCGAGCGCACTTTAAATCCACCTGCATCCCAACTAGGGGAATTCGGATTAAAACAACCCCAAGCAACTATTGACATTACATTAAATAATCAAAAAACTCATAAGCTGGTTGTTGGTAGTAAGCCAAGTTTTAATAATCAACTTGTTTACGCTCAGAAAAATTTGGCGACTAAACCCGATGGCAATACTGAAGTTATTTTAGTATCTAACAAGTTTGAAAATGCGGTAAAACGCTCTTTGTCAGAATGGAAAGCTGTTGAAATTCAACAACAAACTCCATCTCCAACTCCCACAGTAAACCCGACCTTACCGACAACTCAATCTACCCCAGCCATTCCCACAGTTAAGCCAATTCCAATAAATCCAACTCAAGAAGCTATTCCTAATAATTCAACACCCACGGTAACACCCACAAGCGCCCCAACTGTAAAAACTACTCCAACGACCTCAGCGACTCCAAGTACCCCAGCTACTCCAAATTCAGCGACGAAATAGATTATTGCGATAATTTTACTTCGTATTAGTTATATTCAATTTAATTTATCGAGGTTATCTATTAACTCTGCTGTTTCTTACACATATGATGTGAATGCATTTATATCAGAAATTTTTTTAAAATTGAAATTGAAGATGAAAAACAAACTACACGTGAATTAATCAATATAAAGCACGAAGATTTTACTCATCGCACAATTGAGGGTCAGACAAGCTTATAAGTAAATCAATTACTTGCTTGTGCTTTTTATGAAACTTCAGTAATTCTAAATAAGCTAAAGGGACAATAAAAGGCCAGAAAATAGTAGCTATAATTAAAATTATGGAAGAGAAAGAGCGTTGTACAGCATTCATTTCTTTATCATCTATAAAAAAACCTAACCACTGCATAAAAAAACAACAAGCCATTACTAGGTAAAATACAATTATCAAATTCATCATAACTGTTTGGATCATGATTCAGACTTCTTACACCTCTTAATAAATTATCAAAGACAAAAGTCATAAAAGTATGTTCCGCCAATAAGTTGTTAGTTGTCTAATATATTTCTTATTGGCTTCAATATTGAATATATAACAAATTTATATATTTATCTAAGTATGTTTTTATTCATATTTTATATAATCAATTGCAAATGATATACATTTATTTTTACAGTTATCTGCACAATTCCAAAATCCGCTCTCTTGATACTATGTAATAATATTTACCAATCCCTGAGAGAAAATAATATAATAATGTGATTTACTGTTATTAAAATTCAATGATTTCCTGACATAAAGGAAAATTAAAACTATTTGTATTTTATGTGAAAAGGTAGTAATTACAGTTGTGCTAACCCATTTTAACCACTACTAGCTATTTTGAAACTGGGCAAATGTATTATGCAACACCAACAATTCTCATGCTAGACTTATCTTACTACTTCAAGTACTAAATCATAAAACAGTAAAAACCCCTATCTACTTTATTTACTGTTTACGCTTCTGTCGAGAATCAATTGTATTCTTAGTCAAATTGTATATAGCAATTTTTACGCTTGATATAATACAGATGAACCTTACCATGCCAATTCTCTCAATGCGAGGAAACGCTAGCAGCGCAGTGCCTCCCCTTCCGCTCCCAAAAATGCAGAGGGGTGTTCAAGGAAAGAACGGGCATAGTTATCTGTTGTATTGCACTCAACAAAACCGCTATATTCTTTATACTTAACTCATATAGTTCGTAAACAAAGTCTACATACTTTAAGACTTGCAGGAGTACTTTATATACATGAATTTCCCTACAGCAAAAGCCCCCCATTTTTTGTAAATTAGAAGGCTGTAAATGTAATATTTGAGCTTAGTTTTTAATACAAGTAGGACTTACGCAAAACTGACGAAATTGCGTCATTATTTGCTGAGACGATCCACGCCCTGCGGGTGAATACTTCCCTATACTACCTTTCGTTCGCAATCACAATTTATGATTGCGTAAGTCCTGATAAGCTTAAAAAGAAATGTTCAAAAGGGAGGTTTAACAACCTCAAACTTAAACTTTGCAATCCGGCGCTTGCCTGCATAGACTTCTATTACATGTAAACCTTCAGGATCTCCAGAAGAAACAGTCCAAAAATTATTAACTATACCTTTTTTAATTGAGTCGGTACGTTTAATAACTGACTTAGTACCATCAGGTGATAAAAAAAAGTGTTGCCCATTATCTGTACCCCAAGTTAATGGAGGTTTTGGCAAAGTTAAAACTTCTTGCCATGTTAGTTTACCCTCGTAACCTTGGAGTTGAATCCGCCATCCATATACTTTTCCTTCTTGGTAAGGTACTTTTGTAGTTGGAATGAATGTAACTTTACCGTTTTTATCAGTTCTTAATACTCCAAATTCAGCTTTTTTAACGATAATTGGTTTTCTTAATGTAGTCGCTTTTGATTTTATAGCGGTGTTTGCACTATCATAAGCAATCATCACTTCAGCCGCTTTAACAGGGGAAATTAGTCCAACAAAAGCTAAAAAAAACGTAGTAGCCCAAATCTTCATATTACTATCTATTTATGATATTTGGTTTGAACTACGACGTTACAGTAAACTGATTTTTGATTCAGACACAAGCGAACATTTCCACCGTAATATTTAATTCACAAGCAGTGAGCAGTGAACAGTGGACAGTGAACAGTGGACAGTGAGCAGTTATCGTCAATTTCCCATGCCCCATGCCCCATGCCCCATGCCCAATGCCCAATGCCCCATGCCCAATGCCCCATGCCCCATGCCCAATTATCAATTACCAACACCTAACTTTTCCCTGCTCTCAATTTTATTGTTTCTCTTTGAAGAATTAAGAGTTTCTACTAATTTATTCAGTTTGCTATCGACTTCTGCCAATGATAGATATTCTTCCGTATAATTTAGCATTGCATCAATATTTTCTTGTTTGGCGCTGAAAGTAGGTATGCTTTTATCAAAATGGGGCTGGAAGCGAAAATAAGTGTTACCAATAATTTGCTCTGCGATGTAACATACTGCATCACCAGCACCATCGAAAAGAACATCTAAAAGAGGTAAATCATAACGGGGACTCAACCATTCTAATGCTCCCCATTGTTTTACCTGCTTTGCTCCAATTTTTTTGACATGTTGTCCGGTACCGAAAGAGGCAACTATAATATCTCTTTGATTGACTTGTTCTGATATTAGACTATTCCATTTTGGATTATCTGGTAACTCTTTGTTCCAACGCAAACGTTCTGCGATCGCGCACAAAGCTGGATTATTAGCAAATACCCCGCCATCTATTAAAGGGATACCACTCGAATCCGGTATCGCATAACCTTGCGATCGCCAATCTTCGATAAAAGCTTTATGCTTCATTTCGTAACCGGGGAAACCGATGGGAGCGGCTGAAGAAGCACGACAAATTTCCCATACGGGGATATCTTGATGAGCTATTTTAGTATTTTTGAATACAACAGCTTGACGGTTATAAGTATCGTAACTGGTAACTATGGTAGGTTTGGTTAATTCGCCAAACTTAAGATTACCAAAAATATATTTAAGCACCATTTTTAAACCTTCATCGCTATAAATAGGATGACTAGAACCCAAGCGAACCCAGTTTAAAATGCTGTGAATCAGTATTTTGCTTGGAGGAAAGATATTTTGGGAATTATGAACATAAAAATCTTTAATTTCCCTAGCATTCAAGCCTTTAGACAAAGCGCAAGCAATAAGACTACCTGTTGAAGTTCCACTAATTACGTCAAAATAATCGCGAAGCTGTTTATCTGGCTGGTGTTTTTGCAGCTTTTTTTCCAAACGCTCTAAAATTACCGCCGTAACTAAACCTCTGACTCCGCCACCATCGAGAGCCAGGATATGAAATGGCATATCAGTTCTCATTTATAACTCCCCCAATAATTTGGTAATAATTTTGCAGTCAATAGAAAATAAAAAATATTTACCAAGTAAGTTTACTGTTACAAATATCCATTATGTATGCTAAATCACATTATCGCCCGGTTTTGCTAATTCCAAGTCAGGAGAGCGGGAAGAGCGGGGAGAGGGGGAAGAGGGGGAAGAATCATAACTATATTAATGATTAATGTGGTGGAATACTGGTAACTGTTCATTGTTCACTGTTCGCTGCTAACTGTATGCTGTTACATAATTAAGAAAGATGAACTTTTCCATCAACAGAAAATGAATAAAACAACTTTTAATTTGGTTGCGATATCAATATTTTTGATGACGTTTTCAATATTACTCGGCCCTTTGATTAATTTATCCCCTGCGGTTCCTGCGGTTGCAACTTTTGCAATTTTAGGAATAGCAACTTTTGATTCTTGGAGTTTGGAAGGCAGGGGAGGAACTTTATTTTTAGATTTGATTAGTGGATTTTCATCAGAATACAGGGAACGCATTCTTCATCACGAAGCAGGACATTTCCTTGTTGCTCATGTCCTAGGTGTTCCGGTAACGGGATATACTTTGAGCGCCTGGGAGGCATTTAAGCAAAAACAAAAGGGATTAGCTGGTGTCACATTTGGCGATGTTGAGTTGTTATCTCAATTTGAAAAAGGTGCCATAACGACTCGCATCTTAGAACGCTACTATACGATTTGGATGGCTGGCATTGCCGCAGAAAAGCTGGTTTATGATGATGCTTCTGGTGGTGCAGACGATCAAAACAAACTCAAAGGGGTTTTAAAATCTTTAGGCTGTTCCGATTCTTTTTGCAACCAAAAGCAGCGTTTTAGCATTCTTCAAGCAAAAACGCTTTTGGAAAATAATTGGTCTGCATATCAAACTTTAGTAGATACTATGCGAAAACGCGCCACAGTAAAAGAATGTAAAGATATTTTGATAAAGCAAGGAGTTAAGAGCGAAAAGTAAACAAACAACGGGAGCCAATATCAAATTTGATTTGAGATTTTGATTGCAGTTTTTTCTTGGGGATTGCCTTGCAGATTCCCAAGTTTTCCCAAAATCATATCTTCAGGGCATCTTAAAAATAATGCGCTCCTGAGATAGGATTTCACTTATCACTCTTAACTCCTAACATTATCCAGCAATTTTGATGGGAAATGATTGCGATTTACTGCTACTGCTAAAATTGCCGTAATTAACTTCATTTAGACAGTTTTTTTGAGATAAAGCAGCAGTTTGACTATCTGCGATATTTTTACCACAACTAACTACGCGATCTCTTCCCTTCGATTTAGCTTGTAATAAGAAACTATCGGCTCGATTGAGTAAGCTTAAACCTTGATCGTCATCATCTGTAAGCAAACAAGAAGTTCCTAAACTGATGGTGACATTGATATTTAAAGTACTATCGATAAAGAAGGGGTTTTCTCTTATTATGCTGTTCAAACGGCGAGCTACCAAATCAGCTTCTTCAAGAGTTGTATCGCTCAAAATAACAACAAATTCTTCTCCACCGTAACGGAAAGCAGTATCTTGAATTCGCAAATTGTGGCGTATGCGACTTGATAATAATTTTAAAAGTCTATCGCCGACTAGATGCCCGTAATTATCGTTAACTTTTTTGAAATAGTCTACATCCAAAATAATTAGACTTAGAGGAGAATCATCCTCACGAGCTTTTTGAATTTGCCTGGGTAAATCCCACTGTAGAGCGCGACGGTTATTCAATTCTGTTAGCGAATCGGCTAAAGCAATTGTAGATAACAAATCATTAGTTTGCATCAAATCGCGGTATTTATGGGCTTTACGCAAAGCGACATTTAATTGCGATAACAACAAGCGATGGCTAGGGTTTAAGTGCGCTTCAAAAGAATCTGTTCTTCTTTGCCTAATAGATTCCGAGTCTTGAGCATTTCCATACCAAATATAAGCATCTGCTCCTAATCTCAAAGCTTTGGAGGTCATTTCTAATTCCCATTCCCAGCTTTGATGGCTTCTTTCGGCAATTAACTCAAGACTATCTTCTAAAAGAATGCAGTAGATCCAAGACAGTTTTGTTTGTTCTTTTAACCAACTGCAAAGCTGCATACTTTCATTTTGACTAGATTGGACAAGAATAATGTCAGGAGGTTCTTGTTGAATACGCGACACTGCCATTCCGAGGTTATTTATTGCTTCTAAACTAAAAGCATCTGTATCTTTTACTTGAGTTGGTAGTGTGGCTAGAAATTCTTCATTTCCAAAAACCAAAATGGAAATGTTCATGTTTTTTACTTTTATTGTTATTTTTTTCAACCTAATAGTCTTCTAATATCAGTCTAGGAAAAGCTCTACAGCATAATTTTGATTATTTGTTAGTAAATCAAGCCCTAAATTTAAAATTGAGTCAATTTACTGTATTCCGCAGGCTTTTTTTATGAGAGTGATAAAAGAAGGTAAAGACTAAAGCCTCAATAAAATATGCTGAAGTTTTTAATTTTTACTCTACAAAAACATCTTTATATATAGGGGGTATGACCCCTCATTTTGTTTCCATCCTGTTGTTTTTTGTAACAAACTCAAATCAATCTCCTTTAGTAAATATGCATATTCAACTACAAATTTTGAGACTTAGATTCCTGATACCTAATTTCTGCTTAAACAGTATATATTTCAAACAGTATAAATACGGAATCATCAGGATAAGAGCCAAAAAAACCAGTGATTTCTACCAAATAAGATGTTTTGAATACTTCTCAACATCTTTATAGAATAAAGTCTTTACAATGTTTTAAAAATTGCTGTTATTTCCTCCAATGTTAATAATTGATTTTGGTGATAGCTGTGATTTGAATCATAATTTGTCACAACGAACACGGTATACTTAACAACCATTAATGGCAGCATATACTTCAAATTGGTAAATAGGGTTTAAATATCGCAGTCATTATTTGATTTATATGCGCCACTTAAAAATTGGCTGAAACCCTGGAAATCAAGTAGGTTTTTGGTCAACATTATCATTCAAAATTTGCTCGCGATATGCTTAAAGTCACAATAGATTATAAAATTTCATTGATTTGAAGTCCTCAAATAAATACTTAGATAAAAACTCTTAAAAAAGTTTAAAATAATTAAGTAATTACGTGATAACCGATATATCTACCTTAACTAATAAAATTTAATATTTTCTAAATTTTGGCTGAAAGAACATTAAGAAAATAGTGAGAAAATCTTTTTCAAGTTTTTTTTTACGGTATATACAGCTTTTTAAAATTTTGATTTAAACTAATTTAATAAAAATTTTATTTTTTAGTGGTATATTTACGTAAGTAATATCTTGGTTATGTGGAATTTACTTAAGAGAATATACGTTAAATGTGAAGAGAATACAATTTAGCGATAAATAGAAGAAATGAAAAAAGAATCCCGGTTTCGGTTTAAGTCGTACTTTCATAGTTAGCGACTTTTATATAGAAACCGGGTTCTTAAGATGTCTTTGTGTAAGTCCTATAAATGCAAGACGAATGCACCTGTGTTCCCAAACCCAGTTTCTTACTCATTGCATAACGGAAATTATGCTTATATCTGTAGAAAGCTGGCTTGTTGGAAGTTGCTAAGATTGTGCATACAGACAAATAAATAAAACCTAACCCTAATGCCCTATCAATAGGGGAAGTTTAGAGTTCAAAATTTTCTTGTAGTGCAGTTGTCAAGTCACAGTTGCGAGAAATGTTTACTGATAACCTTCAACATGATAACCAGCAGCAACAATTGCCTGCTTGATTGACTCCGCAGAAGCGCCCGAGTCTACAGAAACTGTTTTAGAATCCACATCTACATTAACTGTAGCTTTAGGCTCCATAACCTTTATGGCTTCGCTAATCTTTGTAGCGCAATCCTCACACTTAAGATTGGAGACTTTTAAATTGAGCGCCATTAACTACCTCACTCTCTAGATTTCACATGGTTGTTCTTTTTGAATTTTACCTATTCTTAAAGAAAAAGAGCATAACCCAGAGGAACAGTTATCAGTGAACAGTGAGCAGTTATCAGTGAACAGTTATCAGTGAACAGCGAGTAGCAAGTATTTAAAATGTAGTGGCAGCGTCTCGCTCCCTATCTCCCCCCTCTTCCCCCTCTTCCCCTTCTCCCCCTCTCCAATTTCCACTCCCTATACATTAATTTTTTGGTATTTTATAGTTTTAATTCGAGTTAACTTTTAACCTTCATCAAGGCTTAGTCTCATGTCTGTACCCCAACATCTCAGCGGTAACGAAATCCGGCAGAAATTTCTCGACTTTTACGCTCAACGGGAACACCAACAACTTCCCAGCGCTTCTCTGGTACCGGAAGATCCTACGGTATTGCTGACGATTGCGGGGATGCTTCCTTTCAAACCGATTTTTCTGGGGCAGCGTAATCCGGAATTTAAACGTGCTACTACTTCTCAAAAGTGTGTTCGGACTAACGATATTGAAAACGTCGGAGTTACCAAGCGGCATCATACGTTTTTTGAGATGTTGGGTAATTTCAGCTTTGGGGATTATTTTAAAGAACAAGCTATAAATTGGGGTTGGGAAATTTCCACAAAAGTCTTTAATTTACCCCCCGAAAGACTCGCGGTGAGCGTCTACCACGAAGATGACCAAGCTTACAATATCTGGAGAGATAAAATCGGCGTACCGGAAGCCAGAATTTTACGTTTGGATGAAGATAATTTTTGGGCTTCTGGTGCAACGGGACCTTGTGGGCCATGTTCGGAGATTTTCTACGATTTTCACCCAGAGCTTGGTAATGAAAATATTGATTTAGATGACGATTCGAGGTTTATCGAGTTTTATAACTTGGTATTCATGCAGTATAACCGCGATGCGGATGGTAATTTAACTCCCCTTGCCAATCAAAATATTGATACCGGGATGGGTTTGGAAAGAATGGCTCAAATCCTCCAACAGGTTCCCAATAATTATGAAACTGATTTAATTTTTCCCATTATTGAAAAAGCTGGTGAAATCGCGGGAATTGACTACAGTAAAAGCGACGAAAAAACCAAAACTTCTTTAAAAGTAATTGGCGACCACGTTCGTGCTGTAATGCATATGATTGCAGATGAAATCCGCGCTTCTAACGTTGGTAGAGGTTACGTGTTGCGTCGGTTGATTCGTCGGGTGGTGCGTCACGGTAGATTAATTGGGATTGAAGGGGAATTTACTACTAAAGTTGTGGAAACGGCAATTTCTCTTTCTGAAGGTGCATATCCCAGAGTCAGGGAGCGAGAAAACGCCATCAAAGCAGAATTGCAGCGAGAAGAATCTCAATTTCTCAAAACTTTGGAAAGAGGTGAGAAATTACTTGAGGAAGTTATCGCTAAATTAAAGCAGGAAAATAAAACCGTTATTAGCGGTGATGATGCTTTTACTTTATACGATACTCATGGCTTTCCCTTAGAATTAACTCAAGAAATTGCTTCCGAAGCAGGTTTTACAGTTGATGTTGACGGTTTCAATAAGAGAATGCAAGGGCAAATAGAAGGTTCTAAAGGAGCGCATCAAACCATCGATTTAACCGTTCAAGGCGAACTTGATAAATTAGCAGAATCAATCGAAGTTACCGAATTTGTTGGATATACCGAATCTACAGCAACATCAAAAGTCGAAGCCATATTAGTAGAAGGAATTTCCACAGAAGCAGCAGAATCCGGAACCGAAGTACAAATTGTTCTTAACACAACCCCGTTTTACGCAGAATCCGGCGGACAAATCGGCGATAGAGGCTATATCAGCGGTGAGACCACTCGTGTGCGGAGGTTCCCGACCTTGAGCGAAGTGGCGTTAGCGGAGCGTCTCCCGCCAGGGAGATACCCGAAGGGTGACGGAATCCTCATCAGAATTGAAGACGTGAAAAAAGAATCCGACTTTTTTGTTCACTTCGGACGCATCGAACGCGGTACAATCCGAGTCGGAGATTCTGTAACTGCTCAAATCGACCGTGCTTGTCGTCGTCGCGCTCAAGCGAATCATACCGCAACTCACCTGTTACAAGCAGCTTTGAAAAAAATCGTCGATGAAGGAATTTCTCAAGCAGGTTCTTTAGTTAACTTCGATAGATTGCGCTTCGACTTTAATTGTCCCCGTGCCATGACACCGGAAGAAGTACAGCAAGTTGAAGACCAAGTTAATAACTGGATAGCAGAAGCTCATGGTGCAAAAATTGAAGTTTTACCTTTAGCAGAAGCAAAAGCTAGAGGAGCGGTAGCAATGTTCGGTGAAAAATACGGTGAGGAAGTGCGAGTAATTGACTTTCAAGGCGTATCAATGGAACTTTGTGGCGGTACTCATGTGAGTAATACTGCGGAGATTGGAGTATTTAAAATAATTTCTGAAGCTGGAATATCTTCAGGAATAAGAAGGATTGAAGCCGTTTCGGGGTCTGCAATATTAGATTATCTCAACGTGCGGGATAATGTAGTCAAAGATTTGAGCGAACGGTTCAAAGTAAAACCCGAAGAAATCCCCGATAGAATTACGACACTGCAAACCGAACTGAAAAACGCACAAAAAGAACTTGAAAAACTGAGCGGACAATTAGCCATAGCAAAATCCGACAGTTTATTAGAAACCGTTGAATCGGTAGGAGAGTATAAATATCTGGTTGCGAAAATGGAAGGAGTAGACGCAGAATCCTTGAAAACAGCAGCCGAAAGATTGCAGCAGAAAATCGGTAATAACGCAGCAGTTGTATTGGGTTCTCCCTTAGATGGTGGAAAAGTCAGTTTAGTAGCAGCATTCGGTGCAGATATTAACAAAAAAGGAGTTCAAGCAGGTAAATTTATTGGTGCTGTAGCAAAAATGTGCGGTGGTGGAGGAGGTGGAAGACCAAATCTAGCTCAAGCTGGTGGAAGAGATGCGAGTAAATTACCCGAAGCATTGGAGAAAGCCAAGGGGGATTTGAAAGTTAGTTTGGGTTAGTTGGTTTTTGTAAACTTGTGAATTGTAGGTTGGGTTAGACGGACAAGTAATTTTGAGCTTAAACGCAATTAATTAAAATCCGTCGTAACCCAACATTATAATTTGTTGATAATGAAAGCATCTTCAATTAACAACAAAATATTTATTATCTCCTCAAGGTATCAATGTTGGGTTACGACACAATAAATTCATTTATTAACTATCAACTAATTTATTTTAGTGTCTAACCCAACCTACGTAAGTCCTCAAACAAATACAATCAACCAACAATGTTTTTCTTTTTAATAAACTCGATTACAACGTAAAAGATATTATTCGCCCAATGTAATATTTTTTATAGCTTTCTGCTTATTTTAGATGAAAAATTAGATAAAATTTAGAGTAAATTTTTTACAGAGAAAAATCCGTAACAGCTAACTTGATATGCTACTTTTTTGAATAAACTATAAACATGAAACAGAAAAAAATAACTAACAGCAAGTATTAACTCTGAAGACGATTTTGACGTAGCACTTTGTCCGAAATTAGATATTGCCAGTCAAGGTAAAACAATTGAAGAAGCAAGAGATAATTTAGTTGAAGCAGTAGAAATATTTTTTGAAACTGCATCTACATCTGAAATTGAAGAACAATTGGATAAGGAAGAATTAGATTCTCAAAAACTTGATTTGATAGAGCGGGAACATCTAGCATATGAACCAATAATTACCAAAATTATAGAGGATGCTTTAACAGAAAAACCTTCAACTCGTATTGGTAAAGGAGAAGTGCGTGACTGACTTAAATCCCTTCTCGATGACTAAAATTTTCATTTTCGCCTCAAAATATCAATGTTGGGTTACGACACGATAAAATCATTTATTAATTATCAACTAATTTATCGTCTTGTCTAACCCAACCTACAAAAAAAAGGGATGCTCATCACAACCCTTTCCCAAAAAAATATCCACCATCTACCCAAAATATTGATATTGGGTTAATAAAAAACTTACTTATTCAAAATAGCAGGCTTTAATTTTTCAACTTCTGCCATTGCTGCTTTCGCATCGTCAGCAGATACTCCGGAGCTAGTCATTGCACTACTTAAATGCTTGCTAATAGCATCAAAATGTGGTTGCTGTAAACCCATTCCTGTATGTGTTTTGTCCATGCTACGACCTTTGTAGTCTTTGGGACCACCCAGGATTAGAGAAAAGAAACCAATTTGATGATCGCGCTGCTTTTTCATATCAGTATTGGCAAAAAAGCCGCTGACGGTGCTGTCTGCCATGATGCGGTTATGAAAGTCATCGACCACTTTTTCAATGGTAGGTTGTCCGCCGATTTTTTCGTATAATGTACTCATTTCCTGTTCCTTTGAAGCGAATATTTACAGTGTTGAAGTACTAAACTAAACCTCTACTTAGTAAAATTAAAATTCCGACCGCACAACTCAAGTTTTAGTAAAATGAATCACTACCTTTAGTTGCTATTGGGATTAGGAGTTTTCAATCGCGAAGTTTAAGATTAGTAGTTTTGACTAGTTGTAATTTTTCGATGACTGCATATTTTGAAGTTTTGCAGCATCGTATTTCTAGATAATTATCAAGGACTTTTCTTTGCAAAATTCTTGAGTTTTTATCTTGACATAATTACCCTATCGCATCAGCACGATGTTGACGACAGTAACGCCGTAGTGTTTATTTTTATCAGCATACTTGTTTTGTAATACATTATTTCTGCAAAACCATTGATGTTAAAGCTAAGCGTGCATTTTGCGAGCTAAACAGTTTTCTACAAAATATAAAATTAATTTAATATTTGGAATTTCAAATCAATAAAATAAAGTCTGTCAGTTACAAGTTCAAACTAATATATTGTTAATATCCCTTGCTCATAACAAAAAAGGACTGCTCATTGCAATCCTTTCCCAAAAACAAAATATAAAATTGAAGCGATTTACTAGACTTTGATTCAAAACAACCTAAAAATAAACGGGTAGCGGAACGGTTCGTCCGCATTACCTAAAATACAGTGCAACAATGCTGCAATCGTCAATCCCCAATGTACTAGAAATCCAAAGCCAACTACGGGGAAAAATAAGATTCCACCAAGCCCAAAAGTAAGGAAAGATAAAATCGCAATTGGAACCCCAACTACAGTAGCCCAAAACCAAACGTTAAAGTGAAAATTTATTGATTCTTTGGCGTTGCTTTTAACAACTGGATCGTCGGAAGTAAAATAAATAGCAATTGGAACGCCGATAGAAAATAATGTTGTACTAAAGAAAATCGCCCCATGACACAAACTTGACAGCAGTTTACGCTTATCAGAATTAAATGTAACTTCTTGCATCTGTTGGGTTCCTTAACTTGTTTTCTTAATTAAATTGTAACTACTATATAGTCAGATTCGTATTGAAGTTTACCGTAAATCAGTATATGAGGTTTACCGAACCGATAAATTCTAATTAAAGCTGTTATAAGATTGATTGCAGGGGTTGTAGCTGCTGCTCCCGGATTGCAAGCTCCGTCGTAATTAATTTCATAATGTTGCATACTGATATTGGCTTAGTCATTGTAGGCATATATATTTATAAAAACTATTCAAAGCTTTTTTCGTTTTAGGAAGGAAGTTTATAGAAGGTTTCGTATTATATTAAACATCAGGTCACTATTTTGAACGCTAATACAGAAAGCACGGCTTTAAATAAACTTACTGAAATTGCAAATAAATTTGAGACACCGGGGAAGGTGATTCAAGTTGAAGAATTTGGTCATGGAAATATTAACGGTACTTTTCTTGTTACTTTAGATTCTGTAGAAGAAAAGCATTTTATACTACAGCGGATTAATCAAAATGTATTTCGCGAACCTGCATTGGTAATGCGAAATATGAGTACTTTTACCAATCACGTGCGTCAACGGCTACAGGATTCTTCCCTAACTTTAAATCGTCGTTGGGAAGTGCCGAAGGTATTGCTAACTCAAAATAATCAAGACCATTTTATCGATACCGACAATTCGTTTTGGCGAGCCATTGGTTTTATCGATAATGCTGAAACTTTCGATACTATTACAGATAATAAACATGCGAGTGAGGTTGGTTACGCTTTAGGCATGTTTCACAATCTGATTAGCGATTTACCTGTAGAGAAATTAGCTGATACCTTACCGGGTTTTCACATTACACCCATTTACTTAGAACAGTATGAAAATGTATTGAGGCAATATGCAGCGTCTTGCCAATCTCCGGAAGTCGAATATTGTTTGCAATTCATCAGTTGTCGTCAAGATTGGGCACATGTGTTAGAAAATGCTCAAATGCAATCGCGCTTGCATTTACGCCCAATCCACGGCGATCCAAAAGTAAATAACGTAATGATTGATACTGGTGATGGTAGAGCTATCAGTATTATCGATTTAGATACCGTAAAGCCGGGATTAGTACACTACGATATTGGCGATTGCTTGCGCTCTGGTTGCAATCCTTTGGGAGAAGAAACCGAACTTTGGGAAAATGTGAGTTTCGATACTGATGTATGTGAATCTCTTTTGGGTGGCTATCTTGGAGTAGCGCAGGATTTTCTTCACGAAAACGACTATTTATATATATACGATGCGATTCGTTTGATTGCTTTTGAATTGGGGCTACGATTTTTTACAGATTACTTGGCTGGCAATGTTTATTTTAAAGTTAAATATCCAGAACATAATCTTGCTAGGGCTTTGGTACAGTTTAAGCTGACTGAAAGTATTGAGATGCAAGAAAGTTCTATTCGGAAAATCATATCAAGTTTCGCAAATTAAGTTCGACTCGATTTTTCTCAATTGCCGTCTTTATAAGCGCAAAATATATTAATCGGAATTATGTTATCGTAATTGCTGTAAAAATGTCACATTTTGACATCTCAACGTCTAATTAGACCAATATATAATTTATACTAGGAACTATGAGAAGTCATACTTTTTCTTTGCAGCCATTCAAGCCTGTAAATATTGATTTGCAAATTACAGGTGAAGTTGCCAGAGAAAATCATATCTTAACCGTTCACTATATACTCAAAGGTGATTTAAATAAAATAGAACTTCCTCCGACAGAAAAAAATCCCAATCGTAAAGATGGGCTTTGGGAAACAACATGTTTCGAGTTTTTTCTGGGAAGGCATTATTCTAGTCATTATTGGGAATTTAATCTTTCTCCAGGTGGAGATTGGAACGTTTATCGATTTGAAGATTATCGAAAAACAATGGAATTAGAAAATTCAGTTCATTCGCTGCCATTTAATGTTTTGCGAGATTCTAATGCTTTGTTTTTAGGATTAGAATTAGACTTACATGAATTAGATACTACCGTGAATGAAAACTTTGATATTTCTATTACCACTGTGATTAAACAGAAAGATGGAGATATCAGCTACTGGGCTGTGGAACATTGTGGTAAAGAAGCAGATTTTCATTTACGAGATAGTTTTTTGTTTTATGTGTAGTTGAGTTATGTAATTAACTTTATTACTATCGAACTTTACTAAACTCAAAATTAACTACCAAACATTTTATCAATGTCATCCCCTATCGAAGCACCATGACGGGAGTTAACCCGTAAAGATGTTTGATTTGCAGATAAATTATAAGTCAAAGGTTGAGTTTGGAATAAATTTTCTTTTCCTTCCTCTATCAAACTTTCGCTCTCAAATTTTTCCATTACAGCTTTAATTGCTGCAATTCTTTCTTCAATAGTGGGATGATTCTCATCAAATTTGACTCCCGAAGTTCGATTAAGTACAGACATTGCCCGCAAGCATCCTTGTTTATCAAATCCTGCCCTGACAGAAGCTAGATAAGCAACTTCATCGGCTTCAAATTCATCTTTTATTTTTTGCTTTTTAATATTTTCTTCTAATTCAGCCGTTTTCTTGTCTACAATTACATTTATACGTCTTTGATGCTTTCTAAATCTTCTACTATTGCGATTATCTAATACACCATTAACAACACTACCAATAGTTCCCCCAATCACCCTTCTAACAACAAAATCACCTATGATTGCAACTGGGGAAGTTTTTCTCTTTCTGTTTAAAACTTGTGCGATTGCTTCTTCTCTAATTTCTGCAATTATTTCAGCTTTTTCTAATTTACTTATAACCTGATGCCGTTGCTTATGATGCGCCATTTCATGAGCAATCATACAACCTAAAGCCGAAGCATCACCACCTAATTGTTCCAAAGCGCCATTGTAAATAGCTATCAAATTAGCATTTTTCGCAAAGGCTTGGGTATCATATTTAGCAACTCTTACAACTTGCCAAGGACGAGTATCGTATTCATTCGCACGAGCTAATCTATCAACTATACGGTAAAGCGCGTAAAAATCTGGAGGTAGTTGTGTTTTTGCGTTTTGATAAATACTATTAGTTGCAACAGCAGCTTCTGCTTTAGTTGTTAATACATTAGAAGCTAGCAAACAAGCGCAAACTAGAGTAGCTGTAAATTTATTTTTGAGTATAGCCATTTCTAATTCATAGATTTTCAATACTTCATTCTTATGGCTTTATTGTATTGAAAAAATTACATTAACAATGTACGTGCAATTACTTAAAAACAAAAATTTGGCTTTTTTGATTTTGGCATGGTTATGCTGGCTCTACAATTTCATGGAGTAAAATTTTTCGTAAACCAAAAACTCAATTTCCATGCCCAAGCTTCCCCCAAAAGATTACATCCAAACCGTTCCTTTTCCAACCCAAATTAATTTACAACCCATCGGAGTAGTGCGATCGCCTTACAAGGAAAGACACGGAACTCCCAGACAGTCACAACTCCAAGCAGCACCGGCATCATATCAACCCGCGAGAGCGCAAATTGAACTTTTTGATAACATTCCTCAAGAAGCACTCAAAGACATGGAAGGTTTTGAGCGGATTTGGGTAATTGCATGGTTGCACTTAAATAAACATTGGAATCCCACAGTTATTATTCCACGCGGACCGCGCATTCGCAGGGGTACTTTAGCAACTCGCGCCCCCCATCGCCCCAATCCCATCGGACTTAGCGCTCCTAAATTAATCAAAATAGAAGGTTTAATTTTACATGTAGAAGGAATTGATTTACTCGATAACACGCCGGTATTAGATATCAAGCCTTATGTGAATTATTGCGATGCATTTCCCGATGCTAAATGTGGTTATGTTGATGAAGTAGAAAAAGCTTCCGAGCATGAAACTGATGTGTTTGGAAAAACAAACCATTAGATTTTGGATTTGATATTGTGGGTATTAATAATAATTCAGAAACCCGGTTTTTTCAAAAAACCGGGTTTCTCAACATACCAAATTATTAAGATAGTTTCTATTCTCCGTTCCTAATCAATTAGATAAACGCCAAACCTTAATCGATTTATTACCACTACTGCTAACAAGAATCTTCCCATCTTGACTAAAAGCAATAGCATTAACCCCTCCTTGTTTCGCCGAAAGAGTACGTAACTTTTTCCCCGTCTCTATATCCCACAAACTAATCTCATATGCATAACCACCACTAGCAAAAGATTTACCATCGGGGCTAATAGCTACAGCATCAATTCCACCAATTCCTACAGAGAAGTTATGGATTAATTTTCCCGTTTCCAAATTCCATACTTTAATATTATTGCCATCAGTTTCTTTAATTGATTGATGGCTATCATCGTAACCGCCGTTGACTAAAAACTTTCCGTCATTACTAACAGCAAGAGATGAAACAGCCGATGCTTTTTGAAAGTCGAAATCAGGATTTTCTGGTTTCGGTGGTGTTAAGGTTTGCAGCAGTTTTCCGCTAGAAGTCTCGAATAATTGAATCGTACCGTCATTATTACCGCTAAATAAGGTTTTACCATCCGCACTCATTGCCAAAGAAACAGTTTCAGCTTTTAGAGTACGCTGTAATTCTCCATTATCCAGACTCCAAAACTTAATAGTTTTATCGGTACCGGCACTAATTAAAGTTTCTCCATCAGTGCTAATTGCTATTGATGTAATTTGACCTTTATTATGGTTTAAAGTACGCAGCAATTTTCCAGTTTTTAAATCCCAAATCTTAACTGTATTATCATTACTACCGCTAGCTAATATTTGTCCATCGGGAGTAATCGCAATAGATATAACTGCTTCTTTATGCCCTTCTAAAGTTTTAAGTAATTTTCCAGTTTTCAAATCCCATAACTTGACAGTTCTATCATAAGATCCACTAATTAAAGTTTCTCCATTCGGAGTAATTTTTATTGCTTTAACAGAGTCAGAATGTCCTGATAAAGTGAAAATTACTTGATTTAGTTGTTCTTGTTTACTAATAGGTTGTGGAAAAGATTCGGCTGCTGTTGTAGAGGGAGGGATTGTACAAGCAACATTAGAAGTAGTCAAAGCAATTATTGTTAATAATTTTAGGTCTTTAAAGCTTAATTTCATGATTTTAAAGAAAAAATATTTATATAAATATTGACTTTTTGAAATTAGTAGGAATGGCCGCAACTGGCACATTTATGCTGTAGGGTGCTGTGACACTTAATTGGATTTTTAACGTAATAATGAGGGTTTTAGTGTCACGCACCATCCGAGTTGTGTGACGCGCAGCCTTAGTCCTGATTAGATGCGGTTCCATTAATGTATTATATTTAATTTATTTAAAAGCTTATAAGTAATATTTCATAGTTCGTATCAAGCAACAAAATTAACCTCACCCTGTCCAAAAGGTACATCCCTCTCCTTACCAAGGCTACCGTGTACACACAACTCTGCCGGGGACTATAAGTCCCCGTCTAATAGCTAAAGTCGTTTAAAGACGACTGAAAAAGTATGTACAAAATAAGACATCATAGTTAGTCCTATTTATAGGACTTCTGCTATTAGACAGGGACTTGCAGTCCCTGGCGAGCAATGGTTTTAACTACTTCTATGTACACCGTAGCCTTACCAAGGAGAAGGAATGAGGGTGAGGTTTTGAATGTATTGGATTGAACCAAAAGCTTCAATAATCCAAAATTGCTATACTTGTTTCCCATCCCTACCAAGGCGATAATTACTCCATCGAAATTGATTCACAGGTAGAAACGATGGAGTACGATTTTCAACAACTAGCTCAACTTTATAAAAACACCCTTCTCAATGATGTATTACCGTTTTGGGAAAAGCATTCGGTAGATTGGGAAAAAGGTGGTTATTTCACCTGCTTGGATCGAACTGGAAAAGTCTTTGATACCGACAAATTTATTTGGCTACAAAACCGGCAGGTGTGGCTGTTTTCCATGCTATACAACCAGTTAGAGAAGCGAGAAGATTGGTTAAAAATTGCTGCAAATGGTGCGAATTTCCTCGCCGAAAATGGACGAGATGATGGCGGTAACTGGTATTTTTCCCTGACTCGCGAAGGTAAACCATTAATCCAACCTTATAATATATTTTCCGATTGTTTCGCGGCGATGGCGTTTAGTCAATACGCTCTCGCTTCTGGTGAAGAATCTGCCAAAGAAATTGCATTGCAAGCTTATAATAACGTTTTACGTCGTCAAGAAAATCCCAAAGGTAAATATAATAAAGCTTTTCCCGGTACTCGTACAATGAAATCTTTAGCAGTACCGATGATTTTGGCTAACTTATCGTTAGAAATGGCTTGGTTGTTAGAAGACGATACATTAGAACAAGTTTTAGATAAAACGGTAGAGGAAGTAATGGGTGATTTCCTCGATAAACAGCGGAGATTAATGTTTGAAAATGTTGCTCCCGATGCATCTCATATTGATTGTTTTGAAGGAAGGTTAATTAATCCCGGACACGGTATAGAAGCGATGTGGTTTATGATGGATATCGCTCAACGTCGCGGAAATAAAGAATTAATTGATCGAGCGGTTAATGTAACTTTAAATATCCTTGATTATTCATGGGATAAAAAACACGGTGGTTTGTATTACTTCATGGATATTGATGGAAATCCACCGCAACAACTCGAATGGGATCAAAAATTGTGGTGGGTGCATTTGGAATCTTTGGTAGCTTTAGCAATGGGTTATCGTTTGACGGGAAGAAAGGAATGCTGGGAATGGTATAAGAAAATGCATGAATATGCTTGGGCACATTTTTCTGATGCAGAGAATGGGGAATGGTTTGGTTATTTAAATCGTCGTGGTGAGGTGTTGTTGAATTTGAAAGGTGGTAAGTGGAAGGGTTGTTTTCATGTTCCTAGAGCGATGTATATGTGTGGGTTGCAGTTTGAAGAGTTGGGGTAATTGGTAATTGGTAATTGGTAGTTGGAGTAATAAACCGCAGAGAGCGCAGAGGGCGCTGAGGAAGAGGGGGAGAAGGAGAGGGAGTTAGTGTTATTTTGATAGCTTATGAAATTGGCGATCGCCATTATTAAGCTAGAAGGTGGTTTATTCAATAATGAATTAGAAAACTTATGACTCAAATGTTATTAACAAAGCCATATTACAGGATTGCAAGAGGGCTAATATATCAAGAAGATATTAATCCTTATATTTTAGACTCTCGTTATTGCAAAGAACGTTCATCCTTATGTCGTGCCTATAAAATTCTTCAAAAAGATTTAGAAACGCTGTTTGAATATATTGAACCTTGCGACTCGAATAAAGCAACTTATTCTCATCGAACCTTTGAGCTTGTGCTGAGAATATGTACTGAATTTGAAGCAAATTGTAAGGGTATTCTAATTGCAAATGGCTATAAGAAAAGCCCAAAACAACTAAATATTTGTGATTATTATAAAATAAATTATGCTGCTAAACTATCTGATTATGAAGTCTTATTAAGAACATGGCATCCTAATCCCTTAAAATTGCAACCGTTCAATGAGTGGCAAGGTGGTACTTATCAACCTTTAAGTTGGTACCAATCATATAACGAAGCTAAACATAAAATTCCAATTTTAATAAAATATATTTTAAACTGAAATATGTAAAAGCACCGTGATATACCCTAATACTTTTATAGGCAGACATTTGCTGTATTCTATTAATATTTTTTGAATACACTGACGATAAAATTCTAATTTATCCATCTTTAAATCAGTTTGTAGACATTACTACAGAAAATATTTTACTAACATACAATTAAAATAAAAGCAGTAAATTACAATTCTCCCATGATTGTCACACCAAAACGATTTACAATTGACGAATACCACCAACTGATCTCCCTCGGTTTTTTAACGGAGGGAGATAGAATTGAGTTAATTCGGGGGGAACTGATTCAAATGGCTGCAAAAGGAACGTTTCACAGTGTATGTAGCTCGATTCTTTGCCGTCAATTGGATAGACTTTTAGGAGATAAAGCAGTTATTCGCGGACAAGATCCAATTACGCTTTTAGATAATAGCGAACCCGAACCAGATGTAGTTATTGCCAGGGGAAAAGATGAAGATTATCTTGCTCATCATCCCTATGTTGAAGATATTTTATTAGTTATTGAAATTTCCGATACTACTTTAGATTATGACCAAACAACGAAGCTAGAATTATACGTAGAAGCCGGAATTACTAATTATTGGATTGTTAATTTACAAGCTCGTCAACTTGAATGTTACAGTCAGCCTTATCAAGATGCTCAAGGTGAATTTAATTATTTGAATAAGCAAATTCTTCTCGCAAATAATTCAGTAAGTATTCCTGGATTTGAAGATGCTTCGTTGCAATTAAATCGGATCTTTTCTCAAGAGTAAAATTCTTAAATGCTTTGGCACAAAAAGTATTATATAGTTTAGTATGATACATATAATATATGTAATTTCCTTAATGAAACCCGAAATTGCAATAGCAGTAATAGCTGAATAAGTTTCAGTAAGCAGTGCTTTAATCAGTGTATAGGGACAAGTTCGTACAGCTAAAGTAAAAGCTAGATTACAAAAGCAGAATCAAGCTGAAGAAAAAGCGGCGATCGCCACTAAGATAGTAGAGAAATATCGCAATCCTATTTTAAGAACGGCTTTTGACTTTCAAAGTAGATTGTATAACGTTGTTAATCAAAATTTTCTACAAGTTTACTATCATCAATCTCCGCATTATAAAGATTATGCTATCCACAGTACTTTGTATGTAATAGCAGAATATTTAGGATGGGTAGAAATCCTCCGCAGAGAAATACAGTTTCTTGATTTGGGCGATATTGAAATGAATCGTCGCTTAGAAAATTTAATATATAAAATTAGTCAAGCTTTCTTTTCAGACACAATAGAAATGACATTTTGTTTATTTCGTGGAGAGCAAAGAGCAATAGGAGAAATTATGCTTTCTCCTACAACTTCATCAAAGACACAAAATTACGAATGTATTGGTTTTGCAACTTTTGTACAACGTTTAAAAGAGCCTGAATTCTCTCAATGGTTTGAGAAAATCCTACAAGATATTGAAAAAATTGCTAATTCAGAAAATCGTCTTGACACTGAGCGATACCAACAAAGATTAATTAAACTCCAGCACACATTAATTGATTTATACCAATTCTGTATGAGGTTGCGCTAAATTGCCCGCAGCCTATAAGGCTGGGGCTATTCAAACAAAGCCCATCTACATGGGCTATATTCGGCGCATCTTTATAAAGAAATGGTATTAATAGACTTTCTCGATGAAAATTGTATTCGTTTCCCACCAGAAATTCGTCGCAAAATTTAATATCTTCTCTTGTGGAGCGGGCATCCCTGCCCGCCTAATTATTCAATATTGATATCCAAATTGCTCACTGTTAACTGATAACTGTTAAGACTCTCTCCCCGAAGCCCATGTATCTCTCCATTTAACGGTACCTTCACTAGCAATCACCCAGCGACGAGCTAACAAGTTTTCTCGTAAAGGTGAAATCGCTTCCCGCAAAATTACATATTTATAGCTAATTAGTTTGCCAGCGCTTTCATTAAAGGGAATTTCGGCAAACCAAGTATTTGAATTAATGTACTCTAGAGGATATGCTTTCTTGATATCCCAATTACCTAATTCGGGACAATCCCCAATTACAACTAGTCTTTCACCGGGTTGGGTTTGTACTCCATTTAGTTGCGCTCTAACTAATGTTTGCGCTTTCAGTCTTTCCCCAACATGACTGATAACTATTGCTTCTTTTGGACTTAGTTCTAAATTATAAATTTTCCCATCTTTGACTTCAAATTTGCGTCCTGTCAATACGCAAGTATGCTCTCTATCCGGTAACTCGGTATCAACTTCTTTTATAGTTAGAGCATAACCTCTATTTAAAGCTACAAAGCAGCGAGAGCCATTGTAGCGGCGCACGTAACAGAAAACATCTGGTGTTATATATTTCTCCCACTGACTACCCATCGATACCGCAGGATTTAAACGACGTAACCCGGAAAGCTTCCTTACATGCCAATAAATATCGGTTTCGGTATCCCAATTTTCCATCATCGGACGGTTGTAGGGGTCGTTATTACCGTAGATGTTATCATCTGCATTGGTATCGTTATGCAGATATTGTTCGGTACCGTAAAATAAGCAGGGAATTCCCCGACTAGTCATTAAAAAATCAACTGCCAAGCGTAAATTATCAATATCTGGATTAAGACTAAGGAAGCGATGCATATCGTGGTTATCAATAAATGTTATCAATTCCCGCGAACCATTGTAGCGATAATCCTGCTTTAAAATGTCATTTACCAAATAAAACCCAGCTTCGTCATTCGTTCCCAAAGCCTGACGAAGTGCCATGCACAATCCAAAATCTAGGATAGTCATCCCAGAATTATTGGCGAATTCCACAGAGAGAGCGTCATCTGGGCGGCTGTAAATCCATTCCCCGAAGATAAATACATCTGGTTTGTGGTTGTACATTTCACTGTTAAACTCTTGCCAAAACCAAATTGGCATATGTTTAACCGTATCTACCCTTAAGGCATCAACTCCTCGATCCAACCACTGCTTAATTGCTGACTTGATATAACTTCTATATTGAACATTATTCTCATTAAAAGTTGCTAAACCAGATAGCTCACAGTTTTGTACCTGCCATTCATTTTCCCAATCGCTAACTTCACCGTAATGATGATACCAATTGTCTTTATCATCGTTAAAATCGGCAATTTTTACCCCATCATCGTACAATTCACCTTTACTACCACCAGTATCGGGACTGCTATGATTGCACACAATATCTAATATCAGCTTCATATTGCGGTTGTGCAATTCTTCGATTAATCTATCAAAATCAGTATTTTTCGTATCTTGAGTTTTGTTCAAAGAAGGTTCATCATCGGCTGCGATATAACGGGGATTGAGTCTTTTAAAATCCTTTGTCCAATAACCGTGAATAGCCGCACTTTCAATGAATAATTCTTCAACTTGCTCGAACAAAGGAGTTAACCAAATCGCAGTAACTCCCATGTTTCTCAGGTAATCTAACTTATCAATAATTCCTTGTAAATCTCCACCCCAGTATTTACCCCATTCTTTCCTATCGGGGTCATAAAGTTCCTCATTAAACCCTTTATTGTTTCTGGGATTACCATCATGAAAACGGTCAACAACAATAAAGTAAATGGTTTCCTGACGAAATTCAATATCCCTAGTATAGAGAAACTCCAAGTCAATATCAGCATTGGAATCCGGAGTTTCAACAATAACTTCTACTTCTGCTTGAGGATTTTCAATATTATACTGAGAATCCGAGGCCCGAGATGGAGGAGTATTTACCATAGGAATTTATTTAATTTATCCTTATTTACTTAAGTAGTTCAATCGCGTTAACGATAAATCCGTATTGTTACCCTTTTTTCTTTTTTCGTATTTTATTGATTAGATAGGATTTAGTGGCTCATCTAAATTCAATAACTCCTTTGATCTAGTTTCGTCTTCATACTAGAGATAGAGATTAATTATGAAGGGAGTAAATAATAGACTTTTATTGTACAAAATCCTACCGCTAGAGTATAAAATCAATCCTCAATCGGAATCTTAATCACAAACGCGGTTCCTAAATCCATAGCAGATATACATTCAAGAGAACCTTGATGCTTTTCTTCTACAATTTGTTTTGCGATTGATAAACCCAATCCAGTTCCATTACCAACATCTTTGGTGGTGAATAAATGGTCAAAAATTTGTTTTTTAATATCTTCTGGTATGCCAGGGCCATTATCTTGAATATGAATAGCAATTTGATTTTTGCCGACTAATTCCTCCGTACAAATTACAATTGTATTTGGTTTTTCTTGAATTTCCTCAAAACTACGTCCTTGATTGTAATCATCTAATGCATCAATTGCATTTGCTAATAGATTCATAAATACTTGATTTAACTGACCTGGAAAACATTCTACTGATGGTAAATCTCCATAGTTTTTAATAATCTCAATTTCTGGACGTTTATCATTAGCTTTCAAACGATGCTTTAAAATTAAAATTGTGCTATCAATACCAGCATGAATATCAAAACTAGTTTTGCTATCAGTATCGGCTCTAGAAAAAGTTCTGAGAGATGTACTAATATTTTGAATTCTATCAGTTCCCAGTTTCATAGAATCAATCATTTTCGGTAAATCTTCCAGCAAAAAATCTAAATCAATTGTTTCTGCATTTTCTTCAATTTCTGCTTCCGGTTCTGGATAATATTGCTGGTACAAATATAGATGATTAATTAAATCCTGAATATATTCATTTGCATGATGTAAATTACCATTTATAAAACCAACTGGGTTATTGATTTCATGAGCAACCCCAGCAACCAGATTACCTAATGCTGACATTTTTTCGCTTTGCACTAATTGCGTTTGCACCTGCTGTAAATCTTTCAAAGCTCGTTGAGCTTGTTCTGCATTAGTACGAGCTTCACTGTAGAGTTGTGCTTGCTTGAGAGCAATTATTAGTTGTTCTTTAACTTGTTTAACTAATTCTATTTCTTCCTGCGTCCAAGAACGTGAATTACTACAAGCACATAAAATAATTCCGACATCTCCAGAATGATTCAGAAAATTTTGAATCAAAACAGAATTTAAATTCTTTTTGCCAATAATATCTCTGATAATTGGTTCGTTGATTGTGGAGATATTATCTATCGCCTGATTATCCGAGCTAATAATTGTTTCTAAAAAACATTTTATATCTTCGGTAAGATAAGAATTTTGAACAATAGCAAATTCAGATGTACTGATTTTTTCTGCAACTATATCCCATTTAAAGTTACGATTATGGCAGCAATACCAGGAAAAGCTACAGTAGTCTAAATTTAAGATTTCATAGATTTCTGTGACGCAATTCTTGAAAATATCGCTTAATTCAAGAGAGTGAGTAATTTGACTAGATAAACGACTTCTAAGTAAATCTTCACGCTGAGAAAATTCTCTTAGCTTAGCTTCTGCTTGTTGACGTTCTAATATTTCATGACGAAATTCTCTATTGGTTTTCTCTAATTCACGATGAGCGTAAATATAATCTAAGGTTAATCCAGCTAGCGGCACTAGATAAGCAACAATCTTTAGAAAATGAGCAATATTAAAATGATTATCAAATAAAGCACTAGAAGCAAAAGCCATGTGTGCTTGAGTGGCAATATTAGGGATAACGCTAATAATTAATGCATGAGAAAATAAACTCGGATATTTTTTGTAAAAACGCGGGTATATAAAAATACCACTAATGATAAACAAAATTAATGGCAAAACATCCCAAGGGCGAGTAATTAATGATTGAGGAAATAACGTTTGAGGAAGTCTTTCGCTTGTAGCACAAATATGAATAACCATATAGGAAAGTACACCGAAGCCACAACTAATTAATGCTATAAAGCCAAAATTACCGCGAACTTTTTTCGACTTTCCTAACATAAAAATACTAATACCGATCATTGTCAATAAAGCATTCGCAAGACGACAAATTGCCCAAGTAAAAGGAATTAAATTGCGATTATCAGCAACAGCTTCAATTAATCTGTCAGCTGCCAAAGTATGAAAAGCATCCATCATTCCAGAACAAAACAAAGTCACTCCTAGAATCGGTGTAGTTACATCCGTTTTGATTTTGAAATGAGCTAAAGAGAAAATTACGGTAAAAATTGCCGCGCAAAAAGCACTCCATTCCAAAATGGTATGCAAAAAGCTTCCTGCTAAACTACGATACATAATTTCCGTAGCTTGAAATGGTTCGCTTGCTTGCTGAATTAAACTCAAATCTGGTGGTGCTGGTGAAGCAAAATCAATGCCCACAAAATTTAAAGTCAACGGTAGCAAGCAGATAAACCAAACTATCCATATCAATATTTTAGGTAGTTTAGGTAATGAATAAGATGGTGTATACACAGCAAAAATCCCTGGAAAAACTTACTAGCAAGTGTTTTGAGCTCAAATCGTCAGATTTGAGCTTTATTGCTAGTATTCCCTAAAAAAATCAGCGATTTAACATCATAAAATTTCAATTCTGAAAACCTCGCAACTCCAAGCAATCGAAATTATTGAAGCAGGTTTACGAATCATTAATTGAAAAACTGGCGTATTTCAGAAGAATTATCTAGATTTCTAATCGATGAAAATACCAAGTTAGTGCTGTTTCAGATTCCGAATTAAAACTATTCCTAGTTTGGGCATTTCTGAATTGAAATATGAATTTGTTTTTCTAACATTTACTAGCCCCCTAAATCCCCCAATTCTGGGGGATGGGGGGCTTCGGCATACTTTTAATCAGCAACGCCCTAACTTCCTGTGGTAATAAGCAAAGTTTTTAACATAATTAATATTTGATTAAAAAAGATTAAGATAAATTTATAGTAAAATTATCTTTGTATGTTAAAAAATACTGTATCTTAGGTAGAATCTGACTTTTTGAAGTCAGTAATTTATATAGATATGCATCGAACAGACGTGATTATTGATGGTTAAAACTAGTACAAATAAAAGGGTCATTTTAGGCACATTTACTTTAGAATTCTTAATTATCGGAAGTGCTTTACTACGAGCATTTCTATTAAACGTCGATCCAAAACGCTATTTTGATGACAAAGGGTATGTAAGTTGGTTTTCTTTTTTACAAATTTTACTTGCAGCTTATTTAGCTTGGAGAATTTACAAATCGAGGAAATCGAATGCGGTTATAAATAATCCAAATAGAGATTCAAACAAAAATCGCAGCTATAACTTCTGGGCTATAGTCAGCTTTGGATTTTTATTTCTAGGTTTGGATGAGATATTAAAAATTCATGAAAACTTAGATTTCTTTATTCATGATGTATTTCAAATTCAAGAAACAAATAACACAGATAGAATAGATAGCTTAATTGTTTTATTTTATGCTTTATGTGGTGGAGGAATAGTATATTGGGCTAAATCTGAATTAAGGAAATTCAAATTAGCTTTGCCTTTGTTTAGTCTGGCTTTGTTTGTAACATTTATGATGATATTTTTGGACTTACTCACAGATTCACGAGATGTTATTTACTGGATAATTACTAACGAAAATTTAGCCTATATAGTTCATCGTTCCCTCAGCATAGTTGAGGAAATTTGTAAAATTATTGCACAAGGAATATTTATTATTACTCTTCACCGTTGTTTAGTAATATCAAAAAATCAAAAATACTCATTGAAAAAATCTGTTGTTAAAGAAAAGGTTTATTAGGGTGCTATTAACATGAGAGTACGGTATTATCGTTAATCAATTTATGCATGATGGAATAATTTAAATTTTTGGTTATTTTTGATAATTTATTTTATCTGTCATACATCCTATAATTCTTAGTGAGAAGCAATCAAAATAATTGAAGCGGGTTTTTTAGTTTTGGGATTAATTGGTTCTCGACATTCTAAAATTGAAAAACCAGCAGATTTTAATAAATTGAGCCAGGTTTCCAATTTACGAAAATACCAAGGTGCTGCTGTTATAAATTCAGAATTAAAACAATCCCATAATTCTTCTCTCCATCCATCAATATAAGCTGATTCCCCACAACCAATTACCGGATGAAGCGTTTGAATAAATAATAATTGATTGTTTTTTAATAGACTAGAAATTGAATGAATTAAATTATCTACAGTTTCTTTACCTAAAAGAGAAAAATTACAAATAGCAGCATCAAACTGAATATCTCTAAAAAGCCCCCCTTTCATAAGGGAGGTTGGGGGGATACTACTATTTATAATATCTTCATAGCTTGCAACCAAAAAGTTTCCACAATTCATCAACTGCGCTTTTTGAATTAACTTATCAACTCCATCAACACCCCAAGCTTCTATGCCCTTAACGCTAAATTCTCGAGTTAACCAACCTTCGCCACAACCGATATCAATAATTGAACTAGGATAATAACTCAAAACTGCGTCAACAATTGCCTGATTCGTAACTAATTTCCGACTTTCTATTTCATCATTTTCAATCGTACTTATCCAAGATTCGGCATTTTGATTCCAACTATCTAAAACTGATTCGTCGTTAAAATTTGACATGATTATTTACCTATTCCCCTAGTTTCCAGAGCAGTTAAAAGTTAGGAATTATCATTTAGGAGTTATGAGTAGCAAGTAAACTACCACTTGTTGTTATTATCAGCTACTCAACCGTTAAATCTCTTATCGCTACTAGTTACTTGCTACTCGTTAGTCACTTCTCTAAACAATGCCCCATGCCCAATGCCCAATCACCAATTACCACTTCTCCCCAAAAGGACGTAAATCCAATTCAAAAGTCCAAGCTGAAGGCTTTTGTTGAGTTAAAAAGAATACCGAATCAGCAATATCATCGGATTTCATAAAGTAATCTTCTGGTTTATCTGGCATCCATTGACGAGTTTTTTCTGAATAAATGACACCATCAACAATAATATAAGAAACGTGAATATTTTGCGGATCTAAATATCTCGCCATCGATTGCGCTAAACTGCGTTGAGCGGCTTTCGCTGAAGCAAAGGGAGTGAAATTAGCACCACCTTTAATAGATGCAGTTGCTCCAATAATCACAATATTTCCTCCGTCGATTTTACGCATTTGGGGAATTACTTGTTTAGCAACAGCAAATAAACCTCTACTATTGACTTCCCAAGCACGTTGAAAATCTTCTACTGTCGCATCATCTATATTTGCAAAAGCGCCAGCACCGGCGTTATAAACTAAAACAGATATTGATCCCATAGACGATTCAATTTTATTAAATACTTCTGCTGCTTGATCAATTCCTGTAACGTCGTATTGATAAGCTTTAGAATCAGGTATTTCTTGGCTCAATTTATTTAAATAATCAATATTCCTGGCTAACATTGCTACTTGATAACCCTCACCCGCAAACTTACGAGCAAAAGATTCACCATTACCTGCTCCAACACCAACTATTACACAAACTGGTTTACTCATTGTTTTCTTCCTTTAATTATTAACTTGGAGATACTATTAGCAGATTATCGTCATTCCGCAATCGGAATAGTTTGTAGAGACGCGATATTCATACAGACTCTCAACCTCACCCCGCCTCCGGCACCCCTCTCCTTAACAAGGAGAGGGGAAGGGGTGAGGTTTTATCAAACATTCATATAGCCACCATCAACAACCATGTCAGAAGCACTCATGTAAGAAGAATCATCGCTAGCTAAAAATACCGCAGCCTTGGCAATTTCATCTACTTCTCCTTCTCTATGTAAAGGTGCTGTTTGTACAACTGCATCGATGAATCCTTCAAATGCTCCTTGTGGTAAATCAAGCTTATTTTGAAAATCAGTTCTGACAATACCAGGGCTTAATGAATTAACCCGAATCCGGCGATCGCCCAATTCCGCTGCGAAGGAACGAGCAAAGGAGCGCACCGCCGCTTTTGTCGCAAAATAAATGCTTCCCATAGCTGCTCCCTTCTGATTCACGGCAGAAGCATTCAGAATTACGCTTGCTCCCGGATTCAATAATCCTACTAATTTCTGTACCGTAAAGAAAACACCTTTGACGTTGATATCAAATTGATTGTCGTAAAATTTCTCATCAACTTGCTCTAATGGAGAAAAGTAACCGCTTCCAGCATTCGCAAACAGAACATCGAGCTTACCAAATTCTTCACTAACTTTAGTTGCCAATCTATCCAAGTCAGCAAGAGATAGCACATCTGCTTTAACTGCTATAGCATTTTTCCCTAACTTCTCAGCTGCTTCGCTCAATCTCTCCTGATTTCTTCCAGTAATGATTACTCTTGCCCCTTCCTCAATAAACTGTTTAGCCGATGCGAAACCGATACCAGTAGTTCCACCAGTGATAACCGCAGTTTTATTATTTAAACGTCCCATGATTATTTCTCCTTATTTAATTATTTATCCAATCTCAAAAACCTAAACCAATCAGTCTACGTTAATACAAAAAAATTACATCCTTTTCAGAGCCTTAATAGTCGTTAAGACAACACTAGTCGGAATAGTTTCGCTATCCAGAACTCTACCTACAAGAGCCATTCCCTGAGTTGTACAAACCAGCATTCTCGCTAAATCGCGAGGTGATGCTTCCTTGCTTAACTCTCCTGCTGCTTGAGCTCGAGAAATAGCTTCGTAGTAAATATTCTCCAACCTATTGAAATAACTACGTAATACGGGAGCGATTTCGACATCACTAGTATCAAAATCCGCAGTACAGGTACCCAGAAGACAGCCTTTGCTGCCAGATTTACCGTGAGTTTTTTGCATACTTAGTAAAAGTTGCTCGATATTCCTCAACGGTGAACCTGATGCTAACAACTGTTCCTTAATCAAACGGAGATTAGTTTGAGCGTAATATTCTAAAGCTTTGAGAAATAAAGCTTGCTTGTTACCGAAAGTGTCGTACATACTTTTACGACTGATGCCCATATTCTGGAGCAATTCGCTAAGACTGGCAGCTTCGTAACCCCGCGCCCAAAACACCTCCATCGCTTTACTTAGAGCCATTTCTGGCTCAAATTTTTTGTTTGGTCCTCTGCTCATGTAATTACAATAGCAAAACTGAAACCAATCAGTCAATGTTTTTCTGAAATTAATTTTTCTCAGAGTTGAGGTACTATTAGTAGTAAGAATTTAGATTACCTTTTATTCCTACCAAAGATGATATGCACTCAGAAAAGCTTTCAATTTCGCTGTCGAGCTATTTAGTTCAATTTATCGAGCAGTATAAAACTAATCATCAATGTAAATCTCGCTCTCAAGTAATAGAAGAAGCATTAGAATTATTGAGAAATCGAGAGCTTGAAGAAGCATACAGAGAAGCATCGAATGAGGTGGATTCTGCTTGGGATGGAGTCGTTGGAGATGGTTTAACTGATGAAACGTGGTGAAATATATTACGCTGATTTAAACCCAGCAGTAGGTTCTGAGGTAGCAAAACGTCGTCCCGTTTTAATTGTTAGCAATGATGTCAACAATAAGGTTGCTAATACTATTACAGTTGTACCAATAACTTCGAGTGTGGCTCGCGTGTATCCATTTGAGGTTTTGTTGCAGCCAGAGGATAGCGGTTTATCAAAAATTTCTAAAGTACAAGCCAATCAAGTGAGAACAATTTCTAAACAGCGTATTGAAGCGGATGTACAAGGAAGTTTGAGTCAGGAGATAATGCGTTTAGTGGATGCAGCGTTAAAGCTGCATTTAGGGTTGGAGTGAAAGCATTTTGTTGAAATTAAAATAGCGAAACCAATTCAACTATCGCAGACATTAATGGAATTAATGGCTGTAAAAACTGTTAAAACTACTCAAAAATAGATTCCTTTAAATAATGTAGTTGTGGTGAAGAATAACCATGACTACATTATTATTCTTAGATAAAAGGTAACAGTAATTACAATTCAATCATCAGATAATTAGTCTACATCTGTAAACAACTGTACATTCTTACACTGACTGCACTTACGAGCGCTAAGTTTTTCACCGTCTCCCCAAAAACCTCCTTCTGAACGGAAGTACAGCCAGTCATTTTGATTGCCTACACTTCTTCCCGAGATAAACTCTTGGGAACCACAGATATGACAGAGATTTTGGTTGGATTTGTTATTTTGTTGTGGTTTTTCGTTCATTATTCTTTGCTTGCAAGTTCTTTGTAATTATTTATTCACTAGATTAGACATATATTTCGCAGGGGAGGAAAGGTTCTTGCTATAAACCTGTAGAAACAATCCGGTTTGAAATTTATGGTTACGTCTAAGTAAGTAAACGAAATTATTTACTCTTATTAAAAGCTAAGAAAATTAGTCCTAAATCTTGCGATGATCCGCAGCTGAGCCGCACCTTCGGTGAACGCTGAATGCTTCGTTTCACTCGCAATGACATTGTGTAATTGATTATGTTTAAATACTTGTATGAATTTACAGCGATGTAACAGGTATCCTAAGACAATATTTAATTCTTAGTCAGGACTTACGCAACTGTCATAAGGCTCTGATGGTGCGTGACACCACAAGTGTTAATACTACGTTGAAAATTGATCCAAGTGTCACAGCACCCTACGAAAAAATATGTCGTTTGCGTATGTCCTATTAGTTTAAAATCATATTTTTAAATCCTATGAGTAAAAAACAACCGATTCATTTAATTTATAGCGGACAAGGTGGAGATTATTTTGGTACAGAATATGAAATGCTACCAGAAAATGTCCATCCGAGCATTCTTGAAATTGGGCAAATACTAGCTAATCAAGGTATGGTTTATGTCGGAAAACTAATTTGCTCGCAATTTCACCAGATAGAAATTTATGCATACGTTAGTCCCGAAAAGCATTTTGCAATTTCAGTGACAGCACAAGAATCTAACTTCGGGGGAATTGATTGCGTCTCTAGATTTGCCGATAACAGTTATCTAACAACCACCACGGTAAAAGTTATTCAAAACGCTTATGAAGAACAAGGATTATTTCGCGTTTCTTTGCCCGGTGCAAATATTTCAGAACTAATAACACAGCATTTAGCTTACGTTAAAGACTTTGAAAAACGTTGTGGTGAAGTGCTAACGATGTTTGACGATTTGTTGGCGATCGCCCACATGGTAGATGAATACACAATCCGCCAGCAATCCAACCCAGGGCACGGTTTATTGCAATTTACGAGCGGGCTTGCTTCTGCTGGTATGGCTCAAGTAATAGAGGATGATATTGATAATGATGAAAATATATCTTTGTTAGAAAAACTTGGTGAGGCTGCAATGTACGGTAAATTAGCCAAAGTAGAGCAGTTAATTGCAGAAGGTGCAGACGTGAATGCAATCACCGAATGCGGCAAAACTCCCTTAATGTTAGCTGCAATGTACGGGCATAAAAGCGTTATAGAAGCGTTATTAAATGCCGGAGCAGATCCAAATCTGGGTGGTGAAGAAGAATTTGAAGAAGGTACAACAGCCTTGATGTGTATCGCTAGCAGCCTTTTTGCTTCTAACCGTGCTGAAATAATTAAGTTTTTAGTTAACCAAGGAGCTGATGTCAATGCACGTAATGATAGTGGTGAAACAGCACTGATTGTAGCTTGCGATAATGCCGATTCGGTAAAAGCATTGATTGAAGCGGGTGCCGATGTCAATCAAGCAGACAACGAAGGTAATACACCGATAATGTTAGCGGATTGGGCAGTACAGCAATTGCTTCGTGAGGCTGGTGCAATTTAATGATGCTGTAGATTACGCTCAACTTGGTGAAGCCGAAGGGAATTATAAAAGAAGGAAGGAGTTAGGAGGAAGAATAAAGAAGGTAAGAGCCATAAATCATTACACCCATTACCAATTACCGATTACCAATCCCCAATTACCAATTCCCATCCCGATACTTCTTCGGTGTCATTCCCATATATTTGCGAAACTGCGAAGTGAAGTGACTGGGATTATAAAAACCGACGCGATAAGCGACTTCTGCTACCGGGAATTTAGTTACTTCCAGCAAAACCTTAGCTCTTTCCATGCGTCTTTGCGTCACATAACGATGAGGTGATTCTCCAGTTGCAGCTTTAAAAACGCGAGCAAAATGAAACTGACTCATATGCAACACCGCAGCTATATCGGCTATTGTCAGACTTTCTGCTAAGTTATCTTCAATAAAATCTTTTACTTGCTGCAACTTTAAGCCATCAAGGGCACCATCTTCTAACTGCTGTTTTTCTGAGGTTTCTGTGTAATTTCGCAGCAGATGAACTGCCAGTAAATTCCGCAATGATTCTGTATAAAGCTCTCCGGCAACCCCACCGTTAAGAATTTCTGATTTCATCAATTGCCCAACTTGGAGAATAGTAGAGTCGAGAAAAATAACTTTGTGCTGAATTTCAACGGGAGTAGATATATCGTTTTCTGAAGCGACTTGCTCTAAAAACTGGGGTTCGAGCATGATATTAATATATTCGCTGTGTCTTTCCCGCTTGTGCCAAACAAAGTTACGGTTTCCATAAATAAATGCGCTGCCAGCAGGTAATCGAGTTGTTTTACTAGAACCACCATCAACCGACCAAGTTACCTTATCGTGAGGAGCAAAAGCAATACTGATAGCATTTTTGGGCATAGCAAAATCAAACTCACCCACAGCATCTAACAAACCATATTCAACATTAATACCATTCCAAGAAGCTTTTTTAATCAAAGAAGGAAGTTGAGTTTGCGGAGCTTCTTTTGGGTTTGACACAGTATTTCCCCATCACAATACTTCTTTATAAAGCTTAACTTAAATGATATTTTTTATAATTTTGATAATTTTATATTTTCTCTAATTCCTCAATTGCTTCTAAAGCCTCATCACACCAGTTGAGCCAATCTTGTTCGTAACAAACACCCCGACGCACGGCTAAATATTGTAATTTTTTTTCTGCTGCTAAAGATTTCTTATTGTCTAAATAATTTTTTTCCATCCCTTGAAATTTTGCTAAAGCATCCAAGTGCAGTCGGCGATGACGTTCTAACTCTTCTCGCAATACCCTAGGTTCAACAAGTCCACCAGCCAACATTTTTAATATCAAATCTTCGCGTAAAATTGCCGGTTGAGAAGGTTTATTTATCCATTCCATCAGATATTTTTTGCCTGCATCTGTAATCGAACAAAGTTTTTTATCTAAAAAGGCATCTCGCGGTACTATTTCACAGCTAACCAAACCCTGCTCCTCTAATTTGGCTAATTCCCGATATACCTGTTGTTGAGAAGCTTTCCACAAGTGAACGAAGTCAGCATTAAACTGTTTTGCTAGCTCGTAACCACTTGCAGACTTTTTTGTTAACAATGCCAATATTGCTTGCGTCAGTGCCATTAAATTACTGATAAAGGAGTTGACAATTTTTGTTACCCAAGTATACACTGACGATTGTAGTCAACTTGTTGAGTACAACTTGTTGATATAAAATCTGTTTTTGTTTGATGTCACTGACAAAGCTGCGGTTTAACTGCGTGATGCAATTAACGGCAATACCTATGTTGATTAGTTAATAATTCCCAGATTGCAGTACCAGGTGTCAGATTATCTGAATCAACTCATAGTTTTTAGGAGTATTTGATAATGAAACGTGTTTTAGCTGCTCTTATTTTTACTACTCTTGCGACAGTTGTACCTGCATCTATGACAAGTGCAAATCCTCAAAACGAAGTACTTTTAGTCAATCGTTTTGAGAAAAAAAATTCGAGAGCGCAACGCCAGATACGCACCTTCAACTCAGTAAATGAAATTATTCCACGTTCGCGGGCTTCCCGGCTAGGTAAGCAATTTTTGCAATATTTTGAAGCTCAAGATACTGACGCAATCTCTCAACTTTGGGCTGAAGATGCAGCAATAGAACTTCCTTATGATTTGCAAGGTAGAATTTTTCCGAATAGAGAAGCTGCACAGGGATACATAGAAGGAGCCGTAGCACTGTTTAGTGAAATTAGATTTGAGCAAATTCGTCTCTATGAAACCAGGAATCCAAACGTTGTGGTTGTAGAAGCTCAAGGTGATTTTGTGGTAGCAGAAAATGGCAAACCTTACCGAAATAACTATGTATTTGTATTCCAAACAAGCGGTAACAAAGTGAGTTTTATACGCGAATATTTTAATCCATTGATTATTGCTCGGACATTTGGGATTGATGTTACGCCAAATCAAACACCTAATTAAGATTCTTCTATCTAATTCAAATATTCAAGTGGTGAGTGTTTTAAATAAGACGAATTAACTTAAGATACTATCACCAAACATAGCGAATCTGTAAACCACAAAAATACAAAAAATGACAGAATGCTTGTTTATGCAGCTAGAGGCTTTTTAGGATTAGTTTACCCGATTGCCGTTGTGCTTCGCGTCTTTCTTCCCCAAATTACAGAATGGTCAAAGTTTCCTCCCCAAGCACAAGCATGGTTAGACATAATGAAAGCTACAGGTTATTTGCAGATATTGCTCTACACAACTGAATTTGTGGCGGGTATTGCAATACTTCTAGGGCTGTTTCTACCCCTAGCGCAGATTATCCTGGCATCAGTTAGTTTCAATATTGCACTATTTCACTTTTTTCTCGACCCCAAACCCCTGCGGATTTTACTCGTACTTCTAATCATCGGCGCACATTTAATACTTGCGTATCGTTATCGCTCTGCCTATCAACCGCTATTTCGTTCGATCAAAACGACTTGGTCTGGTTTGGTTCTTGAACGTATCTCTATCCGTATGGCAATTCAGGTAATCATAAGTCTAATTTTTATCGTTGCTGGTGCTGCAAAGCTACTTGTTCCAGAACAACTTAACCTAGGGAACCTTTTAGTTGACGGGATGAAAGCTACTGGTTATCTCTATACATTGTTGGGTATTACTGAGGTGACTGCTGGTTTAGCGCTTTTGAGTAATCGCTTTGTACCTCTAACCCTGATTGTTATGACACCAATCGTCGTCAATATCTTTGCCTATCATCTTTTTCTCGCTTACGAAGGTTTACCCATCGCAATATTGTTAGTAGCAGGTCATACAGCCTTAGTGACAGCTTATGTTCCTGCATATCGTGCATTGTTGATACCTCTATCAAAATATCTTGGGACGTGAGAACCCCTGGTTTATAACCAGGGGATGAAACGGACAGGTAAAGTTTTAACTTTCCGTGTTTCTTTTATTTACTAGTTTGGTTCTCAATATACTTACGAATAACGTCGGTACTTACTTGTCCTGTAGTAGCTACAAAGTAACTAGGACTCCACAAAGTAGGTAATTTTTTTAACTGTGGATATTCCTTCCTTAGAATATTAGATGCTCTACCCTTAACCCACTTTGCAATTTGAGAAGCTGACTCATGTGGCGGTGAGTTGATAAACATATGTACATGATCTGGCATCACTTCAAGAGCGATTAATCTCCAGCCATGTTCTTTTACTAACTCAAAAATAATTTCCTGTAGCCGCATAGCGATTTCATTAACTAATACTGCTTTACGTCTTTTTGGGACAAACACAAAGTGATAATTTATCGATGACACGGATTTTTCAGCCCTTCTGTATTCATAATCTGACGCTGACAACTTAGCCATTTTATATCAGGGTTTTTTGTTGATTATTTATGTTGAATCAACTATATTAATAAACAAGGAGGTGGTCAAGTGTACAAAACAGTTCCCAATAAAAGCAAAATTTACGGATGAGAAAAAGCTTTCTGGGTAGATCAGTGTGAGCATTCAAACAGTTTATATAACTCTGCTATTTATCTGGCACGCCAGAATCATTATGCAATGCTACTTGAAAGAAAGGCTAATACAACTTACTGGTGTGGAGATGAACTTAGAAGTGGTTGGAAAACTTACAGATTAGAAACTAATTATTATCATTTAGATAAACAGCTTAAAACTTGCATTCACTACTTTTCATTGGCTGCACAAGCTGCACAACAAACATTAAAGTTAGTAGGAGAATCAATAACTAGTTACAATAAATTAGTGGATAAGTATTACTTAGGAGATGGCAGTAGGCCATCAATTCCCAAGTACAGAAAGTCTGGTGGTTTATTCGCAGTTACGTTCCCAAAACAAGCCTTGGCTTGTCATAATGGTTATATTTATCCCTCAATCAGTAAAGCAACAAAGCCTGAATTAATAACATCAATTAAGCTTATTTTGCCCGAATTTATTAGCTTTGATTGGATTAAAGAAGTAATTATTCGTCCTAGTCGTGGAGAGTTTTGGGTTGATTGGGTGATAGACGATGGTAAACAGCCAATTATAAATAATAAGAGTCTTAACTACAATCATGCAATTAGCATTGATCACGGTGTAAAGTTTTGGTTGTCAGCAGTTACTACCCTTGGTAAAAGTTTTATTGTTGAATCTCCACAGCTAAAAACTGCACTCCATAAATATCGAAATCAAGTACAGCAACATAAGAAAAACAAACCTAGTAGATACTGGGACAATTACCTTGATAGAATCACAGCAAAACGCAATTTACAAGTCAGAGATGCAGTAAATAAAGCCGCTAGGTTTATCATCAATAAATGCTTAAAAGACGGTATCGGGAATTTAGTAATTGGTTGGAATGAGGGAAATAAAACCAACATTAATATTGGTAGAAACAATAATTATGAAGTTGTTTCAATGCCAACCAAAAGACTTATTGAGAGGTTAAGACAATTGTGTGAAGAATATGGTATTAGATTCCACATAACCACTGAGGAGTATACTTCTAAAGCTTCTTTTATTGATAATGATGAATTACATCAATACGGTGCAAAACCCATAGAATGGAAGCCATCAGGTAAAAGAATTAGTAGAGATGTATACCGCACAAAAGACGGTTTATTGATTCATGCAGATTTAAATGCAGCATCTAACATTCTACGAAAGGTTGCCGACCAGATTTTTATTAACTCCGGCATCGCAAAACTAGCTTTTGAAATAATTAAACGGGGTGCTTTGACACACCCCAAACGGTACGATATTTTTAGTAATCTAAAAAGGTCTTATCGCAAGCAAACAATGTCACGCAGTATGTCTTTAGACTACGGAGTGACAACTGCTTAGAATCCCAGTTTTTTTCAAAGCTGGGAGATGTCAAACAAACCCAAGTTGGAAGGATAGTTTGATGATGCTGTTGAAATCAAAGTGGTTTAAGCGCATTTCTTTGGGAATTTTCGGTTTTGTTGTGGCATTAGTTATTTATGGTTTATTGCAACTACTTGAACCAATAAAAGTTGCTCCCATTGCCAATTCATCAGTACAGTTTAACGGACGTGCTTTGCTGATAGCCTCTGATGCTGATATGGTAGCGACGGCTTATGCTGATGCTAAATTAGACAGAGTTGCAGGTATCGAAGATACTTTAACGGCGATTGATTTACCGCTAGATCGGAAACAGCCCCAAATTAATACATTGCAAGTATCTAACTCTGTGATGTCTTGGCCCCAAATTATTGCCACATCTCCCGATGGTACAAAAGCTTACATAGTCGAAGTGCGATAAGCCTCCAGGTAATGGTATTCAGGAACTTGAGTCTATCGATGAAATGCCAGAAGGACGAAAGCTAACGGTGGTAGATATTTCTAATCCGACAAAACTCCAGATGATTGAATCAGTTGATGTTGGACACAATCCCGATAACTCTTTAATTGCCACAGTAAATATGCGCCGCACTCATGATATTACTTTGGTGAAATAGGCTCAATCTAGTAGTCTGTCCCATTAATCTTGATGGGTAATATATTAATTTGTAGGTTGGGTTAAGCAAAGCGCAACCCAACTCGGGTGTTGGGTTACTCTACGAGAAAGCTCCGCTTACACAACCTTCAACCCAACCTACGAAGAAGTTATGAGGGGTTGGATAACTGTTCACTGCTCACTAATAACTGGTAACGTCACAGTAAAAGTGCTGCCAATCCCTTCTTGACTCTGAAGTGTAATTTCACCACCGTGGGCGTCTACGCATTTTTTGACAATTGCTAATCCTAAGCCGGTACCGGCGATTTTTCCAACATTAGAAGCTCGATGGAATGGTTCAAAAAGGTGTTGTTGTTCTGGTATTGGAATCCCGATGCCTGAATCTTGTATGCGGAAAATTACTGCTGATTTTTGAAAAATTAAATCAAAAACAACTTCCCTACCTGATGGAGAATATTTAACGGCATTGCCTAATAAATTAGTTAAAATATGATGGAGTAATTTTTCATCACCTAAAAACTCATCACTATCTCCCTCTACATTAAAAACTAGATTGATATTCTTTTGTGCGGCGGTTAACTGTATTTCTTTAACAATCGCACTACAAAAAGCAATCAAATCAATTCCGATTAGTTCGCAATTAAGATTACCGGAATCTGCTTTACCAATCAATGAAGCTTCATCTAATAGTAAAGACATATTTCTAATAGCCGAACGAATCATCTGGTAGTGAGCTACTTTTTTGTCAGGGTTTAAATTCTCATCGCTATTTTTTAATAACCCTGCTGCTAGTAAAATAGCATTTAAAGGATTGCGGATATCGTGAGATAATATAGAAACAAATTCTGACTTAAATTTATTGACTTCTTTAGCTTCAATTAACTCGGCTGTTCTTTCTTCAACTCTATTTTTGAGAGATTTATTAACCGCACGTAATGTTTCTAGATATTCTTTGCGTTCGATAGCATAACGTAAAGAGCGTATTAATAACTGTGGACTTATCTGTCGTTTAACTAAATAATCTTGCGCTCCTTGTCTTACTGCTTCTATAGCTAATTTCTCGTCATTAGTATTAGTGAGTACTACAATTGGCAAGCAAGGAGCGCGAGCCATCAAAGGTTTCAAAGATTCCAACCCCTGACTATCCGGTAAAGTTAAATCTAATAGAATTACATTATACGAACACGGTATAGATATATCTTCACCAATTGCATCAAGTGCTGCACTTAGTCTTTTGACATGAACTAGATTAAACTCTTTGAAAAAACCATCTTTCAAAAATTCTTGTAACAATCTAGCTTCCGCTAAATTATCTTCAATTAACAAGATGTTCATCGAGTCTGCTGTCATTATTAGAAGTTAGTTGTTAGTGGTTAGTTGTTAGTTGTTATTTGTTAATAGTAAACTGTTCACTGTTCACTGTTCACTGTTTACCGTTCACTGCTCATTTGGTAAAGTTACTGTTTCTAACCAAAAATCTTCTATCCTTTTAACTATTTTGAATAATTGGCTGATATTGCGAGACTTGGTTATATAACAGTTAACGTGTAAGTCGTAACTGTGAAAAATATCTTCTTCGTTGTGTGAAGTTGTCAAAACTATAACGGGAATGCGTTTTAATTTGGAGTTTGTTTTTATTTCTGCAAGAACTTCTCTACCGTCTTTTCTTGGTAAATTTAAATCCAAAAGAATTAAATCGGGGCGAGGTGCGCTATGATACTCACCCTCCCGATTTAAAAAAGCCATAGCTTCCATTCCGTCTCTAACCGTGAGCATTTCATGGGGTAACGAACTATTTTTGAAAGCTTCTTGGATGAGACGAACATCTGCTTTATTATCCTCTACCAAAAAGATGATTCTGGGTTTTTGTTCCGTTTCTACGCTCACGTTCGCGTCCTTTTAATGGAATAGTAAAATTAAATGTTGCACCTTCACCTAATTGTGATTCTACCCAGATATTTCCGCGATGGCATTCTGCGATTTTTTTACAGATGGCTAAACCCATTCCCGTACCTGGATATTCATCACGAGTGTGCAATCTTTGGAATATCACAAAAATGCGATCGCGAAATCGTGGTTCAATTCCGATTCCGTTATCGCTGACTGAAAATAGCCATTCGTCTTCGGAACGAGATACACTGATATGAATTTCTGGTGGTTTCTCGCTCTTGAATTTGATTGCATTACCAATCAGGTTTTGAAATAGCTGCATTAATTGAGTACTATCAGCCATGACGGTTGGTAATTCATCGTGAGTAATTTTAGCACCTGTTTGTTCGATGCGTCTGCGAAGATTATTTAAGGCTTTTTCTAAAGCTTGTTCGGCTGAAGTTGTGGCAAACTCGATACTCTGCATATCAACTTTAGAGTATGCAAGCACATCATCTATCAAGGTTTGCATTAAGCTGACTCCCCCGACGACATAACCAATAAATTCATCCGCATCTTCATCAAGAGCATCTTGATAGCGCATTTCCAAAAGCTGCACGTAGTTTGCTACCTGATTTAAAGGTTCTTGCAAATCATGAGAAGCAACATAAGCAAACTTTTTCAATTCAGCATTAGAACGTTCTAAGTCTGCTGCTAAAATTGCCAATTCTTCAGCTTGGCGCAACACAATATTAACTATGGCTTTTCGTAATTCTAATGCAGCTTTGACTTCAACATATTGCCAAGGTAAAGATGTTAAACGAACGGTTTGTTTCCACAATTCAAACGATTTACGCGGGCATAAACGTAAATTTCCTGATTCTTCGTTAACTTCAAATGCTTTATTAGGATTACCTCCCCAATTTACAGTTTGAATTACTTCTGGACGGAACCATAATACATAATTTCGTTTACCAATTGGAATCGCTAATAAACCGCTAGCAAGATTTTTAATTTTCTCAGCATCGGGATAAATTTCCGGAAGCGAATTAGTATAGAAAACTTCCTCATCACCATTTGTTTGCAGCCAGGTAACTAAATTGTTTATGTCTTCTTCTTTAGGAGTCTCACCGATTAAAGTATAGTTACCGCCGAAACAAATTGCTGCACCTTGAGCGCTAGTTAAGTCTAATAAATTGGGCTGATGCTTAACTAAACCAGCAATAAAATTATCTTCTTGAGACATATAGTCAATCAAAGTCGATTGAATATAGGTTAATTTCATCCGATAATCATAATCTTGCGTTTCTTCTCTACTATAAATCTCATTGAATATCATTCTTCCTAAAAATTCGCAGGCTTTCCGCAATTCATAGGAAACAAATTTCGGTGTTTGATGGTGACAAGCAATCAATCCCCAGAGCCTACCATCTTTAATCAAAGATATAGTTAAAGAAGCACCTACACCCATATTATGTAGATATTCAATATGACAGGGATAAGGACTTCTCAAGCTAGAATTCATTAAATCAACTGGACGTTCTGTAATTGGATTTAATTGTGGAAATAAATCTACAGATTCGCCACTCGCATCCGGAATCAATCTAATTAAATTAGAAAGAAACATTTTTCTGGCGGGTTTGGGAATATCTGATTCCGGAAAATTCAAACCCAAATAGGGTTCCATACTTTCGAGCTTATCTTCAGCTAGTACGCAACCGTGGTTGTTTTCATTAAATTTATAAAGCATCACCCGATCGAATCCGGTGACTTTGCGTACTGTCTCGACAATAATTTGACAATAATCTTGAAGATTAGCAGATTCTTGTAACTTATTGATAGAAGCTTTAGCTAGATGATAAAAGCTTAAAAATGGAATATTGTCTTCAGAAATTGCTGGCTCTAATTCTAAAATTAAAATTCCTTCTGGATTGCGATGAAATACCGCATCAAAGACAGCATAATCTTCTCTTCTCTTTTTTATCCAAATTTTTGTCGGATTAGTAAAATCAAGGGAATCTTCTGCTAAACGAGATTTTATTCTGACGATTTGATAAGGATCTAACAAATCTTCTAAGTTAGTTTCTAAAAGCGTTTCGATAGGACAATCAAGCATCGAAGCAGCATTACGACTAACTTGTAAAATATTTAGCTCGGGTTCTTGGAGAACAATTAACACACCATGATTCTGAATTTTGCTGTTGAGATTAATTACTGGTTCTTTTAAATTGGTTAAATTCAGAGAATTTGGTTTTGAATCTATTATCATCTGACTACTCCTATATTTTGCTCGATGCTAATTCATCACAATCTTATACAACAGATAAAGTATCTTTTTTAAAAGTTTTCAAATTTTTAGCACAATGATATAAAAGTTTATTTTCTATTTATATAAATACAACTAGTTTTAATCTCCCTTCCATAAAGGAGTATATTTCTGTTGATTGTGAATGCTTTTTATTTAGCGTTACCAATATAACAAACTAATATTCAGATGTCTGATAAGAATTATCAAAGAATAGCTAATCACTGGAGTAGCAAAAACTTCTGCGGAATTAACTATTAAGTAACTTTTACAAATAAATATATACAATTAATAATTTATATTTCTTTATTAAATAAGAACAATATACTTGTTGTAAGCATATATTCTCGCACTATCAGCAATAAACGAGGCGTATGCTGGGGCAGACTACCGCTAACTGCTCACTACTAACCGATTAGATCCAAGAGCTAAACAACATCCGCAACCTATAAGCATCAGCCGAAAGAGGCAAGCCTAAATATATCGGCATCCAAAAACCAAAAGCAATAATAATTAGAAAAACAACTGTAAGTCCAAAAGCTCGAAACTCTAAATTATAGCTACGCAAGCATTTATCTATCAGCCAAGCTAAAGCCATAAATGCGAATATAACAGCAGTCATATAATGATATATGAAAACGCAACGATTTACTTTTACCCAAGGTAGTAAATTAGCTGCATAATTTAACAATACATATAAAGCAATTCCAGTATTAACAGAAAATGACGAATTCACAAATAAACGCTGTTGTTGCATAGAAGGAATTATTATCCGCTTAAGCAAAACAGCTACTATTAAAAACAATAAAGCAGCAAAACCAAACCACCACAATAATGGATTGCCCATCGCATGAACATCATATATAACTTTACCCGTATTTGAAGGTAAAGGTGGCCCAATAACTGATACGGGTTCGCTTGCGTTCGTTGCTGTTTGATAAAAATAAGCAATCGGACGAGTTAGTAACGGCCATTTGTACCAAGCGGCACAGTAAGGATGTATATCAGAAGTATTACCACCAAGACGACCGTGAAAAGATAAAATTTGGGTATGTACTTCTATAAATCCGTATTTAGGATTTTGGAAAAGATGAGGTATCCAAATTAAGCTGTAAGTTATTAGCGGGATTATTCCCAAGTAAAATGCAGCTGTAAAAATTTTTAGTTGACCAATTTTTTGTAGCGGTAATACTAAAGCTTTTGCCGTTGTTATCTGAGGTGCGGTTAATGTGGCGGTAGAATTTCTTAACTCTGCTGTTGAAATATAATATGGATCGGCTTCTAAAACAATATTTGTACTATTTCCCGTCTCTTTCGCTGTCAGATATTGCTTCAACCAAGCCAGCATCCAGTTTAAATATATACCTATTAAAAAGAATAAACCATTCCACTTTGTAGCGATAGCCGCACCAAAACTAATTCCAGAAAGTATTAAATAAAACTTGCGTTGTTTTTTAGTTTTCCCTAAAGCAATTAATAATAACCACTGTCCCAACAATCCAAAAATAACTATATATTGATTAATTAAAGCATAGCGAGACTCAACTAAAAATATACCGTCGCAAGCTGTAAATAAACCTGCCAAAAGAGCAAAACTACGACGATAACTTAATTGATAGGCAATTCCAGCAACAATAAGCGGAATAAAAGAGCCAAACAGCGCATTTATCCAGCGATAACTCCAGGGTGAGCGAGCTACTCCTGTAAGAACATTTACTGTATCTTGCCAAAAAGGAAAATAATCACTCAGCCACATTCCTATAGAAATGATATATTTCCCTAATGGTGGATGACCATCAAAAAATTGATTTTGACTCAAATAGTTTTGAGCAAACTTAGCGTAATAAACCTCATCAAACACTAACGTGTTAAATCGCCCCAGCCCCCAAAACCTTAAGGCAAGTGACAGCAGAAGCACTGCTAACATGCCAATCTTAAACCACAAAAAAGACCGTTTTTGAGTCATCACAGAATTAGTCAAGCCGAAACCACTACGTCCCTTAATTATTGAAGCGCATTTTTGATTTAATTTCTTGCGAATCCAATTTGAATAATAAAAGTTCTATACCACCGTAATATCGATTTGTTATTCCCAAAGGTGTCATACCCAATCGCTGAGTGACTTTAACCGAAGCATGATTTTCTGGTTTCACCACCGCATAAATTTCTGATAACTGTAAAAAATTAAATCCGTAATTAATTATTTCCCTTGCAGCTTCGGTTGCATAGCCTTTACCCCAGGAAGCTTTTCTTAAATGCCAGCCAACTTCATAATCTTGTGTAGGTTTACTTTTGGTATCAGGTAATTGCTTAAGTAGAATCGTTCCTACAACTATTTTTGATTCCTTTTCTACAATAGCCCAAGCTCCGGTTGCGGTATTATTGCTTTGCTTGTAGCGTTCGATTGCAGCTTCTAAACTCCGACGCTGGGTTTCAATACTTGCTTCAGTTTTGCCAGTACCGATAAAGCGCATCACTTGTGCATCACCGTAAATTGCAAAAGCTTGTTCCGCATCAATTTCGGGAATCCATCTACGGATAATTAAGCGTTCGGTTTCGAGTAATGATGTCATTTAACAACTTGTTCCTTATCTCTGGCAAGGAATACAGAATTGTAGGCAGAGCTTCCAGTATACTTTTATTCTAGGTTGGGTTAAGCCAGCGCAACCCAACATTTTAAGCTAGATATTTCAATAGATGTAATAAAAATGACCTATGTGTTGGGTTACGACACGATAACCATCTTATAAATTTAAAGCTTAGATGTTTGCTTACCGAATTCATAAAATCCTAAGCTATCTCAGAAGCCATTTCTCTCTCGCTAACGGCTAATAAAACAATTTTTTTCGTCTGTAGAATATTCTATCATCTAACTGAACCATTAAAATAAACTATGGAAAAAACTCCTTAGGATATTTTTTTGCTCTGCAATATTAATGTTGGGTTACGACACGATATAGCGGTTTTCAGTTGAGTTCAATACACTCGAAACCTCACCCCGTCCTTTGGACACCCCTCTCCTTATTAAGGAGAGGGGACGGGGGTGAGGTCGAATTTGTATTGCATCCAAGTGAAAAGTGCTATATATAAAATATCGTTTAAATCAAAATTAATTTTCATGTCTAACCCAAACTACAAACTTGTGTCTGCGGTTTTTTAATTATTCTAATATTGGTGGTGCGTGACGGTAAATTCCAATAATTTCGTTATGGTTGGGGAATAATCTTAACCGTCACAGCACCCTACAATTACCAATTACCAATTACAAATTACAAATTCTTCTCAACTTTGGCAACTTCCAACATTGTTTTCAATACAGAATCGGGATTCAAACTAATTGAATCAATCCCTTCTTCTACTAAAAATTGAGCAAATTCTGGATAATCACTTGGTGCTTGTCCGCAAATTCCAATTTTGCGGTTATGCTTTTTCACGGATTGAATTGCTAACTTCACCATCCTTTTCACACCTTCACTACGCTCGTCAAATAACCTTGCTACTAGCGAAGAATCTCGATCCAAACCCAAAGTTAACTGAGTTAAATCGTTGGAACCAATAGAAAAACCATCAAAAACTTGAGCAAATTCCTCAGCCATAATGACGTTATTTGGTAGCTCGCACATTACATAAACCTGCAAATTATTAACGCCTTGCTCCAAGCCATTTTTTGCCATTTCTTTTATTACCAAACCTCCTTCGTCAGGAGTTCGACAAAAAGGAATCATGGGAATTAAATTAGTCAAACCCATTTCTTCCCTTACTCTTTTAATAGCTTGACACTCCAACGCAAAACCTTCACGATAGCGTTCGTCGTAATAACGCGCTGCTCCCCGCCAACCCAACATCGGATTTTCTTCGTTGGGTTCAAACTGCCTTCCCCCTAACAAATTCGCATATTCATTACTTTTAAAATCCGACATCCTGACAATTACCGGCTTTGGATAAAATGCCGCTGTAATTCTCGCAATTCCTTGAGCTAATTTATCAACAAAATATGCTGGTTTATCTTCGTAAAGTGCTGTTACCTTAGCAATTTGTCCCTTAACAAACTCATCCTCCAACTTATCAAAATAAAGCAAAGCCATCGGATGAATTTGAATTTGATTGGCAATTATAAATTCAGTTCTCGCCAACCCCACACCATCATTAGGAATAGTAGATAAGCGAAATGCTTCTTGAGGATTCCCTACATTCATTAAAATTTGCGTTTGGGTGCGAGGTACATCTTCTAACTGCACTTCTTCTACTTCAAAAGGCAATAATCCTTGATAAACCTTACCTTCCTCGCCTTCCGCACAAGAAACCGTTATTTCTTGCGAAGTTTTCAACACCTCCGTGGCATTATCGCATCCCACAATTGCCGGTACGCCCAACTCTCGGGCAATAATTGCAGCATGGCAAGTTCTACCACCCGAATTAGTTACAATCGCACCGGCTTTTTTCATAATCGGTTCCCAATCGGGATCGGTTCTATCCGTTACCAGTATTTCCCCAGCTTGAAACTGTTCTATTTGGCTAACATCTGCAATTACTCGTGCTTTGCCGTTACTGATGGCTTCACCGACAGCACGCCCGGTGGTGAGGGGGAGAGAGGGGGAAGAAGGGGAAGAGTGGGGAGAGGGGGTAGAAATATTCTCCTTGTCTCCTTGTCTCTTATTCTCTACAAACTTATAGCTCCGCAGAACATTGCTCAACTTCTGCGACTGTACCGTTTCTGGACGGGCTTGAACGATAAATAATTCATTGGTAATCCCATCTTTCGCCCATTCCATATCCATCGGTGTATATTTCCCGTGGACGTTGGAATAATGATCTTCTATTAAGCAAGCCCAACGCGCTAGCTGCAATATATCTTCGTCGTTTAAAGCAAATTTTGCTCTTTGGGCAGCAGGCACCGACACATTCTTAACGTTCTTTGAGCCGTCATCGTAAATCATTTTGATTTCTTTACTACCCAATCTCTTATCGATAATTGGGCGATATCCCGATATCAAAGTTGGCTTAAAAACATGATATTCATCGGGATTAACTGAACCTTGAACTACGTTTTCCCCCAAACCATAAGCAGCCGTAATCAAAGCCGCATCCTTAAAACCACTTTCGGTTTCGATGGAAAACATCACTCCCGAAGTAGCTAAATCCGAGCGCACCATTTTTTGCACTCCCACCGCGATCGCAACTTCAAAATGGTCAAATCCTTTTGTATGTCGATAGGAAATTGCTCTATCTGTAAACAGCGAAGCAAAACAACGATGAGTAGCTGCTAAAACTTCTTCAGCTGTAGTTACATTAAGATAAGTTTCTTGCTGCCCTGCAAAACTAGCATCTGGTAAATCTTCTGCTGTTGCACTCGAACGCACTGCCACATCGGTATCGGTGTTATACCGCTCGCACAATTTTTTATATGATTTAGCGATCGCATCCCTAAAATCCCTAGGGAATGGAGTATGGAGCAATAATTTCCGCGCTTTTCTGGCTCGTATGCGTAGATTTTGCAAATCATCTACATCCAAATCATTAAAAAGATTTCGCAGTTTTTCTTCTAAACCCGCAGACTGAATAAAATAACGATAAGCATAAGCAGTCGTAGCAAAACCAGTCGGAACATTAACTCCTCTGCTTGCCAACTGTCCAATCATTTCCCCCAAAGACGCATTTTTACCGCCGACTATAGGAATATCATTAATACCGATGTCATCAAACCACAGCACAAGTGCTTGCTCTTTGGAGGATTCGCGAGTATTTTTGTTCGCGACTTCATTCATAACTATTTTCCTCCCCTGGAAAGATGTAAGAATATTCATTTATTTAGCTTCGTTAGGACAGCAATACCAGCCTCTAACATCTGACTAGCGCAAGTTTCCAACCACCATAACAAAAAAAAATTAAGTTAGGGGTTATACAGGCTAACAGAAATTAAAGAGAGAAGTTGGCGGTGAAATAGTTGATGTAAACTATTTCACCCGAAGGGGGAGATGTTCTTCCCGCCAAACTTCGGGGCTGGCAAATAAAAGGCTCACAAAAAGCCATTCTTTACTCTCTAGGGGAGTTTGAAATATTTTATGCTACAAAAATATTTTCAGGTTCAGACTAGATGATCCTTAGTTTAAATTCGCAGGCAGCGTTACTCCTGTGTCGGGAGAGGGGGAGAGGGTGAAGAAAACAAGAAATTTGTGTATGTAATCTGAAGGCGGGAAGAAATTAGCTTAATTACCTTCTGACAAAAAAAGCAGAGGAGCAACTGCGGTAATCCCGCCTTTACTCTTCGCTCCTTCAAAAATACAGCTATTAACTTGACGTTATCTTCATAAAAAGATAAAATGCATAACCACTAAAATCAAATCTATTTACTTGTTTTTATCCAATTCAATATTGGAATCCCGCAAAATGAAGACAGCACACCCATAATGGAAGCCATAATCAAACCGTTGGCGGTTTCAGATGACTGCGGAAAGGACGTGCTGGCTTTTAGGTTTTCGTATCAAAACAAATTTGGACGGGTTTTTTTAGATTAAAAACAGAGATTCTATAACTGTTGCCAGTATTGAATATAATTTCGTTCAGTTCTTGCACCCACAATCTAGCTCACGAATTTAAAAATTTAGTCGTTTTCCCACACCTCTCTACCAATCAAATCCGCTATACGATCGCGCAGTAGAAATTCACATTTTTCTAACTCGCACTCAATACAAACCCACTCTCTTGCGGGTATGTATTGACATAAGGTATATATCGGCTGTTGTCGGCTAACTACTCCCTTTTGAACTAATCGCCGTGCTTCATCCTGAATCACGTCTAAAGAGTAATTGATAGAAGGCACCGTATTCACACTCATAATTGCCACTCGCTATTTTACACGTAAGTATTATTCCCAGATTTGACCACAAACGAACATGGTTAAAAACCAATTCGCTACTATTTTTTGTAATTTGCTATACGGAACTAATTTCATTTTGACGCTATAAAACCTCAAATAATATAAAGATATGTTAAGAATGTCATTAATTCATGACATAACCTTTAAAACTCTTAAACAAGATAAATATAGGTAGTAAATAAAACATTTTCATCGTTTTAATACATCGTATTTTATGAACGGAATGTTAAACACTCTTAAGCAGTTGAAACTATACATAAGGCGGTATTTGTAAGCTTATAAATGGGCATTTAAACTGAATAATTAATCTATAGCAATGATTCAGGTTGAATACATCTGCCTAAAGGAGAACAAGCAAAAAAATATCAAACCGATCCAAATGTATAATCTATCGCTTTGTATAAAAGCTAAGTTACAACAAAAAAGCAAGAGTTTTACTAGCTGTTAATAATTTCTTAAACAGATAAATAATTGCTTAGTTAAGTAAGGCACTAGCTATTAGAAAAACGTCTCGGATAAAAAGCTGTAACAACTCGCAGATAGTTATAAATTCTGTTAGGCATTGCACCAGTGATTGTGCATTAGCTTGAGCGATTTTTCTTCTTTGCGTAAGCAGTGATATTAACACGTTGAATAAGTATAATCAATGACTCTTAAGTCGTTTGTTAAATCCCATTAACTTACGTAAATCATTGGATGAACGATTGTTAACTTTAGTAAAGGGGATAAAAATTCTTGATGATAAGTCTTCAGAACAATGTATGATATTAGATTTTGAGAAACAAGGCATTCGCGTGTTATGGGCTAAGCCTTCACGATTTAATCCAATTAAACGAATTTAAAGAAGGCATATATCGAATTTTTTGAAAGCTAGTTTTCTAGGGATTAAATCTAAAATCCTTGTAGACTCAAAATTTGCTCCCCGTACAATTTAGAAGTTGATCCCAGTATTGAACCGTAATAGGAACATCTTGCTTTTGATTAAAAAATACCAGTTGTGTACCTCGTTTATATTGATGTCGCAGAGCAGCAACAAGAGCCTAGACAAAATGAAACAGACGCGAGGGCGATCGCGTCTGCTTGGGGATTTGGCTAAATTTTGATTAAGAAAAAGTAATCGCCATGTTCTCCTACTAATTAGTTGCTAAGTTTCAATCAGATTGCTGATTTTCTTGAAATTCTGACTTTTGTCGATCTTTAATTTGATTCAAAAGTGATAATACTTTGTTGCCTCTTTCAATAGAGCGATCCTCTAAAAAAATAACTTCTGGAGTACGACGCAAGCGGACTCGGGAGCCAAGTTCGCTGCGAACGTAACCAGTAGCCGATTTTAACCCAGCCATTGTTTCTTCTCTAGCTTCATCGGTACCATAAATAGAAACGTAGATTTTAGCGTGTTGTAAATCGCCAGATACGTCTACATCAGTAACGCTAACCATTCCCGTACCGACTCTATCGTCTTTAATCCCATTGAGTAACATTTGGCTGACTTCCCGTCTAATTAATTCAGCAACACGGGAAACGCGGCGATTAGTAGCCATAAAAATAGCCTCCTAGCAGAGGTTTTACTACACAAAAATAGGTAAATAGCAAAGCGGGGGTTTAACCCCCACTCAAATCTAGTCTACCTTGACTAAATTGTACTTAAACCAAGCATTGCACGCAGGGTAAAAGAAACAAAAACGAGAATACCCACTAGCAAACTTATAAAAGCTATTAAGGTGGCAGGGCGTTTAAATACTGGTTCTATCCAACCAAAGGCATTCAAAAATACACCTAATAGAGTAGTTATAAAGTAGCGGGGGTAGCGAAAGACATTATCCCAAAAACCATCAAACATCTTTTTTTTAGAGAGTATTTTTATGAACTAGAGTTTTTTTGATGTACTTACTGTTATTAGATTGTAATCCAATAAGAAGTTAATTATCCCACTTAATATAAGATTATATAGTTTGTGATTTTTTATTACTCCTTACAAGCGAGCGATTTGTTTTAGTTTAATGGTAAGTCAAATCTCTAAACAAGCTTTCCCGCGCCCCTTTCTCAAGTGGGCTGGTGGAAAAAGTAAATTGATTCCGCAAATTCGTATTTATTTACCCGAAGCACAAACTTATAAGAATTATTATGAGCCGTTTTTAGGTGGAGGTGCAGTTTTTTTCCATCTCCAGCCATACGCAGCTATGTTAACTGATGTCAACTCGGAACTGATTGATACTTATAATTGTGTAAAAAACAATTTAGAAGAATTAATTAGTTTGCTCAAAATACATGAAAACAATCATAGTAAAGAGTATTATTACAGTCTGCGTCAAACATTAGTAAAAACTGATTTAGAAAAAGCGGCACGTTTAATTTATTTGAATAAAACTTGCTTCAATGGTCTTTATCGAGTTAATTCCAAGGGACAATTTAACGTACCTTTGGGTAGATATAAAAATCCCAAAATCTGTCCCATAGAGTTATTATATTCGGCTTGTGAAACATTGCAGTTAGCACAAATTAGACAAGCTGACTTCTCAGAGGTTTTGGATTACGCCACAAGCAGCGATGATTTTGTATTTTTTGACCCTCCCTATCATCCCATAAGCAGTACCAGCTACTTTACCGCTTACAGCCGTAATTCTTTTACAAAAGATGACCAGATACGTTTGAGAGATACCTGTGCGGAATTAGCAAGCCGGGGTGTCAAAATTATGGTGTGTAATTCCGATTGCCAATTTATCAAGGAACTGTATACAGAAATCAATTTCAAGATATTTCCTATCAAAGCGCCGCGAGTTATTAACTCAAATATCAAAAATCGCGGCACTATTCACGAATTATTAATCACTTCTTATTAAATATTAATATTCTGAAGAGGCAACGTCGATTTTTGTATTGAATTTATGCAGGAAGGTTTCTTTTTAATATAGCAATCCTAGACTATTCGTAAAAAAAACATACCGATCAATATATACAACTTTAGTAAGAGTATCTTGCTCCTACAGAGCGGACGTGTTACCAAGACAGTATCACTTATAATTTGACGAATTATTTAGGACTGCTATATCAAAGATATTAATACATTAATTCAGGTTATTTTTTGCAGGAGTTCATAGGTGGATTTACAACAATTACAGGTATTTGAACAATTTGCGGATAATGTAGATTTTGCTTTTTGGGTTTGTTCTCCTGACGTAACCGAGTATTACTACATGAGTCCTGGGTATGAGAAAATTTGGGGTAGGACTGTCGCTTCACTTATAGAAAATCCTCACTCATTTCTAGAAGCGGTTCATCCAGATGATGTCGAGCGTGTTACCCAAGCTGCAATAGGCAAAGAACCGTGGAACATGGATGAAGAATATCGCGTAATTCGCCCAGACGGCACTATCCGTTGGGTACGCGACCGAACTTATCCTATTTATGACGATCAAGGTAATATTTATCGTATGGCAGGCACTGCTGAAGATATTACCGAGCGCAAACAAGAATTAAAAGATTTAAATCAAAGCTTGGAGCAGTTTAAACAGTTTGTAGATAATGCTGATATTGTATTTTTAGTATGGGATATTGAAATTACAAAATTTTTATATATTAGCCCTAGTTACGAAAAAATTTGGGGTCGAAGTTGTGATTCACTTTACAAAGAACCTCGTTCTTTCTTAGAAGCTTTACATCCTGAGGATATTCCTCCTGTAATTGCGGCTATGAAAAATAATCCAACATCTATAGATGGGGAATATCGTATTATCCTGCCTAACGGTACAATGCGTTGGATTCGCGAGCGCACTTTTCCGAACAAGGATGAAAATGGACGGGTTAATGGGATAGTAGGCGTTGCTGAAGATATCACTCACCGTAAGCAAGCAGAAGAAGAAACCTACAAAGCACTGCAAAGAGAACAAGAGTTGAGTAATGCCAAATCTGAATTTATTGCGACAATATCCCATGAAATTCGCACGCCTCTATCAGTAATCCAATCCTCAGCCGATATTTTGCACCATAATATAGATAAATTGACGAATGAGAAAAAGCAAAAGCATTTTCAAAAAGTGAACTCATCCGTTCAAAGGATTGCATCAATCGTTGAAGACTTATTGATAATTGCCGAAGATGAAGCCGGTTCTTTACAATTTCAACCAACAGAGGTTGATGTTGTTCAACTGTGCCAAGAAATTATTAACACAATTGTTAATTACAACAATCGCCGTATTAATTTCAAAGTATCGGGGAATGCCACATCCAGTTCGATGCTCGACGCTAAACTTATCCATCACATATTAGTTAACCTGCTTGAAAACGCACTAAAGTATTCTCAGCCAGATACAAAGATAGAGTTGGAACTAAGTTTATTGTCTAATCAAATCAAATTCCGCGTTCAAGACCAAGGTATTGGTATCCCTACAGAAAATTTGTCTCATATTTTCAACTCGTTTTACCGAGCTAAAAATGTAGAGACGAAACCCGGTACGGGATTAGGGCTATCTATTGTTAAGCGCTGCGTTGATATACATCATGGTGGAATTGCAGTTAATAGCTCTGTTGGGAAAGGAACTATTTTCACCGTAACTTTGCCAAGAGAAATATGATCTCATCAAAATATTTAGTTTTGCGGCGTTGCAGTAACATCAAAGATATCTACTAGACCAAGCAATAAATCTTTCTAAACTCTGCACCGCCAATAAATTATGGTTATCGCGTTCTCGTTCCCGCAGCCATTTAATTGCTCCATCTCTCATTCCATCTCCACCAATAACTACTATCGCTGGTGCAGGGTAAGAATATTGAATATTCAAATTCAAATAGGGAAATTTTTCATCCACCGAACCCCCGCTTTCCTGCCATTTGCACTCAATAATTAAACCAGATGGCATCCGAGGTAAACCAACGATATAGAAGTCTACATAAATATCAGTTTGATAAATACCGCTGCCGATAAAAACCTGTTTCCCATAGCGCTTTGGCAATAGAATGGAGTTTAAAAGTAATTCTCGTTTTTGCTTCTTCGGTACTTGAGAACATACTTGAAAAAATCCATATGCTCTGAGGGTGGTTTCTACATGATTTTCTAAAATCTCACCCGCTTTCTGTGCGCGCATACCCCGAAGTTTTGTCATTCTCTGCAACCTTTGCCACTACTCCCGCTTCTTCTATGATTAAACAGAAATAGTACTTTATTATGTGTTGCTTAATATGTCGTTTTAATTTGAAATGCGTCTTTGATATTTTGATAAATAAGAAGTTACAATAACATGGTACTAATGTATTTTATGGTACTAAAGTATTAGCATTTATAGATTTATATATGTCATCCAATTAACTTACAAACAATGAAAACATTTTGAAAAAAGTAGTAATCAAGTTAATAAACTCAGTAGAGGCTCCCTATTTATCTCCTCACAAATCAACAAGCGATTAAAGTGATTTTTGCTCGTATTTGTGAGGGATGTTTCGAGTACTTTCACTGTTTGAATAGTTTTGGAATTCATTGATAGCAAATGCAATTTCCTGTAAAGGTGTTAAAAGCTTGGAAAGGTAGATGTTGTTATTAACCAAGAATTTAACTTGCTTTAATTTCAGTATTACCGTTACGGATAGACCATGCCATTTCTAGTAACTTAGTCCAACGCTTTTGTAGCTGCTTAGGAGTACACTTGAGTTCTTTGGCGATGGCTTGGTCGTTTTGCTTGGCGCTTTTGAGTTGCAACATATGACGTTGCTGTTCGGAAAGTTGACTGACAAAAGCATCCCATTGACTAGAAGACATGCCTAATTTCTGTTCTAAACTTGCACCCAACCACTGGTGTACTAATTGCCAGTTGTGGGTACGCGCAAACTTTTCTACATGGTACTTAAAGCGCTGTTGTAGATAATCGCGCTGACGGCTAGTTAGACCGAGTATTCTGTCAATCTCCGGAGCGCTGAGGTCTTGTAATTTCAAGGATAGATAATCTACGCAATCACTTTGACCTTGAGCTTGCAAGTAATTTACCAACTCAGAAACAACTCTATCCCGTTCTGCTTCTTCGGCTGGATCGTAAGTGTTTTGTGCAACCATCTGCGATCGCACTTGTTGAACGGCAGAGCTACGTTGGTAAGATTCAGCATCTTCGGATTTGGCAGATTCTAAAGCCATTTCCATATCAACGGTAGTTTCTTGAGGCAAACGACGGCTAAAGCCTTGAGCGCGAAGTATGATTAGCTGTTGGTTAGCGTTACCTGGCAAGGAAATACGACGCTTGGCATACTGTTCGGTAAATGCCATGTATTCGCCTAATTGCAAGCGAGTCCGGGGGGTATAGTCTTGAGGTAATTCGTTTTCCCGACGGAAGGCTTTAATTGCTTCGATGTAGAATGCTTGGAGAAAATCTTCAATCAAGTTGTAACGAGCATCAAAACCCAACTGGCAGCCGGGGAGACTGATGTGGCGGTAAACCATAGAGCCAAGGGTACTATGTAATTCAACCCTACCGCGTCTGGAACCTAGTTGATAGTAATGCAAACACTTTTGCAAACGATGCCGCGCTAAACTGAATAACCAAGATTTAACTTGTCCGGATGTTTGAATGCGGTAGCTTTTTTCGCAAATACGCTCTACTTCTTTAGCTATGCGGGTGGCGACAACTTGAATAGTAGCGGGTGTAGCTTTAACCTGAGATTCTAACTCTTGACATATCTGCTGAACTAATGCATTGTTATTATCCTGCGATTGTACATTTGCAGTTTCGTTTTCGTTTTCAACTTCAGTGGTAGATGTGGAAGAAGGTAGATTCGCAATGTTTGTTTTCATCATTTTTTAGGATTGGTACTGCACCGTAAGGGTTACGGAGTCAGTCTGGGGGGCACTCGTCTTAAAGCTCTATCCTTCAAGAGTCGCCATCAGCACTGCTCACATTTATGAATGTAAGAAATATCCGCAGGTTCCGGATATGCTGGTGTGTCGCTTTCTTCGAGTTTCTTGAAATAGCGACTGTCACACTCCTAAGTATAAATACTCTAAAATGCTTAAAAGCCTTATGAGTTAAAGCTTTGCTACATGGTACCTCTACCAACATTTTAGCTTGATGAATGTGACAATTCTAGAATTGGAGTATCAAAATTAGCGAAAAATACAAATTCAATGACAAATCTTTTTTTAGTTCCCAGCATATTAAAGCATCTTCATAAACAAAGCGCTTTTGTACTATTCATATTTGTATTAGTCGCCGATCTAAAATCCTCACATCCACCCTTCAACTTCTTCCCAACCCAACCCCTTACGTACAACTGTTGGCTGTTCTTCAGTCAAATCCAAGATAGTGGAGACTTGTACACCAGGTTCTTTGCCAGTATCTATGATTACATCTACTAATCCTTCCATCCGGTCAAATAGCTCTATCCGGGATAAAGGTTCTTGTTCTAGCCATGCATTTTCATCTTCGTCATCGGGGGGGATACGTGCCGAAGTTGAAATTATTGGATTGCCCAAAGCTTCTAATAATGACAAACAAACCGGATTATCGGGAACTCTAATCCCAGTAGTTTTACGTTTTGGGTTTTGTACCAGTCGAGGTACCAATTTTGTAGCGGGAAGCAAAAACGTATAAGTTCCTGGAATCAAGTGCTTCATAATTCGATAAGCTGCATTATTAACAAAAGCATAAGTAGCAACGTTTGAAAGAGAAGGGCATAAAAATGTTAGTGGTTTTTCATTCGCTAACTGCTTTATTTGTCGCACCCGTTGCACTGCCGACTTAACGCTCAAATCGCAGCCTATTGCGTAGACTGTATCGGTGGGGTAAAGCATCACCGCACCGCTTTGTAGCGCTCCCTTAATTTCTTCTATTCGACGAATCTGTGGATTATCAGGATGGAGTGTAAAAATTTTTGCCATGAAAGGAAAATTAAAACATGTAATAAATGGATTCAAAAGTCAAAATTCATTTTAGATTTCTAGTTAAAAATCTTTTAAAAGCCAATTGTTCGCTACTAAATGTTTGACGTAATCATGAGTAAAATTGTTTATTTTCAATGTCCGACTGGAATTTCTGGTGACATGTGTTTGGGGGCTTTAGTAAACCTGGGAGTAAGTCTGGAATACTTAGTTGAGAATCTCAATAAGTTAGGAATTGAGCAAGAGTATAAGTTATGGGCAGAATTTGTCACCCGCAAAAGTCAGCAAGCAGTAATGGTTCATGTAGATTTAATCAAGAATCACCATCACCATCACCAAAGACATTTACCAGAGATTGAGCAAATTATTCAAACAGCGGATTTGCCTCCAAGGGTTGAAGCCTGGAGCTTGGCAATATTCCGACAGTTAGCAGTCGCAGAAGGTGCGGTACACGGTATTTCTCCAGAAAAAGTCCATTTCCATGAAGTTGGTGCCGTGGATGCCATTGTGGATGTTGTCGGTACTTGTTTGGGTTTGGATTGGTTGGGTATTGACAGCAATAGTGAAGGATTACCTTTACTATACTGCTCTAAGCTGCCGACTGGCGGAGGAACTGTAGGCGCTGCTCATGGAATTATGGCTGTACCCGTACCAGCAGTCTTAAAATTGTGGGAAATGCGGAAATGTCCGGTTTATAGCAACGGTATTGAAAAAGAATTAGTAACACCTACAGGTGCGGCAATTGTAACGACTCTGGCAACAGAATTCGGTTCCCCACCCGACATGAATCTGGAAAAAGTAGGTATGGGTGCGGGTAATAAAAATTTTAAAATACCAAATATTTTACGTATTTGGTTGGGTGAAACGGCAGAATCAGAAAATAGCAAAAAAGATAAAAATAAAGGTATCAAGCATAAAATCACCCACGAAGAAACTAAACATAATAGTGAGTTAGTCAATCAACAACATCAAGATAGTACTAGTCCTTATTTGGAAAATATTTCGGTTTTAGAAACTCAGATAGATGATATTAGTCCGCAAGCAATAGGTTATATATTTGAAGAGTTATTTGCTGTGGGAGCGGTGGATGTTTTTACCCAAGCTGTAGGCATGAAAAAAAATCGTCCAGGAGTTTTATTAACTGTAATTTGTCATTCAGAACAGTTAACTGAATGTGAAACGATTTTATTTCGAGAAACTACTACTTTAGGAATTCGCCGTTTTAGTCAACAACGTTCTGTATTACAAAGAGAAATTCAACAGCTAGAAACTGAATATGGCAAAGTTAGAGTCAAAGTAGCGTGGATAGGAACTTTACAAAATAAATCAATTACAAACGTTCATCCGGAATATGCAGACTGTGCTGAATTAGCACGAAAATATAATATCCCCTGGCAAGAAATTCACAGGCTAGCATTACAGACTTGGTATTCAAAAAATTAGATATAGGGTGTGCAACGTAAATCGCCCAATTATATTCCCTATAATTTCAAACAAAAATAAGGTAAGTAACATATACTTACCCCATTTCAAATTAATTCAATACCTGAATACCTTAATTAAAGACTTTTATTAATCAACTGCATCTCTAATGGTTCTTTGTACTGCATTACCAGCATCTTCAGCAGCACGTTGAGTACCTAATTTAGCATCTCTAGCAGCACGCTGGGTGCTTAATTTAGCATCTTCAGCAGCATCACCTGCGGCGTTAGTAATACTATCTAATGCATCAGAAGTGTTTTCTTTAATATTCTTAATTCCTCGCTTAGTTCCTTCAGCAAAGTTTTCAGCATTATCTTGTGCTTTATCTGCTGCGTACTTTCCGGTTTCTTTGATATTTTTACCTAAATCTTGCAAATTTTCTGCTTTTTTATCCAAAGTGCGACGAGTATTACCTGTTAAGCTACCAGATTGATCGATGACATTCACTTCTGCATTATCTTTCAAACCTTTAGCTTTCATTTTTGCAGCAGCTTCAGCACCTTTACTTCTAGGATCTACATCGCTATATTGATTCATTCCTCCTTCATAGGTAGAATCGGGGCTTTTTGCTGAAACAGAACTACAAGCTTGGGTAACAAACAGCAATATTCCCAATGCAAAAGCAGTTAGAATTTGCTTAATCTGAATTTTCTTTAGTGCAGAAAATAATTTATTCATGGTTTACTCCTTTTTTTACTGTCTTGATTAGTTGACTAAGTTATAATGAAAAATAATCAAAATTAAACTTTTATTTGCTTAATATTCAACATTGATTATTCCAGATTATTTTTTGCAATCTTCTTTATTTTTTCAACAGTCAAATTGATTTGCCTAATGCTGAATTCATTATTTACATTTAGTAGCTGATTCTTAGGCTTTATACTTCAAATAGCTTAAATTTGCTTTACAAATTGGAGTATATTCAACCGATTAAACTCTTTATTCCATAGGCATTGTGGCTGAACAATATTGGCATCCATTAAAAGCTATACTTTTTATAAACAACAATATATTCGCCAAAAAAGTTTTATCAATCTTAAACGAATCGCAAAGTGTGAAACTTCTGAGATATCGCAAATTTTTAATCTGGTTAAAACAGCGTAGAAAACTTATCGCAGCTAATGGAAACAAAGCAGATGATGCTTTAAATATGTAAAGCTGGGCAAGTAATAGCTTCTTACTGGAGAAGATTGCAAAAATAAATTATCAGTTACCAACTTTACAGGAAAAAAAGGCATAGCTTCTCTAACGGAAGTCTTATTCTTGGAAGATATTTAAATAAATATTTCTCTTACCTTAGAGAGATATGAGTCTAAGCAATCCCTAGTTCAGCAAATTGTGTCGGCAAAATTTTTGCTTACAATACGTAAATATTTAGTTATAAAATTATATTATTTAAAATCTATCTAAAGGTGGATTTATTGGATAAAGTTTACCAAAGATTAGAAATGATATCGCTATTAGAAAAATATGCCGTTTAGTTTTTTTGTTATTGGGACTTACGCAAACTACATATTTTGTTGTAGGGTGCTTGTACACTGACTAATTCTGCACGCAATAATGAGGCAATGAGTGTACGGCACCATCCGAGTCTTGTGACAATTGCGTAACTCCTGGTTGTTTAACGTCAATTTAGATATTATTATTAGTTTAAATTATTAACTATTAGACTATTAATTCCAAAAACCCTTATGTCTTAAAATCAGTAAGTCGATTTTTTGATCGAACTTGTTCCCTTTATTCAAAAGCAAGTAATATAAAGTACTATTTTTCAAAATGAGGTGCCTATAATCGTTAATAAAATAAACCTAAATTAAAAATTTAAAAATGAATATTGAAAATTTTGGATAAAGTTACCAGAAAAACTTGGGCTTATGGTCGATTTAACATATTATTTGTTGTGTTCGCCTTTTTGAAAAACTTTATCAGCAAAATTACAGTAATGATTAAGCAAGTTTTGCGCTGGCTGCTTTTAGGTGGAACGTTGTTTTTTTTGGCAACAGCTTTAAGAAATAATTGGCAAGAAGTTGCAGCTATTCGTATTGATGCTGCTGGATGGGCAATTTTGGCTACTGCCACTGGCGCAACTTTACTAGCGCATATTTGGGCTGGATGGGTATGGACTTGGATCTTAAAAGATTTTAATCACTCAGCAAGCTCCGTAAGATTAATTCAAGCTTATCTAAAAACAAATATAGCCAAATATTTACCAGGTAATGTAGGACATTATATTGGAAGAATTATGGCTGCAAAAGATTTAAGAGTTAGTACCAGCGCAGCAACTATAAGCGTACTACTCGAACCATTATTAATGGCAGCAGCAGCTTTAATCATTGCGATCTTATGCAGCCAGTTTACTTTGATGCAGAGTTCTATTGTTTTACTAATTGGTCAAATATTAGGATTAATCGTAGCGCTTTGTATACTTCATCCATTGTTTCTTAATCCAGTAATCCGTTTTGTACATCGTCAGAAAAATAAAAAATCTCAAGCTGGCAATATTAGCAGCGTTTCTTTAGGCATGAGTCGTTACCCACTAATACCTTTGCTTGGGGAATTAGGATTTTTGCTATTTCGTGCGTCTGGCTTTATTTTAACTTTATATGCAATAGCTCCAATCAATTTAAGTCAAATTCCTCTAATAATAGGAGGATTTAGCTTAGCTTGGCTTTTAGGTTTGATTATTCCAGGTGCCCCTGGTGGTTTAGGAATCTTTGAAGTAACTGCAATAGCTCTTTTACAGCAGTTTTTTCCTATAGCGCTCATTATCAGTGCTAGTGTTTTGTATCGTTTAATCAGCATTGTTTCTGAAACTGCTGCTGCTGTTCTTGCTTGGTTTGACGAAAGATTTCTCTAAAATTATTTTACAATTATCAATTTGGTATATGTTTACATATAAAAGTATCAGTATTTATTCTTTACCATGTAATTTTAACTGAGAAAATACTCTATAAGTATCCAAATTCGTTTTTTCTTGATTTTGGGCTGATTGCTCTTTCATTTTGATTAAATTATATTCGACATTTTCTGCATATATTGCAAAAGTAATGTTGAATATTTCAATAAAATTAATGACCCAATCACATTCTTCTTCCTGAAAATTTTCGTAATAATTAATGATATTAGCAATACGCATTTCGAGATGACGACGCGAATGTTTGCTAATCAAAACTATTTTCAGAAGGGCAATTACTAAAGTTAGGGGATTACCCTGAGAAAGCAATAAAATAAATAGCTGTGAAGGTTCTTTGCCATTTTCTGATATCAAACAATCAATGATTTTATTGCTAGTTCTTAGTAATAAGTTTTTGTCAATAGCTACTTGGTCGTAATCTATTTTCCATCGGAACAGCTTTTCAGATAGTTTCTGTTCTAATGTCTCGATAAATCCTTGATGATTTATCGAATATATCAAGTATTTCAACAAGCTGTGTTTAAATTCGTGTAAACTTTGGTTTCGAGTCTGTTTTACGAAAATATTAGCAATATTTTCATAGCTAAATACACCTTTTCTAACAACAATTACCTTTATTAAACGTAAAACTTCATCACCTAAAATACTAGGATTGCGGTAACGGTTAATATTAGAAGCAGCAGATTGAGATCGAGCAATATACATTGCTAGCTCAAATTTAAACTTATCTTTTAGTTGTTTAGAAAGACGTTTTGCTGCTTGTTGCTGTTCTTTAGGGTTATTTTTATCTGTAGACTGAGCTAGTAATAGATAAGAGCTATAGCGCTTTGTCCAATGCAGCTTACTTTTTTCTTCGTGTCTAATCGCAAATAAATTTAGCTCTTGACAATCCTTACTATTAATAAAATTATCTAACCAAGCTCTAAAAATATTAATTTTTCTAGAACAGCTTGAACTATTTTTGGGTTTATATTCTGCAAATGAGTCAATTAACTTTTGTATATATTTGTATTTTCGACGATTTTCCCAATTATTAATAAGTATATAACAAGTCCGTTTAAGAGTATTGCGAAACTCCGGTTCGTTACTACCGACAAATATCTGGTATATTCCTAGCTCAGAATTTGAATTAGCTGAATCTAAACAATTGATGAATAAATCTTTAAATTCTTGCAAAACATCTTCTGGTTCTTGGGTTTGAACAATTTCTAGAAAAAAGCTATAAACTTTCTCTTGTGCAACTTGCACATCTAATCCTCTATCATTCAAATCAAGAAGATGCTTTTTACCCTGTATACTTGGTAAGCTATCAACAATCATGTTATGGTTCTCAAGACCCAAAAGTCTCCTGAAGGCAGTTATTACTAGCTTATCCTTCACAAACAGGAGCATCAATCGATTGTTTAAAACTTAAGTATTATTTTCACATAAATTTGATATTTTTATGACGGCGGGGTAAAAATATTGCATCTAATTGTGTAATTACCGAAGTTAATAATTAAAAATTATACTGGACTCGACCATATCCTTAATTATTTAATTCTTTTGGAATTATTAAAATCAGGAAAATATAGGTTTCGGTGTAGAGCTAGTATTCTTTTTCATTAATTTTGACGAGTAAGGATGGCGAGGGGAAGAATAATTTCTGATGTTTTCCGTATACCCCTCAGAATTAATGAAATTTACTAATAGATGCATTTCCAACCAGGCGAATGGTTGAATTGCCTAAAAATATTTTTACCTGTCTTTTTATTAAGTATTTATTGGCTATCAATCAAAATTTAGTCCCGAAAGCAACAACTTTCGGGACGGCAATCAAACTATACATTACTAGTGGGGGTGGAGGGACTTGAACCCTCACGACTTTATAAGGTCAACGGATTTTCATTCTCCCGCAACTTTCGCTACTGCCTTAAAAAATCTCAATTATTAAGGCTTTGAGAATTGGACTCTCCCTTCACCCTCGACTTAACAAATAATCAAATAATTATCTGCTATTACGTTAGGGTAGCTCCCGTCGAGTCTCTGCACCTTCCGAACTGTTAAACATAATAGATTAACGTAATCATTCGGCTTGGCTCAGGATTGCCATGTCTTCTACAAGATTTAGGTTTCCCTGAGTTTGAGAGCATCCACTTGAAGAATTTCTTCAGCAAGGCTCAACTTTTTAAGTCCGTAGCGTCTACCATTCCGCCACACCCCCATTTGTTTGGGGAATTTGTAGATATTTGCTTGTTGTTCAAATATCTCCTCATATATTTGACCATTAATTACGTAATTTGTCCAACATTTTTCAAATTTTTTTTTTCACAACGTCTTTTTACTCAATTTTTTCGTTCTGTACCTAGCTTGTGACAAGCAATAGAAGATTTGAGTTCTAAAAAAATCAATACAACGCTATTTGAAAACAGAAATCTTACTTTGCGGCAATCTTAATGAACACAAGCCTGTAGCTGTCTGCTGCGGCTGCAATGAATTACAAACCTAGATTTTTGGTAGAATACTAAATGTGGCTGTAATCCTAATAAAATGCTTGAATGCAGCCTACAAATACAGAAGAATATTTTTTATTCACCTGCCAGTCCGTGAGGCACACGGCTTAAAAGCTCAGCTAATGTCCTTGTAGAGGTGTCGCTGAGAAGCCTAAACTAATGAAGCGATTTAAATTAGTGTAGGTATGTCACAGATTCAACCCAAATAGCGACTCACTCCTAACAGATGCTACAAAATCTACTTGATTATTTGCAGAACTTACAGATCGAGACTGCGATTGTACCTTTAACTTACTTAGGCTTAGCAGTTTCCTATTTGCTAGTAATTCCGGTTATTGTGTTGACCTATATGAAGTTTCGCTGGTATTCAGTTAGTTCTTTTGAACGGGGCTTTATGTATTTTCTAGTATTTTTGTTCTTCCCAGGCTTGTTACTGCTATCCCCGTTTGTTAATTTCAGACCTAGACGAAGACAAATTGAAGTTTAATCAGTTTGACTATTTTCCGCAAGAACTCCCGCGATTTCTCGCAGGGATGAATTGCGGACAGCCGTTCATGCTAAAATCAAGATCTGAGTAGAACACTACTCGCAATCGCGATAACCAAGGGTTTAAACAACTATACTCCTTGGGATACAGGGATTCTGCCTGCGGACACTGAGTAAAACTCATATGTGGAAAGCATCGCGAACAGCATCGGCGGATTGATCGGGAAGCCCCCGAGTTATCGGAGGGCATGTTAGTTGTAAAGGCATGGGCATATTAACAAATGCGACGCATTGACGCTATCGGAATTGTATTTGGCGTTTTTGTTTTGGGTGGTCTGGCTTATGTGGTTCTTCAAATCGCTGGCTTGAATGACTTAAGCGCTGGCATCTGGAGCCAAGTTTTGTTGGTAACAGGTTTGATCGGCTGGTTATTTAGCTATATTTTCCGTGCAGTAGGAAACAAAATGACTTACCATCAGCAGCGAGAAGAATACGAAAAAGCATTCTTGCAAAATCAATTAGATCGACTTTCCCCAGAACAAAAAGATAAACTTCTAGCTGAAATAGAACAAAAAGAAGGAACTTAGCAATTGAAACGGCTCTGAGCCAATAGATTTAGGTAAAAAGATAGTTCTTTATGTTTGCGACTGTTCGCTTAGTTATAATCGCTCTATTTTCTATCTCAAAATCAATTTCCTACAGTATGTCGAAATCGTGAAGGAAATTAGAATAATAAGTTGGAATGATTAAAAGTTGAATTTATTTTCTAACCAGACAGCGTTATATACCAAAAGTGAGTCGATCTCAACTTATGCTCGAAACCTCAACTTGTCCGGATTCTATTAATATCTTCAGTTCTTTTGATAATAATATATAATAGCGCATATTATTATTCCTTATAGTTAGCCTTTGCATATTGAGTTACGGTTAAGATTTTTTCTTATAGGCGGTAAATAAATTTGCCATAATCTGAGGGAATGCTTCGCAAAATGAACCTCATTCAAGCCTAAATATTTGCTAAATTTCTCCTTTGAGGATACAAAGGGATTTTCATAAAAATTGAACAATTGCTAAGCTAATAAGAGAATTCGTAAGATTATTGAATACATATAAGTCTAATTTATGGTCTAAAGCTGATTATTATTTATACAGGTATTTTTATTGCTAGCAAAATATAATTTCTGCAAAACAGCTATTCCTAAAGAAATTGCTTAATATTCATGGAAGCCCGTAATTCTAAAGCATAATTTGGGGTTGTTATGAATTAAATATACTTTTATTACTAATGTTGATAGCAATAAAAAACTATATAAAAGATGCATAACAATAATGCTTGATTCGACTGTCTGTAGTAGACAATTTCACCGATATGATCTTGAATATATAAAGCTATTGCCAGTGAGATAAAATCAACTGGCTCAGAACTATTATATTTTTGCTACACAAGTCAAGTCGATTAAGGTATAAATAATGAGTGTGAGAGAGTGTAAATTATCAATGATTTTAATTTTGTCGCGTTATAGGGGCAAATGTTATGAGTGAAAGTATGGCATTTATTGGTGGGGTTGCAGTAGCTGGACTAGCAGCTCTTTTGTTATTGAAGGGTTCGGGTAATTCCTTAACACCAAATTTTAATAGCCCGCAAGTGCAATCCCCTGTAGTCGCACAACCCTATATGGCTCAACCTGGTACTTATCCTGGCGGCTTGCCAGTATACCCCAATCAGATTCCTCCAAGTTCCGATATGCCGGAATTACGGACGCAGTTAGAACGTCAAAAAAATCAACTTGATGTGCTTCAACGGGAAAATGACCAGTTGAAGAATCAAAATCAGCAGTTTCAATCTCAAGTTCAAGCCTACTATCAATCGCACTTAAGCGCCCAACAAAACCAGAATTCGGCTCAACAAGCTGCTTTACAACAGCCTCAAGAACCTTGGTGGTCATCTGGAATACTTTGGGCTGTAGGAGGTATGGCACTTACAGTTGGCGGCGGTATTGTGGTAGCCGGAGTTTCTGCTTTATTTTCTCAGAAACAGCGCCCTACTCGAACGGTACAGGTTATTCATCCTTATAATGGTTCGGGAAATACCATATCTACTCCAGTACGTCGTGCTGAATTCTTACCTCCTCGTTCGGAAAGACGTATGGAAGCACCTGAATACGACGATACTTATTAATGAATAGCGCTGCGATCGTAACAGATGCAGCGCAACTTGTTTTTTACACAACTATATTTATATTTACGTTTATTAGCTTTTATAGTTAAATTAGATTTCGTATTTTTAATTACGAGAATAAAGAATATTGCGATGATTCTATCGGCAATGCTGTTGCTCTGCTGGTACAGCTTTGCCATGAAAAAAACAAAGAACGCTGAAAATCTTTCAATTCAATCTAAACTGAATAAAAAATAAATTTGAATTAATGGTCTTATACCTAAAATATTGCTAATTCAAGCTAGCAACAGCTTTTTGCCGATGATATCTACATGCAATGCTTGTTTAGCTTAATTCTACTGCACTTGACTTTTAAAGGTTTTGGTCTAATACGCAGATCGCTTCGATAACATGTGTAAGCGAATATCGGCTGGAATATTTGCTATGGAAAATAAACAGTTATCGGTATTTTCTTCGCAAATTTAGATATGTAAAGTTTATTAACCTTTAAATTTAAGATTGTCTTCAGTGATAACTGAAATAAATAATCAAAAAATACACAATAGCCTTAAATAAAAATAGACACTTTATGAACCGTCTATATTACAAAATACACTTAAGAATAAGTGTATCTATTTATTAAAAGTATAATAACAACAGTACAAATTGATTTACTTAAACATTAATCGAACATCAATTTCAATGATACAAATGTTATATTAGTTACATTTGGCTATATACTTTGAATTTTATCATAATTTATCAAAATTATAAGCGAAGCGTTTTATCAAAAGTCAATATTGAAGGGCTACATTTTTATTGACTACCAACTTTACTTACCTATTCAACCCATATATGTTTGTTTCAGGATAATTTAATCATTTTTTGAAAATTAAATAATTTCTTTCATCTGTCAATTTTGACAGATGTTGCGATCGGATATTAATTGATACCAATAAATATTGTATACAGTATTTACACTTGTAGTATTTACACTTAAAATTACTAAGACAATAAAAATACTTACAATAAGATGAAAACCCTGATTACTTAAATGAATTTTCTGAGTAATATTACTTAAGTGGAACTATTAGATAAAGATTCGGCAAAGTCAGGTTTTAAGTAGTTGTCTAGACTGTAAATTGGAAACAAGCAGTCTGTAGGACAGTTTTAAAATGCTGAGTTCAGGAGAAGCTTGCATATAGTAAGTAACTAAACAAAGGTTCTCTGAAATACAAGCGGATGCTACGGCTCTGTTTTCTTAATATATATTGCGACAGGTGTTAAAAAGTTTGGTAACACGGTAATAAATAATTAAAGTGGAAACTTTTAATATTTATCTGGACGTAATTGCTGACTCAAAAAGAACCCATACGTGGGATACTCAGTTTTAACCGATTTTATGCTAGTGGTGTGAAGGTCATGGAGATGAACATGAATATTTTTTATTTAATACTCAAGAAAAAACGGCGTATATTATTTTTCTTAGCTGATGCTAGTTGGTATCGCGGACTTGCAGAATTAAAGTCATTTCAATTAACAGAAATTTAGACGAAATATTTTTAACAAGAAAGTTACATGTTGTATCTAGGAGCTAATTTCCAGCTGCAATTGTATGTAAACCAGGTAGTACTGTTAGTTCCTTATTGGCGAAGCATATATTTCTCTGCTGTTAACAATTCCTGCAAGGGCAACGGTTAAGAATTATTTTCCCTAATAAAAGGCGTGCATTTACTGAGATAAACTCGACTCAAAGTTGTAAGAAATATTTTTCATGCATACAGTTGTGTGGAAATGTTTGTTGTACTATTTTTAGTTGAAAATAGGGATAAAACTCATAGATTCATCTCGAAATCCCTAACTAGATGATGAATTGAATACAGGAATTTATAGATACATCCACTTGGTTTTAATCTTGACAAGCTGTTAATAATATGCTCTGATTGCAAAAAAATATACATTTTGCATAGCAGGAGAAATTAAAATAAAAATTCCTCGATACTACCTATAACTTAGTGGAGATTAGTGATACTATACTTTGCTACTAGTTAAGAATTTGACAATTAGAAACAAATAGGTTTTGTAGTTAAAACCTATACGTTAGAAAACTTTTGCTATTTATTGCATTGATGCCTTCCAATGACATTTTTAATTTCATGGCTAAGGCGTAAAAGCCTGTTATTAACGATTGGTTCCTTGAGTGTTATTACTTACGGAATTATACCGACTGTTGCCCAAACAGTGATAGAGAATACCGCAAGTGGCGGTGCTGATAACTTGCCCGACGAAAGAGTTGATTCTAACCAAGTCACTGTTAGCTCAACTCCGGCAGATTTACGTTTAACAAAAACAGGCGATCGCGCGGCTGCGGAACCTGGAGACACTGTTATATATCGGTTATTAATTGAAAATGTTGGTCAGTCGCCAGCAACGAATGTAAGTATTACCGATCGGCTGCCATTAGGCTTGCGATTAGTTTCTGATTCGTTGAGAGGTTCAATCGGTGATACGGCAGTCGATATTAGCACTCCAAATATCAATGCTTCTAATCGGGGAACAAGTTTTACTGCAAGTTCGACTGCTACTCTGCAACCAGGGCAAAGCATGGTTGTTAACTATGCGGTTGAAGTGACTCCAGATTCTATACGTGGAAGCGGGAGAAACTTGGCTCAAGCACAAGCTGGAGGTTTGCTGAGTAACCAATCTAGTCACAGATTGCGGATTCGTCAAGGAATATTGTCTGACTGCGGTACTTTAATTGGAAGGGTGTTTGTCGATAAAAACTTTGACGGCGAACAGCAACCAAATGAACCTGGAGTGCCGAATGCAGTAATTTATATGGACGATGGTAACCGCATTGTTACCGATGCCAATGGTTTGTATTCTTTAGCAAATGTGATCTCTGGATATCGCTCTGCGGCACTAGATTTAACTAGTTTACCAGGCTACGCCCTGGCTCCGAATAAATACTTTATTGAGACAAATAGCCCGTCACGTTTGGTGAAATTAGCGCCTGGAAGTATGGTGCGGGTGAATTTTGGCGTTACACCTGCGTTTTCGGAGGGTAAGAATGAATAAAAAACAATCTCGCTTGCAATTTAGTAATGGTGATAACCATACTATGTTATCTGCACTGCTGAAAATAGGTGGTGCAGGTATTTCCGTAGCTATAGCAGTTTTAGGATCTTCTACAATTTGCTCTTCTCCAGCTTTAGCTGCGGATTCAGATGAAAAGGTTCAATTGTCTATAGGCTCTAGATTGAAAGAGTCTTTGAATACAGCAAAAGAGGTTAAAGGTCAAGATGTTAAATCCTCTTCAACCTTAAAGTATTCTGAAGCTTCACAATCTGAGAGGATAGCGAAAAAGCTTAAAAAACAAGACTCCGAAGTCTTTTCAACCTCTAAATCTAAGACTGCTTTGCCTGTTGGTACGGGAAAAAAAATCCCAGGTGAATATATTGAACCAGATTTAATCTCAGAGCCTTCTAACATTTCGCCATCTCTAGAGGAGTCGGTGAAGTTAGCGGAAATAGGAGATGACCCAGTTGCTCCTATCTCTCCAGGAAGCTCTGGTTCTGGCTCTATGTTTGACCAAGGAGGGTCTTTGTTTGAGCGGCAGCAGCAACCGCAACCCCAAATACAGCAGCAACAGCAACCGCAACCGCAAAACCAGAACCAGAACCAAGATCAACAAACTCAAGCAGAACCCCTTAATCCGCTTCAAGAAGATTCGACTCCTGCAAGAAGACGAAATCGCAGTGAAGTCCAACTGGAGATTACTCCTATAGGGGACCCCGTAGTGCAGGCTGATGGCCGTTCGACGATTCAGATACGAGGGCAGATCATCAACAAAGAAGGGGAAGTAATTCCTCGGGATGTAGAGGTAACTCTGACAAGTAGTGCGGGTAAATTTATCGGTTCCGACCAAAATAAAGATGCTCCAGGATTCCAAGCACGGGCAATTAATGGAGAATTTATTGCTACTTTGCAGTCAGGTTTAAAAGCTCAACCCGTTCGTATTAGAGCGGCTGTTCATAAAATCAAAAAGCCTGCATCTACCTTAAGACAGAGAGAGAGGGCAATTGATGGAGAAGAGATATTAGAGAGCGGTAGAGACACAAGACTATTTAATAACGAACTAGTGTCTCAACCTATAGAAGCATATACACAAGTAGAATTCACCACCTACTTGCGTCCTTCATTAGTTACGGGTATTATCAATCTCCGTGTTGGTGCTAGAGGTACAAACTTCTGGGGTAGTCGGAGAGAATTCCTCGATCCAGATGCGGATGATGGAACCGAAGTAGATTTAGATTCTCAGATATTTGCGACGGGTAAAGTTGGTGAGTGGCTGTTTACCGGTGCGTTTAACAGCGAACGACCAATTAACCAGGATTGTGAAGGTAGAAACAGGTTGTTTGGTGGGATTCAGTTTTGCGAACAAAACTATCCTGTATATGGTGATAGTTCTACGGTGACTCCGACGACACCTTCGATAGATAGTTTTTACGCTCGTTTTGAGCGCAGTTCTAAAATTCCTGGTGGAGACCCCGATTATGCGATGTGGGGGGATTACAGAACCGAGGAATTTTCTCGACCTTCGCAGCTATATGGTGGAACTTCGAGGGCACTGCACGGTTTTAAAGGTAATTACAGTTTAGGTCCTTTGCAGATAACTGGTTTATATGCCAATAACGTGGAGGGTTTCCAACGAGATACTTTCACTCCTCAAGGTATCAGCGGTAATTACTTTTTATCGCGACGGTTGTTGGTTCCTGGAAGTGAAAGCGTTTATCTAGAAGCTGAAGAAATCAACCGTCCGGGTACTATTGTCAAGCGACAGCAACTATATCGCGGTCGAGATTATGACATCGATTACGACCGAGGCACAATTAGGCTCTTGAGTCCAATATTGGCAACAGAACTTAATGCTTTTGGAGCAACTCTGCAAAGACAAGTTGTGGTTACCTATCAGCCTGAAGATGATGAAGACGGCGATATCTATGGTGGACGGGTACAGTTTAATATTTCGCAGAATTACAATAGTAAATCTTTTATCGCCGGTTCTTATTTAAGAGAAGACCAGGGAGATAGAGATTTTGAACTGTATGGAGCGGATTTTCTGCTATCATTCGGTCGTTTTGGTAGGATTCTTGGTGAATATGCCAGGTCCGAAAGCGATACCGGCAGTGGCGACGAACTAACTGGAAATGCTTACCGTATCGAAGCTATTGGTAATTTAAACGACCGCATAAATTTAAATGCTTACTACCGTTCAGTCGAGGAGAATTTTAACAACAATGCTACATTCAGTTTTTCTCCCGGACAAACTCGTTACGGTGCTGGTTTACTCGCTAAGTTAACTAACACCACAACTTTAGGCGTATCCTACGATGTGGAAGAAAACTTTGGTCGAGCTAGTACGGGTTTAGTTAATTTCTTCGATTTATTCGATCCACAGCCCCAAGCGCGTCCTGGGGAAGCGTTAGATAACGAATTGAAGACTTTCCGAGCGGGTATTTTACAAAAGTTGGGCTTTGCCGATGCCAGCGTTGAATATGTCAATCGTTCGCGGGAAGATAGTGTAAATAATGAATTGAACGGCGATGCGGAACAAATTGTGTCGCGGTTGAAAGTTCCTTTGACTCAATCTTTGACTTTCCAAGCTCAGAATGAAGCTAACATTGATGGTTCCGATCCCCTGTATCCCAACAGAACTACTTTAGGGTTGGATTGGCAGGCGTTTGAAGGTGTTACTTTTAGACTGGCGCATCAATGGTACGACGATACGAGCTTGTTAGAAGGGAATTCCCTGACTACTTTAGATACTTTAGTTGATTACAACTTAGCCAAAGACACTACCTTTAACGGACGCTATTCGGTATTATCTGGCTTCAACGGCTTGCAGGGACAAGGTGCTTTAGGAGTTAATCACGGAATGCCCATCGCGCCGGGATTGCGCTTGAGTTTGGGTTATCAATACGTATTCAGAAATATCTTTAACTCCACCGCAGCAGGAGACAGAATACCGCAATATTACGCTGTAGGACAAGATGCCGCCTCTTTGGGATTATTTGCCGGTTCGGTGTACAGCGTCGGCTTAGATTATACCGACAATCCAGATTTTAAAGCTAGCGGTCGCTTTGAATTCCGCGATGGTGACGAAGGTGAAACCACATTTATTTCCGTCGGTGCGGCAGGTAAAATAACTCCTGCATTAACAGCATTGGCACGCTTCCAGCAAGCAGGTGAAGCCAACGTGTTTTTACCTTCCTCGGTAAATAACTTTGGTGCTGCTGAAGGGGTGAGATTTGAAGAATTGGGAGACACCGCTAATTTAAAAATTGGTTTAGCTTATCGCGATCCAACCAACGATAAATTTAACGGTTTACTTAAATACGAATGGCGACAAAACTTTGACTCCATACCTGAAAACCAGTTTACGGGAAGTTCTACAGCTACAGGACACGTATTTTCAGCAGAAGCAATTTACGCACCTTCTTGGAGATGGGAGTTTTTCGGTAAATACGCGCTGCGTAATGGTGTAACTTATTTTGACGGCGATCGCTACGACGGAACGGTGAATTTAGCACAAGCGCGAGCTTCTTATAAATTAGGCTACCGTACCGATTTAGCCGTAGAAGGGCGCTGGATTGGTCAAAATTCCAATAATAATGCGGATTTCGACGAATTTGGAATCGCGGTAGAAGGCGGATATTACCTGACTCCAGATTTGCGTTTGGGAGTGGGTTATGCCTTTGGTAGCGTTGATGACCGCGACTTTACCGGATATCGCTCGGAAGGTGGATTGTATCTGAATGTCAGCTTGAAGCTTAACGAATTGTTTGGCGGATTTGGCTTGCAGAAACCAGTGCCAAAGCAGGAACAGGAATCGGAGGTTTCACCTTTGGTAAGAGACGGTTCTCAAACACAGTCTAAGAAACCTCAAACCAAATTAAGCGAACGTTTGAAGAAAAATCAATCCCAGGAGTTGGTTAATCGCTTAAAGAAACAGGGAACTGAGCAATTACCAACAAGTAATACTCAATCGAGAATTCCTCAAAATAAAGCTTCCCGAACCAAGCTGATAAATAACCTGAAAAACTAGCTGTTGAAATATTTGTCAAATGTGGTGTTATAGGAGCGAGCAATGCCCAAAAAAAGGTCAAAAAGTAATACGGTTAGAGGAATGCGGTTAAAGGTAATTTTTTTGCTTTTACCTATGGTTCGTTCGCTTTTACCTAATAAAAAAATATTTTGCGTAATCCCAACTTCCATATTCTTCTTTCCTTCTGCTGTATTCGCACAAAACCCTACAACTACTACTCCTTTAGCGCCTGCGGTTAGAGCAGTAGTAAATAGTAATGCAGATGGTGCGGTAACGGCTGATAGTCAATTAACTTTGCGAGAAGCGATTCAAGTTGTTAACGGAACTTTAACTCCGGAACAACTCAGTAGTGCCGAACAAGCTCAAATTGCTCCTGCAACTGCTGGTGGAAGCAGTATTGAGTTTAATTTACCCAGCGGTGCGACAACTATCGAACTGCAAACGGTGTTACCCGATTTAGCTACGCCGGGGTTAACGGTTGACGGAACTACCCAACCAGGATACGACCCCAATACCTCGGCAACTGCGGAAATTGCCATCCCCATTCCCTTGGTGACAATTAAACCGGCAACCGGAACAGAAGTATTTCGCGGTTTAACGGTGGTTGCGGATAATATCACTATTCGCGGTTTGAATATGTACGGTTTCAACGCCGAACCCATCAAGCAACAGTTGGGAAGCGGGTTGATTTACGACGGTAAACCAGAACCAGCAACACTGACAACTCCACCAGGGGATATTGTAATTGCTCACCGCAACCCGCCTCCGGATATCAGTCAACAAAAACCACCCGCAAGTAGTTTTCCGTTTCGGGAACGAGACGTTCCTCCCAAAAACGTAGTCATTGAAAATAACTGGCTGGGTATAACTCAAGATGAAAGGGTACCCGACCAACTTTCAGCTTTTGGTGTTTACGCTTTTAACAGCCAAGGAGCGACTATTCGTAAAAATCGGATTTCTTACCACGCAGGTAGTGCAATTATTACTTCAGTACGAGCCGAAAATACTCAGGTTGTGCAAAACATCATTGTGGGTAACGGTATCGACGGAATGCCCGATGCTTTGCGATTTGAAGGAGTAGTTGATAATTCGCAGATTTTGGGGAATTTAATCTGTGCAAACGACGGCGCGGGGGTGTATTTATTCAAACCTCAAGGCAAGATATTAGTACAGAATAATAAAATTACCTATAACGGCAGAAGATTAAGAAGGGCTGCTGTTTTCGTCATGGGCAGCGAGCATCAGGTACTCGGTAACGAAATTGACCATCAAGCCGGACCCGGAGTAGTAGTTACGGCATTTCCTCATAACGATGTCGGTAGAAGAGGTGTAGCGAAAAAGAACGAGATTCGCAACAATAAATTTGCCGCATTAGAAGGATTGAGTATTGACCTCAACAGCCAGAGAAACCTGGGAGTAATTGACTTTCAGCGCGGAGATGGGCCAAACCCCAAACGGAACTCTGGCAATCGGCGTAAAGATACGGGGAATGCTGCAATCAACGCTCCGCGATTTAGCGAAAAAGCGTTTGCACCCAATGGCAGCAGCGCCATTATTACAGGTAGAGCTGATAAAGGCAGCGAAGTTGCAATTTATCGGCTTTCTGACTATCAGCGAGGATTAGAAGCTATATACCAACCTGGATACGGTGCTTTAACAGAACCACTGACCATAGTTAATGTCGGCGAAGACGGCGAATTTACCGCTCAAGTGGAAAACGTACAGCCAGGGGACATGATCAGCGCGATCGCAACTGACCCAGAGTACGGAACCTCAGAACCGGCAGTAGCTACAAAGATTGGTACGATTGATACTCCACCGAATGTCAACGTTACGCCCCCGATTGAACCGATTAATCCTCCTGAGTGCGTTTCTAAACCGACACCACCACCGGAAATAGAACCACCACCACCACTTACACCGGACGAAACACCACCAGATCCAGTCAAGATCGAAGTCCCACGCAACATTCACTTTGCTTTAGATAAATCTTTCATTAGTGACGAAAGTGCCCAAATACTAGACAAAGTTGCAGAAGTTCTCAAACAATATCCTTTCATTGTTATAGAACTGCAAGGTCATACAGACCCTAGAGCTAGTAATGCTTATAACCAAGCACTGGGTAAACGAAGAGCATTGTCTACAAGAAATTATCTGTTGCGGAAGGGAATTGCACCAGAAAGAATGACCATACGCTCCTTTGGTGAAACCCAACGTAAGGTTCCCGGAGGTACGGACGTTGTAGATTACGCACGCGATCGACGTACTGAAATTATCTTTAAGGATATTAGGGGTATAGACATCGAAATCATTGACCAGGAGCAAGATTTACAAATCGAAGGAAGGTAAGAGTTAGTTGTTAGTTGATGGTTGATGATCCACACCCTCTGGGTGAAAGTTGATAGTTGTTGAGAAAAATACTAACCCTTCGGGTACTCTGCGTGAACGCTTACAGTAGTCGCACTCTGCGAGAAAGCCTCCGGCTTACATGGGGAAACCCCCGCTCTGCGCGCTACTTCACCACTTGCCACTAACTACTAACTACTAACCACTAACAACTAACTAAATATTTTTCGTTGTTTAGGAAGCAAAAAATGAAAGCTTTATTTAAGCATTTATCGTCAATTACTCAAGGGGAACCGGGTTCGGTGGCAAATAATACTAGGCTATCATCAAGAAATATCTCCAGTCCCTTTCTGTCTACGACTTTATTAGCGGTTTTGTTAGGCGTACCCCAAATACCAATAATGAGTAGTGGGAAGGCCATAGCGCAAAACGCAGCAAGTTGTCCTGCGGGTACCACACCAGAAACAATACAGTTCAACGCTAGCGATAGCCTGCAAGATTTAACACAAATCTATAGTATCGGCGGAATACGTACTGTCTTATCTTTCATTGAAGAAGTACCCAATCGAGTTATTGATAGAACCGAATCAAGAATTGATGGTGGTGTTTATGGTGGGCTTCAAGGACCAAATCTACGTTTAAATATTGGTCCTGGTAAACCACCAGAAACGGGTAATCTAGCACCAGGATCTGCAACTCTTACTATTACTTTTGCTCAACCAGTTACCTTAGCATCCCCTTTAACTTTGTTGGATGTTGACCAAGAAGGCGAGCGAGATAGCGGTAGATTTTTCCGAGATATAGCTACCGTTACTGCGGCTAATAATAATTCCAACGTTGCTGTTAATCTGCAAGCGCTTGGTTCGTTCACCCAAGTTTCTGGTAATACAGCTTCTGGTACAACAGAGAACTCATTGCCCGATCAAGGTCAAGGTAACGTTTCTGTAACACCCCAAGGTGCTGTTGACCAAATCAACATTACTTATACACCAGATACTTCTCAACAAAGAGGACAAGACCAAACTATCGGTTTAGCACCATTCACTATTTGTGCGCCGGGGGATGCAGGTACCATTGGTGATACGGTTTATCAAGATCTCAATGGCGACGGTACGCAAAATCCTGGCGAAGCAGGGATTCCTGGAATTAATTTAACTTTAATAAATCCCGGTCCTGACGGTCAATTTGGCACTCCCGACGACACTACAGAAACCACTACAACTGATAATAACGGAAGATACAATTTCCCCGTACCTGCTGGTAATTACCGAGTTACTGTTGATAATCCCCCCCAAGGTTTCAGTCCAACTCAAACACCACCACAAACTATTGTTGTAGCAGCAGGTCAAAATTTTGATACTGCTGATTTTGGTTTTCTACCGCAGCAAATAGGTAGTATTGGCGATACAGTTTATCGGGATAACAATAACAACAACGTCCAAGACGAAGGCGATACTGGAATTCCTGGAGTACAGGTAACTTTAACCAGCCCAGGTGCCGACGGACAATTAGGTACTCCTGACGATACAAATCAAACCACAACTACCAACGAACAAGGTATTTACACCTTTCCCAACTTACCTGCTGGGAATTATCAAGTAACCTCAGCAACACCCGATGCTTTGAATCCAACTCAAACCCAACCCAATCCTGTAGAATTACAGCCTGGTCAAAATATTGACACAGTTGACTTTGGTTTCGCACCAACTCCAGGTGGTACGGTTGGAGATACAGTTTACCGAGATGAAAACGGTGACGGAACTCAAAACGAAGGCGAACCGGGACTTCCTGGCGTTGAAGTTACCTTAGTTAATCCAGGTCCCGACGGTCAATTTGGTACCCCAGACGACACAACGCAAACCACAACTACCGATGAAAACGGTACTTATGGTTTTCCCAACGTACCCCCAGGTGACTATCAAGTTGTTGTTAATAATCCTCCCGACGGATTAACCCCAACTCAAACCCCACCGCAAACTGTTACCGTACAACCTGGTCAAAATTTTGAAGATGCTGATTTCGGTTTCTCACCGCAGCAAACTGGTAGTATTGGCGATACAGTTTATCGGGATAATAACAACAACAACGTCCAAGACGAAGGCGATACTGGAATTCCTGGAGTACAGGTAACTTTAACCAGCCCAGGTGCCGACGGACAATTAGGTACTCCTGACGATACAAATCAAACCACAACTACCAACGAACAAGGTATTTACACCTTTCCCAACTTACCTGCTGGGAATTATCAAGTAACCTCAGCAACACCCGATGGTTTGAATCCAACTCAAACCCAACCCAATCCTGTAGAATTACAGCCTGGTCAAAATATCGATACAGTTGACTTTGGTTTCTCACCTCCTCAAGGCGGTACGGTTGGAGACACAGTTTACCGAGATGAGAACGGTGACGGAACCCAAAACGAAGGCGAACCGGGAATCCCTGGCGTTGAAGTTACCTTAGTTAATCCAGGTCCCGACGGTCAATTTGGTACCCCAGACGACACAACGCAAACCACAACTACCGATGAAAACGGTACTTATGGTTTTCCCAACGTACCCCCAGGTGACTATCAAGTTGTTGTTAATAATCCTCCCGATGGTTTAACACCAACTCAAACCCCACCGCAAACTGTTACCGTACAACCAGGTGAAGATTTTGAAGATGCTGATTTCGGTTTCGCACCGCAGCAAATAGGTAGTATTGGCGATACAGTTTATCGGGATAATAACAATAACAACGTCCAAGATGAAGGCGATACCGGAATTGGTGGAGTACAGGTAACTTTAACCAGTCCAGGTGCCGACGGACAATTAGGTACTCCTGACGATACGACTCAAACCACCACTACCAACGACCAAGGTATTTACACCTTCCCCAACTTACCTGCGGGAAATTATCAAGTAACCTCAGCAACACCCGATGGTTTGAATCCAACTCAAACCCAACCCAACCCTGTAGAATTACAACCGGGTCAAAATATCGATACAGTTGACTTTGGTTTCGCACCAACTCCAGGTGGTACGGTTGGAGATACAGTTTACCGAGATGAAAACGGTGACGGAACCCAAAACGAAGGCGAACCGGGACTTCCTGGCGTTGAAGTTACCTTAGTTAATCCAGGTCCCGACGGTCAATTTGGTACCCCAGACGACACAACTCAAACTACAACTACCGATGAAAACGGTACTTATGGTTTTCCCAACGTACCCCCAGGTGACTATCAAGTTGTTGTTAATAATCCTCCCGACGGTTTAACCCCAACTCAAACCCCACCGCAAACTGTTACCGTACAACCAGGTGAAGATTTTGAAGATGCTGATTTCGGTTTCTCACCGCAGCAAATAGGTAGTATCGGAGACACAGTTTATACAGATGGGAATAGCAACAATCAACAAGATGAAGGGGAAGAAGGTATTCCTGGAGCTACAGTTACCTTAACTCTTCCAGGCCCCGACGAACAATTAGGTACTGGTGACGATACGACTCAAACCACCACTACCAACGAACAAGGTATTTACACCTTCCCCAATCTTCCTGCGGGTAATTACAGAGTTACCGCAACTAGTCCTAGAGAAGGAGATAACCCCACTCAAACCCAACCTGATGCTGTGGAATTACAACCAGGTCAAAACTTAGATACAGTTGACTTTGGTTTTGTACCGGGACCATTAGGACAGGGACAAGGAACTATTGGGGATACGGTTTACAACGATACCAACCGTAACAACCAGCAAGATGAAGGTGAAACCGGTATTCCTGGAGCGACAGTTACTTTAACTAATCCCGGTGAAGATGGTGAATTTGGTACTCCTGACGATACCACACAAACCACAACCACCAATGAAAACGGTAATTACAGTTTCCCCAATTTACCTGCGGGCAACTATCGAGTTACTACCACTACCCCAGATGGTTTAACTCCGACTCAAACCCCAGATGAAACAGTTGCTTTAGCACAAAATCAAAATTTAGATACTGTTGATTTCGGTTTCGCGCCACAAGAAGACGGAACAGGTTCTATCGGAGACACAGTTTATAACGATACCAACAGTAATAACCAACAAGATGAAGGTGAAACTGGTATTCCTGGGGTTACGGTGACGTTAACAACTCCGGGTGAAGACGGTCAGTTCGGTAACGAGGACGACACTACTCAAACCACAACTACCAACGAACAAGGTATTTACGGTTTCACTAACTTACCTCCAGCAAACTACAGAGTTACTACTGAAACCCCCAACGGGTTAAATCCGACTCAAACCCAACCGGATGTAATTAACCTGCAAGGCGGTCAAAATATTGATACGATTGACTTCGGTTTTGCAGGACAAGATCAAGGAACGGGTTCTATCGGGGATACGGTTTACAACGACACCAATCGTAATAGTCAGCAAGATGAAGGTGAGACTGGTATTCCTGGAGTCACAGTTACCTTAACCAGTCCCGGCGAAGATGGTCAATTGGGTACCCCAGACGATACAACCACTACCACAACCACCAACGAACAAGGTAATTACAACTTCCCCAACTTACCTGCTGGTAACTACAGAGTGACAATTACCAATCCCGATGGTTTGACTCCAACTCAAACCCCACCCGAAACCATTGAGTTAGAAGAAAATGAAAACGATGACACCGTTGACTTTGGTTTAGCACCTGCACAAGGAACGGGTTCTATTGGGGATACGGTTTACAACGACACCAATCGTAATAGTCAGCAAGATGAAGGTGAGACTGGTATTCCTGGAGTCACAGTTACCTTAACCAGTCCCGGTGAAGATGGTCAATTGGGTACCCCAGACGATACAACCACTACCACAACCACCAACGAGCAAGGTAATTACAACTTCCCCAACTTACCTGCTGGTAACTACAGAGTGACAATTACCAATCCCGATGGTTTGACTCCAACTCAAACCCCACCCGAAACCATTGAGTTAGAAGAAAATGAAAACGATGACACCGTTGACTTTGGTTTAGCACCTGCACAAGGAACGGGTTCTATCGGGGATACGGTTTACAACGATACCAACCGTAACAACCAGCAAGATGAAGGTGAAACAGGTGTTCCTGGAGTCATCGTTACTCTAACTACTCCCGGCGAAGATGGTCAATTGGGTAACGAAGACGATACAACTCAAACCACAACCACCGACGAACAAGGAAATTACAACTTCCCCAACGTACCTGCTGGTAATTACAGGGTGACAATTACCAATCCCGATGGTTTAAGTCCAACTCAAACCCCACCCGAAACCGTAACAGTAGGAGACAACCAAAACATAGACACAGCTGACTTTGGTTTAGCACCAGGACAACAGCAAGGTACTGGTTCTCTTGGTGACACCGTTTATAACGATTTGAACAATAACGGTCAACAAGATGAAGGTGAACCTGGAATAGCTGGTGTAGTTGTGAATTATGCAGGAACAGGGCCAGACGGCGTGTTTGGTGAAAGTCTAACGGATGACGATACCAGTGGTAGAACTAGTACCGATGCTAACGGTAGATATACCTTCCCCAACTTACCTGCGGGAACATATCGAGTTACTATCAACGACCAATCACAGCAACCAATTCGAGAATTTAGTCAAACCCAAACTCCAAATAATCCAATTACCTTGAATGAAGGGGATAACATAGATACCGCTGATTTCGGTTTCACACAACCAACCGGTACAATCGGCGATACCGTTTATCAAGATAACAATAGCGACGGTACTCAAAACGAAGGTGAACCTGGAATCCCTGGTGTGGAAGTTACGTTAACTCGTCCAGGTGAAGACGGACAGTTGGGAACTCCAGACGATACTACCGACACTACCACTACCAATGACCAAGGTAATTATAGTTTCCCCAACGTTCCTACTGGTAACTACAGAGTCACGGTTAATAATTCTCCCGATGGTTTAAACCCAACTCAAACACCACCAAGTAATATTCCTTTACAACCAGGTCAAAACTTTAATGATGCTGACTTTGGTTTCTCACCACAACAAGTAGGAACCATCGGAGATTTAGTATTCTTCGATAATGACGGAGATAGCACTCCCGATAATGACGAAAGCGGAATCCCCGGACTAACTTTGGTACTTCGAGACGCTAATGGTAATGTAGTTGCAACTACCAATACTGATGAAGACGGTGCTTACAGCTTTGTTGCACCTCCGGGTACCTACACCGTTACTGTGAGCAATCCTCCTCAAGGTTTAAATCCCACCTTGACGCAAGACAACCCAGTTAACTTACAAGCCGGTCAGAATATTGATACAGTTGACTTTGGCTTCCAGCCACCATCAACTGGTTCAATTGGCGATACCGTGTTTGCAGATGAAAATGGTAACGGCGTTCAAGAACCAGGAGAGCCGGGAGTTAGCGGTGTTGTAGTCCGATTAGTTCGTCCCGGACAAGATGGCGTATTCGGTACTGGCGACGACCAAGTTGAAGAACAACGTACCGATAATACTGACACCGTTGCTTTCAACGAAAATACCCCTGGTCAATACACCTTTGACAATCTTCCACCAGGAGATTATCAAGTACAAATGGTGCTGCCTGACGGTAGTATTTTGACAACGGGTGCCAATCCAATTTCAGTAGATTTACAGCCAGGACAAAACTTAGATAGTGCTGATTTCGGTATTAGGATGACCGGATTCGGAGGCGAGAATCCTGGTTCAATCGGCGATGAAGTCTTTAATGACACGGACGGTGATGGTGTAAGAGATGAAGGAGAACCCGGAGTTCCTAACGTTACCGTAACTTTAACTCAGCCCGGACCCGACAACCAATTAGGTACTGCCGACGATACCACTCAAGAAACTACTACCAACGACCAAGGTAATTATACTTTTGGCGATTTACCACCAGGACCTTACAGAATTACGGTGACTCCTCCTTTAAATCTATCGGAGGTAACTAATCCTGGCGGTTCGCAAATCGAAAGGAATTTACAACCGGGACAAGATTTAACTAACGCTGACTTTGGCTTACGCGGGCCGAGTGGTGGCTCTATCGGCGATACCGTATTTAACGATACGGATGGTGACGGAGTACAAGACTTTACCGATAGCAATAACAACGGTGTTAAAGAACCAAACGAAGAAGGTGAAGCAGGAATCCCCGGAGTTCAGTTAACCTTAAGAAATGCTAACGGCGATATATTTGCCACCACAACCACCAACGAAAACGGTAACTATATCTTTAACGGTTTACCTTTAGCTAACTATACCGTTGAAGCAGCCAGACCTAATGACTTTAGTCCAACCACCGAAACCACATTATCGGCTCAGTTAACCGAAGCAACTCCAAATAGAAACGAGATAGACTTTGGTTTCCGTCCCGGTCTTTTGGGAGCATCCGGGCCAACAAATTTACGTTTAGTTAAACGGATTACCAACGTATTGAGAGGAAATCAACCCATCAGCGGTGTTAACTTTAACCAGTTTGAAGATGATGCTAACGATGAAAATGATAATGTTCTCAACTCTTCTCCACAATCTTCACCTGTAGGTATTACTCGCTTAGAAACACCAGTACAAAGTGGTGATGAAATAGAATACACGATTTACTTCTTAAGCGAAGGTGGGGAAGCCCTGCAAAACGTCAGGGTTTGTGACGTAGTTCCTAACGGCACAGCTTTTGTAAACGGTAGTATTACCGTAAATGGCGGTGGTAATGGTGCAGATAATGGTAACTTCCTAACGCCTTTATCTCCAGTACCGGCAGAATTCCAAAATATTTGTCTTAACGGTACCCCCGCAAATGGTGCGGTACTTACCAACCTCGGTACCTTACCGGCAGGCGGACAATTCGGATTTGTTCGCTTCCGCGTCAGAGTTAATTAATTTCATTCAAAAATAAGTCTTCCTTAACAACATTTTGGGGTACGGGTTTCCGTGCCCCTTTTTTTATAGAGATGGGGAGAGGAGGCTGAGAACGGAAAGATAATAACAGCTACAAACAACTTTGATTTGGTATACTGTCGCACAGCGAGGGTGAATTAACTGGTTACCTATGTCCAATTCCCCATGCCCAATTCTCCATGCCCAATCTCCAATTTTTTAATACAAAAAAAATCCGAACGATTAGGTATTATTGTCTTGACTTTGACCTAGATTGAAATTAATTTTTGAATGTTAATGCAAAAAAAGAAATTAATTAGCTCGGTTCTTCTACCAATTGCAGTCATATTGCCTGCTCTTTTTCCTTCGGGTGAAGTAACTGCCCAAAAGCAAACCAAATTGCGTCCAACTTCTTTGTTAAAAGCAAAATGTGTTAAAAGCGGCATCGGTAGCGCTCGTCGGCAAAAACTTGATATTTCTATTGGTAAAGCGGTTTACAGTAGTAAATTTTATTTAGGCCCTGGTTATCGTTCGGCAGCTTTAACTTGCAAAATCAAACCAGAAGATCGACCTCAAAACGTATTTCAAAGCTTAGATTTAGGCTTTGGAATGCGCGACAATAACGTAAATAGTCCTAGCGTTCGGGTTCAATTGTACTTAGATGGCAAACCAACTGAAACTGTGACTGTAGGGCCGACACAAGTCGCAAATGTATCTGTTGATGTGAACAATGTTAGTAACGTCGCAATTGAAGCAACTTGTTCTAGTTCAACTCAATATTGCAGTCGCGTTTACTTTTACGATGCTAATTTGCAACGAAGTAACCCGACTCCGGTAGATAGTAGTCCAGCACAGAATAATCCCGAAAACAGTAATCCAGAAAACAATAATCCCCAACAGGAAAATATTTTACCTCCTCCTCCTACTAATTAAGTAGGGAGAATGGGAGACAAGGAGATAGGGAGACAAGAAGATGGGGAGATGGGGAGATGGAGGAGAATAAATAATTATTACCCATTACCAATTACCCATTACCAATGCCCAATGCCCGATGCCCAATTCCCTACTCCCTATTTCCTTTTTCTACTTCTTCGGCTTCGGCTGGTTTGATTTGGGATAAACTGTTTTTGGTATTTTCAGCGGCTTGCTGAAATAAGGGTTCAACCTTTTTTCGCCAATAATTAGTATCTGGTAGCTTATCGGGATTTTTTTGATATTCTTGGACTTTTTCCCATTTTCCCTGAGAAATAGCCGTATTCACATCATTAAAGAAACCTTCGGCTTTGTCCCAGTCTTTTTGCCATTGAGTTATCATTTCTCGGGCTTCTTTGACATTTTTATTGTTAGGAGCCAGAGTTTCTAAAATAGCGATCGCACCTTCTAAGTCTCCAGATTCGTATTTTTCTTTGGCTTTTTCTACCGCTGCATCATCTTCCCTTGCGTTCTCAATTGACTTGCTTTCCTCTTCGTTTTTAAGAATCGGCTCGGGTTTGGGTACCGGAGTTGCAATCAATCCACTACCGTCAACTGTTTTAACCGCAATGCTTTGGTCCCGCAAACAAGTAATCCATTCTTCTCCATTTTTAATTACATTGGAATGCGCCCAAGCTGATTCTCCAGGATTAACTTTGACTTCTACCCAACCTTTTTTCGTTCTTTTACCAGTAACCAAAAACTTAGTATCTTTAGACACTCTTTGAATAATATTATTTTTAGTATAAGTACTAGGTTCCGAGCGAACATTAGAGTTTGCTGCAACTGTAGCCGTACAGTTAGCTTGAGCGGCAGCACCAGTAAAACTATTTCCAAAATTGTTTACATTTTCAACGATGGCAGAAGTTGCAAAAGCAGTACCGCCAACTAATCCTAATATAATTAATATTTGTAAAAAATCTGGGCCACTAGAGCCGCGAGGAATCTGATGCTCGGAAAACGTTTGGGTTGGCTGGCGGGGATGAGAAGGTGCAACAGCAATAGTCATTACCCGAGAATGTTGAGCCGAAGGATTTGATTGAGGACGCAGTTGAGGATACTGCTGCGGTACTAAATTATGAGAAAATGAACTTAATGCCTCTAATGCCTCAGTTGCATTTTGGTAGCGCTCTTTAAAGTGGTAGCGCACCATCATATTCAAAACTTCTATCAATTCTCGACTCACGGGTACTAAATTTTCCCAGAGTAATTCTCCCGTTTGCGGGTCTTCTGGTAAATCCATTGGTGCAATTCCCGTAAGAGCCTGAATTGCAATAATCCCCAAAGAATAAATATCGCTATTGTGTCGGGGTCTACCTTGACCTTGTTCTGTAGGCATGTAGCCAGGAGTACCAATAGCTACTGTCGCAGAAGGATTTGGTACGCCTTGAAGCGAACCCAAACCATAAGAAGTTCGTAGTTGCTTGACAGCACCAAAATCAACTAAAACTAATTTACCGTCACTGTAACGGCGAATAATATTATCGGGTTTAATATCGCGATGAATTACACCTTGACTGTGAACAAATTCTAAAACCGAGAGAACGGAAACCAACATCTGAATGACTTGATTTTCATTCCAGCGTTGTCCAGTTTCCAATTCCTCAGTTAGAGGATGTCCTTCTATAAATTCTTGTACTAAAAAAAATTCGTGATTTTCGTCAAAATAAGCTAATAATCTGGGTATTTGGTCGTGATTACCCAGTTTTTCTAAAGTTTCGGCTTCACTTTGAAATAAGCGTTTCGCAGTATCAAAGACTTTTGACTCAGTGCTAGTAGGTTTAAGATGCTTAACAACACAAATCGGATTACCAGGTCTTTTGGTATCCTCAGCGATATAATTTTCACCAAACCCACCCGTAGCGAGAACTTTGATAACTTTATAACGATAGTCTAGTAGTTTGCCTATCATATTCACTCCCCAGTGTTAACACCCAGCAAACGTGGGACGTACTAAATATTTCCATCAATACTGCGACCATATCCGTTATCTTATAAAAAAAGATTCTCGTTTTAATCCCAGTATTTTCTCATCTACACATTGTTAATATCGATTTCAACAATTTTGTTTACCGAAGATGCCACCAAAAATAACAAACTCAGTAGCATGGCAGCAGGCAGAACTACTTATGCAGCCAACATTCATTCGCGTTATCGACAACGTCCGCAAGATACTTGATAATTCTTCCTGGAAAGGTACTTATCATGACGTTTTGACTTGGGCTGCTGGCACGAGTGAGGAAACTAAAGCGATAGTCACTCAAATGGTGCAAGAACTCGAAACTGCAACACCAGAACAAGCCGTGGAAATAAGAGAAACATTGGCTAAATTGCCAACGCCCCATCCAGGATATCATCTATGCTTGGAGCGTCAAGACCAACAAGTAAATGTTGATTTGTGGGAGTTATGTTATCAGGTATGTTTTGTTGAATACACCCTCAGTAATGATGTAGTTGATATTGATACTAGTCTACTAGATGAAACTGGTGATGTGGAATGGAATTTGTTAGATAAAAAAGCAAAACGGGTAGTTGAAGAGATGTTTGCTAAGTTACCGCATTAGGGAATTGGGGATTGGGGATGGGGAATTGGATCGCGAAATGTTGTATCAACTAAGTATAATTGTATAAATAAGTTTAGTTTTTACGTAGATGTATACCAATATAACCGGATACTTTAGTTATACTCGGAAATAATACTACGTGTAAATACTAAATTTAAAAAATAGCTGCTAATGGTTTCTGATAGAATCAATCGTCAAAGATTAAAAAGTTTAGAAGAAATATTAGAGATTGAATACGAAAAGCTCAGCGAGTTTCAGAAAGAAATTAAGAGAACATCATATTTTAAGGCAAAATTGGAACTCCAACAGGAAATAAAGACAGAAATAATCCCGGATATTCGTAAGCATGAAGCTGAATACGGGCAAATACTTTCTCAATTATCAGAAGTATCTACAATTCCAGAAAATGAAGCTGAGAATACTCTTGCGGAAATTGTACAAGTAGTAGAACACATCGAAGTTCTTCCTGCTGAAACTTATTCAAACGAAATGATTCAGCTTTTGAGAGAAATTCGAGAAAAATTAGATGAGCCAGGAAAAACAGCAGCAGCGAAGTTAAAAGTAGCATTTCCAATTATTCCAATGCTTGCATCTTATGAAATGGAAATGGATACGGAAGCTACCTTTACTAACCTATGGCAGTGGATTAAATCTCGTCTTAGGGATAGAGTATGAGCCGAGAGGAAAGTGATTTAGAGAAAGCGCTCAATTACTTACGAGAACAACGCGGCTTTTTTGAGAAAGAAAAACCAAAAATAACAGATTTCAAACAGAAATTTGCTCTTATAAAAGAAATTCAAGAATGCGATAAAGAAATTAAAAGATTAGAAGCAGAAATCGCCAATCAAAAGCAAAAAAACTCATCTGCATCTAATCAAGATCGTACAACACGCTTTATATTACCGCAGAAAGATATCTCAACTTTTACTGGAAGAGATAATGAACTGCAAAAACTTGAAAAACAACTTATTAACCGTCAGGGAAATAAAGTTTGTAGCATTGTTAGTTTAGCTGGTGCCGGAGGAATTGGTAAATCAGCACTTGCCTGTCACTTTGCAACTAAATATAAATATAAATTTCCCGATGGGGTTATAGGCTTACGAGTTGACGGAAAAAATGCGGATACCATAGTTCGGGATTTTGCCAGATGCTGCAAGGAAGAAATTGATCCAGAAGATGAGCGAGATGCAGCAACCATCATGCAAGAAATGTTTGCTCATCGACGAATGCTGTTGATTTTTGACAATGCAGATAATCCTACCATCCTAGATTTATGTGTTGGTGGAAACCGATGCGCGATTATCATTACAACACGCGATCGCCAACTACCAGCATTACTCGATATTCCCATTAAAGCCACTATTGACGTTCGTCCCTTACCTGAAAAAGATTCGCTACAGCTACTAAAAAAGATTTTAGGGGAAAAACGAGTTGATGATGAAATAGAAGCAGCTAATAAAATAATTCGTTTAATTGGCAGCTTGCCCTTAGCGCTACAAATAGCGGGTGCAACTTTGCGAGGGAAACCGCGAACACTTGCAGACTATGCTGCTTCATTGAAACAAGAAAAAAATCGACTCAAAAGGCTGAAAATTAGAGGAGACAAGGAATTAAACGTTAAAGCTTCATTAAGCTTGAGTTTGAAACTACTCGAAAAAGATGAAATTGACTTTTTTGCTTGTTTAAGCGTTTGTGCTGAATCAGGTTTTTCCAGACGTACAGCTGCAATAGTTGGGAATTTTGATGACGAGTATACAGCACAAGATTATTTAGACCGTTTTCATCAACTTTCGCTACTTAACTATTCTGAAGTCGGAGAAAATCGCTTTGTTTTTCATCCGCTTATTCGTTTGTTTGCTCAAGAATTAGCAATTGAGCGTGGTTTGAAGGATGATGCAGCAGCAAGTCATGCTCAATTTTTTGTTGAATTCAAATCAATTGAAATAGATAGTTCTACTGCATCTTTGATTGCAGAAGAATTAGAAGATATTATGTTAGCTGCAAAGTGGTTACAGCAACAACAAATAGCTGATTACGAATTCGCCAAATATATTCAGTCATTTTTTGAAAGAAATGGCTATTGGCAACAAGCTGTTGAATTCATGTCGTTATTTCAACTTATAGCAGAATCAAGCGAACTTTGGGATTCTGTAATTAAATTCCGAATTCAGCAAGCTAAGTATTTATCCTTGCAGGGCGAACATAAAAATGCTGAAGCCGTGCTTGTCCCTATCCAAAAATTACTAAATAAAATCGAAGCAATAGAAACCCGTCAGCTTTGTGAAGCAAAGTGGCTAAACACATTTGGAGTTATACTACGGCGACAAAATAGATTGCACGAAGCAGTAAATTATCTTGAACAAGCTTTAAAAACTGAGGTTCAACTGAATGACTCAGAAGGTTTAACAATAGTGCTGAATACTTTAGCTTGTGTATTACAACAGCAAGGAAAGCTTGATAAAGCTGCTAGTACTTTCCAACGTCAACTGAAAATTGCTCAATCTGTTGATGACAAACGACAGCAAACGATAGCGCTTAAAGGTTTAGCTGGTATATTACAGCAGCAAGGAAAGCTTGATAAAGCTGTTAGTACTTTCCAACGTCAACTGAAAATTGCTCAAACTATTAATGATACACGTTCGATTATAATAGCGCTTAACGGTTTAGCTGGTGTATTGCAGCAGCAAGGAAAGCTAGAAGAAGCCGCTAATACTTTTCAATCTCAAATAGAAATTTCTCAATCTATTGATGATAAACGTTCACTTACATTTGGGCTTAACGGTTTAGCTGGTGTATTGCAGCAGCAAGGAAAGCTAGAAGAAGCCGCTAATACTTTTCAATCTCAAATAGAAATTTCTCAATCTAATAATGATAAACGTTCACTTACATTTGGGCTTAATGGTTTAGCTGGTGTATTGCAGCAGCAAGGAAAGCTAGAAGAAGCCGCTAATACTTTTCAATCTCAAATAGAAATTTCTCAATCTATTGATGATAAACGACAACAAGCAATAGCCCTTAACGGCTTGGCTGGTATATTACAACATCAAGGAAAACTTGAAGAAGCTGCTAATGCTTTCCGAAGTCAAATAGAAGTTGCTCAATCTATTGATGATAAGAATTCAGTTGCAATTGGGCTTAAAGATTTAGCTTTTGTTCTACAAGAGCAAAAACATTTTCAAGAAGCAATAAATATCTTAGAACAAAGTTTTGATATTTACGAGCAATTAGATAAAGCTGCTCAGAAAGCATTTGTGAAAAAAGAAATTGGTGAAGCGCTTCACCAACAAGCACTTTCATTTATAAATCAACCGAATCGCTTAAATGAAGCAGAAAATATTCTCCTTCGCAGTCAATCTATATTTGAAGATTTAGATGAAAAACGCAGTCTCGCAATGGTTTTAAATAGCTTAGGAGTACTATTTAAGCGACAACAAAGATGGAAAGAAGCTGAGAAGATTATTCGACGCAGCTTCGATTTATCTGAAAAAATAAAAGATGAAAGAGGACAAGCAATAGTTCTTAATAGTTTAGCTCAAGTATTGCAAAAACAAAGAGACGACAAGAAATTTGAATGGGCGATCGCAGCTTTTAAGCAGAGTATTAAAATTGGCAAGAAACTCGAAGATGAGGAGCATTTAGCTAAAGTCTATACGGCAATGGGACAAGCTTTAATTACACGTCAGAAATTTGCAGAGGCAGCCACAGAACTTAGTAAAGGCTTTGAAATTGACGAAAAGCGAGCAAATATTCGTGGTTTAAAAATTGTAATTAAGAAATTAACTTTAGCACTTTTAAAGCTTGGGGAACGTCAAGAAGCAATAAATTATTGTCAGCGAGCGCTTGCTATCGAACCTCAAAATCAAACTTTTATAGAAATTCATCAAAAACTTTCTTCACCACCGCAAAAAGCTAAAAAAATAATCCTTAACTAATCAAAATAGTACATATAAAATGTTTCTTTAGAGTGAAAAATTAAATTCAGTCTCCAACCTTTGGCAGAAAAACATTTTAAGAATGTCTCCCCAAAGTTGGTGTGATTCGGAATTTGTAATTGTTAACTTAGTACTGTTCGTCAAGCTGCAATCTTTTTACATCGCAGTTTTATTAATAAATACTGAGGAAATAATTATGAATGAGAATAACCAACCTTTAGAAAATAAAGAAGAAAATAAAAATTTAAATCAAGAAAATCAAGAACAAGAAAATTCAGAATCTAATTCTGGCTCTGGTGTTGGTGCGGCGATTGCTGGAGCCGCAATTGGTGGGTTATTAGGTTCTAAGAAAGGAATTTTAGGTGCCGTAGCTGGTGCAGCAGCCGGTGCTATGGCTGGTAAAGGTACATCTGAAGCTGTTGATAAGACTGTAGAAGGCGTTGTTGGTGCTGCTGAGACTGTTGCTGAAAATGCGAACAGTGCTATCAATACTGTCAGTCACGCTGTAGAAGATACAGCCGAGGAAGTTAAGCCTGCTGTTAAAGGTGTGGTAGAGGAAGTTAAAGATACAGTACAGCAAGCAAAGCCTGCTGTTGTTGATACCGCAGAATCCGTTAAGCAAACAGTTCAAGAGTCTAAGCCTGCTGTTGTTGATGCAGTTAAAGGTGTATCGGAAGAAGCAAGACCTGCTGTTAGAAACATTTCTAACTCAGTACAAAACACTGTAGAAGAAACCAAACCTGCTATCAAGAGCGCTGCGAATTCCTTGAAAGGTGCAGCAGAAGAAGCGAAACCTGCGATGAGAAGTGTAGCGGGTTCGGTTCAAGAAGCTGTAGAAGAAGTCAAGCCATCCGTAAAAGATGCTGCTGGCTCGGTTAAAAGTGCGGTTAATGAAGTAAAAGAAGATGTTAAACCAGCAGTAAAAGATGCAGCAGGCTCCGTAAAAGGTGCGGTTGATGATGCTAGATTATCTGCGAAGAAAGCAGGTGAAGAACTAAAATCTTCCGCTAAAGGTGCTGCTGATTCTGCTAAGAAAGCAGGTGAAGAATTAAAGTCTTCCGCTAAAGATGCTGCTGATTCTGCCAAGAAAGCCGGTGACAATGTCAAGTCTTCCGTAAACGATGCAGCAAAATCTGTGAAGAATGCAGCTCAAGATAATAACTCTCCTTCTGTAGAAAAAGAGGAAGTTATGGTTAAAACAGATTTAGACATGAACAATCGTGAAGCTGACTTGTATAAAACACAAGCTCCAAGAGTCGAAATTAAGGATACAAGAACTGATATTTAATCACGTTTTGCTTTCAAGAGCGTAAAATAGAATTTTAAAGAAGGGTGAATCGTTATACGGTTCGCTCTTTTTTATTTTTGAGAAGGAAGAGGAGGTAGTGGCGCAGTGGGAAAGAAATCCAATTGCCAATTACCCATGCCCCATGCCCAATGCCCGGTGCCCAATCCAAAATCTAAAATCCAAAATTATTATGTCTGAATCAGCTATTCAACTATTAGAAACGGGAGTTGCCGTTTACAATCGCAGCCATTGGGGACGTATCAAGGTTTCAGATGGCGATCGCCTGCGTTTTTTGCACAATCAAAGCACGAATGATTTTGAAAGTCTTAAACCAGGGCAGGGATGCGATACGGTTTTTGTAACTTCTACTGCTCGCACTATTGATTTAGCAAGTGCTTATGTTACAGATGATGCTGTATTGCTACTGGTTTCTCCCAATCGTCGCGAGTATTTGATGCAATGGTTGGATAAATATATATTTTTTGCGGATAAGGTACAGTTAACCGATTTAACCGATGAAACCGTAACTTTTAGTCTTTTAGGTTCCCAAAGCAACGCTATTATTGAAAAATTAGGTGCTTCTGAAATAATTGGTAAACCATATGGTTCTCATATTCAAATTCCCAATTTAAACGAGGAAACAGGAAATATTATTGCTGTTGGTAGCGGTTTAGCAACTCCAGGATATACTTTGATTTTGAATGCGAATCATAAGGAAAAAATTTGGTCTCAAATCATCGGATCTGGTGCGGTAGAAATAAAGGATAATGATTGGGAAACGTTACGAATATTGCAGGGAAGACCAAAACCAGAAAGCGAATTAACCGATGATTATAATCCTTTAGAAGTAGGTTTATGGCAGACAGTTTCTTTTGATAAAGGTTGTTATATCGGACAAGAAACTATTGCGAGATTAAACACTTATAAAGGTGTAAAACAGAATTTATGGGGAATTAGTCTAAATAGTTTTGTTGAACCGGGAACAGTAATTACAGCAAATGATGAAAAAGTCGGAAAACTGACTAGCTGCACCCAAGACGGCGATAATTATTTTGGGTTAGGCTACATTCGTACAAAAGCTGGCGGAGTCGGTTTAAAAATAAAATTGGGAGAAACACAAGGAGAAGTAGTGTCAATTCCATTTGTTACCCATGAATACCCAAACAGTGAACAGTGAACAGTTATCAGTTAGTAGTATAAGTAGCAAGTAGCAAGTAGCAAGTAGTGATTTAAGAATTACCAATTACCAACTACCAATACCCCATGCCCAATGCCCAATGCCCAATGCCCAACTACTTAAAACGGAATAAAAATAGCTTCCTCCCGATCCCAACCAGCACCTTGACAAAATTCGTCTATCCAAGAAGCGAGGTTTGAGACTTTTTTCTTAGAAGCGGCTTTAATTTCTTCTGTTTCTTGTTCTTTTGATTCTTTGATTACTTCTTGTTCTTCTGCTTCATTACACATGGAAAGTAAAGACAATACTTCTTCTTCACTTTCTAATTTGGCAACCATGCTTGATTCAGTAAATTCTTGAGGTGTATTTTCTTGAAGTAATTCCGAAAATGCTTGAAATTCTTTTTCTATTGATTCTGATTCAAATGTTGATTGAACTGCCTGGGGAAAAGGAAAACTTTCTATTTTGGTAATAGCTGTTGAATTGGATGCAGTGGGTTGTTTAATTTCTGTGTCTTTGCTGCTATCTGCTCTAAATTTATCAACAAATTCTGCTTGCACGCTATTACTAGCTACTTGATTTTGATTTACAGACTTATAATCTTCTATTAAATTTGATTCTTCGGGATTAAAATTAAGACCTAATGCAGCAATAATTTCGTCGGGATTATTATTTAATTCCAGAATAAAAGGAAAAAATTCGTCAAGTTTTGGTTCTAAAACCGATAAAGTAGCTAAAATAAAACCGCTAGAAGGGCGACGGTAGCCGTCATAAGTTCCCCAAATTCGCATTTTTTCTAGCCAGGGACGATTTTGATGGTAATACTTCACCCATTTTATTTTCAAAGATTTACGTAGCTGCTGGATATTCATTTCTATATATAGACTTTTATAAGCCAGTAATTAATTTTTAACCCGCTGATGAAATCGGTGATAAAGCATTTTTTCGACTCTTTTACCACCCAGAAAATGTTGTTCGATCACATGAAGAACTTCCGATGGGCGAACGCTACTATACCAAACCATTTCTGGCAATACTAGTACCATCGGGCCATTACCACATTGTCCCAGACAACTGCTGCTTATTACCGTCACTTCGGAAACAGGATTCTCTTCAAAAGCTGCTAATACTTCTACAGCACCTTGTTTTTTGCAGGTACGATTTTGGCAAACTCGGACGCATTTCATGTTTTTTGGTAATTGGTAATGGGTAATTGGTATTTATCATCAATAAGCAACAAGTATAAAATATTATATTTCTAATTCCTAACTCCTAACTTTGAATTCCTAACTCCTAACTTTGAATTCCTAACTAACTTCTAACCCTTTTGATTTTAACCATTCGGGGTTGAATATTCGCGATTGATAACGAGAGCCGCTATCACATAATATAGTGGCAATTGTATGTCCCGGACCCATTTGTTTAGCAAGTGCGATCGCTGCTCCAACATTGATGCCTGTCGAACCACCCATTAATAAACCTTCTTTTCGCAACAGTTGATAAACTACTCGTAATGCTTCTTTGTCATCAATTTGAATAGCATCATCAATGGGTACGTTTTCCATATTGGCTGTAATTCTACTGTTGCCAATCCCTTCAGTTATGGAACTACCGGACATTTTGATTTCACCAGTTTTTATATAGCTGTAAAGTCCGCTGCCCATTGGATCTGCAACAACACATTTAATATTAGAATTTTTTTCTTTGAGAAACATTGAAGCACCTGCAAAGGTTCCACCAGTGCCGGTTGCAGCTACCCACCCGTCTACTTTACCATCTGTTTGCTTCCAAATTTCCGGGCCAGTGGTTTCGTAATGTGCTTGACGGTTTGCCAAATTATCAAATTGATTCGCCCAAATTGCGTTTTCCATTTCGGAAGCGACTCTACCAGACAATTTTACATAATTATTGGGGTCTTTATAAGGAACCGCCGGAACTGGACGAACTTCCGCACCTAATGCTCTGAGCGCGTCCATTTTTTCCTGAGACTGAGTTTCGGGGATAATAATTAAACATTTGTAACCTTTAGCATTGCAGATATGTGCTAAACCAATACCCGTATTTCCTGCGGTTCCTTCAACAACCGTACCGCCCGGTTTGAGTAAACCTTTGGCTTCTGCATCTTCAATAATATATAGTGCTGCTCTATCTTTTACGGAGCCACCAGGATTGAGAAATTCTGCTTTCCCTAAGATTTCGCATCCCGTTTCTTCACTAAAACTATTCAAGCGAATCAAAGGAGTGTTTCCCACAGTACCGACAAAGCCATTTTTAATATCCATGTTCTATTACCAATTTTCTTCACTATAAGAATTTTGGCTTATGACGGTGCTTAATATAAAGTTTTTTGTAGATAATTATCGGTTTTGATTTAGATTTGGGCTTAAACTTTCCATTCCGATTCTGGAATATCCGCACCAAGCATAATATTGCGTAAAGTTCCAATAGGTAAATCCTTGCCTTTATGATAAGGAACAATAACCATTAGTTGTCTTTCAATATTTCGCCATTTACGATGACTACCTTTTGAGAAACTAGTTCAAAACCATATTGCTGCAAAATTTTTTCAACTTCATCTGCATTCATCCGTCGAGTGCGACTCATCCTAAAGTTACCTCTGTGGTAATTGCTCCAGGTGCGAGTTGAATTGTATCTGGTTCGAGATAAAGTTCTATAGCTTCGCGAATATTTTCTAAAGCTTCTTCTTGGGTTTCTCCTGCTGACACGCAACCAGGTAACTCAGGACACCAAATAGCCCATTCTCCTGTTTCTGGATCTGGTTCAAGAATTACGCGCCACTTCATCAAAATGTCTCCTTAATTAAATCAATACTACTTATGACAGAATATAAACACATCCTACCTTAAAGTTTTTTGATTAATATTTGATCGGAAAGTATTCCTTTAATAAGACATCGCATTTATTCTTTAAGATACAAGATTTATAAAATGCAAGTCTAAATTTATAATTCATTGTTCAACAAATAATAAGTGGAAGCAGTAATTACACTGAGGTAATAATTTGTAAATTTAATTTATTTTAATAAAATGGCATGATTTATAATAATTGATTTTGGAGTGCTGATGATGATACAAATTGAAACTAACTTACTACAATCTGTCTTTATTCGCAACGAATATAAATAAAATTCAATTCGCTTTTTGAATTGCCATAATTGGCGAGTAAATATTTCAATTAATAAATCAGAATAATGAATTTACAAACTGAAAATAACAATTTTATGGACGATTTAGAAAAAGTCGTTCAAGTTCGTGCTGAAGTATCTGTTTCTTTGGATAAAATCGTTGATACCATTGAAACAGCAGAAACATCTTCCGAAAGTAGTTCTGGTAAATTAAGTTTAGAAAGAGATATTGAAGATATCAAGGTTGCTAGCAAAAATCTCCGCGAAGGTGTATTTCGTTTATTAGTATTAGGCGATATGAAGCGGGGAAAAAGTACTTTTCTTAATGCTTTAATTGGTGAAAGATTGTTACCGAGCGATGTTAATCCCTGTACTGCTGTTTTAACTGTTTTACGCTACGGAGCAGAAAAAACGGTAACGGTACATTTTAACAATGACAAAAATCCTCAAAGGCTAGATTTTGATTCTTTTAAACATAAGTATACTATCGATCCAGCGGAAGCTAAAAGATTAGAAGAAGAGAAAAAACCGGCTTTTCCCGATGTCAGTCATGCAGTAGTTGAATATCCTTTACCCTTATTAGAAAAAGGGATTGAAATTATTGATAGCCCTGGTTTAAACGATACAGAAGCAAGAAACGAACTATCTTTGGGCTACGTTAATAACTGTCATGCAATTTTATTTGTCATGCGGGCTTCTCAACCTTGTACTTTAGGAGAGCGCCGTTATCTCGAAAACTATATTAAAGGTAGAGGATTATCAGTTTTCTTTTTAATTAATGCTTGGGATCAGGTAAAGGAAGCTTTAATCGATCCTGATGATGAGGAAGAATTGCAAGAAGCTGAGGAAAGATTGCACAAAGTCTTTAAAGCAAATTTGGCTGAATATTGCGTTGTTGACGGACAAGATATTTACGACGAAAGAGTATTTGCAATTTCATCAATTCAAGCTTTACGCAAAAGGTTAAAAAATCCCGCAGCTTCTTTACAAGGAACCGGTTTTACCGAGTTTATGCAAGCACTAAACACATTTTTAACCAGAGAAAGAGCGGTTGCAGAATTACGTCAGGTGAGAACTTTAGCTAAACTTGCTTGTCATCATACAAAAGAAGCAATTGAAAGACGGATTCCTTTGTTGGAACAAGATGTCAATCAACTTCGTGAAAAAATTGATTCTGTAGAGCCAGAATTTCAAAAACTGAAGAATATTGGTGATGATTTTCAACAGGAAATTAGAAATACTCGGGATAATCAAGCTAGAAGTGTTTCTGATTCTTTCCGTAGCTACGTTTTAAATTTAGGCAATACTTTTGAAACTGATTTTCTACGCTATCAGCCAGAATTAAATTTATTCGATTTTCTTAATAGCGGTAAACGGGAAGCTTTTAATCTTGCATTACAAAAAGCCTTTGAACAATATATTACCGATAAACTATCTGCTTGGAGTTTAACCGCAGAGGAAGATATTACCGCAGCTTTTAAAGAACTTTCTCAAAGTGCTGCAAAATATGGTGCTTCTTATACCCAAGTTACCGATAGCATCACTCAAAAGTTAACTGGGGAAAAAGTTAAAATCAATTCTAATAATGCTGCCGAAGAAGATAATTCTCCTACTTGGGCAAAATGGGCTATGGGATTGTTATCTTTATCTAGAGGAAATTTAGCCGGTTTTGCAATGGCTGGTGCGGGTTTTGACTGGAAAAACATTTTATTAAATTACTTTACCGTTATTGGTGTCGGTGGCATAATTACCGCTGTAACTGGCATTTTTCTAGGTCCCATTGGTTTCGCTTTATTGGGTTTGGGTATAGGAGTTGTACAAGCTGATGGAGCCAGAAAGGAGTTAGTTAAAACAGCGAAGAAAGAGTTAGTTAAATATCTGCCGCAAGTAGCCGAAGAACAATCCAAAAATGTATATAATGCAGTCAAAGAATGTTTTGATGCTTACGAACAAGAAGTAATTCAGAGAATTAAAGATGATATTACCGCTCGTAAATCGGAATTAGATAATTTATTGAAGCAAAAAGAAAGCCGTGAAATTAACCGAGATGAAGAATTAAAGCGATTTGAAGTTTTAGAAACAGATATTTTTGCACAGTTGCAGAATATTGAGTCCGCTTACAGTAATTTATTGGCTTATTACGGTTAATTTATTTTACCCACGAATTGATTTGTAGAGACGTAATACATTACGTCTCCACATTTACCGGAATAACGATACTATATCTACATTTACCGGAATAACGATACTTTTTACAACCATAGATCCCGGAGACGTAGCACTGCTACGTCTCTACATCAATAATCATTTTTATTTAAATAAATAATTATGCCGCAAAATCAAATTTACCAACTTTTAGAGACTCTCAAATCTACAGCGAAGTTACTGAATATAGAATCAACATCTCAACTCTACCGAGATATTGAAGCAATTTCCCATCATCTTATAAATCCTAACTTCCGAATTGCAGTTTTTGGTCCTTTCAATCACGGTAAATCAACTTTACTCAATGCTTTATTAGGAAATAAAACTTTACCCATCGATTTAATTCCTACTACTGGTGCTGCTATTACTGTTAAATATGGCGACGAATTAGCAACTCTAATTAAATGTATCGACGGCAAACAAATCCATCGTAGCGGTACCGACATTTTAAAAGAATTTGCAATCCTTGATGATGATAGAAGGATGCGGAATGATGTCGCATCTGTAGAAGTTTTTTCTCCCCACCCATTTTTAAAGACTGGTGTTGAATTTCTCGATTTACCGGGAACAAATGATAGGGAAGAACAAAATAATTTGGTCAAAGAGCAATTACTAAGCGCCGATTTAGTAGTACAATTGCTCGACGCTCGTAAATTAATGACATTGGAAGAACGAGAAAATTTACGAGATTGGTTGTTAGATAGAGGAATTAAAACAGTTATTTTTGTAGCTAATTTCCTCAATTTATTAGAGCCAGAAGAACAAAAACAAGTTCAAAGTCGCTTACGATTCGTTGCTGAAAGTTTTCGCTCTCAGTTACCTCCGGGATTCAGTAACTTATATCGAGTTGATGCGCTACCTGCTTTACGAGCAAGATTAAAAGGTGATGTTTCAGCTGCGAATACCAGCGGTTTAGTTGCTTTTGAAGCTGCTTTACAAAATATCTCGGCAACTTTAAAAAAAGATGATAATAGTATTTCTTTACCAAGGATTGAGTCTATAGCATCTCAAATTCAACAAAGTTTAAAAACCAAAATTATCCCTTTAAAAAATCAGGTTAAAGAATTTGACGATAAAAACCAAGCTAAAAATGAAATAAAAATCAAAGCCGAAACATTAATTAAACAAGGTTTTGCTCAAAGCTTATCGGAACTACGTAATTGGTTAAATATCAACTCTTTACGCGAAAAATATCAAAAACAATCTGCAACAGAATTAGCCAACAATAATTTTCAAACGTGGGAAACTAATAATTTAAAGCAAGATTTTCAGAAATTAAAAACAGACTTAAATAAATGGCTAGAACAAGCTTTTGATTTCTTCGGGCAAGCCAAACCAGAAGATTTATCAATCCAATTTCCCCCTCATCCACAAATAGAATTAACACCTCCGCCAAACAATTCTCATAATACTAGCGACACTGGAGCCTATGCTATGGCTGGTGGGCTTGGCTGGTTATTAGGTGGTCCTGTTGGTGCTGCTGTAGGTGGTGGTATCGCTTATTTACTCGATCAAGGCTTACAGGAAAGCAGCGAAAATACCCCTGAAGATTATCATCAACAATTAGCACAAATTTGTATAGATGCTGTTGATGAATATTTACTCAAATTAAGCAGACAAGGATTGTCTCTTTTAGAAGAATACGAGCAAGAAGCCAAAAAAGTAATTAAATTTATTCCTACAAATCAAGATTGTTTAGAGATAGCTGAAACGCGCAAAACATTAAATCAATACTGCAATACTTTAAAAAGTTTAAATCAACAATTAGAGCAAGCATTAGGAATTACGATTTCATCTGAATTTCAAATTGAGCTAGATGAAAAACCTTGTAAATCAGAATATAAAGAAACAAAAGTAAATACAAATCAATCTAAATCTGTATACAGCTATTCCGGTAAAGGAGTAAAAGAAGATGTGGGAACTTTTAAAACATCTCCTCCTCCTAAAAAAGAAATTTCCAAAAAAGAAGATGTAGAGAAAAAGTTTATTGATTGGGAAATTGATGAAGAAATAGCGCAGATGAAATCAGAAATGCATTCATCTGGATTCAAAGACAATTTTAAAAATCGTCAACAAGCTAAAGCCAATCAACCCCTATCTGACAAACAAGAATTAATTAATGCTTATAAAATTATCGGTTTAAAAACAGATGCCTCACCAGAACAAATCAAACAAGCTTACAAACAATTAGTCAAAAAATGGCATCCAGATTTATTTATTAATCAACCCCAAAAATTAATTGAAGCTAAAGACAAAATTCGTTTGATTAATGAAGCTTACAGTCTTTTAACCAGCAATAACCATTCACATGTATAGGATTTTTTAAACTTATATGTAAATTCCTGTCTACATAATTAACAACTAAGTCAACCTATTATATCAAAGCTAAAACGCTCGCAGGAGAGCCACTACCTCCTCGTAGCCTCAAAGCACCAATAATAATAGTTATTCCCTTAGCTGGTAACTGTTCCAAATTCGTTAAATTTTCTAATACAATGCGTGGTTTATCTAAAACCAAACGATTGATAGAAAAATTAACATCACTGCCCCCATCTACACCGTGGGTATCAATTCCAATACCAGCAATGTTTCTGTTATTAACTAAAAACTGTGTTGCATCAACGTTGAAGCCTGGAAAATGCATCAATCCCCCAGCATCTTTATTAAAAAATGCTTTCTCATCATGCCATTTTTCTTGCCAACCCGTTTTCAATAAAACAACCGATTTACCAGCAATTTTACCGTGCTGATTTTCCCAAGCATCTATATCATCAATAGTTAAAGCATAATCGGGATTTATGGCAACAGACGAACTAATATCTATAAGCACCGCCGACAAAACTAAAGAATCGGCAGGATATCTATCTATTGCGATACCATCACCATGAAAACTTACTGGGGCATTTATATGAGTCGCACTATGCTCCCCCATTGAAAACCGACGTAAATAATAACCTTGCTCTTGCAAATCTGCTACCGTTTCAAATTCTACAATGGGATCGCCTTCCCAGCGAGGAATATTTGTATCAATCACATGACTCAAATGAACAACGCGAGAATATGAAATTAGATTTGGATTTTTATCTTGTAAGATTGTCTCTTCTTGTTCTAAATCAGGGGCATTCCGGGTTAACCTAGCCAAAGTCGCTTCCATAATTGCACTACTCTGCCCCGTGACGGTAAACACCAAAGCTTCACGATAAACCCGCTGTGCAGCGCTCAGGCTATAATTAGCAGCCCCGCTAGAAGCTGTTACCGCAGCATGAGCTATTCTTGATGTTAAATCAATTGCCCAAGCTCTTAATTGCAGTTTCCGTTCAAATTCTACCTGTTGCTGCTGTGCTTCAATAATTGCACTGCGACAGCGTTTTAATTCTGCTTGCAGAGAGATGAAAGCATCCTCGATAAAAAATAAAGATTTTTTGTTAAATTCTGCTTGAATTACATCTAAACCAGCTTCGGCACAGCCAAAAGCGAGAAAAGTAGCGTTTAAAAGGTTCTTTTTATCATTCTCTTGTATCCAACCCGGTGGTTTAATAGAAATTACAAATTCTTCTGGTAAAAACCAATTATCTAAAGTCGCAGAAACTGTATTCGTAGAATTCATTGCTGCCATTTGGGCAGGAGAAGTAAACGTTATTTCCCCTTTTTGTGCTTGCTGGATGTTTTGAAAAGGAGCAATACCAAAAACAGCACCACCATTATCCAAAGTTGCAGCAATCACAAATTCTTGAAACAATCCGAATCCAGTTATCCAAGGTACAACACCATTTATACGATAGCCACTCGCTACCTTATAGGCTGTAATTATCGGTTCACCTCGACGACGCAAATGAGAAAAACCCACACCCAGCAGAATTTCTCCGCTACCCATATGGGGAAGATACTTTTGTTGAAGCTGAGGATTATTACCAGCAGCTAAAATTCCAGCAGCACTTTGATGTTGTGTTTGTAGAAAAGCTAAAGCACCCGAATATCTCGCTACTAATTGCTGAAAACTTCCATAATCTAATCCACTGACTTCCTTCCCTCCCCATTTCTGGAGAACTTTCAACGCCAATAAATTCAAATCTCCCAATCCTCGCAATGCTTCACACAAGGCTCGTGGTGATTCATCTATCTCGTTAGCCCTTAGCGCAATTGTTTCGGATAAATAAGATTTAGCTGCATTGAAGAAAGAAGGAATATTTTGTAGAGACACTTTTGCAGAAGAATCCATAGCGCCGTATTTCTTTCATATTACGCTAATTCAGTACCTAGAGGAAAGTAAGGCATAGGGTTATGGGAAGATAGGAAGACAAGGAGAATCTAACCTTTGACCTTAATTACTTCCAACTCATAACTACTTACTGATTACTGCTCGCTGCTCGCTGAAATAGATAATCCCCCGAACTCTATATACTCCAAAGCTCGGGGGAAGTTCAAATGTTGCAGCAAAAAGTGAATTACTATTTAAGTTAACATCTTATGGCTTAAGTTCGAGCTAAGAAAAGGTTAAATTTAGTTTAAGACATCAGAAAAATTACGGAATAAACTAAATTAATCTTTTCCGCTACCATATGGAAGGCAATATTTAATTTCAGCAATTCTTTACTAACTGCTTCCAGTCAAATAAGCAATTAGCTATATTTATGTGTGTATTTAGATAGTACACTTAAATGATTTGATTTATATAAGGGCTGAGACCCCTTATTTTCCGACAATTATTATTTTTCTCTCGCAATACAAAATCATGGGTAGCAGCGCCACCCACCATTTGTTGTATAAAAATATGAAATATATTGTTTATTTATTTTTGATATTATCTTCTCTTCCGATCCACTTGCCCAATACAGGAAATTATTCCTTGAAAAGCTTCTTAGGATAGATGGGAATACTCTTTCGAGTTTCCTTTGTACGTGTTTGAGAATTAGTACGAGGACGAAATTCTACAACATCGCTTTTAATGGTGATATCGTAGTTGCCAAAAAAGTCATGTCCTAGCAATCCGTTTTGTAATTCCGAACCGGCGATCGCCACGGCGACTTTCTTGACTTTGACACCACCGGCTTCCATAGAGTCAACATAACCGATTGGAAATTCTACAGATTGGGCGCTCGCGGTATTTGCTTTTGCTTTGCCAACAGTAATAACACCAAGTGATTTAGCCATGCGCTCGGTAATTACGGTACCGCTAGCGCCGGTATCGACAATCATCTCAAATGTTTGTCTGCCGTTGAAAGTTACATTGATAATTGGCGTACCCCCAATTCGACGTTTGATTGGAGCGCGAAATGTCAACTCTTGACGGCTTTGTTGTTGAACCGGTACGGCAGCAGCATATACTTCTTGGGTTTCAATTGGTATGGGTACCGCTTGAGGAGACTTTGGCGGTGGTTGTGGAGGTTCAAGGGGAGGTAATTGCTGTGGCACAGTGCCAATGGGAGATTGTAAATTCTGCTGTAATATTTTTTTAACTGCTGGAGGAACCTGCATCTTTTGTTGACGCGCAATAGATTCTTGCAGAGGCGGTACCGTTACTACTATGGCTTCAGGCTCGGGTTCGGGTACCGGTTGTGTGAGTGCAACAGATTTTTCCACAGCATAATCGTAATGGCGTTGGTATTCTTTTAATTTCGCTTTGGCTATGGAGTAATAGCGGCTTTGAGAGCCAACTGATTTCATTAAATTAACGGCATCTTGATAATAATCAGCCACTAGTTTCCAATCTTCCGAAGATTGAGCCGATTGGCTTATACTAAAACCGCCGCTTGCCTTGTCCAGCCCAATTTCAAAAGGAGTTGGCTCCGCATTTTTTTGTTTAGCTTCATCCAACGCCGCTTCCTGCGTAGATTTTTCTTCAATTGAAGCCGGTTTTGAATCTACTGTAGGAGAGGCAGTCGGCACCGATTGCTGCTTCTGATTCTGAGTTATTTTGGCAGTTTTCTGTTCTTTGCTACAAGCGACACCAACTATAGTTAGTATGCTCCATAGTAAAGCCAAGACTGTACGAGGAAACAAAGGCTCAAGCATAATATTTTTTGAATTTACCAAGCCCTTAGGGGCAAAATCTACTTTTACGATTTAACGTCGTGGCTCTACTAACGCCACTACCTGCCTGGATTTCCATAGAAAGGAAAGGATTTAAAGGTTAATAGTTTATATTTACTCATTTTATATAGGATACCCTTTTAACTATTTTAGTCATTAAGGGGTAAAGCAGCTTATCAATTAGTAAGTGACATACTCCTACACTGACTCTTCGAGTACAGTGTAGGCTTCCAAGACAATCCGGCTATTGCTTAGGAGACTCTTGGCTTTAAGAACGGGATGCCCCACCGCTCTATTCTTTATGTTTATTGCTGCGTTATGATCGCGATCCAAACTACATCCACAATGTGGGCAGTCGTGCCATCTCTCATGCAGTTTTTTAGGCACTTTAACGCCACAACTAGAACAGTCTTGACTTGTGCCGGACGCTTTAACCGGGATAACCAACAAACCAGCTTTTTCGGCTTTGTTTGTCAGTATCGACAAGAAGCTTGACCATCCAGCATCAAGAACAGACTTTGCCAATCGAGTACGTGCAAGTCCTTTTATATTCAAATCTTCAACCGCAACAACATCATATTTTTTCAATAGATTGTTGGCAGTTTTGAAATGAAAATCTTTTCGTTTATCAGCAACTTTTTTATGTTGCTTGCCCAACTGTTTTAACGCTTTTAATCTTTTGTTGCTCCCTTTCCTGCGACGGGAAACACGTTTTTGGATAACTCGTAAACGTTTTTGAGATTTGCGATAATGTTGAGGTATCGCAACATTATCGCCTTCAGAAGTTGTTAAAAACTCCTTTAAACCTACATCAATTCCAGCAATCGAATCAGGATTAAAATCAGGTTTAATTGTTGGGACTGTTTCATCTTCCAAGCTAAGGGTTACGTAATAGCCATCAGCTTTTTTGGTGATAGACACGGTTTTGATTTTAAAACCATCTGGGATTTGCCGATGCTTTAGGACTTTAATATTTCCCAATTTAGGCAATGATATTTTACCGTTGGTTATGCAGTCAGGCTTAACTCTTGGATACAAGAAAGTCCGATAACGGTTACGCGCTTTAAACCTTGGTCTACCGCTACGCTTGCCGTTGCTATCACCTTTCAAGAAACGGTCAAAAGTTACTTTAACTCGCTTAACTACATCTTGCAAAACATCAGAGTAAACATCCTTGTAATGTGGATGTGTTTCTTTAAGTTTAGGGAGTGTTCTTTTTTGTCCAAAATATTCAGGTTTATCCCTTAATTCTGGTAGATAACAAATAAGAGGACAAGCATTAATAGGACAACGATTTTGCTCATACCAGTTGAATCTATCAGCCAGCAAATAATTGTATTGAGCGCAACACATAGATAACCATCGGTCTATATCTTGCGCTTGTTGTTTTGTTGGACGTAGTTTGTACTGGTATGCCGTTCTCACTTGTTTCTCATCTGCTGTTATGGATATGATAACAGAACTGTGATAACAATGGGTAGACAAAGTTATGAAAACAACTAGATTAAATGTAAGGATGTCCGAGCGTAGATTAAACAAAATAAGGCAGTATGCAGCAAACAAAGATAAAACCGTGACGCAGATAGTTGAGGACTGGATTGACCGACTGCCAAATAAAGAAATTGATAAAAACTCAACTGTCCCTCTCCCGGTCAATCCTGCGGATTGATGTGGTCAAGGGACGTTTCGTTTTTATCTCGCAATTCCTCTCATCACCTCTGCTGTCGCGGTAGGTGAGAGGCTCCTTGCTGTTTTAGCTGAATTTTTCTAGCAGTTTCTTAGATGTTATTAGATGTTAATAGTAATACTTTGCCACATTAGTTTGGCGGGCTAAACATTGGTATTGGGAGCATCTCGCTCCCCGTTAGTCGCTGGGAAGTAAGATATAGGAGGGAGTAGTTCCCATGCTGTGAAAAGCTGATCCGATCCGTCGATATAAAACTTAAAAATAGAGCTTTTATTGGTAAAGCTATAACTTATTACGGAAATTTGGTTGTGTTTTATCGGTAAAATTCTTGTCTTTGAGAGTTCTTGCAATGTATCGGGGAACCAGAAATATACTAAAACGCAGAAGAATCATTTAGAGATAAAATCGGGGATTTTTCTGTACGGGGGTAAAATAGCGCGATCGCACTTCAATAAAGGATTATTGCGCCTATATTCCTTTATAATTATTTTTCGTTCGCGCCCAATAGATAATAAAAATTATCTACTGTTGCTTTACTGTTTTATTGCTTATGCCCCTGTTTGACGCAACACCAGTTCTACTTGTCCTAGCAGATGGAACCAGCTATCGGGGTTGGTCTTTTGGTGCTACCGGCACCGCTATCGGAGAAGTTGTTTTTAATACCGGCATGACAGGATATCAAGAAGTACTAACCGACCCCAGCTATTGCGGACAGATAGTCGTGTTTACCTATCCGGAGTTAGGCAATACTGGTGTTAATCCTCTAGATGCCGAGTCAGACAAGCCTCATATCAAAGCTTGTATCGCTAAAAATATTTGCGAACGTCCAAGTAATTGGCGAGCGACTCAATCCTTACCCGATTATTTAAAAGAACATCAAATACCAGGTATCTATGGTATTGATACTCGTGCTTTAACTCGTAAAATTCGCAACGTGGGAGCAATGAATGGCGGTATTTCTACAGAAATATTAGATCCAAATGAATTGTTACAACTGGTAAATGCTGCTCCTTCCATGAGTGGATTAAATTTGGTGAAAGAGGTAACAACTTCAGAAGTTTACGAATGGTCTCAACCAACTACTCCCGCTTGGGAATTTAAGACGGATTCGCCAACTAGTTCGTCGCCCGAATTTACAGTTGTAGCTTTAGACTTTGGCGTTAAACGCAATATACTGCGTCGTTTAGCAAGTCATGGTTGTCGAGTAATTGTAGTTCCAGCAGATACTCCAACTCAAGAAATTCTCAAACATAACCCAGACGGAATATTTCTTTCTAACGGACCGGGAGATCCAAGTGCGGTAACTGAAGGAATCGCGACCGCTAAAGCACTGTTAGAATCCAAGAAGCCCATGTTCGGTATTTGTATGGGACATCAGATTTTGGGTCAAGCCTTGGGGGCACAAACTTATAAACTAAAGTTTGGTCATCGTGGTTTAAATCAACCCGCAGGCTTAGAGAAACGAGTTGAAATTACTTCTCAAAACCACAGCTTTGCCATCGATGCAAATTCTTTAACTCGCAGCGATGTAGAAATTAGCCACCTGAATTTAAATGACAGTACTGTTGCTGGAGTAAAACATAAATCTCTGCCAGTTTTCTCGGTACAATATCATCCAGAAGCTTCTCCCGGTCCTCATGATGCGGATTATTTATTCGAGCAGTTTGTTCAAGCGATGAAAAAAGCTCGTCAAACAATAACTGCTTGAGTCATAATTATCTTTAATCTTCTGACCGTCATAGTATAAATTTCCGTTTATCTAGTTAGAAGCAAATAACTTACAAAAAAATTCCTTTATTTATATAAGGAATTTCGTACAATTGGCTCCATTTTTTCGCAATGGTCTGGGTAAAGTGAGGTAAAAATAGAGAAAGCGAAAAATTGGAACAATATTTTAAGTTCCAATATCTCACTTCCGCTCTCTTTTGTTAGAGTAGCGGTTAAAGTAGACAACAGACACAAAAAACATCTATACTTGAGCGTTTGCTTTCACCATGAGGAGGGAATTATTGCTGAACCACTAAATTTAACCGTTAGCCTGCGAGGTACTCGCGAAGTCCGGGATAACTGTCAGCTATTCCGCCTCACAGGTTTGTTAGACGCATTTTCCGAACCGACATTTCGGAAGGTACTTAGTAATAAAATTGACGATGGACCCAGACATGTCATTCTGGATCTTTCGCAAATTGACTTTGTAGATAGTTCTGGTTTAGGAGCTTTGGTACAGTTAGCCAAGCAGGCCCAAACCGCTAAGGGTACCTTTCAAATTGTCACTAACGCCCGCGTTACTCAAACAGTCAAGCTAGTGCGCTTGGAAAAATTTCTCGCCTTGCAAACTTCGGTTGATAAGGCATTAGAAAACGCTAAGTCCTCTTGACGGATTTATTTGATTTGAATTAGCTATCCGATGTTTAAATCTGGATAGCTAAATTTTTTTATATGAGAAAATCAAGAAAGTAGAAAGTGCCAAAAATAGTACTTATGATTTTACTTTTATGAAGGTATAAAGTTGGGCTTTTTTTTCGGAATTTTGGTAATATTTAAGGTATATTTTCCTGAGTAGCTTACATAAAATGATTAAAATCACTAACTAAAAAGCGGCTTACAAAAAAAAGTTCTTTATATTTTTTTAATTAGGAGTTAGGAATTTGTTTAGAGATGATGCCTTATATAGCGGTGATTAGTAGGATAATTGCGGTTGTAAATAATGGCGTAAATAAAAGTTAAAATCCATGCGATAAATCTGACATAACAAGCTAGAATTATCATTAAACTTTTGTAAAACAGCGATAATAAGCGTGAAACAGCATAACTTTAATAATCGAATAGCAAGCGAACCTCTAAAAGTAATTACTCCCCGATAACTATTAACTATTACATTAGGGATTAAGCTGTGAAATCAAAGGAGGAAAAACATAAGCGTGCAGGTTATAACACTGTTGCCCAAGATTTATTTGACTTTCACGAATCAAGAGAGCCAAATGCAGAACAATTACTACCAAAACTTTCTGTGTCGCAATTACAGCAACTATCTCCTTCCGCTCTTGCTTATTTAGGCGATGCAGTTTACGAACTGTTTATCAGAAGATATTACTTATTACCACCCCAAAAAGTGGATAATTATCATCGTTTGGTTGTGGCACAAGTACGAGCTGAAAAGCAAGCAGAAATGCTAAGATTACTAGACCCGCATCTTCATAGTAATGAATTAGAAATAGTTCGTAGAGGTCGTAACGCCGCTACAGGTCGCCCCAAGCGTTTAGATCCCCAGATATATAGGCAGGCGACAAGCCTGGAAACTTTGATTGGCTATTTATATCTCACTAATACCGAAAGATTAAGCGAACTTCTGCAAAAATTACTTCTAGAGTGGTAGTGGAATATCTGACTACTGAATCTCAAGAAGAGCCACATTCGTCGGTTAAAAATAAGTGGGAGAAGATGCAACAACTTCTTAGCTCTACCAAATAGTTATATGACTAACCAACCAAAAAAGATTAAAGTCGATGGCGAAAAAAGTCGTAAGCCTTCTTTAAAGTTAAAGGGAAAGCGCTTTTCATCCCCATCTGGCGGTGGTAAATCTAAGGATAAAAGTTATAACTCAGTAATTAAAAAACATTCTAAAAGTCGTTCTCAATTTGAACATCCGTCTTTATCATCTTCTAGCGAAGTCGAAGAAAGTAACGATTTAATTTATGGTCGTCATTCGGTTTTGAGCAGCCTGGAAAACCAACGCTCTTTGAATCGTATTTGGATTACTTCTCGTTTGCGCTACGATCACCGTTTTCATGATTTGCTTCTACAAGCTAAGGGAAATGGCGCAGTTATAGATGAAGTTGAACCCAGACGCTTAGACCAAATTACTAGAAATGCCAACCATCAAGGAGTAGCAGCACAAATTGCTCCTTACGAATATGTTGATTTACCAGATTTGATCGAACAGGCAAAATCCGTTACGGATTCGCCGGTAATAGTTGTTGCCGATGGTATTACAGATCCCCACAATTTAGGAGCAATTATTCGCACTGCTGAATCTATAGGTGCCCAAGGCTTAGCGATCCCTCAGCGCAGAGCTGTTGGTATTACCTCTACGGTAATGAAAGTAGCGACTGGAGCTTTAGATAATTTTCCGGTAGCTAGAGTAGTCAACCTCAGTCGTGCTTTGGAAGACTTGAAAGCTGCCGGTTTCTGGATTTATGGTACTGCCAGTTCTGGGAGCGAACCCATGCATACTGTAGATTTCAACGGACCGCCAATTGCTTTAGTTATTGGGGCTGAGGGCGAGGGCTTGAGTATGCTCACACAAAAGTGTTGCGATGTTTTGGTTTCGATTCCTTTGCAAGGTAAGACTCCTAGTCTTAATGCTTCAGTAGCAGCAGGTATGGCACTGTACGAAATTTATCGTCAACGCTGGAAGAACACGCTTTATTCAAAAAAATTGCAAAAAACCTCTTCCAAAAACCCTATGTAAAAGAGTATAAAGAAGTGTAAAGAGACATAAACCAACAGCAAAGTTCTTTAACAACCACTATCAACTTTAGTAATCAGCGAAAACCATGAACACTATCGGAAATCCTTTCAAAGAGTTTGTTACCAACATATTTGAAAATTTTGGCTTAGCTTGGTGGGTAGAGATTACCACTAAAACTCCTAAGTGTACTTATTATTTTGGTCCCTTTCTTAACGGTTCGGAAGCAAAGGCTGCTGTAAAAGGCTATGTAGAAGACCTGGAACTCGAAGGAGCCCAAGGGATAATGGTTGATGTTAAGCGTTGTAAACCAAAAGCTTTGACAGTCGCTGAAGACTTGGGGGAATGGTTTGACCGTAAAGTAAAGCCTGTCTTTAGCGGTCAAATGTAATTGAAAGTTTAAAGCTTTCTGTGTTAGGCACCATTAGAAAAACAAAGTGTAAAGTATGAATAAAATAATTTCGTTATCTCATACTTTATGCTTTGTTTTTAGTGGGATGGCGGTTGCAATGACGCTTATATATCAAATGCTCTGGGCTAGAACTTATAGAAACAGGACTTAGGATACGATCGCAATTACCATTCGTTGAGCCACTCCGCGCAATAAATTGACGCGGATTCAGGCATAGCCATCTAACTTTTCACCGCTTTTGTGGTTATCTGGTTAGAGGTTAGCACTTGGGTGGACAACTGCTCAGAGGAACTATGGTAGTTCTTGCGTTCGGACGCGCCTACTTGCCTTGCAGTTTGTTGATATTGCCGAAGCTCGGTGGGGGAAACTTCCCCCACCAGACTTCGCTTCCATGCGTCCACTAAGAGCGGCTCCGCCCTTGGATACTCGCGTAGAGCATCTTGCAATGAAAGCTGATCGCCATACACGTATCTACTCAGAAATGCGGAGAACAAGTCACGATGCATTGTAACCCCGGTAACATCTCGATGAACTCGCTCTGAGAGAGATTTTTTTATGCGAGTGCCATCAAGGTGGGTTTGTGAGAGTGCTGTTGTCTGAGTAGAAAACTGGAGAAAACAACCGCCAGCATTTTCGGCTTTGCGTTTGATTTCTGATTGAAAAAAGCCAGGAGACTTAGCAGCTATCGCTTTTCCATAACGCTTCTGCCATCCCTTGATACTAACTTTTTCAGTTTTGATTTCGTTGCCATGCCGTAAGATTTCATTTACAAGCCTACGGTTCTGGCACTTAGCATAACTTGCCTTGCGTCGTTCAAGCTCTGCTTTGTGGAGAGCAAGTGTGCGATAATTCTTTGTCCTTTTCCACGGTCTTCTACCTTTTAGAACCTTACCCTTCTTTGTGACGACTCGGTTTCCAACTTTCTTATCAAAGTCAGGCTCAAAATTATCAGGATTGTTGCTCCTCATTGAGCGCTGCATTTTACGCTGTAAGACTTTAATCTCGCGCTCATAGGTAGGAACCTTATCAGCAAAAGGTAGGAGTCCTGCTTGTTCGTCAGCCACAAAGGCTACATTGGAAATGTTAACGTCAAGTCCTACTACGCCTTTAGTTACGTAGTTTTGTGGCTTTTGATATGGTAAACCTTCGTTTACAAGCTGTACAAACCAGCGCTTTTTACCGTTTAAGTTGCGCCAGAGAAGACGGCAGTATTTTATCTTGGAGCGGAGTCCATGAGTTACAACTCGATTGCTCCAATCAATGATTGGCTCTAAAGTAAGTCCACACCATTGTACTTGTTCTTCCTTCCAGCAAAGTCCTTGTTTGTTTGACTTTCCTTCAACTGAGCGAAAGCGAGAGGGGACTTTAAATCGCACCTTACTACTTAGACCCAAGAGTATCTTATGAGCAGCTTGAAATGCTCTAGTAGCAAGTCTTTGTTGCGTGTTGGAATCAACGTTCTTGGCTATCCACTTACTTTGTTTGGCGGTAACAGTTGCAAAGCGATGGAGACTATACTCACTAAATTGAGCGCCATCTCTTGCCTGCTTAAATAGCTCCCGTCGCTCCTTTTTCTTAGTTTTACTGAGTTCTCTTGCTCTTAGGTATGGCGTAGACTTCCTTACTCGCTCAAGTCTTCTTAATGCTTCGTTAAGACAAGCATTGTAGAGTTGACGTGCTGCTTGAAAACGCGCTTCAAGCTTACGTTCTAAGAAGCTGTCAACTACCAAGGGAACTTCTGTGATGAACGAGGACGTTTTTGCTTTCGTCATACCTAGTAACGCTTTTTCTCTCAACCTATAAAAATAGTATCTTGCTATACTATTTTTGTCAACAGGTAGTGGCTATATACAATTCTTTATGAAACCTGTAACTAAGCAATTAGCCAGTAGGGAGTACCGTCATAATAATCACTCAGTTGGGAGTGCAACGGTTCATTTGGTCTGGATACCGAAGCGGCGAAAGCCGGTATTAGTGGGAGAGGTTAAGCAGCGACTCTACCAGATTCTGACTGAAGTTACTGCTGAGAAGGGGTGGTTCATTAAGGCGCTAGAGATTGCACCAGACCACGTACATATGTTGGTAGAACACGACCCAAGTACAGCAATTAACCAAATCGTAAAGGCATTAAAAGGCAGGTCGAGCAGAATTTTACGCAAGGAGTTTCCGCACTTGTTAAAAATCCCCGCTTTGTGGACTCATGCGTACTTTTATGACACTACCGGCAAGGTAAGTAGTGCCGTCATTCAAGACTATATTAACGACCCACATCATTACTAAACTAATGGCGAATAAATTCGCCCGTGTCGAATTTCCGCCCCGATTTAAAAATACGGGGCTACCATTCTCCCGCTACTTTTTCGGTGTGTGATGCTAAAAGTCTTATTGCCCGTTAGAAACTTTTCCTCGCGTCATACAACGGCAATAAAGAGAACATCTACGCTGCTTTTTGCCTGCCCTACAGGAAAAAAGTGCCAGTTGTGACCATTCTTAAGAAAATAAGAAACGAGTGATTGAGTTAATCCAAAATTAAAATTTTATAGCTTGGGGATTATCTTTTAGCCAGCAGTCAATATCATCTAATAATTGATGGGGAATTTCCCACGGAAAGAGATGAGCTGTATTTGGATAGCAGTGAAATAGGGAATTTTGGAGATTTTCAGACGTTTCTAAGCTGCATTCAGCCGTTATGTGTCTGTCTTCTTTACCTGCAAGAATTAAAGAAGGACATAAAATTTTGTTTAAATCGGCGACTTTATTATATCCAGCCCTAATAGCCGAATAAAGAGCGCGAGTTGCTTTATCTGAAGTTTGTAAATAAGCAGGTATTGCTTCTTTTGAAATATATCCGTAAGCAGTAGGAGTATGTTGTTGAATTAGGTAGCGAAACAGAGAACGCTTGCCAAATGTATCAATATTCCATTGCCAGTCGGGATTTACAACACTTAAAAGAGCAGCTATACCCGTGTAGAGATTATCTTGCCATGTAATAGGTGGATGATTGCCGTGAGGTCTTGCAGCAGTAGCGATTAAAATTAAACCGCTAACTCTTTGCGGAAGTCTTAGCGCTAACTCCATTGCTAAAATACCACCTAAAGACCATCCTAATACCAAACATTTTTCAATTTGAAATCGATCTAAAAGCCTTTCCAAATCGCTCAAATGGTCTGTCATCGTAAAATTGCGATTAAAGCGGCTTTTGCCGTATCCGCGCAAATCTGGAGCGATAGTGTGAAAGCGCTTCGATAAATGATTGGTAAATACAGAAAGACTTAAACCCGAACCCGGATGTCCGTGCAAGCAGAGAATTGGGAAACCTTGACCTTGAGTATAAACGTTGAGGTGCATCACAAGACAGTTATCAGCGAACAGTTAACAGTTTTGACTCAAAAGACATCAATCATCAATTGAGGCCTATGGGAAAATGAAGAAACAAAGATGTTTATTCGAGACTAGAAAAGTAGAAAATTTCAATAGTAACTGCTAATCGGTAACAATTAACTGTTAACTGACTTTTCTTTATATCCTCCAGCATAGGTAATAACGCACATCTGCCTATAGTAGCTATGAATTCCGAAAGCAACACCCGATACTTTAAAATCTGGGTTAAACATATTGATTCGATGTCCGCGATCGGGAACTCCATCATCAATAATTAGCTGCATGACAATATCCCTTGCAGTATGAGAACCGTAGCTGATATTTTCACCAGCAGTTACCTGCCATTTGCCGTAACGATTCAAACGCTTGAAAGGGTCGCTGCCATCGCTACCGTTGTGACCGACAATACCTTTAGCACCTTGGTCTTTAACGTGGTCTTTAGCAGCTAAAGACATTCCTCTGGAAATAGTTACAGGAGCTACGGGATCGACAGTTTTTAAATAGCTAATAGCCTCATCAACAGCGGATACACCTTCTTGAGTTATTAAATAGACATTTTTAGAAATTTTGACACGTTTACCTTCAAAGCGTTTTCTGTAGTCTTCCAATATAGCAGCATAAGCTTGAGGATTTGTCCGAGCTAAATTCATTTCATTAATGACTCGTTTTTCCAAAGCCGAGAGATTGTTATCGAGCGTCAAAGATTCAGGTGTTTTTAAAGGAGTTTCCGGCACTGTTGGTATTGGTTCAATAATTTCGACACTAGAACATCCAGCAAGTAGGCTAAAGGGGGCTACCCAGTAAAGTATGCGACGCATCAACAACCTCATAAACCCACGAAAACGAAGTGTATATATATATCTAGATTCACTACGGTAGCATCAGTTTCCCGATTATGGACACTAGAAAGTTATCGGTACATGAATTTTTTATTATTCTATATTTTTTTTATATGTAGAAATACTTACCATTAAAAACCGTAAAAAATTGTTTTTGAGAACACGTTTGTCAACTCATTAAATTTGCTTCATTCTCGTAAAACATCTCTCTAGTTATTAGGACTTACGCTCTGGTAACGGAAAATAGAGCTTTGCGATGAACCACACCTTTTAGGTGAATACTTCGCTTCGCTCGTAATGACGTAAACACGTAGTCCGTGCGTAAGTCCTGGTTCTTTAGGATTGCTATAGTTATTACAAAAATCTGACATTGATGACAGATATTAAATATAAAAAAACCCGGTTTTTTGAAAAAACCGGGTTTCAAATTCGCTAATTATTTACGAATTAACGGTGACTAATTTCTCAACCTGAGAAAGAAACTCATGTTCTAGATAAGGCTTAGTTAAGTAAGCGTTTGCACCTAATGCTTCTGCAAGCTGACGATGCTTTTCTGCACTACGAGAAGTAAGCACAACTACGGGAACATCAGCTAAGTTAGGACTTTGACGTAAGTTGCTCAACAACTCAAAACCATTCATCCGAGGCATTTCTAAATCGGAAATTACTAAATCGACTTCGGGATGATGCTGTAATTTTTCTAAAGCTTCTACACCATTTTGAGCTTGTACGACTTGATAACCGTATTTCTGTAAAGTCAGTGAAATGGTTTGTCGCAAGCTAATAGCATCATCTACTACTAAAACAACTTTTGAAGAGTTCGGTTTACCAGAAGTAATTTGAGGATTATTGACAGATTTAGAAGCAGCAAGTAAAGCTTTAGATGTGATAATTTCTCCCGACATTTGCAAAGCTTTATTATTTAAAGAAGGCGCTGAAGGTAATGCCATCGAATCCAATGATGCTTGCATTTCACCAACAGATGGTAGCAAAGTACCATCAATCACTAGAATCAAATTACCATTGGCTAAACTACTGCAACCGTAAACATATTTAGGAGGAGCAATTGCTTGACCTAAAGGTCTAACTACCAATTCTTGCTCGCCAATAATTTGATCTATTTCTAAACCTACAATTTGGTCTTTATTGCGTAATAATAATATCGGATTTACAGCTTGATCTGCATTATTAATAACTGATTGATTCGGCAAAGTATTCTCGCTATCAAAAGAACGATGATATTGCATCAAATCTGAAAGATTCAGCAGATTTACCATACGTTCTTCTTTACCTGTATTCCAGTAAAGAACTTTTTTATTTTCAAAATGTTTAATTTGTTCGGGAGATGGGAGTAATATTTTCGCAATGCTGTCTAACAGTAGTGCGTAAGCAGAACCCCCCGTCTGAACGATCATTAATTTTTCGGTAGTCATAGAAAAAGGAATTTTTAGTACAAATGTAGTTCCTTGCTGGGGTTGGGAGTAAACAGCAATGGAACCGTTGAGTGCTTGCAGTTGATTTCGGACGATGTCTAACCCAATACCCCGCCCAGAAATATCGCTAACTTTGCCAGCAGTTGAAAATCCCGCAGAGAATAAACAATCTAATAGTTCTTCTTGCATCAAACCAGAATCATGGCTGGAAAATTCTTTATCTGAATGTAAAAGTCCTAATTCTATTGCTTTATTGCGAATTTTCTCGAAATTCAATCCTCCGCCATCATCTCGAACTTCGATGACAGTTTGAGAACCTCGGTTATAAGCACAAATTTCAATTAAACCTTGTTCCGATTTACCGCGATCGCGACGAATGTCTGCTGATTCGATACCATGATCGTAAGCGTTACGCACTAAGTGTAATAATGGGTCGTAAAGCTTCTCAGCAATTGCTTTATCTACTAAAACGGAACCACCACTTAACTGCAAGTCTACAGTTTTACCGTGAACGTTGCTCAGATTTTGTACCATTTGGGGGAAGCGATTAAGAATATTACCTAAAGGTGACATTCTTGCTTCGACTAAATTATCAATAATACCAAGTGCTAAACGCTGCTTCTTGTCGTGAACTTGAACTGATTGCTGAAGAATTACTTCTGCTGACTCTAAAATTTCCTGTAATTGTGTTGCTTGTTCCGTTGCTTCATGTAAACCTAAATGAAACTCAGTGTAGTCATCCATTTCTAAAGAATCAAAGTCTACAGAAGCTACATTAAGCATATTTTGCGATACTACTTTTTGAGAATGTGAAGGTAATTCTCGCAATTGTTCCAAAGTTTGTTGATGTCTATGGACTTTTTCATGTAATTGCTTAATGATTAATTTAAGCTGCTCATCTTGGGAGGTGCGGCGCTTTTGATGAATTAGCAATTCTCCTGCTAAATAATTGAGACGCTGTAAACTTCCGACATCAACACGTACAAAAGAAGGTAATTTAGAATTTTTAGTAGAAACTGCTGGTTGCTTATCTATTTTATTTTCACTTTGAGTCACTGAATTAACCGCAAGTTGAATAATTGTTTCGGGTGAATGCTCATCTTCTTCGTCAGTAGATTCTAATGATTGAGAACTAGCTGTTACATCAGCCACATTTTTTTCTGCTTGACTTTGTTTTGTTTTTTCTTCAAAAATATTAGACTTTAAATTAGTATCAACATTAGTTAAATTAGCGTCCAGTTCTTCTCCCCAAATAGCTTCAAGCATATTCCCTCCTTGATTTATGGGCATTTCAGAAGAAACAACCTCTTTAACTTGTAAAAGTTTTTGCAATTTTTCACCATCAAGCCATTTTTTCTCTTCGGCAGTCACCGGAGAATAGTTTTTATACTCTTTCGCAATATCGGAGACTTTGCTTTGTAAAGTCTCAATAACTGAAAAATCGCAAAGATTCTCTTGATAGCATTTAAATTTTGTCACAGCTAAAAGAACTGTTAAAATACCTCCAAGGCGATAAAGACAAAGACTAGGACTATCTGTGTCTTCTTGCACAAATTCTAAAAATTCTTGCAGCCAATTCTCTACGTACTCAACAGAGTTTTCTTCGTGAAGATTAGGAATCAGTAAATTTAAATTTAGTTTTTCTTGGGGAATATTTAATTCATGATTGAACCAACCTAAAACACATCTAATTGCCTTTAAATGGAACTTGACAGATTTTGGTTTTAGAGGTTCGGTATCAAGATTACCTGTTGTAAAAAACTCGTATAATTCTTCTATTTGATTTCTTAAGGATTTCGTAACTGAGTCATTTTTTAAAGCATCAGTTGTTAAATCAACAGAAATATCTTCTGTCAAATTTGATTGTATTACAGCTAGATTTTCGTTGTCTTCTACCTGAGAATTAATAGCTATAGGTTGTGAAAAAGCAAGTAAGTCCGCAGAAGCTTCTCCGCCACGTTCGCGATCGCCATTCAAAACAGCTTTCCGTGCTAGCTGCAAATCGCGATTAGCTATTTTAGCAATTTCCAAAGCTTGAGAAGAATTAGCGTCTAATGCAGCTAGAATAGCTTGAGTTATTTCACCAAATCCCGGTAAATTCAACGACTCAGATAAGCCTATAAAAACTTCGGCTTGTGTGCGTAAAAAATTAGCAACTTCTTGATTGGCGGGAGGATTCTTGACTAATTCATCAATACTATCTATACGTTGAGTTACACCAGTTTCAAAAATTGAGAGTACGATATCAAAACCTAGTTCTTCAGAAGTAGGAATATGAGCTTCAACACCGAATGCATCGCCGAGTTTGTCTTGTAATTGGGCAAAAACTGAAGCAGCTCTTTGCATCAGTTCATCATCATCAATTTTTGTCCCCGTAATTTCGGAAGTTAAACATAATTGCAAACATTCAAAAGCTTGTAATAGCAAGGAATGTAGGTGAGAATCAATTTCGACTTCAGGATTATATAAAGCCTTAAAAACATCTTCTAAGGAATGAGCTATTTTGTTAATTGATTCTAATTCAACATTAGCTGCTCCGCCTTTAAGCGTATGAGTAGCTCGCATCAAATTATGCACTCTATTGGTATTTCTGTCTTCAACTAGACTGAAAAGTTCTTCTTCAATAGTTTGCAGTAATTCTGGAGCTTCACTGAGAAAATAGATATACCCTTGTTCGCGGATAGAAGAATCAGTAATCATGATTTGAAGAATTAGGAATTAGGAATTAGGAGTTAGAAGTTAACTTTACTTATTTATCTATATAATTGTTTATTTAAATTTGTTTGTTTATTGATTGTTCGGTTATTTTAACTATTGAACTCAAAATACGAATTATTCATCTATATATGTAAGTTCTTTAGTTATATCAAGGTTTACTAACTTAGAATGTTTTAGTAATCGCAACCAGTACTTAGTCTCTCTAGCTTCTTTGTAAGCGATATAAATTTTCGCTAAGAAGTTTTTTCTACTTTGTTTTTCACTGGCTTCTTCAACATTGGCTCCGATACTTGTCCCGGATTTGAGTAATTGATTGGAAATTACATATTCCTTGTGCTGTTGAAGTTTAGGATAAAGATTAATTATCTCTAAAGCAAAATTAAAACTTTTATTTTGTATAATACTCGTTGTCAAAAACTACCCTCCCGTAATCAAAGCCTAATTTACTACTTTTAATTCTGACTTTTACGAATTAGAAGTAATAAATTAGGAATTGAAATATCTAGGACTTATGCTGTAGTTACAAATAGAAGACTCAATACTATTTTTGCGTTGGTGCATAAGTCCAGATATAACTCCTAACTCATAACTCCTAACTCCTAATTTCTATTTAGTTGAGTTTGAATTTACTTACACTTGCTAACAATTCCTGTCCCATTTCAGATAGCTGTTGAAATACTGAGGCAATACCGTTAGCTTCGGTGGAAGTTTTCTGGGAAATTTGGGCTACATCTTTCATTGATGCGGTGGCTGATACCGATTGCAACATTTGAGTTTGGGTTGCATCAGTAATTCTTTCAAGTAAATCGCTGATTTGAGCGGTTGCCTCAACAATATCGTTAAGATTTTGTCTGGTTTCATTTACCAGATTGGTACCTTCCACTACCTGCTGAATACCTGTTTCCATCGCTACTGCTACTTCACCAGTTTCTTCTTGGATTTCTTGAACTAGTTTTTCAATTTCGATGGTTGCAGCTGCTGACTGACGGGATAAAGAGCGTACTTCATCGGCTACTACTGCAAAGCCTTTACCATATTCTCCTGCACGAGTGGCTTCAATGGCTGCATTCAGTGCTAGTACGTTTGTTTGAGTTGCAAAGTTACTAATCAAATTAACCACTTTGGAAATCTTCTGAGAAGATTCACTTAGACGCTTAATCTTTTTACTGGTTTGAGAAACTGTTTCGCGGATGGCTTGAATGGCTTCTACAGTCATATTCATGGCTGCATCGCCAGAATCCACAGTTTGATTGGCTTTTTGGACTGCAACTTGCACTGATTCGGCGTTTGATACAACTTCTTGAGTCGAATCTACCATCTGTTGAATTTCGGTCAAAGCACCACTAATCTCTTTTGACTGTTGCTGTGCTAAGTCTGTCAATCCATTCAAAGATATATTGCTGTTACCAGAAGTCTCTGCAACTTGTTGAGCAGCTGCTTGAACTTGGAGAACGATTTGCCGTAATGCTTGTAGGGTATTGTTATAAGCGTCAGCGATAGTGCCTAATTCATCTTCTGTAATTGGCGCGCGTACTGTCAAATCTCCGTTTAGAGCAGGTCTAACTGCTGAGAGCAGTTTCATCGCTCCTTGCTGTAAAGATTCTCTGCCTTGCTTTTCTCTGGCTGCGGCTTCTGCAACCTGTGAAGACTGTGCCTGCAGTTGTTGGAGAAATTCAACTTGCTGTAGCGCTACGCTTAATTGGCTAGCAATTTGAGTTAACAGTTTGACTTCTCCATCTTCCCATTCGCGGGGACCGTCATTCTGATAAGCTGCAAGCATCCCCCAAAGTTGTTGTCCCTGATAGATGGGGACAATAGCGTAAGCCTTACATTGATATTGCTCTAATACCTGGACGTAACAATCGTTAAATCCCTTAGCGTATATATCAGAAGCAACATAGGATTGATTTTCTGAACCTTTACCAGCTAAACTACTTTGCAAATAAGGGTCTGTATTACCCGTATTGCCTATTTCGTTTTCCTTAAACAGGGTTCGCATCCGACTACAGCTATTTACACTTTCTTGCAATCGTCGAATTTGATGCTGTCTATCTACCAAAGGCAGCCAACCAGGGCTTACAGATTCAGCAATAAATTCTCCACTGTAATCTGGGTTGAGGCGGTATACTGCTACGCGGTCGGTATTTAAAAGTGCCCGCATCTCTTGAGTGGTAGTTAAAAAGATGCTTTCAATGTCAAGTGTTTGTCTGATTTTGTCAATAACTTTAGATAAAGCGCGATCGCGATTTGCAGCAAGTTCCATTTTCATCGATTGCTGCTCGTATCTATCTAATGTTTGTGACTGTTGCATAGCTACTGCTAACAGCACGGCAATCTGCTCCATTGCGCTGATTTCAAATTCTTGCCATTGGCGGGTCGCAGAATGTTGATAGCTTGCTAATAATCCCCAGAGTTTATTACCTTGGAAAATCGGAACGGTAAGATAAGCTTTAGCTTGAAATTGTTCCAATAATTCCATGTAGCAAGGAGGAAATCCCTCTTTTTCTACATCATTAACAACGAAACTAGTTTTTTGTTGATAACGTCCTCCTTGATTATCTTGAAGATAGGTATCTTGTTCTTTTATAGCGTTAAGACTGCGAAGGGAGTCACAATGACCGTTTTCCTGTAATAGATCTTGGTCAATTTCTGTTTCTACAAAAGGCTTCCAGTTTTTGCCTACAGATTCGGCAATAAACTCACCGCTCCAATCTTCGTTAAAGCGATAAACTACAGTACGGTCGGTTTCTAATAAGCGTCGAACTTCATATACCGTTGTTTGGAGAATTCCATTAAACTGAGATGAATTGTTAACGTTTTCTGCAAGTCCTTTACCAATTTTACGAGTCAAGCTGATGAGACTTTGCTGGCGTTCTGTTGTCTTAGCTAACTGCTGCGATTTTTCTTCACTCTGCTGTGCGTATTCTGCTTGAGATACAGCTACACCCAAGTTAACTGCAATTTGCTGCAACAGTTTAACTTGTTCTTCTTGCCATTCGTAAGCACCACTGTTTTGATAGGCACCAAGCAAACCCCAGAGTTTTTGTCCTGCAAATACAGGAACAATTACGTAAGCTTTAACTTGGAACTGCTCCAGGACTTCTATATGGCAAGGAGCATGATTCATCTTGTAGATATCGTTAGCAACGAAGGTTTCGTGTTGCCGATAACGACCCCCTTTGGTTTCCTGCAAATGAGTATCTTCCCAAACAGTTTCGATGCCAGGACCAACAAGAGGTACCCAACCATTAGCAACAGATTCGGCAATAAATTTACCACTCCAATCAGCATTGAAGCGATAAACCGCTAAACGGTCGCATTGTATTAATTCTCGGACATCCTGAGTGGTTGTGCGGAATAGTTTATCGAGACTCGAAGCAAGCTGAATTTTATCAATAACTTTGGTTATCGATTTAAACTCTTGGGCTTGCTGTTTGAGTCTTCTTTCTAATTTAAAGCTTTCTAACTTATGAGAAATTTCGGTAGTGACTTGAGATAATAAGCTAATTTCCGATTCTTCCCACTGACGTGCAGTTGCACAATTCTGAACGCCTAATAATCCCCAGATTTTATTTTCAGCTAAGATCGGAACGCTTAAGCTAGCTGTAATTTGAAATTTTTCTAAAATCTGTGCTTTGTAAGCTGTAAGCTCAACTTCCTTAATATCGTTAACGCTGACAGCTTGTAAGTATTCTTCCCTTGTATCCAAACCAAAAATCATCGCTGGGATATTTTCGTTGATTGCAGGAGTCCAACCTGGGGCAACGGATTCTCCTATAACGACCCCGGAGGATGAAGATTCAAAGCGATAAAGCACCACTCTATCGCTGGAAATTTTCTCTTTGACAACTGCTGTTGTAACTTGTATTAATTCTTCTATGTTTCTGACTTTGCGGATTTGATTAAGAATAGACGTTAACTGTAGTCTCCAATTCTTAAATTTCTGTTCGCTGCTTGTTGAATTTAAGGCTTTCTTATTTAATTCGCTGAGTTTTTCGGATGGCTCACTACCAGAAATATGATGTCCATTTCCTGTATTTTCTTGATATGCGCTAGTCATTTTTGCACCTCAAAGTATTTTAAATTACGTTAAATTATGTGTGGGGAAATATATAATTCTACTAAGGTATTTTTCCCCACTCCCTGATTTCTATAAATCTAATTATGAATTGACCATAGAGGAGATTGCAAAATTGCAGAAGCATCTAAGCTCACAATCATTTCTTCTGAAGAATTAATAAAATATCCTTCTAAAAAAGGAACAACTTCTTGAGAAACTAATTCGGGTGACGGTGGCTTCATTTGTTTTGAATTAAATTCTTCAATATCCATAATTTGCCTCACCAGCAATCCCAAAGATTTACCTTCTTTTTCTAAAATAATTGCCATCATTTTTGAAACAAAGCTACTACCATAGGAATAAGGTAAATAGCCTAGCATTTCTTCTAAATCAATCAACCAAAGCATTTCACCGCGCCAATTATAGATACCAAATACACAGTTGGGCATTTGAGGAACGCAGCAAACTTCATTTAAAGATACGGGTAAAATTTCTGTGACGTTCTGCAATGAAATAATTGCTGTATCTTTTACACCCAAATTGAAGCTTAAAAACTTTTCTTCCGTCGTATCCAAGGTTATTATTCCTTAAACTTAATTATTCACATCATCTACAAAATATCTATTTATATTTATTTCTTTAGTCTTTGCAATACTCCTTCTAAATCTTCCTTTTGTACGGGCTTAGAAATATAAGCATCCGCACCCAACATATCACCCCACATTTTATCTACATCGCTATTCTTAGTAGAACAAAAAACTACTGGAATAGTTTTAGTATTGGGATTATCTTTCAGCTCTCGACAAATTTCAAAACCGCTTTTTCCGGGCAAAATTACGTCTAGGAATATCACGTCTGGCTTATTTTCGGTAATTTTTTCTTGAGCTTCCTCGCTACTTTTTGCCCCCATGACGCGATAACCGGCTTGTTCTAAATAACGGCTAATCATCTGCATATCAGTGATACCGTCTTCAACAACTAAAATAGTACTCATAGTAATTACCCATCAGATTTATTTAATAATGAAAAACAGCGATTTAACTGTCAAATTAGTGATTTTATAAACTAATCGCTTTCTCTAATTTTGATGCATTTTTTCTTAATTAAGCTACAGTAAAAACACTCATGCTTCGTTAAAGTGAAGCTTTATTTACTAAACTTAATAAATGTATAAGCACTATTGTTTCTGTCTGGAGAATGTAAAACAGAAACCGCTTATTTCTTGCTTATAGAAGCGAACAAATTAAGAATGTCCGAATGACAAAGTTTGTGTATTGGAATTGTTTTTATTCTGTGATGGAGTTTGTATATACTTTCGTATAACTCCCATTACTTTGTCAGCAACAACAGGTTTAGTAATAAAGTCTGTAGAGCCTACGACTTTGGCACGAACTCTATCAAATAGACCATCACTACCGGTAAGTATAATTACTGGTGTGTTAGCAAATACTGAAATCCGACGCAATTGAGCGCAAATTTCATAGCCACTAGCAACTGGCATCACTAAATCCAAGAAAATCAAATCAGGCTTGTTCTCAATCAAAATTGGTAGAGCCTGAACGGGGTCTTGAATTTTAATAAATCTAAGTCCTTGAGGAACAAGAATTTGCTCGAGCATTTGGCAAACTTGCGGACTATCATCTACGCAAGCTATCAAAGGACCGGACGGCGCTTCCGGTTCGGGTTCTATATTCGATATATTTTGACCATCACCTATTTTGAAAGGCAGATCGGGAACTTTGATGAGTTCGATTATCCCTTTAAGCACGTAAGGCAATAAAGAACGAGCTATAGGTAAAGGATTTTGCTTCATTTTGACGGCTAAATCTCGTAAAGTGTATTTGCCGTTCATCAAATTTACAAAGTTTTTGTAGACAGCAGGACTTACCATTTGCTGTAACTGTTCTGGTCTGCGAAGAATTGGTGCTAAGTCTGGAGAGAAATTTGCCAACCCAGCTTCCGACCAATGCTTCCAGCTATCTTGCATGAACTTTAAAGACATATCTGCACTTGTAAAGCTCATTGGGGCTTCCAATATCACATCATTAGTGCGATCGCACTGGATTTGATTGAAATGTGCTTGTTGAGCTAAGTCAAACAATAATTCTGCTATAGTCCTTTCTACAACAGAGTTGATATGCTCGCGCTTAATTTTCTGATTTTCATGCAAGACTTCGAGCAGTTTATAATCCCAGTAATCATTTGATGTTGATAATTCCTTGGAATCAAATTGCATTTTATCAATATCAATTTCCGGGCAATGTTGAGTCATGTGTCTGCGCCAACGTCGGAAAGGATGAGTTCCTCCAGTAGCCCAAACGATACGTCCCAATCGATAGTAGAATATCCACTTATGCCCTTTGGAACTTTTGATATTTAATTTGCCACTATATTGTATTTGAGTACAAGTTCTAAATTCATCGAGTAGTTCACTCGATACCATCATTTCCGGATGGCTCATACTTTGTTCCCTTAATTAATAGGTCTTTCCTTTAATTTTTCCAGGCTAGCGCTTATAACAGTCAGGAGGTATGCCTGTTTGCAATATAAAAAAGTAAACTAACTCCGGATGGTTACCCTAACTCGAAGTACAGTTTAATAATGCTTTTTATTAAAGACCGGGAATATCCGCAAGATAAATCTATAGAAAAAAATTTGTTGGATATTTTTTCTATACATCTGTAGAGATTTCACGAATCGTTTAAAGAATGGCTATAGTCCTACGAGTATGCACCAACTGGTTATATATCATCTTAGATGAAATGTCACTATAACTGAATCAGTGTATATTCTGATTTTCACTTTTTTCAGCTATGTTGTTTGTACGGAGTTTAGCTCGCACAACCTATTATATTGTAATCTTATTTGTTAACAAGATGTATTTTTAATTCATAAACAAGTATGCATAAAAAATATCTTTTATATATTAATTAAAAATTATATAAATAGCATTTTATCTAATGATATAAATCTGAATTAAAAGATTTTACTGTTTTCAATACCTTTTAAAAATATCATCGAAAGTCATTCAAAGAATATTTCCAATTCTAATAATAAATATTCATTAATATTGCTTTATCTTATAAAAGCATATTAAAATAAATGTAAATGGTTATTTATTTTAAATCATATATATTAGCTTTATAGAATATTTTTAGCCTCAAAATTATTACTCAGCCTCTCTTTCTACAAAAATGAAGATGTGAAAAACTATTCTTGACTGAAAATAGGAAGCTATAAAAAAGGATGTTTCAAACTGTATCAATTGGCAACCGAAATTAACTAAACTTCAGAAACAACATTCATATATATAAACATACTAATATCCCAAGAATAACTCATTTTATATAGATAAATAGCTTGAAAAAATCAAGCAAAATATAATATCCAAAAATGTTAGCAGTCTTTACTCGCATCCAAGATTTCAGCAACTAACGAATATATACAGGAATCTGTTTTGATTTCTGAATAACTCGTAGGGGCTAGGGAACAGAAAACTTACTGAGTATTTTTCAAAATTCAAATAGGATTGCTATAGCGATGGAAATAGTGAAAATCAAAATTTATAAATGTATGTTTGTCATAAAATACGTTATTTAACTTTCGACTTTTGTTTTTAAAAAACCAACTAAATTTTGTAAAAATGATTGACTTACATCTATATCATAAGAACAATCAGGAATTGTATCTAATATTTTTTTCTCTACATCTACCGCTTTTGGCTCTCTAGAGTGTAAATCATATGAGGTCTCTGGAGTATTCAAAGTAGATAACTTTGCCGCAAATGTCTCAGATGATAATTGACCAAATCCGTTTTTAGAATTCAAATCAGCAAATTCTTCAGTGTTTTCTATTCTCGAAACTTTATTGTTATTTATAATAAAAGTTTCTTTTGCTAAATTGCTGACAATTAATCGGAAAGCAATCTGCCGTACTTTTTCTAGGGGAACTGACAACTTATTAGCTATTTGACTCAAATCAGTTTCACCATTGGCACATTCCCAAACTCTTGACTCTTGAGAATCTAACTGTACGTTAGAGATAATTTCTGTTTTCTTTAGGATAGCTGAAGTCGGATCTGGTAGTTTTGCTGTTAACGCAGACCAGTTTCGCAAGCCCCGTAAACCTTTGATTGTGGCTTCAGTAGTTATCATACTTAGTCCAGTCATTTCTGCAACTGGCATGGGAGCCTGAAAATCAAAACTGAACTTACCATTTTCAAGTTCAAATAAACGAGAAACTTGTCCCATTATTTGGGCACGAAACAATAGTGTTAGCTGTTCTGCTGACAGCAAACCCTGAGACTTAAGGCACAAGCCCATTGCCATTTTTCCGCCGCTCGCTTGAAACTTTTTTATAGCAGAATTTCGACTTACCCAGCCTCTCTGATTAATCAGTGAAGCTAACCCCTGATTATCTAGCTTACTAGCTGCCGCTACAATACGACCCTGACGCAGCCATATATAATAATTCTGGACTGATTCATCCCGTTCGTTTTTCAAAGTACGAATACTAAGCAAGCCAGTTTTGAATCCTTGTTCTAAAAATTCAAATATCTCTGGTAAAGAAAATTTAGATAAGTAACCACTAAATGCCATATCTTCCTACGTAAAATACTCTTTTAAGGAACAATAGTTATTTTATGAATTTTACTGTCTTAAACCGGAAAAACTTATAAATAAGTTTGCTGTCAATTTTTTTTGATGGAAATATTAGAAAAAACATTTATATTATGATTGCTATCTACATAATAATATTTATTTTATGTTTTTTTGCCTGAACAGACTTTTTTGATACAAATATTTAACATCAATAGGACAAATAGATGAGTAATAACTTAAGTCTATTCTGAGAGGTAAATCTATATAATTCATGCTTAAATATTAAATTATAGCTATAGGATATTATCAAGTAAATTAATTGTTTTTTAATTTTAATTATATTGATAACACAAATAGAAAATTTTTCTCTAGTGAAAACAGATATCAAATTATTATACAGCCATAGTTTTGGAAGCATTATACTGCACGTAATGTTGTACTAAATTAATGACAGCATTCGCGACAGAAGACATTTCATTCGGATTAACTACAACAACAGGAGGTTGAGAATTGATATCGTAATAACCCAAAGCAGCAATTATATTTTCCTGAGACCATGCATCAGGAGAATCCATATGAGTCAGACCAATAATCATGGGGATTTGCGATCTTTGATTCATATAGGAAACTACTTTACGAGCGTAAAGAAATTCTCCGGGTCTATGGGCAGCTACTAGTAATATATAAGCATGAGCCTTACGAATTAACATATCCCAGATAAAATTAAATCGTTCTTGACCTGGTGTACCGTAAAGATGCAGCGCCATATCTGGGTTAAACTGCAATCTACCAAAATCAAAAGCAACAGTAGTATTTTTCTTAAGTAATAAAGTGTCGTCTGTTGCTTTGCGGTCTGTATCTACAGCTTCAATTTCGCTAATTGAACGAATAAATGTAGATTTACCAGCCCCAACTGGACCGGTAACAACCATACGCATGATTTCCATAGAATTTACTAAAAAAATAGACAGTAGGATGAAATAACTGATTATCAATAATATTACTTACACTTTTATTTTCTTGATAATTGTTATTATTTCGGAATAAAGTAACGGTTTAGGATTCTTTATGTGGGTTTTGATGCCCCGTTGATAACTTGTATGTCGAAAGGAATTATCGATTTAGTCATTCATAAATGAATTATAGTAATCCTAAATAAATAGTGATAAAATACTGAGATTTATTTAAACAAGCAAGTTAAATTTTTAATTTTTGTTGTGACGCTAAATAAAGCTTTACGGCGAGAAAAATAGATACATACTGTGCTTAATAAATACTCAAAAAAAACGTATTCTCTCATGTATGATTTAGGATTGCTATATTATTTTCCTATTTACAAGTAATAAACAAAGTAATAAACGCGGAGATGATAAAAGTGAATTCAATTTTTTGATTGTTCAATTTTTTTTTTATTCAGATGTTTCGGAATTGTTGGTCACCGAAATAATATGGAATAAAAAATAATTCTTTAATCACACTTATACCATTTCTTTATAAAGATGCGCCATATTTAGCCAACGTAGGTTGGCTTTGTATTGGTAGCTCCAGCCTTCCAGGCTGAGAGCGATTCAGCGCAACCTCATACAGAATTGGTATTACATCAAAACTAATTTTAACTCTTCTGTCAGTCGCTTGATTTCTAGCATCAATAAACCTTGCTTAGCTGATTGACTAGCTAACACTAGCAATACAGCATCATCTCCACAGTTGGTCAATACGCCGTAGCCTTTATCGCCTTCAACATAAATACGGTCTATACTACCCCTTGATAATTCATTACCTATACGTTCGCCTAGAGATAACATCGCCGCAGACATCGCAGATACTTTTTCATCATCCATCGTACTTGGCAAAACTGTAGCTAAAGATAAACCATCGGGAGAAACAAGGGTTGCTCCTTGAATATCATTAGTACCGCTTACGAAATTTTGCAAAATACTTTCAATTTTGCCAGCATTGATAGGCATTCTCTTATCCTTATTACTTGTATTGATTAACCAAAATTCTTGATAGCCAAATCAATAGGGCTATTAAATTCCATTATTTTTATACTAAGGGTGTAAATTCAAAAACATCGTGATTTCCACCACGAAGTACAGATTCGGTATGGCTGCCTTTTAAACGCTTGCTACTAATCTCTTCTATCACTCCCCAAACTGCACCCAAAGTATACGTACATTTACGAGGTGAGCCTTGGGGTTCGCCAGCCGAACACAAAGTTTCTGAAGTCAATACTTTGATTACATCCTCTTCTTCAACAATACTTTCTATTTTGCAAAGCTTGGTTCCATTGATACCTAATGCGAAACCAATTTTATCTGCAACTAAACTCCACTCAATATTTGATTTTGATAAACCTAAATCTTTGGCAAGATTTTTACCGCGAGAGCGACCTGCTGCGATCAAAGCAATTGCAGTTGCTTTTTCCCCCAAAGCTTCTTCCATTCCAGTAATAGCAGCTTTGAAGCAAACAATACTGGAGAAATCTCCAAGTTCTTGACGTAACATGACTACCTAGCTTTTAGATAACTGCACCTCCGATTATCTTTGGACAGCTTTCAAACGCCAACAGAGTTTATACCCATTGAGCAATTAGCTATTTATCTTTTTTTATAAGTACAATCACTGGTTTTAGTTAAAATTTTTAGTTCTATTTATTTCCAATCAATTATAAATAATATTTTTGTATTATTGAAAATAATTTTATTCAGGGCTTACGCAAAAATAACGTAATTGCGTAATTACGTTAGCGTAGTGTGTCAGTTAGGACATGCGATGGCGGCGTATTCACCCACAATGGCTATTTTGCTTTGCGTAATTCCTATTGAAATATAAAAGGAGAATGCTTATTCTCCAAATATGCAATAAATTTAGCCAGAATGTGAATGTATGATTACTGTCACTAATTTGCGGTTTTTAGCAGGGGGTCAGACGGTCTCATTGTAAATGTGTAATCCATCAAAATTAATACGGTTGGTCATTACTATTTTGTTAGGTTAAACATTTGTAATTAATTTATTCAAGAGCGAAATTTCACTTGAACTCAGTTACAAAGAAAAACTTACTGCAAGTAATCATCTGAATCAGATAAGACAACCATATTAATCTTGATGGGAAATACTTAACAATCTTTGTTTTGTTACGAATTACGTTAGCGTTCACGAAGTGAGTCGTTAGACTAAGCGTCTCCGTTCAGCTTGCTGACCCGTTAGGGTAAGGAGATATTACGAATTACGAATTATACTTACTCATCCACAATTGGAATAAACAGATGAGCTATTATTTAATCGCGGACTTTTTCGCTTCAATTGCTTCTCTGAGATTCCCCCGATGTTGGGAAAGAAGCTTGTCACCTTGTTCTTTATCTACACCAGCTTCATGCATTAAAATTGCTAACTTGACCCATTTACCGCTGCGTTCGAGTAAACTACTGGCAGCTTCGCGGCTCAAATCAGTTAAATCTTGTAAAATTCGTAAAGCTCTATCTCGTAACTTTTGATTTGTAACTGCTACATCTACCATGCGATTGCCGTAAACTTTACCAAGTTTAACCATTACGCCTGTAGAAATAATATTTAAAGCTAACTTTGTTGCGGTACCGGCTTTTAAGCGAGTTGAACCGGCTAATATTTCTGGCCCTGTAAGCAAGCGAATATCAACGTCAACTTCCACACTGACTTGCTCGGATGGAACGCAAGCCATGAATACAGTTGTTGCGCCCCGACTTTTAGCTGCATTGATAGCACCGTGGACAAAGGGAGTAGTTCCGCCTGCAGTTATACCTACTATCACATCAAGCTGATTAATTTCTCGTTGTGCCATAGCAGCTTCGCCATCTTGAGCGCGGTCTTCTAAGTCCTCAGAGCTACGTACTAGGGCACCGGCACCGCCAGCAATTATACCTTGAACTAATTCTGGAGGAGTACAAAAAGTCGGCGGACATTCAGCAGCATCTAACACCCCTAATCTACCAGAAGTACCCGCACCCACATAAAACAAACGTCCACCTTTTTCAAGACTTTGCGCTGCCAAATCAATCGCTTTCGCTAAATCTTCTTTTGCAGCACTAACCGCAGCGACAGCGTTTGCGTCTTCGCGATTAAATAGTTCGACAAATTCCACGCTGCTTAACTGGTCTAAATTAAGACTATCAGGATTAACTTGTTCGGTTAGTAAGTGTCCGCGCTCTTGCAAATCTGTCATGTGTTTTAATCCTTGATTAATGCCAAACCAACTCTAGATTTTAGATTCAGTTCCTTGTGAAATTGAAATTTTGTAGAGACGCTTATAGGATTGCGTCTCTACATTTAAATTTATACCCGGTTTTATCCGTAGGTTTAATTAAAAATCACAAATTTATGCACCTTATAACAATCCTTCCAGCTTGCGACGGATATTGTCTAGTTCAGTATTTGAGATTTCCTCTTCTTGCTGGACTTTTGGTTCGGTAGCAGTTGAATCGTCTTCACGCCAATCAGTTTCATCAACGTTTTGTTCTGGGGGAACTACTAAGTCACCGTTAGAAGGAACGACTTCGTAGTCATAATCAGCGCTTTTACAAAACTGCTCTATTTCTGACATATCCATTGGTTCGACTGCGGGAGTAGGAAAATCCTGCGCTTCTAGCATTAATGCAAAGCGCGTAGCGTCGTCTTCGGATTCAAACATCAACACTTTATTGCGATCGCCAATCCGAATTGTATGAATTCCCTCATTTTCTGTACGGGCATTAAAGATTAACACAAAAACGCGCCCCATCTGTAATCACCTTTCCTTTTGTTTGGGTTCTATCCATATTAAAGTTCTAGGATGCACTTGGGGGAAAGTTGAAGTAATAATTCTCGCTTTCTTAACATTTTCCTGACTTGGCTTTTATTTTGAGGGGAATATAAAAAGCATTGTTTTAATTCCACTGCCGTTTCAGTTTTGATTCTTTTTGCCTGGATTACTCAAAATTACTGTTAAAAATGGGTTAGATGAACTTCATTAATTAAGAAAAACGTTAAAACAAGCAGGCAATTCCAAATTATTCTTGCTACTCAAAAGTTATTAAGGTTCGAGCCAGCGAGTTATTCTAGAAGGGTTTATAGCAAGCGTACTATGAATACCATATCAGCCTGTAGGTTGCATCGACTAAAGTCAGAAGTAACATAAAATGCCTAATTCCTCTTCTACTGAAAAATGTCCCAAATCCAAAAATCGCAAACGTTTGTGGTTTTTGGTACTTAGTCGCGGTGGGTTGGCTTTTGGTGGATTGCTAATTGTAGGAATTTCCTTCGGAATCTGGCGACTACAGGTTTTTATTCGACAAGATTTAGCGCCCTTAGTAGAAAAAAATCTGACTAGTATTATCGATCGCCCGCTTGAGTTAGGGGAAGTGAATGGTTTTTCGCTTTCTGGCGTGCGGTTTGGAGCTTCGGCTGTTCCCAAGACGGCAACAGATGCGGATACAGTTAAAGCTGATGCTATAGAAGTTGGATTTGACCCGTTAAAATTATTGTTCAATCGTAAATTAAAGCTAGATATAACTTTAGTCAACCCAGTTGGCTATGTAGATCGAGATGAACAAGGACGTTGGATTACGACTAAAATTGTTTTACCGGAAAAACCCGGAGCAATTGCTATAGATCTAGAAAAAGTTAATTTGCGTAATGGAAGTGTAACATTAATGCCTTTTGGAGAGAATCGGCAAGTATCTCCCAAGGTAGTATTTTCAGAACTTAATGGTTACGCTAAGTTTTTCGATAATTATCAAGCAGTCAGGTTTGAAGTCGGAGGAAAACCGGGGCGCAGCGGTAATGTTTCGGTGAGAGGTAAGGTAGGGATTAAAACAAAAACGGGTAATTTACAGTTACAGGTAGAAGATTTAATCGCATCAGAAGTTACACCTCTTGTTGAGCTACCAATTAACTTAAAGGGAGGGAAAATAAATGGGGATTTACAGGTAAAATTACCTGCTGGGGAAAAAATACAGCCTTTATTATACGGCAACGCTCGGGTTGAAGGATTGAGTTTCCAGGTTGCTCGAATGCCAAAGCCGTTGGTGAATTCTCAGGGAACTTTGCAGTTTGACGGTACAAAAGTCAGATTGAACGATGTAGTTACCAGTTACGGAAAAATTCCTTTGAGTGGTGGCGGTATTATTGATTGGAAAACAGGTTACGATTTGACGGCTCGGGTGAATGCTGTTAGCGTCAACGATACTTTACAAACTCTTGAGATTCAGTCACCTTTACCGGTAGGTGGAGTTGTCAAAGGCGATTTGAAGATGACGGGGGCTATTACTCAACCAATTATTTCCGGTACCGTTGCCACCGTTAAGCCAGGTATTGTGGATAAAGTGAAGTTAAAAACCGCTAGCGGTAAATTTGCTTTTGTTACAGCCGATTCAACAATTACTTTTACAGATATTCGCGGTACTGCTGCTGTAGGTGGAGATGTGCGCGGTGCCGGTAAAATTTTAATGGGTGACGATACGGTAGGTAGAAGTTCCCAAGTTAATTTTAATTTTCTCACTAGCAACGCACCTGGGGATAGTTTCGCGAGAATTTATGATATTCCTACACCTTCGTTTCAAGTTGGGAGAGTCGCAGCAACTGCTAATTTAAGCGGTACGCCGGAAACTCTTCGCACTCTGGTAGAATTTAATGCTCCTCAAGCGACATATCCGGCAACGGGGGAAGTAGTTGTTAATCGGGATAGGAGCCTACAGTTTCGTAATGTAGCTTTGGCTGTGGCTGGCGGTACGGCTTTAGCTTACGGGAGTTGGAATCAGCAGCGCTGGCAGGCTGTGGCGAATACTAAGGGTATAAAAATTAATCAGTTTGTCAGTCAGGAGCAGTTAGAAAAGGTAAATCTTGATAGTGCTGATTTTAACGGTAAGGTGATTGTTTCTGGTTCTTCCACACCGTTTAAAATCGCTCAAATAAAAACTGAAAATGCCGATATTAAGGTTGCTGGGGGAAGAGTTGCAGTTAATTCAGTCAAGTTTAACGAGCAAGATTTTTCCGCCGATTTAGTCGCTTCTGGGGTTCAAGTCGGACGTTTATTCAAAAATGCTAATTTACCTATTAATGGTTCTTTGAACGGTAAGTTTCAGGTATCGGGAAGTACTAGCAATTTCGATATGAAAACTTTGCAGGTGCGGGGTAATGCTGGTTTAGCGGCTGCGGGAGGAACCATTACAGCGTCGGATATTCGGGTAAAAGACGGTATTTATTTAGCTAGAGTTAAAGCTAATAATTTACAGTTGCAGCAATTATCAGAGCAAATACCAAAGTCGTTTAAAGGGAAATTGAGGGGAGATTTTGACGTTGCGGGTTCTTTGGATTCCTTTCAACCAGAAAGTATAGTAGCTAATGGTAAAGCTGAAATAGAAACCGCAGGTGGTACAGTTGCAGCCAATAATATTCGAGTCAAAAACGGAGTTTATTTAGCTGATGTCGCGGCAAATAATGTCCGAGTGCGGGAATTGTCGCAGCAGATTCCGAAGTCTTTTTCTGGCAGATTAACTGGTAACTTTAATGTTGCTGGTTCCCTAGATTCTTTTGCGCCGGAAAATTTGATTGTATCGGGGAAAGGAAATTTAAATACTGCTGCCGGTAGAATTTTAGCGAGGGATATTGAGTTTGCGAGAGGACAATATCGCGCCAAAATTGGGGTGAATAATATAGATGTACGTCAATTATCGCCGCAAATACCTTCATCTTTCCCAGGAAAATTAACGGGGAATTTTGATGTTGCAGGTTCGACAAAATCCTTGGAAGATTTAACTATATCTGGAAATGGTTTTGTGAATGCAGCAGGGGGTAGGATTACTGCTGCCGAGATTGCAGTTTATAACGGTAGATATCAAGCCAAGGTTGTTGCGAATGATTTGTTAGTAAGACAATTATCGCCGCAAATTCCCAAATCTTTTGCAGGAAGATTAACTGGTAAATTTGATGTTGCAGGTTCGGTAAATTCTTTTGAAGATTTAACTGCGTCGGGAAATGCTGCGATAAATACTGGTGCTGGTAAGATTACAGCATCGGATATTTTGGTTAATAACGGTAATTATCAAGCTGTAGTTGCTGCTAATCAAATCAAAATCAGACAAATTGCACCACAGGTACCGGAAGTTTTAGCTGGAACATTAACCGGAAAACTGAATATTGCAGGTTCGCTAAATTCCTTTGATAGTTTAACTGCTGCGGGTAACGCTGCGATAGATGCAGCAGGTGGTAAAATTGCAGCGTCTAACATCCAATTGAAAAACGGAAGCTATCAAGCAATTGTTAATGCTGCGAATTTGGAATTAAACCAGTTAAATCAAAACTTGCGCGGTAAGTTTAACGGTAATTTACAAGTTGCCGGTAACTGGAAGAATCCCAGTTTAGCTGACGTGCGGGCTAACGGAAACGTACAGTTTTCCCAAGGAATTCCGGGATTTGAGAAACCAATCGATGCAGCGATCGCCTGGAATGGTAATAAACTAAAAATTCAACGAGCCAGCGCACCGGGTTTATATATAAGCGGCGATATTTTTGCTAATGCCAAGAGTACGGGAATACCTACAATTACGCAGTTGGATTTGAATGTCCGAGCTAATGATTTTGATTTGCAGCAGTTACCTGTAGATGTTTACAATGCTGTTGACGTGGCTGGTAAAGTAGATTTTAACGGTAAAATTACTGGTAAACTACCTATACCAAACATCGTAGGGCAAGTAGCACTAAAAGATTTTGCAGTTAACGATATTGCATTTGAGCCAGTTTTAGCTGGTAACGTGAAATCGCAACAAGGAAGCAGTTTGCAATTAAATGTTGCGGGAAAGCAAGATAAAATATCGGTTAATTTGAATGCTAATAATCGTCCCGAATCTTTTTTAATTAAACGTGGTGAAGCATTTGCTTCCGGTCAATCTCAAGGAGATATCTTAGCACTGAACGTGAATAAATTTCCTTTACGGCTATTAAAATTACCTTTACCAGTTAATCGCTATCTTGGTTCCGGTAAAATAGCTGGAGAATTTACCGGAAACCTGCGAATGAATCAAAAAACCTTTGCTACAGCTTCAGGAGAGATTGCGGTCAAAAATCCAGAAGTTGGACGCTTAAAAGGCGATAATTTGGTTGCGAATTTTAATTATAATGGCAAACAAATTAGGGTTGTTAAAGGTGAATTTGTCAAAGGAGAAAGCATTTATAGCCTTGCCGGGACAGTAAACAAAATAAATACGACACCGCAAATTAAAGGCAAGCTAAAAGTTAAAGAAGGTAAAATACAAGACGTTTTAACAGCACTGCAAATATACGAATTATCAGATATTCAACGTGGTTTAGAAGAACCAACTTATGGTAAAGCAAGTCAACTCAAAACAACTCCAGTCGGTTTACCAAATCAAAGTTTATTAACACAACTGCGTCGCTATTCAGAAATACAAGCATTATTAGCACGACAAAAACAACAGCGACGCGATGCTTCTCCTTTTCCAGAATTAGGAAACTTGAAAGGAACCTTTAATGGTGAAATCAGCTTAGATACAGCCGAAGACAAAGGAATAAGTACGCAATTTGATATTAAAGGGAAAAACTTTACTTGGGGTACCGAAGAAGATCCAGAACGCTATAGGGCAAAACAAGTTATTGCTCAAGGTGCTTTTGAAAATGGAATTTTAAGATTAATCCCGTTACGGATCGAATCAACAAATAGACTTTTCAGCTTTAGCGGTGCGGTTGGTGGAGACGAACAATACGGTACTCTACAAGTAAATAATTTTCCTTTAGAAGTATTGAATAACTTTGTGAATTTGCCTGTAGGCTTAACTGGCAATCTTAATGGCAGAGCAGCTTTAGCCGGTAGTATTAAAAATCCTTTAACTAAAGGAGAATTTAGAATTACCGATGGAACTTTAAATCAAAAAGGAATAGAATCAGCCGCAGCGAGCTTCAGTTATAGCAACGGACGCTTAAATTTTGCTAGTAACGTCATGATTAATGATGCCGAACCCGTTGATATTAACGGCAGCATTCCTTATCAATTACCTTTTGCTTCAGTAGCTCCCGCAAGCAATCAAATTAATTTAGATGTAAATGTCAAAAATGAAGGGTTAGCCGTACTAAATTTAATTAGCAATCAAGCAACCTTTGAAAAAGGTGAAGGAGAAATTCAACTAACAGTACGCGGTACTTTACAAGAACCGGTAGTCAATGGCAATGCTACTCTTAATAATGCGACATTTTCGGCACAAGCTTTACCCGAAAAACTCACAAACGTTACGGGAAAAGTACAATTTGATTTTGACACCATAGTAATAGATGCTCTTCAAGGAGACTTTAGCCGAGGTAAGGTAGTAGCAAAAGGCGAAATTCCTATATATGACGACCAATTTATTCAAATTAACAACCCACTTGCAGTGACTTTGGATAAATTAGCGATAAATCTCAAAGGACTTTATCAAGGTGGTGTCGGAGGTAAAGTAGTTGTCAAAGGTTCCGCATTGAGTCCAATTATTAGCGGTAATATCAATTTGAGTAACGGCTTGGTATTGCTACCAGAAAATGAGACAGAAAATGTGGCTGCGAATAGTAGCGGAATCAAACGTTTAAAAGCGAATAAACAAATCAATCAAGAAGAAAATGCCAGAGGAAAATTTGATAACCTAAAATTAACTTTAAGCAAAGATGTCAAAGTCGAACGCCCTCCGATAATTAGCATTACAGCAAGCGGACTTCTAAACGTCAACGGTACATTTAGCAATCCCATACCGGTTGGCACTCTGAAATTGAAAAAAGGGGGAGTTAACTTATTTACTACCCAATTCAATATAGATAAAGGTGAAGAGAATACTGCCACATTTATAAAAAATCAACCCCGCGATCCAATTTTAGATATCAGCTTATTTGCTAAGGTATTAGATGTAATTCAAAATTCCGACTTTAGTAGAGCAAATGCCACTGGTTTAGCAGCTTTAGAAACGGTTCGTGTAGAAGCAGAAGTAAATGGTCCAGCTAGTAAAATTAATGAAAACCTAGAATTAAAAAGTAGCCCCGCACGCACTGAAACAGAAATTGTAGCTTTGTTAGGAGGTGGGTTTGATGGTGAGGGAAGAGCTAGTTCCGCCGTGGGATTGCTTAATATTGCCGGTTCGGCTGTTTTTGGTAATTTACAAACCGCATTTAATGAAATCGGTACTGCTTTCGGTTTAGACGAACTGCGAATATTTCCAACTATTATTTCTGACAATCCCGATGCCGGAAAAAGTAATTCAACTGTTGAACTTGCAGCAGAAGCTGGAGTCGATGTCACCAATAGAATTTCGGTTTCTGCTTTAAAGATTTTAACGGCAGATGACCCATTTCAATTTGGTATTAATTACCGATTAAAGGATAGAATTCGTCTTCGCGGTTCTACTAATTTTGATGATGATAGTCGTGCTGTGATTGAATATCAAAGAAGGTTTTGATAGCGAACAGTTAGCAAGAGAGCATCCCAATGTTGAACAAATACTTTATCCGACACCCTGGAAGGGTGCGGCTACAAAAACGAAGCCCACCTGCGTGGGCTTTTTGCAAAATTGGGATGCTCCCGTTAACAGCAAGCAATGAACAACTAACAACTAACCACTAACAATTATTATTTATGAAAAAAAATATTGGATTTGTGCTGTTGATATTAATAGGTGTTGCGGTTACTTTATTTTTCGGAAGTAATTTTTTTAGTCAATCTAAAGAAACTGCTGAGTTTAATACTATTCATATAGAAACTCCCCAAGCTCAAGAAGAGTCTACAAAACTTGATAATTCACCAACTCAGAGTCCACAAAAAAAGATACAAACTAATATTCCTCAAGTCGAACCAGAAAGATTGTTTGCTGACTTAGAAAACTTGAGTTCTCAGCGTTTTACAACTTCCGAACGCAGACGTACCCGCAATTATATTATTAATGAATTAAAAAAAATAGGTTGGCAATCTTCTTTGGAACAGTTTCCGCGAGGTATTAATGTCTTTGCAGAAAAACCGGGAACTGATAGCAAAGCCGGAGCAATTTTACTCGCCGCACATTACGATACCGTTTTAAATTCTCCCGGTGCCGATGATAATGCAACTGGTGTTGCCGTATTGCTAGAAATTGCCAGACTGTTTAATTCTGCTGCAACTCCTCGAACTTTGCAATTGGCTTTTTTCGATAAAGAAGAAGCTGGTTTATTAGGTAGTCGTGCTTTCGTTAAAAATCAAGCCCGTTTGCAAAACTTACGCGGCGTGATTGTCATGGATATGGTTGGTTATGCTTGTTATACGGTAGGTTGTCAAAAAACTCCCTCTGGTTTCCCCATAACTCCTACAAGCGACAAAGGTGACTTTTTAGCCGTAGTAGGCGATACCGAACATTTACCATTAATTAATACTTTTCAAAATCTCGATAAATCATCTGAATTACCACCAGTATTTACTTTACCGGTTCCTCTCAAAGGCTTTTTTACCCCCGATGTTTTACGTAGCGATCATGCGCCGTTTTGGCTGCAAGGAATCGGAGCTTTATTAGTAACAGATACAGCTAATTTACGTAGCTCTTATTATCATCAACCAAGCGATACTCCAACTAATATTGAACGTGATTTTTTTAAAGGAGCAGCACAGTTAATTGTTAATGCTACCAACTCTTTATTGCAAGGTAGCGGTAGTTTGCAAACACCGAGTTAGGGATTGGTAATTGGTAATATCGATTCCAGTTGTAGTGGAATGAGATGATAACTTTTAGAACCGATAAAGAGCATTGCAAGCCTGGAGAAATTGGCAGAATCCTGAAACATTTGAATATTAATATACTTAACAAAGTATAGATTTTTTTTACCCAAAGTATTACTATTCTCCGTGTTTGAACTTTTGCTAATAAAACACGTTGACTATAATGTTAAAGAAAAGTATTCATTGGGGCTGGCTTCTCAAGTTGGCTTTGGTTAATATCGGTATTTTTTGGGTGAATAGTGCTGATGCTCAAATTATACCTGATAGCACTTTAATTAATAATTCTACTGTAAAAAAACAAGGAAACCGCAATATCATCGAAGGTGGAAGTACTGCCGGAAGCAATTTGTTTCACAGCTTCCAAGAGTTTGGAGTAGTTAATGGTGGTGAAGCATATTTTAATAATTCAGTTGAGATCAATAATATTATTACTCGGGTAACTGGGAGTTCGATTTCTAATATTAATGGTTTAATTAAAGCTAATGGTACGGCTAATTTATTTATAATTAATCCTAACGGTATTGCATTCGGTGAAAACGCCAAACTTGATATTGGTGGTTCTTTCATTGGCACTACAGCAGATAGTATAAAGTTCGCGGATGATATCGAATTTAGCGCTAAAAATCCTAAAAATAAGCCTTTATTGACAGTGAATCTGCCTTTAGGCTTGCAATATGGTGAAAATAATAGCAATATTAGTAGTAATATTAGTAATTCAGGTAGTTTGACTGTCGGCGAAGGGAAAAATATCACTCTGATTGGTAATAGTTTTGAAAATTTAGGCAATTTAAAAACTAAGGGTGGACAAATTTCTATAGCTGCAATTTCTCCTCAAGGGTTTGTGAGTTTAGGCAATTCTGGAGAAATTTTAGGTATTGATGGTAATACAAATAGTATCGGTAAGGTTATCAATCTAGGTAAAATTGATGCATCAAACTTGCAAGGAGTGGGTGGAAAAGTCACTGTATTCGGAGACAGAATTGGTTTGTTAGAAAACTCCTTTTTTGATGCTTCTGGAACTGTGGGTGGTGGTGAAATTATTATTGGAAATAGCGATACAAAAGCAGTTTATATTGATTCGGAAGCATTGTTACAGAGCAATGCTTTAAATAGAGGAGATGGTGGGAATATCAGCATATTTGCATCAGAATCTACTCGCGTTTATGGAAGTTTCAGTGCCAAGGGTGGAATAAATAATGGTAACGGTGGTAAAGTTGAAACTTCTGGAAATAATTTTCTAGATATTACAGGTACAACTGTTGATACTAATGCTAATAACGGCTTAAATGGTGATTGGTTGCTCAATTCTGGGAATATTTTTTTTGGTTCTACTTCAAGTTTTGATTCTACTGCCGATAAGAATGATTTAGAAATTTTTCAGCCGCTAAATAATACAACTATATTAGATAGTTCTACTATAGAAAAACAGTTGACTGCGGGAAATAACCTTACCATTACAGCCAGAAAGACGGGTAATCAAAATGGAAATATTCAAGCCGATAAATTGAATATTATTACCAATAATAATACTCCAGTAACGTTAACATTTGCAGCAGATAACGATATTGCTTTATCTGAAGGCAACATAATAGCCGCTTTGGATACGACTGGTTTAATATTTCAAGCAGATAGAGATGCCGATGGTAAAGGTAAATTAAGCATTGGTAAAAACTCTGAAGCAATAAGTGTGGTGTTGCAAACCACTGGAGGAAAATTTGATGCTTCAGCATCAGGTGATATTTTATTATCTAATGCTGCGATTCTAAGTACTAATACTGCTGCCAATAATTCAGAATCGATGGCGATCGCCACGAAAGGTTCTTTGATACTGCAAAAAAGTTACATCGTTAAAGACAAGTCTGGTGCAGGTAATAATGGTGAAATTAATATAGAAGCAGCAAATTCTGTTTTGAGGGAAACAAGTTCTATTTCTAACAAGGTGAATGGTGTTAGTAATAGTGGAGATATTAATATCAAGGGTAATTCGCTTTCTCTCCAAGATGATAGCACGATTAGTAACGATACTTATGGAAATGGCAATGCTGGAAACATCGATATACAGTTAAATCGTTTATCAGTAAAAAGCGGCGCAATTAGTAGTGTTACTGAAGGAAATGGCAATAGTGGGTTAATCAAAATTGAAACAGATATATTTGATTTAAATCAAGGACCAATTCAAAGCACTACACTAGGAAATGGTGATGCTGGAGACATAATTTTTAATACGAAATCATTTTCTCTAATAGATGGAGCTTTATCGACTAAAACCGAAGCTAAAGGTAATGCAGGTGATATTGAAGTCAATGCTATCGACAATATTTTGATTAGTAATGGAGGTGCTTTAACCAGCGATTCAAATGGAGAAGGAGACGCTGGAAACATCAATTTAAATACTAATTCTCTGGTATTAAATCGAGGCGTGATTGCTTCCAAGGCAAATGCTTACGATAATAACTTTACTTCTCCTGCTAATGCTGGGGATATTAACATTGAAGCCGATTCTGTTTCGTTACAAAATAGAAGTACTATATCAAGTACTACTCAAGGAAATGGAAATGGTGGATTAATTAAAATTGAAAGCAATATATTCGATTTAAATAAAGGATCGATTCTAAGTACTACCCTAGGGAACGGTAATGCTGGAAAAATTATTGTTAATACAAAATTATTTTCTTTAACAGATGGAGCTTTTATTACAAAAACTGAAGCAAAGGGTGATGCAGGTGATATTAATATTAATGCTATCGACGAAATTTTTATTGACAATATAGGTGTTTTAACCAGCGATTCAAATGGAGAAGGTAACGCTGGAAATATCAATTTAATTACTAATTCTCTAATATTAAGCAATCAAAGCGTGATTGCTTCCAAGGCGAATGCTGAGGATAATAACTTTAGTTCTCCCGCCAATGCTGGGAATATCAATATTGAAGCTAATGATATTTTATTAGATAATAATAGCGTGATAACCAGCGATACTTCTGTAACGGGAAATGCTGGAGAAATCAAACTTAAAGCTACTAACATAACCCTGAAAAGTTTTTCAAATATCATTGCCATTGCAGATGAAAACTCGACTGGGAACGCTGGTAAAATTACACTTACCGCTCGCGATATTTTATTTGAAAACGACGCGAAATCAGTTGAAGATAATCCTGAGAAGAGTAATAGTTTAATTGGGATTACCGAAGGTAAAGGAAATGCTGGAGAAATAAATATTACCGCAGAAAAAGTTATTCTCCGAAATCAAGGAGCAATAGAAACCTCAACAAGAGGTGAAGGAAATGCTGGTAGACTAACTTTAAATACCTCTTTATTACAAGTAGAAAACTCGCGAACGCAAAATCGTGGAGGTATCACCAGTGGTTCTGTTGGTTCCGGTAAAGCAGGAGAACTTGTTATCAATGCAGACAAAATTTTACTAAATAATAGCGATATTGAAGCAGAAACCAAATCGGGTAATGGTGGTGATATTGACATAAATTTAAAAGACGTTTTAATACTACGCAACGGTAGCTTGATTACTACCAACGCAGGTACTGAACAACTTGGTGGTGATGGAGGAAATATCAACATCGACGCAAAATTTATTGTTGCTTTACCCGAAGAAGATAGCAATATTACAGCCAATGCTTTTTCCGGTAAAGGTGGTATGGTTAATGTAAAAACCAACGGTATTTTTGGAATTTTTCCTCAAAATCGACCCACTAAATTTAGCGACATTACCGCAAGTTCGGAATTAGGAGTTAGCGGTGAAATAAATATAAATAGAACAGCTATAGAACCGGCTCAAGGTTTAATAGAATTACCTACCAGTTTAGTGGATGCATCCCAAGAAATTGTTCGAGATTGTAATTCAGAACAAACTGAAACAGCTAGTAGCTTTATCTCTACAGGAAGAGGTGGATTACCCCTGAATCCCTATGAACCTTTGACAGAATTTGAGACGATTGCAAATTGGGTTACGCTTACAAATCAAAATAATCAGCAGACAAGAAAAATTAAGTTAGAAACACCCAAAAAATCAACCTCACGTCAAAAAATTGTCGAAGCACAAGGCTGGATAGAAAATTCCCGTGGCGAAATCGAATTCGTTGCACAATTACCCAAAGGTTATTCTAGTAATGTTTCGCAGCAATCTGATTGCGACGTGATGCAGTAATTCATGAAAGTTACAGGAACTCCAATAATCTTTTTCCCTAACTGAGATATTCTAAATTTACTTTTAACAGATGAAGGTAAATCTTGAAAATTTACTGCTACAAAACCAAATTTTTGATAGTAATCTACTAATTTTTTACCCAAACATTCTAAATAAAGCGGTTGAGTTGCTTGCTCTATTAAATGTTGACTTAGAAAGCTTCCCAAACCGCGATTTCTCCAGTTGTTTTTAACTACTAAACTTCCAAGTTCTTGAGCTTCGTTAAAATTGCGTAATTGTCCGCAAGCTATTATATTGCTATTAAATTCGATTACCCAAAATTGCTGCCATTTTAATTGTGTGGGGTCAAGTTTCGCTTTAAATACCAGCCAGCGAATTGATGAAGCGTCTTTAGAGGTGGCTTTGCGGAGAATACATCCCTTTGGTAAATGCTTCATTTTGATTGCTCCCGAGTCGGATGTGGTTAATCCTAAAATAATCCTATTTTTCCCCTTTTTTCAAAAAATGATGTCAGATTTAATTAAACGCAAAACATACTCTGTCAAAACTATTTGCAATGACTGTGCTTTTCATACATTCTTAAATACTAAGTTAAATACTAAATTGCAATGCACTCATCCAGAGGAATTGCCAGTTAATTGTTCTAAGGTAACTTTCTGTAATTCTTTTCAACCAATGCAGGAAGTCGATAGTCCCTGTGTATCTTTTGATGATGAAAAATAATCAGCGATACGCAAATGTGTATCGCTGATAAATAGTAATTAATAAACGCAAAAGCATTAAGCAAAAAGTGTGCCGTAGGTTTGAGGACCAACAATTCCGTCGGATACAAGTCTTTTATCGCTTTGAAATTTTTTAACTGTTGCTTCGGTTGCCGGACCAAAATCGCCATCAACTGAAAGTTGATATCCTTTATTACTTAGCTGACGCTGCATCTTTCTCACATCCTCACTCTTAGAACCACGTCTTAAGGTATTACGAAAATCTGGTCTTAATTCTCCATGTACGTTGACAATAGATATTCCAGCTTTCGTATTGTCATGAATTCGTTTTGCTGCTTCCTTGTTGCCAATGCGAACGCATCCGTTGGAGTCGGGAAATTCGGGAACGTTGGGATAGTAATGAAGGGCAATTCCACGAGAATCATCTTGAAAACGTGTTACCCATTCAGCTTCTGGAAACTTGCTAAAACGGCGCTCGTGACGAATTACCTTGAATTCACCTTTTGGAGTACAATTTGTTCCGCCCTTTCTGCTGGTTGCAACATCATCGCAATTGAGTCCCGGCATACCTTCACCGGGAGTACAGTGAAAAGGACCTTTGCCTTGTGCCCCTGCATTCGATCCAGTCCATTCCAGTGTTACTTCTTGTTTCCACAAGTCAACGTTGACTTTTGATATGTAAGTTTCTGACATTAGATTATTTTTGATAAAAGTTCTATTACTTACATGGTAAAAAACATTATGTATTATTTACAGTACCCTCAAGGGTGATTTGTTTTACCTATTCTTGTCAATTTGTATTGCAAATCATCATTGATTAGTAATCAAAATTACTTGATTATATATCGATAAAATCGTGCTAAATACAGTATCTGTTGTGTTTTTTGTAGCAGACAAATACTAAATATACACAGTATCATCTAACAACAAATATCTATATTTACTAGTTATTTGTGTTACAAACCCACCTGCGAGGTACCCGAACTATGAAGCGTTTATTGTCCGGTATTCTCTTAGCGAGCGGTTTATGGGTGCTAACAGGTAATTTATCTTCGAGAGCGGAAACTCTAGTTGTAAAAAAGTCACAAGAACAGAGCGAACTTTTTTATAATTATGATGGCAAAAAAATTCATTTAGAGCAACGAAACGATGTTATTGCTGTTGCTTTCAAGCCAGAAGCTACACGGAATACTAATGTACCGCTGTATATAAAACTTCAACAGGATTTTCGACGCAATCGAGATGCAAAGGTAGAGATAGAACCTTTGAATAAGCATTATGCACTAATGAAGTTAGCTTCAAATGGCGGTAATTCTACTGTCATGCAGTTACGTTTGAGTCAAAAAGCTTATGTTGATAATACTTTACCAGTTTTTTCTCGGCGGAAACATAGTGAAGAAATAATACTACCAAACGAGATTATTGTCAGTTTCGAGGAACAGATTTCACCCTATGAAAAACAGGTAATTTTAAATCGACATAAATTGGAAATAATCCGCCCTTTACGCTTCAGTAAAAATCGCTATGTTGTTAAATCTACTACTAAGTCGGGAACGGATATTTTAAAAGTTGCCAATCAAGTTTATCAAGCTAAAGGAGTTAAATCCGCAACACCTAACTTCATTTTGCTACGAAATAAAGATGTTTCTCACAAAGCAAAAGAAGCAATAGATAGATTTAAAAAAGGTCAAATAAAACCGCAATTTGGTTTTCAAACTAATCTGCGCTTGCAACAATGGCATCTTCAGAGCAATCCTTTAAGAGCTTGTTTGACTAAGTTTACTGATGATGTAGATAAATGTTTAAGCAGAGGTTTATATAAGCAGTCTGGTTTATCTCTACCCAGCACGGGCATACGTGCAACAGAAGCTTGGCGTAACTCCAAAGCTGGTAAGGGAGTTGTTGTTGCAGTACTTGACTCTCTAATTCAATGGAATCATCCAGACTTGGTAAACAATATCTATAAGTCTGGAGATATAAAAGATAAACGTCGGGGTGAAATGAATGGTTGGGATTTCGCCGACGATGATGCCGATACTAAGATGAGCCAAAAAGAATTCTCTACATTCGGCTCTATCTTCCAAGATTCCTATCGATTAAGTGACGATAGCTTATTAGAAAAGTATGGTGGCATCCCTTTAATAAGAAAGCTTTTACGATATAAGCCACAAATAGGTTTGAGTCGGAAAGATATTGTAAAAATTCTCAGGGATTATTTACGCTACGAAGTTACGGGTTTATTTCACGGTACTTTTGTTGCTGGTGTAATTGCAGCAAATTCCCCAGAAATAAATGGGCTATCCGGTGTTGCTCCTCAAGCAAGCATATTGCCAGTAACTATTGGTAAAACTTTGTTCCACCCTCTATATGGTTTTGAACAATCAATAGAAATGTACGACGTTGTGGAAGGCATTGACTACGCTGTAGCAAGGGGTGCAGATGTGATAAACATGAGTTTTGGTGGTTTTTTACCAACAGCAGAAGTCAAAAATTCAATTATCCGCGCCCAGAATAAAAACTCTAATATCGTTTTTGTGGCTGCGGCTGGAAACGAAACAGATTTAGAAGTTAGTTTTCCGGCTGCGGTAAAAGGAGTAATTGCAGTTGGTGCGACTAATATCAATGGATATCGCGCACCTTACAGCAACTTTGGAAATGGTTTGACAGTGGTTGCTCCCGGTGGAGATACGAGAGCAAAAATTGGCTTACGCGGTGCAATTCTCACTACTGGAGGCACGGGAACAGATAATTTTTGGCGAGGTATTCTCATTCAACCTAAATCTCCTTGGGGTTCATCATTCGATAAGAGAGGCAAATATGTGCGAGTTGAGGGAACTTCTTTTTCTTCTCCAGTTGTCGCCGGAATCATAGCTTTGATGAAAGGAGAAGATCCACAGCGCCGTTTAAGTCGCAAAGATATCATTTCGATTCTCAAACACACAGCTTCTTACGACGCACTTTCTCTTTCTAATAGAGAAAAAGAGATTTACAAATATCTAGTACTTTCTGGAAAAGTTCCTGATGGAGTTTCAATTGAGCAATACTTCTTCGGTAGCGGTTTGGTGAACGCCCATACAGCAGTAAAGCAAGTTCAGCGTCAGTTGAGGAAGTATGGGAAATAAGCATAACCTCACCCTCACTCCCTCTCCTTATTAAGGATACAGTGTACACACAAGTACTCTCCACGTTTCAGCGATTTTAACCCCTTTAAATCGTCATTGCGAGCGAAGCGAAGCACTCAGCGAAGCTGTGGATCATCGCAATAATCCTAGATTTGATAAAACGCGATTGCTAAAACTGATAATCGAAGCATTACTATTTTCGATCGGAGTTTCTCGCCTTTTGAATCATTTCTTTGATTGTTTCAGTTTCGCCAATTTCGTAAAGGCTAATCAAACCATCCTCAATGGTAAAGATTTGGTGAACTGTTGTATCCGCAAGTAAATTGCCTTGTAAATCTTTGATGACTTGATGAACGGTAACAACATTTCGATTATTTTCGTCTGTCTCGAATGTTAGCGTCTCAAGTTCCGCTTGAATATCCTTGAATTGATTGCACCAGTATTCGCGCACTGCGTTGCGTCCGTAAATAAAACCGCCTTCCACTCCGTTCGCCCATTTCACATCCGGGCGCATAAACGAGATAATTGTTTCAATTTCACGGTTATTAAAGGCATCGTATAAATTTTGCAGAAATTCTTGATTTGAACTCACAATTATCGCCATGTTTACTTTTTGTTTTGCTGTCTTTATAATTAATCCTTTTCAAATTTCCCCATTTCACCCAGACGAATAGTCAGAATTTCTACATCCGTAATCGCTATGTGGGAGCCGTTTTTAGTATTAGCAGGAGTAAACCAGAATGTTCCAGAGTTACACTCTCTGCCTGCGGTTTCAATAGTTCCTTCCAAGACATAAACATACTCGTCGCAGGGATGAGAATGAACCGGAATCACCGTACCGGCGCTCATGTGTAATTTATGAATTGAACCTCCCGCAACAGGTTGAGCTAGTGAGAGTATTTCTGTAGCCGGAAAAGAGGGGAGTTTGTCCCATTTTTTATTGTTGGTGTCGATGAAATTTTGTTGAGACATTTATAAATTTATAGTTGACAAATTTGGTAAACTCGAACAGGCAAGATGCTTACTCCACAAGATATTCATAGATTTGTTTATACGGCGATCGCTAGAAACGGCGCTGCAAAATCTCTCGAATATTGGGAAGAGCTGCTTCAATTGTTTCGGGAAGAGCCTCAGTCTGCTGCCAACTGTCTCGTTTAGCAAGTCTTTGTGTATAAGCTTTTAAATGTGGGTAGTTTTCTAAGCGTAGGGAAGGAATTAATGTTCCGGCTACAACTTCTGCGAGTGTAAATTCTTCTCCTGCAAAGTAAGTTTGTTTTCCTAATAACTCTTCAAACATTTGCAAAATAATTGCTACTCGCTGTTGAGCTAATTCCAGCTTATGAGGTTCAACTTCAAGCCCTACCAACGAACGACTTAAAGGAATTGTCGCAGGCTGAAGCTCAACCACAGTAATTGTTTTAATCGTGCTAACCATAGCAATTGCAGAAGGTTCGCTAGGCATTAGCGATGGAGTCGGATACTTCGCTTCTAGATAGTCTAAAATTGCCAATGACTCGACAACCCGCAATCCGTTATCTAATATCGCAGGAATTCGCCCTAGGGGATTAATTGCTTGGAAATCGTCGTCAAACTGATCGCCATCAAGGTTAACTCTTATTAGCTCAAAGGGAATTTGCTTTTCGAGCAAAGCTACCCAAACTCGACGAGCATTTACAGAAATTGGATTGTAGTAAAACTTCAGCATAGATTTTATTTGAATATACCTTCAAGTATTTAACTTCTTGCCTCTTCCTTCTTCCATCTTCCTTGGTTTAATATTTTCGGGAGTTGATTACAAAGTTTTTCTTCCCATCCACCATTTAAATAAGATTCAAGAATAAAACTATGGAATGGTTTGCTCGATAAAGATTGCATTTGAGAATAAACTGGATTTCTTGCACCAGTAACAGCAGTTTCTCTAATTCGATGTTGCAAACGCAATTGCGTACCGCCTTCAACAGCTTTCAAAGTCCAAGTAACTGTAGATGGTTGATTCATCATGCAATCTTGCCAGGTATAAACCAGCCGCTTTGGTTCATCAACTTCAATGACTTCACACCTTATATTCGTATCTATTCCCGGTAAAGATTGACTGTAAAAACAAAATTTATACCCGACTCGCGGCTCAAAGTCGTTTTCCATTAACCATGCGGCTAAAGCACGACTGTTAGTTATTACCTGCCAAACTTTTTCGGGAGGGTGGGGATAAAAGACCTCTTTATTTAACTTTACAAACATTAATCTTTCTCCAAATAATTACCCAGAGCATCAAGTTTTTGCTCCCAGAATTGTTCGTAATTAGTAAGCCAAAGCGAAACTTGTTTTAACGGTTCTGGCTTGAGCTTATATAACCTCTGACGACCAGATTTACGCATTTCTACTAAGCCAGCTTCGCATAAAATTTGTAAGTGCTGAGAAATCGCTGGCAAACTCATCGCGAAGGGTTCGGCTAACTGCTTTACAGGCTGCTCTCCAGTAAGCAATAAATCCAATATTGCTCTTCTAGTTGGATCTGCTATTACTTGAAAAACATCTGCACTAGCGCATTGTCTGCTCATGTCAACTTAAAATTGATAATTCATCTATATGTAAAGCATTTATAAAATTACCTTCATAAATGAATACGTAAATTTACTCAAATTAAATTCAAGTCATCGCTTAATAATTATAGTTAAGCAATTGCTTAAATGTCAATATTTAAAGATGTTAATTTTTCCTGAATCATTGTTTATAGGTACGAAACAAGATTGTCAGATTATTTCTATTGTTGTTTGTTGGAATGCAGGCTATTCATTTTGTTGTCACTCATAGAATTAATAAGCTAAAACTAAAATCTCGCGCTTATATTACTTCAGTATTGTGTCAGTATTTTTGCGTAGGCAAATATCAAGAAGGGTACAAATATAAATGAAATATAGTGGGAGATGTTTGAAGATATTTGTAAGTTTATTTTGTACTTTAATGATTGGACAGTTGGCAGATAAACCATTACAGGCAGCAGAAACCGTGGTAGTACGTTACGGTTCGTTTGCAGAATCTATCTCAATTGCTGAATTAGAAAACATAGTCAAGACGGGGGATTTTCCCCAGAGTTTCAAATCTTACACTAATAAATTATCTGAAGAACAGCGCAGTTTAATTGTGGGAGCATTAAGAACAAAAGTTCCAATTAATGTTGCGACAATGAGTAATTTACTTAGCACTCAAATTGGGACGACAATTTTAGAAGATTTAGCAACAGTAATATACAGAGAAGATGATGCGGGAGCAAAAGCCCTTAGAGAAAGTTTGATTTTAGGTGCTAGCGAAGCAAATGGATTTTCTTTGCTTTCTTCTATAGCTGCTTATCCAAGCAAACGTTTAGAAATTGATTTATCTCAAGCATTTAGAGTATTCAAAAATTTAAATACAGCATTTTGGCAAACTCAACAGTTTATGAGTGCGATCGCACCTCAGCTAGCGAGTAGAGAACCCGAACTTTCATTACCCTTTGATGCCACTCAACCGGGAAGCGGTGAAGTTAAAGAAATCAATTTAAATTTGAACGATCGCAAAAGAAATAGAGACTTACCCGTTGATATATATTGGTCAAATATTGCGAGTGCAGACAAGCCAGTTATCATATTTAGTCACGGTATGGGTTCGGTGCGCCATGAATTACGCTATTTAGCCTTGCACCTTGCATCTTATGGTTTTGTAGTTGCAGCAGTAGAACATCCTGGTAGTAACGAAGCGAATACCAATGCTGCAATTGCCGGTAAAACCAGACTTTTAAAACCACAAGAATTTTTAGAACGTCCTCAAGATATTAGTTTTGTAATAGATGAATTAGAAAAGATTAATAAAACAGCTGATAATCCTCTCAAAGGAAAACTCGCAACCGATAAAGTCATGGTGGTGGGTTATTCTTTCGGAGGTGGAACAGCTTTATCAATAGGTGGAGCGCGTTTGCAACCAGAAAGTCTTAGAAAACGCTGTCAGGGGAATTTAGCGATTTTGAGCTTTGGGCAAGGGCTTCAATGTATAGCTCAGGAATTACCAGAAAATAGCTATCAGCTGCGTGACGAACGAGTAAAAAGTATAGTTGCTCTCAATCCCACAAGCTCTTTGATGTTTGGTGAAACAGGATTAAAATCTGTAGCAGTTCCCACCTTAGTTTTAGCGAGTTCTGCCGATAAAACCAACCCAGCTTTAACCGAGCAGATAATCGGTTTCCGTAAAATTCCCTCACCAAAATGGTTGGTTGGTATAGTTGGAGCAACACATCTGAGCGTAAAAGATCCCAGGGCTACCGTAAGCCAAGAAGGAAAACCCAATACTCCTTTGACTGGTGGTGAAGTAATTGGGGAACAAGCTGCGGATATTCGTAAATTCGTCAAAGCCATTGTTTTAGCCTTTGCTGCTCAACTGACTCCAGAAGCTGATGAGTATAAAGTGTTTCTTACAGCAGATTACGCTCAAATTGCTTCCACCGAAGAATTCCCATTTCGTTTAGTTACAGAAATTCCCCCCGAAGCTGCAAAAGTCATAGACACAGTTGTCAGTGAACAGTGAACAGTGAACAGTGAGCAGTGAGCAGTGAGCAGTGAACAGTGAGCAGTGAGCAGTGAGCAGTGAACAGTGAGCAGTGAGCAATTACTATTTAGTAATGAGGATTGAATTTATTTCTCCCCCTTCTTCCCTCTCTTCCCCCTCCGTAATATACTGAGAATTTATTCAATATATACAAAAAAATTCAGTGTCAAGGCTGATTGACATTTTGTAATGATTTCATTAATATTATTTACATAAGTTCACAAAAGTCTGGTTGATATGGCTTTGATGTGAATTAATAAGATTTGAAATTTTCAATATCTTTAACAACGGTAGACATTTGGTTTTCTTAAATTGACCTCGGATTGAGACCCGAGGTTTTTTTGTCTGTATATATTTTGAATTATCTGATAAAACAGCTTTTTGCAAAGCGTCTTGATAAAAGGGTAAAATACTCGCTTCTTCTTCGGAAGAGAGATGAATAAAAAAACACTAATAATCTACGCTCATATTAGTTCGTTTTGATTTTCAAATAATAAGATATAAACAACCGCAGAGACGCGGAGAGCGTAGAGGAAATGAATAAAAAGTTTTGGAAGCTTTGAGAATGTAAATGAGAACAGTTAAATATTAAAATTGTTGTAACTGCTTAAAATTACTTTACAATGCAAACAGTTCAAAAATCCTCAAAAAAAGCTTGGGGTAAAGCTTTTCAAAAGCCCGCGACAGAATTTCCTTTAACGCCACTTTCAATAATTGAAGGTGAAATACCCGCAAGTTTAAATGGTACTCTTTATCGCAACGGGCCGGGAAGATTTGAGCGTGGTGGTATTCCTGTAGGGCACTGGTTTGATGGAGATGGTGCAATTCTTGCCGTTCATTTTAATTCAAACTCAAGTCTCCCCCCTTTACAAGGGGGGACTAAGGGGGGTAATGGAAATGCTTCAGCGGTTTACCGTTACGTAAAAACTGAGGGATTTAAGGAAGAAGCTAGTGCAGGAAAATTGCTTTACGGTAATTATGGGATGACAGCACCGGGTGCAGTTTGGAATCAGTGGTTTAAGCCAATAAAAAATGCTGCAAATACTTCGGTTTTGGCTTTGCCGGATAAACTTTTGGCTTTATGGGAAGGCGATAGCCCACATAAGCTTGATTTACAGAACCTTGATACTTTAGGAAAAGATGATTTAGGGGGTTTGGATGATGGGTTGGCTTATTCCGCACATCCAAAGATTGATTATCAAACAGGAGAAATTTTTAATTTTGGTATTTCTGTTGGATTAACCGCAACACTTAATATTTATAAAAGCGATGCTACGGGAAGAATTATTAAGAAAGCTGCACATCAATTAGATGGTGTACCTTTACTGCACGATTTTGTTTTAGCTGGAGAGTATTTGATATTTTTTATTTCCCCAGTGCGGTTAAATTTATTAATGCCAGCAATGGGATTGAGTTGCTTTAGCGATTCTTTGGAATGGCAGCCAAGCAAAGGTACTCAAATTATAGTTATTAACAGAGAAACTTTAAATATTGTCAGTCGTAGCGAGACTGAGCCTTGGTTTCAATGGCATTTTTCTAATGGCTATATTGACGATAATGGTACTGTAGTTGTTGATATTGCTAGCTATGACGATTTTCAAACCAATCAATTTCTTAAAGAAGTTCCCACTGGTGAGACTTATACTGCTTCAAAAAGTAAGTTATCGCGAGTTAGTTTAAATCCGCAGACTGCTAAAGTTAGCAATGTAGAAACATTATTCGATAGACATTGCGAATTTCCTATCGTACCGCAGAAAAATGTCGGAAAATCTTCTAGATATACTTATCTTTCTACAGTAAAGGAAGGTACGGATATTAGTAAGGAGATATTAAATAGTATTGCTCGCTTTGACAATCAAACTGATACTATTACCGAAGCAAACTTTGACGAAAATCTTTATCCTTCCGAACCCATTTACGCTCGTGGGTTTATTTTAACGGTTGTCTACGATGGTAATTTAGACAGTAGCGAATTGTGGATATTTGATGCGGATAGATTAAATGAATCACCCGTTTGTAAATTGAGTTTACCCAGCGTGATTCCTCCCGGTTTTCACGGTACTTGGAAAGATGGGTAATATCGGTTCGTAGTTGCGCTTTAGCGCCAATTATTTTTGGCACTAAAGCGCAACTACAAACCATTTTTCAATGACATCAAATAGCCATTCAGTAACTTTAGCGACGCTCTATGTAACTCGACCATCATATTTTTTTGATTTTCCACAGATAAATCCTTAAAAATACTTTCATATTCTTCGTAAAAGCTTTCTAAAACGTCTTTTTGCAATAAATCAACTAGCTGCGGAATTTTATCTATATCTTGATTTGTGATTCTTCCTAATTTGGAAATGACATTATCTAACCTTGTTGCAGTCACCAAAGCCAGCATTTCCTGACATAATTCATCTTCAAAGCTTAATTCTTGATGTTGATTTTGATTTTGATTTAAAGTCTTTTGATAATTCCACTTTTGTGCCTGATGATAGCGACTATCTTCCGCGAATTCCGGGATTTTATATTTAATAATTGGACGAATTCTACCTTTACGAGTTTCTATATAAAATGATTTAACTGGCTTAATTACAATCCCTTCCGCCTTATTACTTTGCTGTAGCTGCGGTAAATTTAGAATCGCCGGAATTGTAGATTCAAATTCAATATTGTATGCCGCAGCTTCTTCATATTTTCCTATAAACAAAGGCTTTGCAGCCATCATTCCTACTTTTGCAAATAGTTGCAGCGCAATATCATAATCCAGGTAAATTTTGTGATTATTTCTTGTATTTTCTACAATGCCAATATCAAAAGCACAATATTCTATATTTGGAGAATAATATACTCCCGTTTGTATTGCTTGTACTCCACAAACAGGAGTTACTTCTGGATGTGGATACTCTCCTCCAAATAATTCGCCGTAAATAAATACTTTGTTTAAGTTTATTCTTTCGACTTGCAGAATTTTAAATATTTCTTTTGCTTGTAGAATTAATTTATCTTGTAATAACTGATAGCCAAAAAAATTGTCTTTTGAATCAAGGAATTGCTTTCTTTTGGCAAATCTAACCTCCAAACCATCCGTCACAATCCCAAAATTAGCACCGTGAATCTTCTCTGTTACCACCCAATCACTTTTCTTAAAAATTCGGTAATCTGACTCCGTTAAATTCCATTGATTGGGATTTTCCGGTATCTTCTCATAAGCGATGTATTCGGTATCCATTTATTCAGCAACAAGCGCGATAATTAGCAATAAATCGCTGACAACAAACATATCTTGTAGTTTATTGTAGTATATATAAATCAAGTTTACATATTGCTCAGTAAAATGGATAATCCCAAGCCAACGAGGAATAAACCTAAAACCGTGTAAAATATACGTGCGCCGCGACGACCAATTATTTTGACTAGAAAGCGAGCGCGATAATTGTTAAAGTACCAATCCCAGTTAAAATAGCTAGCTGCAACTGAGAACGAGCCGATTAATACGAACAACATGGGGGCTAATAATTTGTACATATTTTTTGCTATAGATAATTTTATTTATTGAGAGTATTTTAATTTATATCAATATAGTCGCAATACTTGATATAAAAACTTTGTGTAAAATTGATAATGAAATTAGTAAATACTACATTCCCAAACGAAAAATTACCAATGACCACCAAACGCCGATACCACATTATTACTTACGGTTGCCAGATGAACAAAGCGGATTCAGAACGCATGGCTGGCATCCTAGAAGACATGGGCTTTGAGTGGTCAGAAGACCAGTACGATGCAGAGATAGTTGTTTGTAATACTTGTTCTATCCGGGATAATGCAGAACAGAAGGTATATTCTTATCTGGGCAGACAAGCGAAACGGAAGCGCGAAAATCCCGATATAACTTTGGTGGTAGCGGGTTGTGTGGCTCAGCAGGAAGGAGAAACTTTATTAAGAAGGGTTCCGGAATTAGATTTGGTGATGGGACCGCAACACGCCAACCGTTTGAAAGATTTGCTGCACGAAGTCTACGGTGGTTCTCAAGTTGTAGCTACCGAACCGGTGCATATCATGGAAGATATCACCAAGCCGCGTCGGGATAGTAAGGTAACTGCTTGGGTGAATGTAATTTACGGTTGTAACGAACGCTGTACTTATTGTGTGGTTCCTGGAGTGCGCGGTGTAGAGCAATCGCGGACACCGGAAGCAATTCGTGCTGAAATTGAAGAATTAGCAAAGCAGGGCTATAAGGAAATTACTTTACTCGGTCAAAATATTGACGCATACGGTAGAGATTTACCGGGAATTACACCAGAAGGTCGTCGTCAGAACACTTTGACTGATTTACTTTATTATGTCCACGATGTACCGGGAATTGAAAGAATTAGATTTGCAACTTCTCATCCCCGTTATTTTACAGAAAGATTAATTAAAGCTTGTGCGGAATTACCGAAGGTTTGCGAGCATTTTCATATACCCTTCCAATCGGGAGATAACGAAGTTTTGAAACGCATGGCAAGGGGTTATACTCATGAAAAATACCGGAGAATTATTGGTAAAGTTCGCGAATATATGCCAGATGCTTCAATTAGTGCCGATGCAATTGTGGCTTTCCCTGGAGAAACGGAAGAACAGTTTCAGAAGACGATGCAGCTAACAGAAGATATTGGTTTTGATTTGTTGAACACAGCTGCATATTCCCCACGTCCAAATACACCTGCGGCAGAATGGGAGGAGCAATTAAGCGAAGAAGTCAAAAGCGATAGATTGCAAAGGTTAAATCATCTTGTCGGAACCAAAGCAGCCGAACGTTCGCAACGTTATATGGGAAGAATTGAAGAGGTGTTAGTGGAAGATGAGAACCCTAAAGATAAAAATCAAGTGATGGGGCGTACAAGAGGAAATCGTTTAACTTTCTTTACAGGTGATATTAACGAGTTGAAAGGGAAGATTGTGAAGGTGAAAATTACTGTTGTGCGTCCGTTTAGTTTGACGGGTGAAGTTGTGGAAGTAAGGGAAATGGTTGGTGTTTGATTCATAATGATGTAGAGACGTAGCACTGCTACGTCTCCCTACAATTTGAGGATAAGCTGTTGTGCATTTAAATTGTATATTTGGACGGGCAGGGATGCCCATCCCACAAGAATTAGACAATTTTGATTATTCAATTTAGATGCGTTTTAACTTATAAACAATGCAAACTGATAAAATACCCGAACGATGCATATGTTGATTTCAATAACACCTATATATTAATGCGGGCTATAAAATCGGTAAAAGCCTTGGAGAATCTATAAGTGAGGAGCGGATGACAGAAGAGAATCGCAGCATCAGCCTTGGAGGTAGTGCTGAGAGTAGTGCTATTATTACTGGCGATCGCAATACTGCCGCGATTATTAATTACTATGACTATTATCGCGAAAATACTAGCGTAGAAACTATTGAATCTAAGGATGTTGCCGATAACAATTTTTTCTGCCATGTACGATGAAATTCCAGTCAAAGGTGCATTCCTGTGGGGGTTATCAATTCCCGTGACTTGCGCCTGTGGCTGGTATTTCGCTTACAAGCTTTAACATATAAGCCTCCCATCTCTTAATAACAATTTGTTAAGGGAAATTTTTTTATATAAACATAGGCTTTTCAAGAATCCGATACCTCTTCAATACAGAGCACAAAGAGATAGCAGCTTCGCTGAATGCTTCACTTCGTACCCTTCGGGAAGACTATTAGTATGTTTCAACAATTTTAAAATAGTCCGTTACAGCGAACAATGGATATTAAAATGAATATAGAGATATGACTCCGCGCAGTACACCTTAAGAATACTTAAATATGACTACTAACTTAATCAAAAATACGACTGAAACTCAAAAACTAAATTATTCAATATTAATTGAAGCCAAAGAAAATGGATATCAAGCAACAGTTTGGGGTTTACCAGATTGTCAGGTATTTGCGACAACAAAAGAAGAAGCAATCAATAATTTACACGAATTGATGAAAAATCGATTGCAAAATGTAGAGATAGTTATTCAAGAAACAGAAAAACCTATAACTAAAGAGCATCCTTGGATGAAATTTGCGGGGATGTTTAAGGATGACCCTATGTTTGATGAGGTTTTAGCAGATATTGAAGAGTATCGTAGAGAACTTGATGCAGAAATGGAAGAGTATTATCGCAAATTAGATGCAGAAGAAGGAGATAAATCGTGAGTTTGTGGATATTAGATACCGATTCAGTGTCACTTTTCCAAAACAATCATCCTAATATTACTAAACGCATTAGTACAATCTCTCCTGAAAAAATAGCTGTGACAATTATTACATTTGAAGAGCAAGTTCGGGGAAGATTTAATGTAGTTAGGAAAGCTGATTCTGCGGATAAACTGGTAACAGCATATTCCAGACTGCAAGCGACATACAACTTCTTTGGTAGCATTAATTTAATTGGTTTTACCCAAGAAGCTGCTAATTGCTATTCTCAATTTTTGCGTCAAAAAATTCGTATAGGTACGCAAGATTTACGAATTGCGTCAATTGTCATTTCCAATGATGCAATTTTGGTAACTAGGAATCAAAGAGATTTTTCTCGCGTACCCGATTTACAGTTTGAAGATTGGACAATAGCCGTAACCGAAGACAATACGTAAGATACATTATCTCCTCAACTTCCGATAAAACAACCAAGCCAAAGCGTAAACTAAAAAACCCGCAGCCATACCAGGTAAGACTTCATAAAGTGCGCTGGATAAATTTAAACCCAAATTCCAAATCAACACAGTAGCAGTTCCAGCGAATATCATCGCCAGAGCTACGGGAGTATCAACTGGTTTTTGCAAAGCCCGAATTACTAATAATGGCCCCAATCCCGCAGCTAAGGCTGACCATGCAAAAATAGTTAAAGAAAAAACGCTTTGATGTTCGGATAGAGCAATAATTAAAACAATTGCAGTAATGGTTAAAGTCCCTAGCATTGCAAACTTATGGGATTTAGCGATTCCGGGAAAAATATCTTGGGTTAGTGCCGCCGAACAACACAGGATTTGAGAATCAGCAGTGGAAACAATCGCCGCAAATAAACCCGCTAGCATTAATCCTACTAAAACGGGTGGTAATAAGTCGGCAGATAAGTACAGCAGCGCCAATTCTGGATCGCCTCCTGTTGCCAGTTGCGGTAAAAACACTCTGCCTGCGAGTCCGATAAAAATAGCACTAAAAGAAGTTACTAAACCGCATACAGTCTTAAAATTGCGGGCAAATCCAATATTGTCTGCCGAATCTATTGCCATTGCCCTAGTTAAAATGTGAGGTTGCCCGATAGCACCAAACCCAGCCGCTAACCAACCCATAAAAAAGGCAGTAAAACCCCAAGCTAAATTAGAAGGAAATACTTGAACTAAGTTAGAATCAATCCCTTGTAATTGCGTCCAAATATTATCGATTCCGCCACCATGAGCAAGAAGCGTTACCAATAGCAAAATCAAAGAAACAATCATTACCACAGACTGAATTGCATCCGTCCAAATATCGGCGCGAATCCCTCCAGAAAAACAGTAAATCACTACAATTACGGCACCAACAATTGCTCCCAAAGAATAATTCCAACCAAATACCGTATGCAGAGTTTTACTACTTGCTACCAACTGTGCGGCAGCATAAGAGGCTAAAAAAGCAATAATAATTAAAGCTGTTATTAACTTAATCCAGGGAAAACCACTTTTTTCTTGACTTAGAAAATCCGAAACCGTTTCCGAATTCGTATCTTCAGAAACCAATCGTAATTTTCTAAACACCCACCACCAAGCAAGATAATCGCCGATAGCCCAGCCAATTACTAGCCAAATTGCAGAAATTCCTTTCATATAGGCATAACCAACTTGCCCGGTAAACAACAAACCACTTTGCCCGGTAGACATTGCTGATAAAGCAGTCAACCAAGGATTTACATTTCGACTAGCTAACAAATAATCTTCAGTAGTGTTTGTCTTATGTTTGGCAGATAAAATTCCTACGAAGGTAAATGATAGTGAAAAAAATATGAAAGCAATAGTAATGCCTATTTTGTTATTCATATATCTAATCGCGTCTCACACGACAACAGCTAGCTTGAAATCGGCATTGCCCAATTGAAATATGAATTTATCTTTCTCATATTTACTAGCCCCCTAAATACCCCAAAATTGGGGGTTCGGGGCTATTCATATTTTTAATTAGCAACGCCTTGAAATCTTACCCACCCCAAGCAGCTTGACGACGCACTTCTTTTAGAAAAGCTTCGCTAACAACTACTTTGAGGATAGGGATTCCATCACCTCGCTGCTCTTTTTTTATTCCCGTGCCAACTGGAGCATCTTTTCCGATACTTGCCTCGCATCCAGTCCACGAAGATTTTCGACTTGCTTTCCCTAACGCAGAAATTTTCAGGATTATGACTTCCTGGTTAGCTGCAATATCCCGCGTAGTTGTATATTCGCACTTATGACAGGTATACATTAATTATGACATTATTTACTCGAACTCGAATCTTTCACTACAAGCGCTTCACCCAGAAATCTATGTTGGGTAATTTCAGGTTGAATTATAAGGTGCTTGGTTGAATTACGACATAATTTCAATTAATTAATTAATTATGAAATCTTTCCCTGTCTCTAATTCAACCTACCAATTACCATTAGAACGGGTTGAAAGCCAATTCCATAAGAAATTAAGATATTAGAATGTGTTCTAGCGTACAATAACTATCCGAAAAAAACTTTTTCAAAAACTTTTAAACTTTCCGGAATTGACATCTTAATATTAGTATCCTATCTTAGATGAGCGACTTATTGCTTGCTAACTATATTTAACAGGGGAACTATGGCCCCTATCCTTATATGAAACCTTCAAAAACCCGGTCTTTGTGGCTGGGTTTTTGATGTTTTAATTGATATTTAAAGATTGCGTAGTAAAAAATATTTAGCAATTTTTATGGGTTGTGATAATCTAGGTCGCAATTAGTTATTTTATTAAGTATTCAAGATGACAAAATTACGGGTAGGTTTACTATTTGGTGGTCGTTCTGGAGAACATGAAGTTTCTATTGTTTCAGCTAAAGCAATTGCAGGAGCTTTAACCGCCGAAGAAAACGCGAATAAATACGAATTATTGCCTTTTTATATTAAAAAAGATGGTTCTTGGCAAGGTTGCGATCTTGCTCGCCAGGTTTTATCATCCGGAGAAGCTTTATCTTGTGAAAATTCTCAACCTAAACTTTGGCAGTTTCCCGCAGAAGCAGAAACTGTAGATGTATGGTTCCCCATTCTTCACGGCCCAAATGGGGAAGATGGTACTATTCAAGGATTGCTAAGCTTGATGCAAGTCCCCTTCGTTGGTTCTGGGGTACTGGGTTCCGCTGCGGGTATGGATAAAATTGGCATGAAATCCATATTTGCTCAAGCAGGATTGCCACAAGTTAAGTATATGGCATTAACTAGGGAGCAAGTTTGGTCAAATCCCTGTATCTTCCCCAAACTTTGCGATGACATCGAACAAACTTTGGGTTATCCTTGTTTCGTTAAACCCGCTAACCTCGGCTCATCCGTCGGTATTGCGAAAGTGCGATCGCGCTCGGAATTAGAAGCTGCTTTGGATAGTGCAGCTAGTTACGACCGTAGAATTATTGTAGAAGCAGGAGTAACTGCAAGAGAAGTTGAATGCGCTGTTTTGGGAAATGATAGCCCCAAAGCTTCAACAGTTGGTGAAATCACTTACGAAAGTGACTTTTATGATTACGAAACAAAATATACCTCCGGCAAAGCATATTTACTTATTCCCGCACCATTGGCTAATGGAGTAATAGAACAAATACAAGAAAAGGCAATACAGGCATTTACGACTCTTGACTGCGCTGGTTTAGCACGAGTAGATTTCTTCTATGTTGAAGCTACTGGTGAGATTTTAATCAATGAAATCAATACTTTGCCAGGTTTTACGGCGACAAGTATGTATCCGCAACTGTGGGCAAGCAGCGGCGTTACCTTCCCCGAACTAGTTGACAAGCTTGTACAGTTAGCCATAGAAATTAATTCAGGTTCGGAAAAACCAGAAGTATCTTTAAGTACTTAATAAACGCCAGAATTAACATAATAAGTAGCGTAAAATTCCAAAAAATACTACTTGAATTGACATAAATACTACGGATACGTGAAACCTTCTTACTCAAGTACAATCAATACTTTGAGAAGTACAAATCTGAAAAAGGTCATGGAAAACACTCAGAGCGTACAACAGGAGTCGTCTGAAGTCAAAGAGTCCGCACCCATTTCAGACAATAACGAACCGGAAAGCAAAGTAAATAGGGTCAAGAATGTAGCGGTATACTTATTTGTACATTATCCCTGGCTATTCTTAGCTGGTTTGTTATTGATGTTTTTGGGAGGGGGTGCCATATCAATTTATAGTTTGGGCTATGTTGATGAAAGCATCAAGCGCAAAGGCTCGGAAACAACATTACAGGCTGAGGTAATTCCTCCGAAAGCTCCTGTGGCAGAAAACAGCAATCAAAACCCTATACCTCTATGGATGGTAGCCGCAATAGCTTTTAGTTGTGCTAGTGGGTGCTTAGTAATTTTAAGAGTTCTTAACCGTCCGAAGCAAAAGCAGAAAGTTAAGAAACAGGTTGTTAATCGTCATGAAATACGTTTGGCACAGCGACGCTATCAAGTAATTGAAGCACGGCTACCGAAAAGAAAAACACCTGCTCGTGCCTCTAACGGTGCGAGAAGAACTCCTATAATGGCTATGCCTCCACAAAAGCCTAAGCCAAAACCTGTGGTAACTGTTTTACCACCAGAACACAATTTTGAGCCAAATCAAAAAGGTAAAGATTCCTTGGCTGATATGATGGATATTCGTAAACAGACACCTTTGTCTTCAATGTTACGTAAGTAGTAATTAGTTAAAGTAAGCTAATAGTTTTAAAGCTAGGTTTTAAAAGAAAAAAATAAAGGGTTATTTATCCACGCTTTCGAGGACTTACCATCGATATGCGTGTTTTTTTGTATGCAGGTAAAACATTGTTTGTATTTAAAGGCTAAAATCCTGAATGTTTGGCGAAGACAGCGCAACTACGAACGATAAAAGCCGATCAAAATTAATCGGACAGACCACTACTAGGGCGTGTTTTCAAACCCCAACCGCTCTGGGGCTAAAGCCTGGAGCTACAGCTACAAAGCTCCCAAAGGGCTATTTCTAGTCCGCGTAGGCAGACTTTGTAGGTATAGCCTCACCCTTAAGGACATCCAAAAATTAAATTACTCAATCCATGCGTCTAATACGTTTATCAGATTTTTCTCCCCCTGCTTCCCCTGCTCCCCCTACTCACCAAAGCGATTGATTATTTTTTTTATTGGAAGTCCCTTATAGGGTGAGGAGTACTTTGAAAACACGCCCTAGCGCTTTTCCAGCTTCAATATTGACTCAGCTATGGAAAGCTGAACAGCAGTGAAATTGGAATTAGCCATAAATTCTAAGCCTATCAAGTAGAAATCCGCTACAAATCAAGCAACTAACTATTTTCTTGCTTGTTTTTCAAAACAAATTATAAAACCTGCCAGAATGGCAACCAACTTACAATTAACTCAGTTATCTTTAATCAAGATAAACGACTTCAAGGGTGTTGTTATCAGGGTGTATCACTTTAATAACGACAAGGTGATACACTTTCTACCAATAAATTATTCGTTCTTTTAAGGATGCTTCTTTATTTGAAGGATATTCATCCTAACAAAAGAATTAAATAATTGTCAACAAAAAATTTAAAAAAAATTAAGTTTAGTTTGCTGCATTAGGAATACCAACCGCGTACAGATATTGCGTTGACCCAAAAACAGCCCCCAAAATCAAGGCAATGTTTGTACGTATTCCGAAGCGCTTCAGCAGCAAACGTAAGAGTGGAAGTGATTGCTTGTGGTATGCATCCTTCCACTCTTATTTTTTTGGGTGAAAACTGACCGAACAGCAAGTTTCTTGTGGTTAAAGTATTACTATCTCGTTGTGAAATCAGAAATAATATCGTGTCCGCTAAATTAGTTGCGATATGTCATTGCGAGTGGAACAAAGTGAAACGAAGCAATCTCAGGGTTTTGCGATCATCCACAGCGGTCAAAAGCTATCAACCAGACATGCTACAAACCGGTTTTTTGCAACTGATGATATCAGCGAACAGCAACTTTCCTTGCAGGGAAGGGGCTGAGGTTAGGTATGTATTCAGCTCAAATGACAACTGTTAATGCTAATTTATCCTTAAGTCCACAAATAAAAACGCCTTATCTTTCGTATAGGGTGAAAAGATAAGGCGCTGTGCTAGGAACAATCTGTAAAACTCTGAAATTGCTTCAATTCTTTATCGTAGAGTAAAAATCAAGCTGACTCTCATAAGTTTAAGAATATTTACTCAGAACAATTATTCAGTATTTTCCGCAGCTACCACAAAATCTATATACTTATAATTACTTACTCCCTAAAAGCCGATCAACTCTCTTTGGGAATAATTTTGAAACCTAAAAGTACTAGCAGCCCAGTCTTTCAAATCGGGCGCTAACCGAACCAACTTACGTAAAATATCTTCGTTAATGAACAGTACCAAAGGAAACTTAAACTGTTTCCCAAATTCATCTCGCATTAAATTTGTGGAAATAATCAGTTCATTAATTGATTCTACAGACTCTAAACCCCTGACAACCAAAGCATCAGGTTGAGTAGAACCCAATACGGAAACAATATTAGAGTAAAGCGTTTGTGCCTTTGATGAAAGAATTACCTTTCTGATATTCACCGTTGAAAATTCTCTTAAAACGCTGAGGATTTCTTCTTGCTTGTTCGCAGAATTGCAGCACGCCAAAAGCAGCGAAAACTCTCCATTGGAAAGTGCATTCGGTGCAGCAGCAAGGCTAATCGCTCTTGCCAACCTTTGAACAACCGCCATATCATTTGTCGTACTGTTCTGAGAATCAATCAAGCTTATCATTGGTAATTCACTCGTTTCTCTTAATAGAAAGATCCAAACATAGATATTCAACTTATCAGTATAATCACCCAATAAACATCGGCTAAAGGATGATACGTACAAGTAAATTGAATCACTTTTTTGCTTCAACTACCTAAGTATACTCATAAGGTAATTATTGAGGATGTAGTGCCACACCCCGCATTTTAAATTACTAAGTATCATGTATCGGTAAAATTACGAAGAGGATGGGGAGACGGGAGAGGGGGAAGAGGGAGTTATTTTCTCCCCATTACTTCGTAAGCTATTCCCAATGCCCAATGCCCAATACCCAATGCCCAATACCCAATACCCAATTCCAAATCCGTGCAACATCCTAAGAGTTATGCAAGTCATCAAAGTTGTGAAGTTTTGTACTCAGTATAATTATGAAAAAATTTGTTAAGTGGTGTATTAGCCAGTTTTCGTTGAGTCAGCAGCGCAGACAAAAACCGGCGTTTCTTGCAGCTATTTTTACTCTGTCGCTGATGGCTGGGGTAATGTTTTCTGTCCCAGCACCGGCTCAAGTAATTATTAAAACCCGTCAGCAACCAACAGTTGTCAACCAAAATGTGCCAACTGTGATACCACCCGTACCAACGAGTAACCCCAATCGATTGCCGAAGACTACACCTGGGCAGCTACCGACTATTAAACCTCCTCAACCGCAAACTGTTACCAATCGTCAGCAACCAACTGAATTACGGGGAGTATGGTTAACTAACATTGACAGCGATGTTTTATTTTCAAGTGAAAAGCTAAAAGATGCTTTAACGCGCCTCAAAGAATTAAATTTTAACGTTGTATATCCTGCGGTGTGGAACTGGGGTTACACTTTGTATCCTAGTAGAGTTGCCAGAAGAGTTATCGGACGTAGCGTAGATCCAGAGCCGGGATTGAGAAGGCGCGATATGCTTACAGAAGCGGTTAGTGAAGGACATGAGAGGGGTTTAAAAGTAATTCCTTGGTTTGAATTTGGCTTTATGGCTCCTGCCGATTCCCAATTAGCAAAACGTCGTCCTCAATGGCTTACAAGTAAAGTTGACGGTAGCAAAATCAAAAAAGAAGGTGTTCACGATCGAGTTTGGTTAAATCCGTTTCGTCCCGACGTGCAGGGATTTATCAAAGATTTAATCGTAGAAATGGTGCAAAATTACGATATTGATGGGATTCAATTTGACGACCATTTCGGCTTACCATCGGAATATGGATACGATAGATATACTGTAGCGCTATACAAAAAAGAACATAACGGTAAAGCACCTCCTAGAGATAATAAAAATCCAGAATGGCTAAAATGGCGTGCAGATAAAATTACCGACTTCATGAAAGAGGTATTTTTCGCCATTAAAGCCGTCGATAAAAACTGTATTGTTTCCGTATCACCAAATCCCCAACGTTTTTCCTACGAATACTTTTTAGCAGATTGGCAAAGATGGGAGCGTATGGGGTTGATAGAAGATTTGATAGTTCAAATTTACCGCAACGACATGAACGTGTTTATCAAGGAATTGCAGCAACCCGAAGTAATCGCCGCTAAAAAGCATATTCCCACAAGTATTGGCATTCTTTCCGGCTTGAAAAATAAACACGTACCAGTAGAACAAATCGAAGCTCAAGTAAAACAAGTGCGCGATCGCAACTTTGCCGGAGTTTCTTTCTTCTTCTACGAAACCCTGTGGAATCTAAGCGAACAACCATCGCAACAGCGTATTTCTGGTTTACAGGAATTATTTTCATCACCAGCGAAATATCCGAATCTTTTAGCTAACTCGAAGAGTTAGAAGCAGGGGACAAGGGAGGGGGAGAGGTTCTTTTTTTTAGAATCAAGATGAATGATATGATATCCGCAAAATTAGTTATGGTGTGTCATCGCGGAATGAGAAAATATTTTTCGCTTGTGGCGATCCTGGTATTTTTGCTGATAGCTTTTATCATTCATCCCCAAGTAATAAGCGTACCAATCAATTATCAAAAAGCAACTGTGGTTTTTGGGGAGAATCCTGTAAAAAGTTGTAACTCAAAACAATTTTCTCCAGCTAATCGATTATGGTGCTTAATTTATGAGCGAGAGCGCTTGATGAAAGAAGTCGCAGCTAATAAATATCCTCAGAAAAAACCTATTTATGATGGAGTACGCGAAATAGCAGTTTTGGACAATATTGGTACTATTGCCAAAAAAAACAAACTTCCTGTGAGGGAAATGCAACTTTACTCTCAAATTGTGATGGATGTTTCCCGTCAAATCCAGCAGTACTGGTTTGATTTATGGAAAAATGAAAGTACAACAGCAAAACTTTCGCTAAACCAAATTAGACAGCGCATCGACCAAATTGATGAAGCGATTGTGAATAGCTTTGGATTAATCCGGGGTTCCAATTCCATTACTTTTGAGCAAATACAAGATGGACTAAGAAAATCATTAGCTGATTTAGATGGAATTTATCCCAGTAGCGATCGCGAGCTTTTTATTGATTTATTGTCTAAGGTAATTTATTCCGTTGTAAATCCAATCAAATAAAGCTTACTTATAGGATTTAAGTGAGAGCTTTAGCGTTGATAAGCACCGAGAAGAATTACTTCTCCGTCCGAGTTTTGCATTGCTTTGAGTAATGTTTTTACTTGTTTGAGATTGTTGAAATTTTGGGATTTTGATTCAAATCTAATTAAATAGCGATAGCTGTGAATACTTTCACCAAGGGGTATTGAATTGACATTCACTACATAAAAGCCAGCCTTTTGTAGTTTTGCGATAGTTTCTGAAAAGATTCGCGAGCCGGAAGGTGCTTTGATTGAAATAATCAAATGGTTGGAATTGGGGTCGAATGAAGCTAAATTTGACCGCGCAATTATCCAAAAATTTGTCTCGTAGTTATTATCTTGGATATTAGTAGCGATAGTTTGAAGTCCGTAAACTTTGGCAGCATTAGGTGAAGCAACAGCAGCAGTTGTACCGTCACCATTAGATACTAGTTTCGCAGCTGCTGCGGTAGAATTTACCTCAATCAAAGGGACTTCAGGAAAATTTTGTTTTAAATAGGTTGCTACTCCCCGTAAAGCATTGGGATGGGAGATAATTTGTTTGATATTGCTAGCTTTGGTACCGGTTTTTACAAGCAGACTAGAGGTAATTGGAATCGTTACCTCATCAATTATCCGCCATTCGGGGTCGATTTTCTCAAAGATGAGACGGTAGGTTTCAGCGACAAAGCCACTGTCCGAGTTTTCGATAGGAATTAGTCCCCTTTTCACCTCACTACTTTTAATCGCAGTCGTGACAGCAGTAATAGTTTTGTAGGGAACAACTTTCTCAAAGCCAGGTGTTTGCGATTGATAAACTTTAGTTGCTTGTTCGGAGTAGGTTCCGGTGGGACCGAGGTAACCTAATTCATCAGCCAACACCGATTTTTCTGTAATAAAACATAGCCCGAACCCAATAGTTGCTATACCAACAAAACGAATAAACGAAGGTCTGGGCTTCCGTGAGAGCATAGTAGAGGGTGGTTTAAGCAAAGAGAATATTGTCTAGGGATAATTTTACTTGATTAGTGATTAAAGTATAAAATTATGATGACGGAATTTCTTGGGGGAGAGGAGAAACTTTTATAGGTAATCTAAAAGTAAGATAGAAATAAAAAAGGGCAGGAGATAGCGCAGACAAGTTTTTAGGGTAAATCTCCTTATAACCTTATCCTCCCAATCTCCCCATTACCTTATCCGCCAATTCCCAACTTACCAGCCAAACCGGGACTCAAAGGAATCAAAGTTGCAACCATTAAGAATAAAGCTACAAGTCCTAATACAGCCCGTGTATCATCGGGTTCGGTGATTTCGTTTAAGCTCGGACGCTCTAAGTCTCTTTGTAAAAACAAAATCACAATTGCCCAATATAAAGCTAAAGCATTACCCAAGCCTACTAATCCTAAAATAATTAAAGTTGCGAATGTAGTGCGTCCGGCTATTTTACGTCCATAAATTGCTTGCACTATTCTACCGCCATCTAACTGTCCTGCTGGCATCAAGTTAAAAGCACTAACCACTAAACCCAACCAGCCAATTATCACTAAAGGATTTACGTCTACCAAAGATGATTGCAAAGTATTGCCTAGGAAAACTCGCGCTAAAATTCCGACTAAAATAGAACCTTGAAAAAACTCGTTTGGTAATTGAAAGAAACTACCTTCATGAGAAAGCAACAATCCCAAAATCAACATTAGAAACGAAACAATTCCTCCAACGGCTGGACCTGCTAAAGCAATATCGAACAAGGCTTTACGATTGGGCAGCAATGATTCAAAACGGGTAATTGCGCCGAAAGAACCAATTTGCACTGAAGGCAGCAGGTAAGGCAAACTCAATTTGACTCCGTGACGATCGGCAATTACCCGGTGTCCCACCTCGTGAGCTAATAAAACCGTGAAAAAACCTAATGTAATAGGTAAAGATTCTTGATATCTTGCTGGATTAGAAAAGAAATCAAAACCTAATAAAATTCCTCCCGCTTCTAAACTTGTAGCGATACTTGCTAATAACAGGATACCTGCAAAGGCTTTCTGTCCCGGACTCATTGAACGAGGATCGTTGCGGCTCGGTAAAACAATTACTGTAGGTCTACCTTCAGGATTTTCTAGTAAAAATAAGCGATATTGATCGCCCACCTTTTCTTTTAAACTCGCACTCAAACGGTTGTGAACCTCTTCTGGCTCTCCTCTTAAATTACCTTTAAAAATAGCTCCTTCTTGATAAGCAATAGTTTCGGTTGCAAAATATGTATCGATGCCGAAAATACTCCTAATAGTACTCAAATCTTCTTCCGGAATCGGAATTATTTCCGGTTGTGATGGTGTATTACCTGCAATTAATGGGTCAGCTTTTTCTTGCGATGCTTCCTCAGCGATTCTTTCGGATGCTTTCTTCTTAATCATTTCTTCTTGCCCCATCGCCCGTAACTGCCTGCCAATGGCAATATATAAACCAGCAAAGGCGATCGCTAGAAATAATATACCTGCAATGTTGATATAAATCCCCGCACTAAGCAAACCGAAATACAGCAGCCAAGGGGTTATCAACACAACCGACTGGAACCAAGCTAGAATGCCCAATTTACCATAAGGTTTTGCACGAATAAAACCCCATGCCAAAATTCCAAAGGCAATTACTACAATCGCAGCTATAATTCCTGTTTCTGATGAATTTAACATATACGCAACCTTTTTACAGTTATCAGTTTTCAGTTATCAGCTTTACAGATAACTGTTATCCCACCGCCTTCACCTATGGAAATCGATTGGAACGGCTATTAATAATTTATAACGATGATTGTCTGGGACGAAATTTATATCCAGGGCATTGACTGTTTTTTTTCTTTTATAGTAGGGTATTCTTATTATAGGAATAGGCGCGCCTATATATAGGGGTATTGCAAAAAATAAACCCTTGTGAAGACGTAAATTATTAAAATTTTGAATTATTTAAGTTAATCCAGATAGAACTGCCCTTATAAGCAGCGTCATTATTCACTTCGCTAAGGTTCCGGCAGTAATGACAATTTCGGCGTTGCTGATTAGAAATTTGAATAGTAGAAATTAGATAACAGTTACCAACCCCCAACCCTCAGTTCTGGGGGAGAAAAATAATTTAAATTCCCCCAAAATTACGGGATTTAAGGGGCAGCAACTGCAAAGTCAAAATGAATTCATAGTTCAATTGTGCAACGCCACTTCTAGTTGCGTAAGTCTTATCGGTATTGCATGGAATCTTATTGATACGTCCATTGTCGATGATTTCAATTATAGAGTCATGAAATATCGGGATTTCACAGATTTATTAAATATTTTCGGTAAGTAAGTGCATAAAAGCTAAAAGCCATCGTAGAGGTTGATAGCAGATTAAACATCATAGGAAAAAACGATATGTCTGGTCAAAATAAGAAAGCAATCGCCTCTAATAATACTGTCAAGCAACAGGAAAACAATCAAGTCAAGAAGGATAAAGAAATGGTTAGTAAATTTAAAAAAGTGATTCTCAAAACAGGAGCTTTAGGTATCGCTTTCGGAGCAATATGTTCTAGTATGGTTAGTCCTGCTTATGCAGGTTGGGGTATCAAAGATTTAGACATTACGAATAAAAACTCCGGTATCAGAAAAACAGGAAGAGAAATAGACCAAAGAAGATTAGATGCTGGAGCATACCAATTTTACTTAAATAACAATTGCCCTGCTTACCTCAATGTAAAATTAGAATATATTCCTCGTAATTCATCTAAATGGAAAACTCGTAACTATACTTTCAAGCCCGGAGAACGTTCTTATCTTGTACCCACAAGAAACGCTATCGTATACGTATCGGCAAGAAGCTCTAATAAGTCTGCTAGAAAGTTCACTTGGTCTAGAAAAAAAATTAACATGGGTAGAAGTTTTCTTAAGTATACTTACACATTAAACTGTCGCCGTCGTTAAGCTTAGCTGTAAAATTCACATCTATATCAAAAGCACGGCGCTTTGTGAATATAATGCTTAAGATTAGAAGTTTGTAAATAGATGTTTATTGAAATTTTGTTAACCCGGTTTTTGAAATAACCGGGTTTTTAGTATATTATTTTTTTGCAATATTTAGATCAAATACACTTAACACCTCAAAAATAAAAATATATTGATTTGCACTTTAAAGCTGATTGTTGGAAACCCTAAAGTGCAACTATTCACCATCCAGAGTTAATACTATATAAAATTTATGCATTGATAGAATAATCAGCAATAGTACGTATAACAATCCTAATTAGAGTCAGTTAAGATTGACTTTAAACAAATTTTTAATCAACATTTGTAGTTATCAGGATTTCAAGGTGCAAATATCAAAAACAGCAGCAATTGTTTTGGCATTAGGAGTAATTTTTTGTAGCTCCAAGGCTAATGCCACAGGTTTACCTTCCACTAACCAACTAAAACCAGAATCTAAATTACAGCTAGCTCAAGCAAATCCTCAAGACGCTCTAGAATACTTTAAAAACGGTAATAAGCGTTTAGAGAAAGGAGACTATCAGGGAGCAATAGCTGATTTAACTAAAGTCATACAGATAAATCCTCAACTAGCGCCTGCTTACTACAATCGGGGTGTTGCTCGCGCACAGCTACAAGATAATCAAGGAGCAATAGCTGACTTTACCAAAGTCATACAGTTTAATCCTAACGATACCGAAGCTTACTATAATCGGGGTGTTGCTCTTCATCAGCTACAGGATAATCAAGGAGCAATAGCCGATTTTACTAAAGTCATACAGTTTAATCCCAACGATTTCAAAGCTTATAACGAGCGCGGTAATGCTCGTCTTAAATTAAGAGATTATCAAACAGCGATCGCTGATTTTAGCAAAGCTATACAAATTAATCCCAAAATAGATATTACCTACTACAACCGAGGTATTGCTCGCAGTCGGTTAGAAGATTATCAAACAGCTATAGCAGACTTTACTAAAGCCATCCAGCTAAATCCGCAATCGGATATTGCTTATTACAATCGCGGTGTTGCTCGCCGTAAGTTAAAAGCCCACCGTAAGGTGGGCTTCGTAGTATTAGCCCCAGGCTTATAGTCTGCGGGCTTTTCTCTTGTGGGGTAGGCATCCCTGCCCGCCCAATAATCCTTAAACTTAAGCCGCATCACTCACAACTCTCAACCCAATAAAAACATCCCGCAAACTCGTTTCACCTTTATACCGCAAAGCACTACGACAAAACCGAGGTACGTTAAACCAGGAGCCACCGCGCATGACTCGTAAATTATTATCCCCATTTTCCAGCCAAACTCTACCATCATTGGGAGCCTGATGATAATCATCATGCCAGGGATCGGCGCACCATTCCCAGACGTTACCGTGCATATCGTACAAACCAAAAGCATTCGGCAGAAAACTTCCTACAGGAGTCGTACCTTGTCGGTATTTTCCTTTGGGTGCCGATGCATAAGTATAGTTACCGTCGTGGTTTACCAAATCGGAAGTGATGGTATCCCCGAAATGAAAAGGTGTAATTGTATTGGCTCGACAAGCGTATTCCCATTCAGCTTCGCTGGGTAAACGGTACTGTCTTCCGGAATATTGGGACAAACGAGCGCAAAATTCTATCGCTTCATTCCAAGATATTTGCTCTACCGGGTGGGAATCACCTTTAAAATATGAAGGCTCTGGATTTAAATACTGTTTAATTTGAGGAAGTTTGGCTACTGCTAACCATTGTGCTTGAGTAATCGCAAATTTACTCATAAATAAAGGCTTGATTGTCACAAAATGTTGCGGATGTTCGCTATCATATCCTTCGTATTCCGAGGAACCCATCATAAACGTGCCGCCGCAAAGGTATACCATTTCTAGCTTTGCGCGGTTATCCAACTCTTGGAAAAAATACTCTGCCTGGTTGCGATCGCGATTAACTACTTTGGCATATTTATCTACGGTAATTGTCTCAAATTGAAAGCTATGTTGGGAATCAGCTTGATTTTGTTGCGAAACCACGGAAACGGAATTATTGTTTATAACGGGTAAAGGAATGGCATCATATAAAGTATCCTTCACATCTAACAGCACATCAGCAGCCGATTGATACCTTTCCCGCACAAAATGCTTGAGTAATTTATCGAGGATTCGCGTCAGCTTGTGACTGATAGTAATGCCATTATTTATCAAATATTCTCGCCACAACCATTTTCCATTAATTGGATCGTAAATTGGATCGTAAAGATTTCCATACTCATCTTGCTTAACCAAACAACCAGTTAACAGCCGCACGCAGGTAGCACCCAAAGCATACAAATCGCTAGCAGCACAAGCATAACCCGCCATTTGTTCGGCTGGTGCATAACCTAGAGTATAAATACCCGTACCCTTCTGGGCTAAATTATTTTGGGTAACCTGTTTTGCACCACCAAAGTCAATCAAAACCAATTTACCATCACCAATTCGACGGATGATATTTTCCGGTTTTATATCGCGATGAATTACCTGGCGTTGATGAATAAATTCCAACACCGGCAGTAAATCAGTTAAAACTTGCCAAATTTCAGTTTCATTAAAAGCTTTTCGCAGCAACTGTTGATGTAAATTATCCCCATCAATAAACTCCTGCACTAAATACATGCAGCTACCTTGCTCAAAATAAGCCACCAATCGGGGAATCTGTGAATGATTTTCCCCTAACTCAAACAAACGTTTGGCTTCCTGACGAAACAATTGCGCTGCTTTAGCACGGGCTGTAGTTCCTTGTGATTCCCTGATAAACTGCTTCACAACGCAAGCAGCATCAAGTCGATCTAAATCTTGGGCTTCATAAGTTCTACCAAAACCACCCGTACCCAATAACCTTTTGACGCGGTAACGGTTTCTTAATAAGTCGCCGAAATTATCGGCACCGCAACCAACACAAAACCGATTACCGTTTGAATTAAAAGGATTAGAACAGTTAGGATTCTGGCAGATTTTCATAGTTATTAGACTACCGCTTTCTAACTTACCCAAAGTTAACTTAGGTTTCAGGATAGTGAACAATAAATATACGATTAGACGTGGTTTTTATAGAGAAAGAAGCAAAGAGTTTACAAAATAATTCCGAATAGATTCATCACTCAGAAATAAACATACTAAACGTAATGGTGATATGACAAACCACTCCCAGAGAATATTTTGCTTTTTTTAATCTCACAAATAAATGATGATGGGTAGACACAAATTTCACAAAAAATTTATGTGAGATATTAACGACTTTTTGATGTTAGAAAAGAAACCAAAAATAGCTTCATATTTATTTTAATCTTTATTTTCAATTAACATGAGTATTTTCAGTATATCGGGCATGTTACTTCAAGCATTAATTTTTGTCAAGCGACTGATAACAGCATTTTGTAGGGTAATTTAATGTTTATTATGGCTTCAGTCTAGCGCACCATTTTGTTAAATTTAGAGATATTCCGAATTAATAAATATTTTTTTATGCCTGATTAAAAATGATACATGATGTTATTTGATAGATATAAACTTCCAAAAATAAAATCAAAATACTCATTCATCGGATAATTATTAAAATATCAAAATTTCAATACAATTTGGAAGCGCTGAAAAAAATAAAAGAAGTAAGATTAAACTCTCGTTACAAGGCTCTGCCTTGTAATGCATATCATGAGGCTCTGCCTCAACAGATGTATTGGAGGCAGAGCCTCCTACTAGGGGTTCCCAGCCAGAGACTGGGAACAAGTTAAGCACTGCGCCCCGTCTCTAAACTCCTAACTCTAATACCCGATGCGCCATTTCCAACTTAGAACACATCGGAATCTCAACTTCTTTCCCTTTCCTATCTATATATATAGCCTTATTTGTATCGCTACCAAATCCGCTACCAATTTCATCAATGGGATTAGCAACAATTGCATCTAAATTCTTCCTTTGCAATTTATCCCTAGCTGGAGTCACAATATCCCCAGTTTGAGCAGCGAAACCAATCAACTTTTGATTATCGCGTTTATGACTTGCTAATTCAGCAATAATATCGAGTACATTCTCCAAAATTAAAGCTTCCGGAAGCGCCTTTTTCGGTAACTTCTGCGAACTATATTCCTTCGGTTTCACATCCGCAACAGCAGCCGACATAATAATGATATCCGCATCTGGCAAGCACCGTAACATTTGCAAACGCATTTCCTCAGCAGTATCTACCGTTATACCCTTAACTCCCAAAGGAAAATCCCAACTTGCCGCACCGCGTACCAAAGTCACATCCGCACCGCGATGTAGAGCCGCATGTGCTAAAGCCAACCCCATTTTTCCCGTAGCCGGATTGCCGATAAACCTCACCGGATCTAAATATTCTCGCGTACCTCCAGCACTAATTAAGACTTTCTTACCAGAAAAATCTTGCTTTCCCCCAGTTTGCAACAACGACTGTACGTAAGCAACAATCTCCCTAGGTTCAGCCATTCTTCCCGCACCAACCCTGTCGCAAGCTAATAAACCCGATGCAGTATCTAAACCGTGAAAGCGACTTAAATTTAAAACCTTCTGCCAATTCTCTTGTACCGTTTGCTGCTCCCACATATCGGTATTCATCGCTGGAGCCAGCAAAATGGGACAAGTTGAAGCTAAAACAGTATTTAATAAAAGATTGTCAGCTATTCCATAAGCTAACTTTGCCAAAGTATTCGCTGTCAATGGAGCAATTAACAAAATATCTGCCCATTCTCCCAACTCGATATGTAAAGGGCGAGAATTACCCGAATACCAAAAATTCTCGTCAGTATAAGCAGACTGACGAGAAAGAGTAGAGAAAGTTAAAGGTGTAATAAAGTGCTGTGCGGAGTTTGTCACAATTGTGCGTACTTCCACTCCAGATTTAAACAAAGTAGAAACAACTTCACAAATTTTATAAGCAGCGATGCCGCCACAAACACCAATCAACACCCTTTTCATTTATCAGTTAACAATCAACAATTTATCAATTTTCACCCGGAGGGTGCAGATAATCAATAAACATCCTAAAACTTATATATACCAAAGCCTTACGGAATATGAGAACTGACGATCCACACCTTTTGAGCAAACGACTGATAACTGTTAACTGTTAATTGTTAACTGACAACTGATTACGCTTCGTCGTAGGCTTCCAAATCCAAAAGGTGGATGTAGGATTCTACTAACTCGGGACGTTGAAACGCGATCGCACGCAGTAAATGCCAATCTTCCAAACCTTCAAAAGCATTACTGTAATCGTCTTGTTCCAAACGTATAGCCAATTTATCCACTTCCTGTGAAGTCATAGTGGCGATATTGGTTTTAGAAATGGTCAAAGTCTTCATCTGTTAGCCCCTCCCATAAGTAGCAACACCATCCAGCATGGGTTTATTTGCGCTTAACGCATCCACCCGATCTATCTTACTCATTAGTAGACGCGAATTACGTGAATTTTCTTCCGGGAATTCACCGTACTTTGTAAAGCTTTTGTAACCTTAATTAAGTAAGGTTGCTGAGAATGAAAGTACGTGCGACATCCAGCATTTGAGAACTAATTTGATGTCCTCCCTCAAATTCATAATACTCTAAAGGAACTGCAAGGGATTCTAGTACATCTCGGGATTTTGTTGCAGCTTGTAAAGGCACAACTGCATCTTGTTTCCCGTGCATAATTAACACTGGCGGTAGAATATTTGTAGCAGGGGTTTCAATATTTTGAATATTTGAATGTAAATACCCACTCATAGAAATTAAACCACAACAGGGCAGCTTTAATCCTACATCTAAAGTCATCGCCCCTCCCTGAGAAAAACCACTCAAAATTGTTTGCTTCAAAGGTATGCCCGTACTATTTTCTAAAGACTGCAAGCAATCAATTAGCAATTCCCGGCTTTCAGTTAACCCTTCATACATATTATCTTGACTTAGGTCATACCATGCTCTGCCTATGGGTGAGTGAGGATGGGGAAAAGGTGCATTAGGAAATACAAAATGATACCCCGGTAATTGTAAAAAAGGTACTATTGATGCTACATCTTCTGCATTTGCACCCCAGCCGTGTAAGATGACAATTAATCCTTTAGTCGCATCTCCACTATTGGGTGGTACGTCGATAAAATCTAAAGCCTTAGCCATTATTCAATAGAAAGAAATCCGGTTTGCTCTCCTAATATTACTTGTTGGGTGAGATCGTAGGGAATAGGAAGTAGTGAGTAGCAAGTAGCGAGTGAAGAGTTAGAACTTATTGATTTTTAACCTTTAACCTGTAACCTTTGACCTTTAACCCCCTCTTAGTCTTAAAATATTCTTTGCCCTGCTAATAAATTAAGATTCCAGGAAAGTTATTGATTATGGCGCGTCTAGCACTGCTGAGTGTATCTAACAAAACAGGCTTAGTCGATTTTGCTCGAAGCTTGCAAGAAGAGTTTAACTTTGAATTTATCAGCAGTGGAGGCACCGCTAAAGTTTTAAAAGATGCCGGATTAACTGTTACTAAAGTTGCCGATTATACCGGTTCGCCGGAAATTTTGGGTGGACGAGTAAAGACTTTACATCCGCGAATTCATGGCGGTATTTTAGCGCGAAGAGATAATTCTCAAGATGTGGCGGATTTACAAGACAATCAAATTCGTCCGATTGATTTGGTAGTTGTAAATCTTTACCCTTTTGAGGAAACTATAGCTAAAGACGGAGTTACTTTACCCGAAGCTGTCGAACAAATTGATATCGGTGGCCCAGCAATGTTAAGAGCATCTGCAAAAAACTTTGCTCATCTTACAGTACTATGCAATCCGGCACAGTATGAAGAATATTTACAAGATTTACGTCAAAATAAAGGCGAAGCGTCTTTAGAATTTCGTCAAAGAGCCGCTTTAAAAGGATTTTTACATACTTCTGAATACGACCAAGCAATTTCGGCTTATTTAAGCAATCAAATTTCTGGCAATCAAGAAACTCCTCAACAATTCACGATTACAGGTAAACAAGTACAATCCTTGCGCTACGGCGAAAATCCCCATCAAACTGCTGCTTGGTATCAAACGGGAACGACTAGCGGATGGGCTGCTGCGACTAAATTACAAGGCAAGGAACTCAGTTACAACAATTTAGTTGATTTAGAAGCTGCTAGACGCATCATCACCGAATTTACTGATACTCCCGCAGCTGTAGTTCTCAAGCATACTAATCCCTGTGGTGTAGCTTTGGGTAATACTTTGGTAGAAGCTTATCAAAAAGCCTTCAATGCCGATTCAATTTCTGCTTTTGGGGGTATTGTGGCTTTAAATCAACCAATCGATGCTGCTACTGCTGCAGAATTAACCAAGACATTTTTAGAATGCGTAGTTGCACCGGGCTGTGAAGATGATGCAAAGGAAATTATCGCCGCTAAATCCAAGCTGCGGGTATTAATACTGCCAGATTTACAAAGCGGAGCCAAAGAAACTATCAAAGTCATTGCCGGTGGTTTCCTGATGCAAGCAGCAGACGATATTATAGCCGACAGCAATAAATGGCAAATAGTCACTGATAAAAAACCCAGCCAGAAAGAAATAGAAGAATTACTGTTTGCTTGGAAAGTTTGCAAGCATGTTAAGTCCAACGCAATTGTAGTTAGTAAAGAACTCACTACCCTAGGGGTAGGGGCGGGACAAATGAACCGAGTCGGCGCAGTCAAAATTGCTTTAGAAGAAGCTGGAGAGAAAACTAAAGGCGGATTTCTTGCTAGCGACGGATTTTTCCCATTCGATGATTCAGTTAGAACCGCAGCATCTGCGGGAATTACTGGTATTATTCAACCGGGTGGAAGCCTGCGCGACCAAGATTCTATAAAGGCTGCAAATGAATTAGGCTTGTCTATGATTTTAACCGGTAATAGGCATTTCTTGCACTAAAAATTATACAGCATTATACCATAAAAATTACTGATTTTTACAAAATGTTGTCTGAGATGCTTTTCATTTCATCCAGCTAGTGCTAATCTATAGTTGTGTGTGTGAGGAGCAAAGTGAAAAGCGCTTGGGGTGGAAACACGGCAACACTCCCGAGCGCTTTTTGCTTTCTAGTTGTTAGATTTTTTGAGCCAGCATTGTAATAACCACGTACTTCTCATAATTCACCAGAATTCGAGATATTGAGCAACCCGGTTTTTTTTGAAAAAACTGGGTTTTTAAATTTCCACAAATAATTCTAAAATCCTTGCTGTAACTGAAAAGTTTCTCTTCTTAACCGGTAATTAATTAATGTTCGCTGTGCAAACTGTCACCCCACACACTTGTGCATTGACAGAAGTAGTGCTAACCTATGGTTGTGTGTGAGGAGCAAGTGATAAACAGAAAGCGTTTGGGGTGGAAACACGGCAACACTCCCAAACGCTTTTTGTATTTTTAGTTACAGTTAACAGTTACCAGCTATTATTTGAGGTTTGATAACTTTCAACTCCTAACTTTATCTCTTCATTTCTTTAATCTTCATCCAAAGCGGGGAAAGATTCCTCAATAATCCATAATCTTTCTTTATTCTCGACAAACCAGATACGAGTTTCGGGAGTTAATTGTTTCCAAATTTCGTCTACAGGTGCATGAGGGGAAGAGTACTGAAATTCCTTACCGAGTAATTGCAGGTTTGCGGCAACGCCATCGGGAATACCAAATTCATTCCAATCAATTTCTCTTTCAATACCACTAACTCCTTTACCAGGATCGTAAACTAGTTGTGCAGCTCTTATTAAGTCAGCAAAGTGTACTGGCTTTAATTTGTACAGTTCTTCAATACGAAGTGCTTCTCTATTATTTTGAGACATAGCAGTTCCCAGCAGTGCATATTTATCGTTTTACAGAACTTACTGCCAGAGGTTTTCCCTACTCTAATATTTATATTTTAATATTTTACCTTAGAAAAATAATATTTAATCGACTGATATAATAACGCCAACTCAAGGGAATTATATATATATCTTGTATCTAACTGGCTGCTTGTATGGGGTGAGTGTATGCCAATTGCATTAATATTTATAATTATCGCGATAATATTAACTTTATTAGTCCACAAAAAACGTAATGGCGGAAGTAATAGATATCATGCTCGTACATCCGATAGGGGATGTAAAGCTCTTCGACGTAAATTATTAAATCTCGTACATCATAATACAGCCGATAGATTGATTAACTCAGCAAAGCGTCAGCATCCCGGTAAATCGGAACGCTGGTATTTAGAAAAGGTAATTTACGATTTACAGCGCGGACGTTAAGAACGTAATTGAGCTATTATCGTTTTCGGATTCCAGTAAGCGCGAGTAGTTTGAATCTTACCAGCATCGTTAATTTCTAAAACTGTAATACCTTCAACGCTGACAGTCTTCTGCGTTTTACTAACTCCTCGCATTGTCCATTTGACAGCAGCTTCATTTCCGGCAATAAAAATATGCTCTTTTGTGACTTCAAGTTGTGCAAACACAGCTTGTAATTGTCCGATAAATTCTTGAAATCCTTCATGAATTACAGTTGGTGGTTCCCCGACTGGATCGTAACTCAAAGCATCTTCAGCAAAATTTTCTACCCAACCTTGGGCATTCATAGCTGACATATTTTCTAGATAAGAGTTGACAATAGATTCGATTTGTTCTGGTGACATAGGGTAGGTTAAAGGTCAAAATTCAAAGGTTAAAGTTATCTATGTAGTTGCAAAGATTAACAGCTAATTAATTATTTTCAATCAAAACTGTAACCGCAGCGACAGCAATCAACATTTCGTCATTTTTATCTTGCAATACTTCAATAGCTTTTCCTTCAACCATCATTCCCCCAGATTGCAGGGTAAGGCTTTTGCGTCCAAAAGGCAATACTGCTAAAACTTCCTCTTCCCTTACTTGCTCCGGATATGGTAGAGCAATCTGCACTTCTACAATCATTTCATTCGGATCGCTTAAACCAGCAACTTCAAACACTCCGATTAAAGCATTGTTAGCGATCGCGTTTCTCACCGCTCTTTTGGCTGCCACGGTTGGTTCTTGCCCGTGTTGATCTATACCCATTCCCATTTCTATAATAAATCGCTGGCGTGCCATAGCTATCCCCGATAATTTCCGATTTTATATCTGTACTGTAACGATTTAAGTGCCCCAAGGGAAACTCTAGTACTCGTTTTCATTAGTTTTGGCGTATAAAAATTGGGAGGGGGGAGAGGGGGAAGAGGGGGTAGAAAAAATTGATACCCATCACATTAGTAACTGGTAACTGATAAATTTATTTTTGACTTCCTCAAAAAAGTAAAAGGCAAGAGGTAAAAGTAATGGGAAGAATTTCTACTTTTACCTTTTGCCTTCAGCGTTTTTGCATTGGATATGGGTAAATTATGCTACCACAAGTTTTTTTAAATTATCAACTGTTAAAAATTAATCAAAATCCGAGAATTTATGCTTGTTTGCACGTAATCGCCGTCATTTAACTAATCTCCCTAAATATCTTCCAATATCATCACAATTTAACCTATATAGATTCAGAATTATTACCGATAAATAAATTGAGGTATTTCCTCAGAATCTGACAACTTCATGAAAACAATTTTAAAATGATTGGCGATCGCCTTGAATTATTTAGTGCAATTAACTACAGAGAATAAGCATTGTAACTAATGCATCGTTTACTGATGAATAGATTATTTCAGTATATCAACCGCTGACTGAGTAATAAAAGCTGCTCAATAATACATATATCACTAATCAGTTAAAGCTTTTAATCAAACTTGCTTTTTGATTTTTCTGTCAAGAAATAAAATCTTTTAGTCTAGCATCTATCACAGTTAAAAATATATGTTTCTCACTACACTTGTTACTCATCCAGCTTTTTTCTTTAGATATATTGTAATTGTTATTATCTCAATATGTTTACACGAATTGGCTCATGGTTTTGCGGCGTTGAGTCAAGGAGATGACACTCCTAAAAAATTAGGACATATAACTTTGAATCCCGTGGTTCATATGGGAGTTGAATCAATAATTTTTCTATGTCTTGTTGGTATGTCTTGGGGACAAATGCCTGTAAATCCCTATAAATTTCGTAATGGTAAATTCAGCGATATTTTAGTATCCGCAGCAGGGCCTTTATGTAATTTAGCTTTAGGGTTTATATTTATTGCATTACTATCTCTTTTTTACAATTCAGGATTTATTAGTAAAGATTTTCTTTATCTCGCAGCTAGAATTAATTTAGCTCAATTTATATTTAATTTATTACCCATCCCTCCACTAGATGGTTTTCATATATTTAGTAATATTTTTCCAGAATTAAAGCAGTTGGAACGTAGTCAAATGGGAGCATTTGGTTTAATGATTGTATTTCTAATTCCTGGTTTTGGTGCGGGATTAATCACGATTGTAGATTTAATAATTACAAATTTTTTGAGATTGACATTAGCGTTTTAAGCGAAGTATTAAAATCCGATTTTACGAACGCAGTAATATTTATACAACTTACGCTTAATTCTTAAAAATATGCTTCCGGTTTTTCTAATTGTACTTGTATTAATTTCATTTCTAAGTCTTGTAAGTGTAATAGCTGCATTTTAAAGTAAAATTTGAAACATGGAAGTTTTGGGTTGAGCAACGAAAGCCAACCTAGAATTTTTTTTTATTCGTCTGCTGACAATCAACGGTGTAGTTGCGGTTTCAACCATGGTTTCCAAACAAACATCGTCTTAACGCTTCAACTGCATAAGAAATAAAAACCGTCGTAAAACATCATAAGCACAGAAAAAATAGCTGTTCATAAAAGTACGTATATTCATGCATAAAAGTACAAATAACATGTATTTTTATGACTGTACTTTGCTTGTTAGACATATCTATACTGTGAATTGCTTGATGTTAAAGACAACAAAAATGAAATTATATGTTTATTAATACGCTTATCCAAAATCCGGTTTTTTTCTTTAGATATATTGCAATTCTGATAATTTCAATAACCTTACACGAACTTTGTCATGGTGTTGTAGCGATGGCTCAAGGAGACAATACACCAAAGAAAGCAGGACATATTACTTTAAATCCCGTAGTTCATATGGGATGGCAATCAATAATTTTTCTATGTATAGCAGGCATATCTTGGGGACAAATGCCTATAAATCCTAATAAATTTCGTAATGGTAGAATCAGTGATTTTTTAGTATCTGTAGCAGGTCCTTTATGTAATTTAGCTTTGGGATTTATATTAATTGGACTGTTATTAAGTTTTTATAATTCAGAAATAGTCAGTACGGAATTTCTTCATTTGGCTGCTAGAGTTAATTTGACTTTATTTTTCTTAAATATACTACCCATTCCTCCCCTGGATGGATTTCATATATTCTGTAGCTTTTTTCCTAGTTTTAAGCCATTTCAAGATAGTCCAATCGGGATGTTCGGTTTAATAATTATATTTTTAGTTCCCGGCTTCGCTGAAGGTTTAGTTATGTTGTCCGAATTAATTATCAGAAGTTTTCTATAAACTCAAATTGCATTTTTAAATTAAAAATTACTTATCAATTTTTAATTGTTCGACAATTCCTTAAAAGCTTACTCAATTCTTACAAGCTGATGAATTATCGTAAAATAGCTGTAGTAGCAGCATCCTTAGTATTCGCAATGACGATAAATACTAAACAAACATTTGCACAAAGTACAGGAAATATAGTTAAATATAAAAATTATGATGGTTTTCTCATCGAAGATAGCAAAAATATATTCACACCATTAAAAAAAGAGTATATTAATTTAGCTTTAGATAGAAAATCACCTTTATGTCAAATAAATCAAAATTCAATCTTGGAAGATTGGATTAATTTATTCTGTAGATTAATTATTTTGGTAAGCTTTGGCTCTGTAGGTGTTATGGGCAGTTCAGTATTAACAGAACGCTATGTTAAATTAATTGTCAAAGATATACTTCCGGTTTTTCTGATTATATTTATCTCAATTTCACTCCTGGGTATTACCAGTGCGATCGCTACATTTAATTTTTCTTCCTTAACAGCTTCGACTAGTTTTTCTGTTAGTTCTCAAAATAGCTGTATCTCAAAGTAAAACCTGAAATATGGGAGTTAATGATAATATACTTCCATTATGAATATCAATCGCCGAAAATTTATTACCACTTTGGGTTTAGCAACTATCTCTACCCAAATACCACTATTCACCGTTCAAGCTAACATATCTCCTGATGCGATTATTAAACCACCACGTTTAAAAATTGGCGATACAGTCGGATTAATTAGTCCTGCTGGTATCATTGATTCCGCAGACGTTGAAGAAGCAAGAAAAATATTTACTTCACTAGGTTTAAAAGTTAAAGCAGGTAGACATATTTTAGATAGATACGGTTATTTAGCGGGGCAAGATAGAAATCGCGCTCGTGATGTTAATGCTATGTTTACCGATAAAACTGTTAAGGCAATAATTGCAATGCGTGGTGGATGGGGTGGAAATCGTATTCTGCCATTACTTAATTATAATTCTATTCGCGCTAATCCTAAAATTATTATGGGGTACAGCGATATTACATCTTTGTTATTAGCAATTACCGCCCGTAGCGGACTTATAACTTTTCATGGCCCAGTAGCTACTTCTACTTGGAATAATTTTACTTTGAAATATGTAAAAAGTATATTATTCTATGGTCAAGCCGTGACAATGAATAATACTTTAGTTACTAAACTTCAACGCGAAATAATTACACCAGGTAAAGCAAGAGGTAAATTTATGGGTGGAAATTTGTCAGTGATAAATTCCATGTTGGGTTCGTCTTATTTACCAACATGGAAAAATAGTATTTTATTCATAGAAGATATCGGTGAAGATGTTTACCGCGTAGATAGGATGTTAGTTCAATTAAAAAACGCCAGAATTCTGAATCAGCTATCCGGCTTTGTATTTGGACAATGCACTAGATGTAGCATGGGAGACGAACCTTCATTAACTTTAATGCAGGTATTACAAGAACATATTCGCCCCTTGAGGATTCCAGCATGGTATGGTTCAATGATTGGTCATATCAGGGATAAATTTACACTTCCTATAGGTGTAAAAGTAGAAATTGATGCGAATAGTGGAACGATAAAAATGTTAGAAGCGGCTGTTAGTTAATTTGCATTAATAAGGTAAATAATTATATGAAATATTTTAAGTATCATGCAATTGGCAATGATTACATAGTGATTAATCCAAAGGATGTTTCTAAATCTTTCACTACCGAACAAATTCAAACAATCTGTAATAGAAACTTTGGTATTGGTTCTGATGGTATTCTGTATGGGCCATTAACATCCGAGAAAGGACAATTTTTATTAAAAATATATAATCCTGACGGTAGCGAAGCAGAGAAAAGCGGAAATGGATTGAGAATTTTCTCCCGTTATTTGTGGGATACCAAACTAGTTAAAGAAGAACAATTTATTATTGAAACATTAGGTGGTTTAGTTAAATCTTCAGTTCTAGAAAACGGTAAAACCGTCCGTGTTGAAATGGGTAAAGTCAGTTTTGACAGCGATAAAATACCCGTCACGGGAGAACCTAGAGAAGTAATTTCCGAAAATATTACAGTTGACAATAAAACCTTTACATTTTGCGCTGCCACTATTGGCAATCCTCATTGTGTAATTCCTTTACCTGAAATTACGCCAGAGTTAGCAAAGAAGTATGGTTATTTAATCGAAAACCACAAATATTTCCCAAATCGCATCAACGTACAATTTATGAAAGTACTTGATAGAGAAAACATTCAATTAGAAATTTGGGAAAGAGGTGCTGGTTACACATTAGCATCGGGAAGCAGTAGCAGCGCAGCAGCAGCGGTTGCACATCGTCTTGATTTATGCGATCGCTCAATTACTGTACATATGCCAGGAGGAAATATTTTAATTGAAATTAGTGAAGATTTTTCGATCCAAATGACGGGTTCAGTTACTAAAGTAGCTGAAGGAATAATGTCTGAAGAAATGTTTATCAGTTAACAGTGAGCTGTGAGTTGTGTAAACAATTAGAAGTCAGATAAAATTTACATCTTGCACCAATTTCAGGAATCCGGTTTATAATTGTGAAAACAGTATTATTTCCTTATCTAACCAACAAGAAACTGGGTTTCTTTGAGCCGAATTGAGAATGGTGTAAGAAGTCAGATTTAATAGAATCAGGACTAAGGCTGCGCGTCACACAACTTGGGTGGTGCGTGACACTAAAACCCTGATTATTACGTTAAAAATCAAATTAAGTGTCACAGCACCCTACAGCAGAAATGTGCCAGTTGCGGCCATTCCTAAGAATCTACAAACATATTATTTTTTCCTCTTTACTATTAACTGCTGACTGTTAACTGCTGACTGTTAACTGTTCACTGTTTTAAAAATCAATCATTGTCTGCCGATAAACATTTGGCATTCCAATATCAAAAGTTTTGCCATCAACAACCAAACCAGTCATTCCCTCAGCTTGCCTTAGTTTTTCTAAGCAAGATGTCAACTGAAACTCGCCCTTCTCTCGAAAATCAGTATTAATATGCTCCTCTAAAAAATCAAATATTTTCGGCGTTAGCGCATATAAGCCAAATATACATAAAAATTCATTGTCAGCCATTCCTTCCACTCGTAAATTTTTCCGGGCATATTCAATAGTAGGCTTTTCAAAAACTTGCGTAACTTTTAAAATCGATTTTTTTTCTTGCCAAACTCCCGTAATACATCCAGCCTTATGAATCATTTCCTCTGGTAAAGAATTCAATCCAATAACACTGTGACTAACTTGTTCGTAAGCCCGTAAAACTTGAAAAGCACAGGATTTTTCGGCATCAGACGAATAGATATGGTCTCCTAACATTAACAAAAAAGGTTCATTACCCACCCATTCCTTGGCACAAAAAACTGCATGTCCGTAACCTTCTTGTTTGTCCTGTGCTAAAAATGTAATTTTACTACCTAAATCCTGAAGATATTTACAATATTCCTGATTTTGCTGTGAAAGCTTGTTAAAAAGTTTAGATTGTGGTGAGTTGTTAAAATAACTTTCAAAAACATCTCTATCATCCGGTTGCGTTACAATTCCAATTTCTTCTATCCCCGCATTCACAGCTTCCTCTACAATCGACTGAATTACCGGTTTAGCTCTACCATCCTTATCAATTACCGGAAACAATTCCTTTTTTACAACTTTCGTTGCTGGAAATAAACGAGTACCAAAACCAGCAGCAGGAATTACAGCTTTTTTAATTTGATTCTTCATTTTAAATTTTAGATTTGGGCATGGAGCATGGTGAATTGCGCCAAAAGGAATAGTCAAGAATGAGCAAGGATGATGAGGTGATGAGGTAACGAAGTAATCGGGTGGTATGGATTTTTAGTTCATAATCTCCTTGTATCCTCCTTTCCAATCTTTTCATTCCTTGGAAACAAGCAATACCATCTTCGTAGTGATTTTACCTTGTAAATACTTTGTAAACTCTTATCCCAGATTCTCAGTGACTGTTGATAATGCTGAGTTGTTTTTTACTATGTCAGTTGACAAACTGTCACTCAGTCAATTCCCTGATAATGGTCTTAAAAGATATTCTATATTTGTGCAAGGAGTGATACCACTTCACAACACGTTTGCTATAAGCTTATTCTCGCAATCCCTAGCTCTAAGGGGATAATGTCGAGTTCAAATGTTGCATCAAACAAGTGGAATGGTATAACTTTATACAGATAAGGCGCTTGGTAGGCAAAACTGTCAGGCGCTTTTCCATGTAACGTATGAAGCATAAACAATCAAAAAATGAACTTAAATAGAAAACCGGGGAGTTTAGCCCCGGTTGTGTCAATTAGTAAACCTGCACAAGTGAAATAAAATTTAAGTGATAACGAAATTTACCAACTTGCCGGGTACTACAATCACTTTCTTAATGGTTTTATTCTCGGTATGGCGTTGAGCGACTTCTGAAGAGCGAGCGTACTTTTCTAATCCTGCTTTATCCAATTGTGCTGGAACTTGTAAATCGCCGCGTTTCTTGCCATTGATTTGAATCACCAAAGTTATTTCATCAGCAATTAAAGCTTCGGGATCGTGTTTAGACCAGTTTGCAGTATGTACTGAATTATGATTACCCAACAAATGCCATAATTCTTCAGCTATGTGAGGAGCAAAGGGAGCCAGCATCGAAACTAAAGTATTAATGCCTTCTGCATAAATTGGTGAATCTTTGCACTTAGCATCATTCAAGGCATTACTTAACTTCATCAATTCAGAAATAGCAGTGTTAAATTGATAATCGCTGTCTACATCTTCGCCGACTTCTTTGATTGCAGTATGAATTGCTCTACGTAAATCTTTTTCAATTTTGGATTTGGGATTATTTTGTTTAGATTTCTTTGATGATTGGGGATTATTTGCAAAATCAGTTACCAAGCGCCAGACTCGGTTAAGAAAGCGGAATTGTCCTTCAACATCAGCTTCATCCCATTCCAAATCTTTTTCGGGGGGCGCTTTGAATAGAACAAACATCCGCGCCGTATCAACACCATATTTCGCAATTACATCTTCGGGCGCAACACCATTACCTTTAGATTTGGACATGGTAGCGTAAACTTGTTGCAGAGGTTCGCCGGTTTCAGGATCGCGAGGATTAGCAGCATCTACCAAATTAGAAGCAACCCACTTATCTTTACCAGCCTTATTCGGATTGGTATAGGTTAAACCTTGTACCATACCTTGAGTTAACAGGTGTTGAAATGGTTCATCAAAATTAAGTAAACCTCTATCCCGCAATACTTTAGTAAAGAAGCGGGAATACAATAAGTGCAAAATTGCGTGTTCGATACCGCCAACATATTGATTAACAGGCATCCAGTCATTTACTTTAGCCGAATCAAACACCTGGTTATCATTCTTAGCATCGGTAAACCGCAAGTAATACCAAGACGAATCAATAAAAGTATCCATCGTATCGGTTTCCCGCTTCGCTGGCTTACCGCAACTGGGACAATCTACATTTACCCAACTTTCCAATTGCGCCAAGGGCGAACCACCTCGTCCTGAAAATTCGACATTTTCGGGCAATTCTATAGGTAAATCTTTATCCGGTACCGGTACCGCTCCACAGTCGGAACAGTGAACGATAGGAATCGGTGCCCCCCAATATCGCTGACGAGAAATCAACCAATCCCGCAAGCGATATTGTACCCGTGCTTGACCAAAACCTTGCTTTTGGGCATATTCCACAATTGCTTGCTTGGCTTCAGTTGACTGCATTCCGTCAAACTGGCTGGAGTTTACCAAAATACCGGGTTCGGTATAGGCTTTTTCTGTCTCTACACTATTATCGGTAGGTGCAACAACAAACTTGATAGGTAAATTCTTTTCTCCAGCAAACTTAAAATCTCGTACATCGTGAGCGGGTACACCCATGACAGCCCCGGTACCGTATTCGTAAAGCACGTAATCGGCAATCCAGATGGGAATCTCTTCCCCAGTAAAGGGATTGATTGCTTTGCCACCAGTACTCATACCGCGTTTGGGCTTATCTTCGGCAGTACGTTCTAATTCGCTTTGATTTCCAACTTCTTGAACAAAAGCTTCAACTGCTGCTTTTTGTTCCGGTGTCGTTACCTGCTTAGTTAAAGGATGCTCTGGTGCTAACACTACATAGCTCACACCATATACAGTATCGGGACGTGTTGTATACACGCCGATTTTCTGATCCATTCCTACAATCGGAAATTCCAAATAAGCTCCCGTAGATTTACCAATCCAGTTAGCCTGCATTGTTTTAACCCGATCTGGCCATCCCGACAACTTATCCAAATCTGTTAGTAATTCTTCGGCGTAATCAGTAATTTTGAAGAACCACTGCCGTAAAAGTTTACGCTCAACTATGGCACCACTACGCCACGAACGACCTTCACTATCAACCTGCTCGTTCGCCAATACAGTTTGATCTATGGGGTCCCAATTTACTGCTGCTTCCTTTTGATAAGCTAAACCTGCTTGGAAAAACTGCAAAAATATCCACTGCGTCCACTTATAATAATCAGCCGAACAAGTTGCAACTTCGCAATCCCAATCAATAGATAAGCCCAGACGTTTTAATTGCCCGCGCATTTGCTCAATGTTTTGATAAGTCCACTTTGAAGGTGGTACTCCTCGTTTAATCGCAGCATTTTCCGCCGGTAAGCCAAAAGCATCCCAACCCATCGGATGGAGCACCCGATAACCTTGCATTCGTTTGAGACGGGCAATTACATCTGTAATCGTATAGTTACGAACGTGACCCATATGCAGGTTACCCGAGGGGTAAGGAAACATCGATAGCGCGTAGAATTTTGGCTTGCTACTATCTTTAAGGGTTTTATCTAAACCCATTTCGGCCCATTTATTTTGCCAATGAAGCTCAATTTCTGCTGGGTTGTATCGGGTGTCCACCGAAAATACTCCTAATGCAACTGTAATTGTGTCTGAAGACCTATTGTAAATGCTGCTGGGGAGATGGTGAGTCTATTCTTAAAGTAGCGAGTCACGATTAGGGAATAACGGTTGAACAGTTGTGCGAAGGTAATTTAGGATTTGCATTTCACTTGCGACTCCTAACTAATTATTCTCTTCGCCGATATGCCATATTTTTAACAACCAAACACTAAGTCTTAACAATATGCGTACAAAAAACTCTGACTTATTACGGGTATTCGTTTACGGAACTCTCAAACCCGGTGAAGCATACTATCAATCATATTGTTCCCATAAAGTTGTGGATGCAAAAAAAGCTTGGGTTAGCGGTGAACTATATGCGCTTCCTCAAGGTTATCCAGCAATGACTCCAGGGGATAATGTAGTTTATGGGTATTTACTTTCGTTTACCGATTCAGAAATTTTGACTAGCCTCGATTATCTTGAAGATTATCGTCCTCAAAGACCGCATAATGAAAATCTTTATAATCGAATCCAAGTTGAAATATTCGATGTAGAAAATAATTCCCTTGGTTTAGCTTGGGTTTATATCATGGATTTTGCTAAAGTCCGCCAACTAAAAGGCACCCCACAAACTGATGGTTTGTGGAGTGGAAAAAAGGTAAATAGTTAAGAGTTAAGAATTAAAAATTAGGAGTTACGAATTAAAATTTATAATCCTTAACCTGTGAATTATTTAATTAATGAAATTTTCAGAATCAAAACCTGTGGGTTGCCTCTGATTTACTTCCTCTTGAGGAAAAGTTTCAGCCGCTTTTGGTATTTGTACTAAAGGCTTGTTCAAAGTAACCATCGGTAAAGATGCAACTTCTTCAGAAGAACTTTGCTGTGTTTGTTCTAAAGGATTTGTAGCAAATCGCAGTCCCGGTTCGCTGTTAGGAATTAGACTCGCTAGGGAACCAATAAAACAAGCTGCAACAGTAGCACCTCCAAACATCCAAAGCATTCTAGTACGACGGCGCAACCGCGTCATGACACTATCAACTGTTTCTTCTATTGATTTTTCTGATTGCGGTAGTGGAAGATTCCGCAAGCCTTGCCGTAGTGATAAAAGTCGTTTGTGCAAACTTTGGACTGAGGGGTCATTTGCCAGCCATTCTTCTACTTGCTTTCGTTCTGCGGCTGTTACCTCACCATCAAGGTAAGCACTCAATAACTCGAAGCGATCGCGCTTCATCATATTCTTAGCACCCGTTAATAATTTATTGGTATTGGGGTCGTTCCCATCCCGCAATTCTTGTTGATTTTGCAAGCGGGAATCGTCAAAGTGATGTTCTGTATTCATCTTAACATTATTACCAATTAATACACGGGTATATACATCGGGCAAGCTTGAGAATTTACTCTTATTTTTCTCCCAACAGCAGACACACAATATGTTTCTTAATAAGTAGTCAATTATTCAGTCATTAAGCTCAGACAGTAATAATATTTCAATATCAAATTTGCCAGTATCGCCTTCTTCGCCTATTTAAAACAAAAGAATTGGAATTGATGCAAATCTAAATTTAATATTCACTCGAACTCAAGACTTTCCCGCAGCAAAGCGGGTTACGTATATGAATGGTACTTAATATCGGGTATTAGTTAATAATACGAAGCTACCGCATCATGTGAGGATGAACGTTGCTACTTAAGACTCTACATAATTTTGTAGTTGAGTTTGCAGTCGGGATCTAGCTCTAGCAATCCTTGATTTAACTGTACCTAAAGAAACACCGGTCATTTCGGCAATTTCTTCATATGCCAGTCCTTCAATTTCTCGCAACACAATAGTGGTACGAAAAACTTCGGGTAAATCTGCGATTGCTAGGCGTAATTGCTCGTAAAATTCTCTTGTTGTCAGTTCTTCTTCGGGTCCGGGAGTATCGCCAGCAATTTCCCAATCCATTTCTCCGTCGTCTAAAGTACGGGGAGCATCAAGTGATAGGGGACTAACAACTCGCTTGCGTTTACGTAACTCGTCGTAGAACAAGTTAGTAGCAATACGACTCAGCCAACCTCGAAATTTACAGGGGTCTTGTAATCGACTAATATTGCGGAAAACTCGTATCCAGACTTCCTGAGCTAAATCTGCTCGATCGGCCCAATCAGGCGCTAAGTGATATAAAACTCTATCAACTTGTGATTGATAGCGACGCATCAGTTCAGCAAAAGCAGTACGTTCGGGGCGAACTCCAGCCTGACAGCGCAGAATCAGGTCATGGTTTGAAAGTTTATCAACTTCTACTGGTGTTTCCGGCAGTCTGGCATCGAGTGTAGACCAAGATGCAGTAATCGATTGACTCATATATCTTACTGGCTTTAAATCATCCCTATCTATTAGACCTGAAGACGTGCGGTTAGTTCCCGGTAAAAGTGACGGATTTATAACTGGAACAAATATTTCAGGTCAAGTTCAGTAAGATTACGGTGAGCAATCGGCTAATCATCATAGCTGTTCTACTCGAAGTAGCTAGCTTTAAAGCCTAATATTGCTAAATGTCAACAAGAATACTTAATAGTGCCACTTTACATAATTGTCTATTTTTATGGAATTTTGAAAATGGGTAAATTTGTATATCGATATACTAAATCTTTCGTTTGTGCGATCCAAGCCTCTAATATCAGTTATCCCTACAGATGCGATAATTAACTAAAAAAAATTATCCCTTTAAGAAAATATCAACCAATTTTGAATAACTTTTTATTATTTTTATATAAGGAAAGACAAATCATGTTTTTCATAAAATTCCGATAAAAAAATTGATAAACAAGTATTACTTTTAAGTTTTTGTTGAATAAACTACAGAATTTTATACAGTCATAAGTTTATTGTAATTTTCCTTTATTTTATTTTTGTCGCATCTTTACTAAAATCTGAGGTGCTGTATCCGTAATAGGAGGATATATACTCTCAGAATCGGAATAAAGTGGCGCTTGAACCTGCAAGAACATATTCAGTGAAAATGTAATACTTGCTGCGAGTAATAATTTCTCTAACATAATCTATCTCCTACTCACCAAGTTAATGATTGGTAATTGCACTGTAATAGTTCCGGATATTAACCTATGCCGCAAAGTTTTTTTGTTGTACAAGTAATAGTAATACCGGGATAGCCCTAGTTTGCCTGCATATCGACGGTAAATTCGTAAATAAACCTAGAAGAGTTTGTAAATGTTTGATGAGAGCAACAACATTTATGATTAATTAAAAGATTATTTAAAAAAGATTTGACCTGTATGGGAGTCTTTCGGGAGACAAAAAAATGGTACGAAACGATCCTTTAGCGCGTATAGTAATGTTGCTATGCTTTATCACAGCAATTTTATCCTTAACACTTCACTGGAGAATCAGTACTTCAGTACCTGAGACTGCGACAAAGTCCGAGGGGTTTAACAAAAATGAACCTGTAGATTTTTTACAAAAGCAAGTTCGACATTTGGTAAGTTTAGGAAATAATTTAAAATCCTATTCCATACCGAAATCATCATCAAACAGACCTGCGGCATTAACTTCTCCTCAAAATCAGAGAGGGAAAGGGCTAAATGCATCTCCTCAGAAAAAACTTGTAGTTGATTTAAGCGATCGCCGAGTTTATATGTATCGTCAAAATACGGTTGTCGCCAGCTACCCGATTGGTGTGGGGAAAAAAGGTTGGGAAACACCTGTAGGTACTTTTAAGGTGATGCATATGCAGCAGTTTCCTGCATGGCAACATCCTATTACCGGTAAAGTATTTGCACCAGGACCAAATAGTCCTTTAGGAGAACGTTGGATTGGTTTTTGGTCTGATGGGCATAACGAAATTGGCTTTCACGGTACACCGGATTCGGAATTAGTAGGAAGCCCGGTATCTCACGGTTGCTTAAGGATGCGTAATCCCGATGTTCGCTTGCTATACGAACAAATAAGCTTAGGAGTACCAGTACAAGTGCGTAAGTGATTTACGGGGAAATGGGGTAAGAGGTGTAATTAACAATTATCAGTTTCGTACCACGAAAAAGTAATTTACCTGTTACCCATTACCTGTTACCTACTTAACTCCAAATCATCAACTCTTTTGTTCAAAGTTTGGAGCGTAAGCCTGAAGTAAGGTGCTAACTTGACGCAATACCTCGTTGCCCGTGTTTTTACCAATAGCTTGACGTTCGGGGTAGAAATCAGGTCTATCTAAATAACGAGAAATTGCTTCTCCGACTTGCTGGGAAATAAACTCTTGAAGTTCTGCTTTCGCCCTTTGCCGCTGGTAAGTCGCACCTTCTTCTGTGGTGGCATAAAGAGGTGGTAAACGATTCAGTGCATAGGCAGCTATATCCCCTACGTCAAGGGATTTATCGCTAGTAGCTTCAATTTCTGCTACTCGTGCGATCGCCTCCGTTAACACCAATTCTTCCATAACGTTTATAAACTGTTTGCGAGGTACCGCCACTACCTCACCGGTTAACAATGCCCCCATTAATCTATCAAGTGCCATGTACTCTTCTATAGAGAGTTCGGAGGCATTGTCGCAGATGCGCCCAACTTCGGCTTCCATTGCTGGTGTTAAATAACCATCCTGGAGAGCTTGTTCTACAATTTTTTCGATACTCATAACGCTCATTTTAATATCAGCCACCCAAGTAAGGTAGGACGGTACCAGTTTAATTTATTACTTTTCCCCGTTCTGGGTAAATAATACACATTTTACTGACAAAAGTAAGGAATAACATCCCCTTTATTTAATTGCACTGAATCGCCAGGGCACTGGGTCTACAGCTTGTCCGTTAACGTACACACCCCAGTGTAAATGAGGACCCGTAGAAGCACCAGTAGAACCGATGCCGCCAATCAGTTGTCCCGGTTTTACCATGTCACCTTCTTTGACGTTAATCCGATTCAAGTGCATAAAGATGCTAGTCACTCCTTGTCCGTGGTCGATACCGACTACATTACCGTGTACTTTAAAACCTTGGGATTCTCTACCTACTAAAGCAACTCGCCCAGCAGCAGGTGCAACTATGGGCGAACCATAACCGCCTGCGTAATCAACGCCACGGTGATAGTAGTTATTTGCAAATTTACCATTATAGTAGCGACGAACACCATAGATTGTGCTTATACGTGAATTATTTGGTCTGCGGAAAGCACCGTTCCAATATTTTGTTGGTGTAACAAGTGCTTTGAAAGCTTTTACTCTATCAAGTTCGAGTTGTGTAGCTTTTAAACCACCTTTACCACCACGCAAGGTAATTCTTTGAGTTGGAAATCTACGCCATTTCAACCATACGGCTAAGTTTCGTGTTGTTCCATCACCCGAAACACGAATCACCTTTCTTCCAGATTTCTGTAATGGAGTCGTAGGTATAAATGCACGATACTGATTTGGTGCGATTGGAAATACTGGATAAGTTTTTCCGTTGCTAGTAACTTTTAAATTACGACCATTGGAGGGATTATCGGGAGTTACAATTACCGATATTGTGTCTCCTAGTTTGGGGGATGGTGGATTTAGTTGAACTTGTGCGGCTTCTGCTGCAACATTTGTAAGGGCGATTGGAATAGCGCTGGCAACACCTAGCGCTATTTTGAAACCAAATTTTGCTTTTACACCTTTCAAAATTGAATGGAGTTGCCCCTTAATAGGATTAACTAAGCTGACCTCATTATTCATATATCTATTAACACATTTATTGTTTCTGTTGAAAAACAGACGCTTCGTCTTATGTGTAGTGTTTCCGAGTTACCACATTTTTTCCGTTTTAATGCTGGTGATGTCAACTTGAATACATTTATATTCTATTTCTCAAGTTGTCAAGTATTTTGAAGTATTAATTTTTTATTGTTCTAATAAAGATAGGCAAGTGGGTAAGATTGAACGGTTAAAATTGCAGTTGCTTGCTTGTTTCTAGAAAAACAGTCACCAGGAAAACATTAATGGTTTGAAGCCTGCGGATTTATCCGTGGATGTCGTTTTAGGTTTTGTAGAAGCCCCTAAATTTAGTTATGGGGTATGAATTACGAATTACGTTAGCGTTCACGAAGTGAGTCGTTAGACTAAGCGTCTCCGTTCAGCTTGCTGACCCGTTAGGGTAAGGAGATATTACGAATTATATTCACCCTGTGCGGTAGGACTTGGGCAATGAAGCAATAAGAAAATGTAAGCCCTTCGAGCAGACATACTTGGTGAAAAAGTCTCATCTCACGCGCTCTGTTCGACTGCGTTTTAACTCCGCTACAAGAAAAATATACTACCTGCGTAAATCTTATCTAAGTAATTTTTATTTTTATTTTTAGCGTTTTAATACAAGTAATTGCTTGGTTTAATTTCATAACCAAACCAAGCAGAGAATATTAGGAATTTCAGCTGGGAGAAGAAATTACTAACTACAATACACAATAAAATATTTTAAATATGTTCATCAACAACTAAAAACAAAAATATAAAAGTGTTTGTTTTTATAATTAAATAATCTGTTTTGAATTTATTTAACTTTATTAATAGATGTTTATTTCGTTTCATAAAAAAGACAGTTTATCTCAATTATTATACTATATATAAACATATTAACAGCACGCATAATAGTTCTGAAAAAAATATTATATCCTCTTTAATGGTGTAAAGGAATAAGCCTTGCTTCTGTTTTTACAAGCTTATAGACTGAAAAATTATTGTACGCTATGGTATTCACAATAAAAAACTAGCATCTATATTTAATATTTAATTAAGTATAAAAATCTATGAATATAAATAATTTTTGAATGAAAAATTGACTTGTCTAATATTTATAAATTAGACAATTACTATTAAAAATCTATATCACCTCGTAAAAAGTAAATTAAATAATTATATTAATATTTTTCGCGTAACAGTCAAAATTATATTAGGTTCTCTAGAGACAAAAATAAAAGGCGCTAGAATGTTTTCTTACAAACACTCTTATCCGATAATAAGAGTTATTCTGCATTATAAATACATAGATTTTGTCTATAGGTTTACGGAAAATAATTACCATTTATGTAACTTAAGTTACTATTTATCCTTCTTAAAACGCTTGCGGTAAACATTTCCACAATGGTAGCGTCTAAAACTGTTACAGGAGTTGAACGGAACTTAATAATAATGAAACGCCCGCTATCTTTACTTACTCTTTGCTGTAGTTTTATTTCATTTTTAACCCCATTATCTGTTGTTGCTGCACCATCAAGAAACCCAGATAAAACTATAAAATGTGACATCTTGGTTGTAGGTGGTGGACTATCTGGCATAGCAACGGCTTATGAAAGTTTACTTGCAGGAAAAGAAGTTTGCTTAACAGAAATAACTGACTGGATGGGAGGACAAATTTCTTCTCAAGGAACGTCGGCACTAGATGAGCGCCCGACTCAACGCCAAAAGCTATTCTATTCTCGCGGTTATTTAGAATTGCGAAAACGTATTCGTCAAACTTATGGTGAACTAAACCCTGGTGACTGTTGGGTTTCTGATTCTTGTTTTCTTCCTAAAGATGGTCATAGAGTATTGGCTAAGATGCTCAAAGATGCCCAAAGAAAAGGTAAAGGTAAACTGCAATGGTTTCCTAACACTGTTATCAAAGAGATTGAAAAAAATGATGGTGGAAAAATAATTGGTAGCGCTTATGCTATTCAACACAAACCGGCGAGTGGTGCCCCTCCGATCAATACTTTTACTTTATCTCAAACCATCGAAGATGCTTATACTTATGAAGATTCTTCGCGTTTTAGTAAATCTATTATCCGGTTTGTTCCCAAACAACAAAAGGATGATGCTCCCAACTGGTACGTAGTAGATGCTAGCGAAACTGGCGAAATTGTCGGACTTGCAGATGTCCCTTATCGTCTTGGCATTGATAAGCGTTCTTATTTGGAGCCTTCTTCTTCTAGTGTGACAAACGATCCTTACTGCACCCAAGGTTTTACTTATACCTTTGCAATGGAGACTACGAAGGACTCTCAAGAACACGAGGAGCCAAGTTTTTATCAGCAATATGCTCCCTACTACAGCTATGAATTAAAACGTCTAGCTAGCTTCGAGTTAGTGCATACCTATCGTCGTATTTGGAGTCCTAAAAAGGGCGAAGCGATGAAGTTTGGTGGTATTAACTTTACCGCTCCCACGCCTGGGGACATTTCCATGCAAAACTGGACTTGGGGTAACGATTATCGTCCGGGAACCTCTAAAGACAATCTGATTTATACTCGCGGACAGCTTCAAGCCAGCGGACAGTTAGAGGCTGGTGGCTGGATGGGAGGACTCAGAACCGAAGCTTTACGTAAAGGTGAGGAAATTTCCCAAGGGTACTTTTACTGGTTGGTAAGGGGAACTACGGATTCTCAACTTGGTGACGGTGTCAAGAAACTTCATCCAAACCATCGCTATTTGAAAGGTTTAAATTCCCCTATGGGAACGGCACACGGATTATCTAAATATCCTTATATGCGTGAAGGAAGGCGGATTATTGGTCGTCCTAGCTATGCCCATCCCCAAGGTTTTACTATCGAGGAAATTGATATTTCTCGCCGCGACTACACTGACGAATATTACCGCAATATTTTACCTGCAAGAATGTATCGTCGGCTAAAAGCTTCTTTAGCGGGTTTAGAAGCTACATCAGTGCTTACCGGTAAGAAGCGTCCGGAAGATGTAGCGCGGCGGACTCGTTCTACTGTTTTCCCTGATGCGGTTGGTATTGGACATTATGCAATTGATTTTCATCCCTGCATGACAAAAAGTCCTCCAGAAGCGCCGGGAAATACCGAGCGTGAAGGTGAAAGACGCGGTGCAGGACAAGCTTATCCATTCCAAATTGCACTTAGAGCGATGATTCCTCAGAAAATTGATAACTTGTTAATAGCTGGTAAAAGTATTGCAACTAGTCATATTGCTGCTGCTGCTTATCGCGTACATTCTTTTGAATGGTCTGCGGGAGCGGCTGCGGGAACTACAGCAGCTTTTGCACTCAAGAATAATATCGCACCCTACGAATTGGTGGATGAATTACCTAGGATAGAACCTCAGCTAATTAAGTTACAGCGCTTGTTAAAGCAAAACAACAACCCCACTGCTTTCCCCGATACTTCAATTTTCAATGAAAACTGGAATGATTGGAAATAATTAAGGCAGTTACCAGTTATTCACCCGGAGGGTGTGGATCGTCATTTACCGGCGAACAGCTACTATTTTCGATGAAGATTGCCGCCAATTAGGGGTAGGCAGTAACTGATGATTATTAGCATAATAGTTGACGATCTATATCCTCTGGGTCAAAAATTGGTAATTGATAATTGGTAACTGATAACCACTCATTGCTAACAATGCATTAAACTAATTATTTGGAATGTATTTTTATGAAAATAATAAGGCGAGTTTTTTATGGTTACTAAAGTATCAAGTCATTATTATGGGATGGCTAACGCACCAACTATAGCACCAGAGCGTTCTGGTCAAGTTACGCGCAAAACATATCCTAATTTTAAAGTGATTGTCCTTAACGATGACTTCAATACTTTTGGACACGTTGCCGAATGTTTGATGAAATATATTCCCGGAATGAGTAGCGATCGCGCTTGGGAACTCACCAATCAGATACATCACGAGGGACAAGCAATTGTTTGGGTAGGACCTCAAGAACCTGCCGAACTATATCACCAGCAATTACGCAGAGCTGGTTTGACAATGGCTCCTCTTGAGGCGGCGTAAAAAAATGGCTAAACCCACCTCGAAATCCGGTAGACTTGTTTGGAATCACTCTACTCATATCAACGGTCTCATCCCGATTCTTGAACGTCTCTGCAATCAAGATAGTATTCAAACTATAACGCCAGGAGAAATCCGTCGTGTAAGGGGTCACTCTCCTCATATGCAATTACGAGTATCGGTTCCGATTAGAGGTGGGTTTAAAATTATCGCACGTCACGGTAAAACCGTTCAAGAAGTATTTATCCTGACAACTTTAGAACAGAATCAACTACAAGATGCTATTTTAGTTGCCATGAAAAAATAGTTGCTAATTGTTAGTTGCCGAGCAGTAGTTTTAATTTTTATTCACGATCTAATCTTGAATTTGTCGCATGGCAAATTTGTGCAATGGCAAGCACAGAATACAAGAAAATGTTAGGAAGTATGACAAAGCTGTAGTCATTCTCAAACTCATTATCACAGCTTCTCCCTTCGGTAAAAAAATCTTCTCGATACCGAAAGCAACACAATACACCAACCAGTAGGAAAAACTCATTCTAAAAAGAATTTTTTCGGTTTGCTGCATTTCGGTTTCAAACTGCTCTTTAGCTGACAATAATATTAAACCTGTAATACAAGCCAAAAAAGAAAGCATGACAAAAAAATCATGACAAATAAAATTTGCTGAATGCATGGCGCGTTTATACAAAAAATTTTCTATCAAAAGCAAGTCTAAAGGAATAATTCTTTAGAAGTAATACATAGTAACAAAGCTCAATATAATTATTGGATTTTTGTTAATAAATACAATGAAATAATAATTTTTTTGAATCAGTTAGCAGTTATCTCCCTTTGCCCCGAGCAACTCATTCGTCTACTTCACAAGCACCAATACTTACCCAATTACTCGAACCGTCGCGATTATGTTCTTTTTTCCAAATAGGGGCATTATGCTTAAGAGTATCAATAGCATAGCGACAAGCATCGAAAGCTTCCGAACGATGGGGGCAGCCTACTGCAACTAAAACACTAATTTCACCGATTTGTAAGTGTCCGGTGCGATGATGAATTACCACGCGATTTGTATCCGCCCACTTTTTGCGAATATCATCTGCGATTTGATAAAACACTCGTAGTGCCATTGGTTCGTAAGCTTGATATTCCAAGGAAATTACTGGTACGCCATCGGTTTGATTGCGAACTGTTCCACTCATAACTACAATTGCACCGTTGGCTGGATGATCGGCTAAGTTATAAACTTCTGGAAGGGAAAGAGGAGCAAAATTAATAGCGAAGTTGTCTTCCGCTCTAGGTTTAACTATGGAAGTTAAGGTAGTTGAAGGAAGCGAATTCATTACATTTTTTGATGATAACTAAAAGTATTGTCTTATATTTCGAGACACGATATAGACATAAATTATAAATTTACAGATTTAAAAATTATTAATCAATGACCTACGATTATTATTTGATTATTATTTGATAGCAAAAAAAGCACAAAGCATTTACAATCTATATGTATAGCGTAGATATACTTAAATACTACAATGATTTTCGATTGAGTTTAAGTCATATTACTATAAAAATGTGAGGAAATTGTCGGCGAGCTTGTGTAGATAAACTATATAAAAATATTTTTGGCTGGGTAGGCATCATTAGAATCGCTTTTTAATGAAAAAATTTATCGTGCTTGAAATTTATTCTGGTTGTTATTAGTACGAGTCACAATTCCTCTGAGGGCTTAGGCACTGACTACTTGTTTACATCATTGTTTGCTGCGCCTTAGCAGAGCGAGGTAATAATCGCAAAGCCTTATTTCTCGTTACGAGTACGTAAGTCCTACCTCCATAAAAATCTTTCCCTATTAATGAAGTTTGAATAGCAGTTTACTTTTCCGAATGTAAAGGAAATTCAGTAATAGCAGGAAGTATTGAATGAATATGACGGGTTCAAAAAATGAGGCGTTAAGATTAAAAGCTTTATACGAGTATGATATTCTTGATAGCTCGCCAGAACAAGCTTTTGATGATTTAGTATTTCTGGCAAAGCAAATTGCCCAAACTCCAATTGCTTTGATTAATCTGGTTGATGCGAATAGGCAGTGGTTTAAGGCGAAGATAGGATTGAGCTTGCCAGAAATGTCAAGAGATATAGGCTTCGGTTCTTTGTGCGTTAATCTTGGTGAAACTTTAATTATTCCCGATACCTTAGCTTCAGAGCGCTTTGCGAACAATCATGTGGTGGTTTCAGAGCCAAAGGTAAGATTTTATGCAGGTATACCACTAGTTGCATCTGACAGCAAACAAATCATTGGGACTTTATGCGTTATAGATACAGTACCGCGTTCGATTACTCCCGAACAAATAGAGTCACTCCAAGCAATTAGTCGTTTAATAATCAAGCAATTAGAAATACGAATTGCTTCTAAGAAGCTCGCTGGTATTAAAACGGAGTACGAACAAGCAAAAGAAGCTTTAGATGAAAGCGAAAATATTATCAAAAGTTTTTTTGATAATGCGCCGATGATGATGGGAATTGTAGAAGTGCGAGAAAATGATATTCTACATATTTCTGGCAATAATGCGGCGGCGAATTTTTTAGGTTTAACAACCGAAGCAATGGAAAATCGCTTTGTTAGCGATATGGGAATTCCGTCACATTTGATTAATCAATGGATTGATTATTATCATCAAACAGAAAGTACTCAATCTTCTGTAACTTTTGAGTATCCTTTTGATAATCAGGATGGTAGCAGGTGGCTTAAAGCTAAGGTTTCAGCGATTGTTAATTGCTCGGAACATCAAAGATTTGCTTATTTAGTTGATGATATAAGCAAGCGCAGGGAAGTAGAAGTAAAATTACGTTGGAAACAAACACTTTTAAGTTCGATGACAACCGTGTCACCGCTAGCTTTTTATGTGGTAGAAAATCAAACTGGAAATATTTTGTATGCAAACCAACGTTTTTATGAAATCTGGGGTATAGAGCATTTAAAAGAACTAGTAGAATGTGGCGCATTGCAACATCAAAATATTGTAGAAGAATGCCGTAAATTGACATCTGAAGTTTGTGCATTTATAAAATTATGCCAACCCGAACCTACGGAAAAATGTGTTTGCGAGGATGAAATTTTCTTGCCAGATGGGCGGACTATCCGCTGTTTCTCGCGAGCAATTCTGAATCAAACGAATGAAAATTTTGCACGGCTATATATGTTTGAAAATATTACAACTCGCAAACATACCGAACATCAACTACGAGAACAAGCAGCATTATTAGATATTGCAACGGACGCTATTATCATGCGAGATTTATCTCACACAATTTTACTGTGGAATAAAAGCGCGGAAAGAATTTATGGTTGGATGGAACAAGAAGCCATTGGTAAAAATGCTTATGAGCTTCTACAACCCGAACAAGAAGGCAGTCAGCAGCAAGATATTTATAGTACGGTATTACAGGATGGTTCCTGGCAAGGTGAACTAAAAAAAGTTGGTAAATCTGGTGACGAAATTATTGTTGAAAGTCGTTGGACTTTAGTTAAAGACGAGCATCAAAAACCTAAATCTATCTTAACAGTTGATACGGATATTACCCAGAAGAAAGAATTAGAAAAGCAATTTTTACGCGCTCAACGCATGGAAAGTATAGGAACTCTAGCAAGCGGTATTGCTCATGATTTGAATAATGTGCTATCGCCGATTTTAATGTCAGCGCAGCTGCTAAAGAATAAAAATCGCACCGAACAAGAAATTTCTATGCTCGACATTGTAGAAAATAATGCTAAACGCGGAGCTAATCTGGTAAAACAAGTATTATCATTCGCTAGAGGAATAGAAGGCGATCGCACTGTAATTGCGGTTCAAGAATTGGTTTGGGAAATGAAGCAAATTGTCGAAACAACTTTTCCGAAATCAATTTTGTTTCAAGAGTCAATTCCAGAAGGTTTGTGGCAAATATGGGGCGATAGTACGCAATTACATCAAGTATTATTAAACTTATGTTTGAATGCTCGCGATGCTATGCCCGACGGGGGTAAATTAAAAATTTCTATCGAAAATATTGGAATTGATGATAATTATGCCCAAATGCATCTTGAAGCACAAATTGGCTCCTATGTAGCGATCAATGTTTCGGATACGGGGGTTGGTATTCCTCAAAAATTATTAGATCGAATTTTTGAGCCATTTTTCACAACAAAACAATTTGGTAAAGGTACTGGATTGGGATTATCTACAGTCATAGGAATTATTAAAGGTCATAATGGATTTATCAACGTGTCTAGCACTGTAGGTAAAGGTACGGATTTTCAAATTTATTTGCCAGCAGCTAACACCGATGCAAATCAACAAATCAAAAATCTAGAAACACCTTTCGGAAACGGAGAATTAATTTTAGTGGTTGATGACGAAGCGTCAGTTAGAGATATTACTTTTACTTCTTTAGAACAGCATAATTATAGAGTAATGACTGCTAACGATGGAATTGAAGCATTAGCACTTTATGCTCAACACAAAAATAAAATTAGTGCGGCAATCATTGATATGATGATGCCTATTATGGATGGTGCGGCGACAATTAATACATTGTATAAAATAAATCCTTGTTTACCTATGATTGCTGTTAGCGGATTAGCAACAAGCGAACAAGTACCTTTCGATAAGACTTCTAAATATACAGCTTTTTTACCCAAACCATATACTGCACGAGAGTTGTTAACAGCTTTACATTCAGTTTTAAGATAAAGAAAATTGGTAATTGATAATTGGTAACTGTTAAGTGTTCGCAGCTAAAACATGACTAATCTAATTCTGGTTGTAGATGACGATGAATTAACGCGGATGCAGTTGCGCGAATTACTCAAATCGGCGGGATATTCGGTTGCCCAAGCGGGTAATGGAGAGGAAGCATTGAGTGCATATACTCAGTTAAAACCGGATATGGTTCTGCTAGATGCTTTGATGCCGCAAATGGATGGTTTTAGCTGTTGCGAGCGTTTGCGTCAACTTCCTGATGGACAAGATATACCGATATTAATGATTACTGCTCTTTACGAGCAAAGTTCTGTTGAAAAAGCTTTTGAAGTCGGCGCGACAGATTATATAACTAAGCCAATTCAATGGTTGATATTGCGTCAACGAATGCTACGCCTGCTCGAAGCTCGCAGAACCATGAAAAAATTAAGGCAGCAAACCGAACAAGCACAATGGCAAGAAGCGCAATTAAGAATTGCATTAGAAGCTGCCCATATGGGAATTTGGGATTGGAATATTGCTAGTAATAAAGTAACTTGGTCAGATACTATCAAAGCGCTATTTGGTGAAGCAGGTTTAAGCTTTGATGAAACTTATGAAAGTTTTATTAGTTTTGTTCATCTTCAAGATAGAGATTTAGTCAATCAAACGATACAAAGTGCGATTGAGCAGGGAGGAGAATATAGCATTGAATTTCGCGTGGTTTTACCCAACGGTAGTATTCGCTGGTTGGCTTCTCAAGGTTTGGTTTTTCGTAATGCTTCTGGCAGAGCAATGCGAATGTCGGGGATTGATATGGATATCACTGCCCGTAAGACGGCGCAGCAAGCTTTAGAAGCTCATGCTAGTCAACAAGCATTGGTGGCAGAAATTTCTCAAGCAGCACTAGCTCGGATGGATTTAAATAGTTTGATGCAGCAAGCTGTTACTACCATTGCTCAATCCCTTGAGGTGGAATACTGCAAAATTTTAGAATTATTACCCGATAGTAATGAGTTTCTACTGCGCTCGGGTATTGGCTGGCATTCTGGGCTTGTAGGAACCGCAACGGTAAATGCTGCTGAAAACTCGCAAGCAGGCTATACGATTACTTCGCAAGAATCAGTAATTGTGGAAGATTTAACAAAAGAAACGCGGTTTAGCGGACCACAATTATTGCTCGATCACAACGTAGTTAGCGGATTATCGGTAATTATTCACGGAAAAGACCGTCCTTTTGGGATTTTGGGGGCGCATACTACTAAAAAACGCAGTTTTAGTAGAGATGACATCTTTTTTTTACAAGCAATTGCGAATATTTTAGCTACAGCTATTGAACGTCAACGCATGGAAGACGCGCTCAGAGAAAGCGAACAGCGCTGGCAGTTGGCAATAAGAGGTACCAATGACGGTATTTGGGATTGGAATATTAAAACTAGCCAGGTTTTTCATTCCACTCGCTCCAAAGAAATTCTTGGTTATAAAGATGAAGAGATTGGTAATGATTTAGATCTATGGATGAGCCGCGTGCATCCTGCGGATATAGACTTACTAGTACAAAATCTTCAAAATCATTTCGAGCAAAAAACCCCTTTTTATATAAGCGAGCATCGTCTCCAGTGTAAAGATGGGAGTTACAAATGGATTTTAGAACGAGGTCAAGCATTATGGAATTCTGCTGGGGATGTAGTGCGGATGGCGGGTTCTCATACAGATATTACCGAGCGTAAATTAGCAGAAGAACAACTAAGACAAAGCGAACAACGTTTTCAAATACTAGCCAGAGCAACAAACGATGCAGTTTGGGATTGGAACTTACTTGCAGATACTGTTTGGTGGAATAATTCGGTAGAAACTTTGTTTGGTTATTCCGTAGAGTCTGTAGAATGCAATACTGACTGGTGGTACGAACACGTACATCCAGAAGATAGGCGGAGAATTTTTGCCGATATTCATGCTGTTGTTCACAGCGCTCAACCATTTTGGGCAAACGAATATCGTTTTCTCAAAGCGGATGGTTCTTATGCCCATATATTTGATCGTGGTTATGTCGTTCGCGACGATAAAGGCTTACCGGTAAGGATGATTGGCGCGATGATGGACATCACCGAGCGCAAACGGGTACAAGAAGAATTAATTCGGCAAAACTTGCGCTCGCAGTTGTTTTCTGACATAACTCTCAAGATTCGTACTTCCTTACGCATCGATGAAATTCTTCAAACTAGCGTTACGGAAGTGCAAAAATTACTTAATGCCGACCGTGTATTAATTGTCCAATTATTAGCCGATGGTTCCATGAAAGCTGTTAAGGAAGCAGTAGTTCCCGGCTTACCCGTAGTTTGCGGGCAAAATATTGATGACCCCTGCTTCGGCAGTGACTACATGGAAAAATATCGCCAAGGCAGAATTAGCGCTATTACCGATATTAAAAAAGCTAACATTCAACCTTGCCATGTAAAATTACTAGAGAGATTTTGTGTTAAATCTAACCTCGTAGTTTCCGTAATAGTCCAAAACCAACTTTGGGGATTATTAATTGCTCATCAATGCGATCGTCCCCGTGAATGGACTGAATGGGAAACCGAATTATTAAAACAATTAGCCGACCAAATTGGTATAGCTGTTTCGCAAGCCAAACTGTTAGAACAAGAAACCCGTCAGCGAGAAGAATTAGCCCGTTCTAACGAAGAATTACAACAATTTGCCTTTATCGCTTCCCACGATTTACAAGAACCATTACGTAAAATTACAGCATTTGGCGATCGCTTAAAAGCTACCTGTCAAGATTCCTTGACGGATAAGGGATACGATTATCTACGGCGAATGCAGAATGCAGCCGAAAGAATGCAAGTTTTAATTGAAGATTTACTTACACTTTCGAGGATAACTACCAGGGCACAACCTTTTGTAGAGGTAAGTCTCGCAAAGATTGTGCGAGAAGTATTATCCGATCTCGAAATACCCATAGCGCAGACAAACGCGCTAATAGAAGTTGGTAAACTGCCCAACATTAAAGCTGACGCAGTGCAAATGCGTCAATTGCTACAAAACTTAATTAGTAATGCTCTAAAATTTCATCCAGCGCTATTTTTGTACGCGATTTAGATAACAAAATTTTATATTGGAATAAAGCAGCCGAACGTCTTTATCAATGTCCAAAAGATGAAGCGATTGGTAAAAAAACAGCGGAAATTTGGCAAGAGAAAAAAGTATCAGCAATCAAGTCAGCTATTAATACTTTAATTAAAAATGGTTCTTGGGAAGGCGAACTTTATCAAACCACAAAAGGCAGGGAAATTATCGTTGAAAGCCGGTGGACGTTATTAAAAGAGTATGAAGGCAAAGCACAATCAATTTTGGTTGTAAATACTGATATAACCCAAAAAAAATTATTAGAATCGCAATTTCTTCGCGCTCAAAGATTGGAAAGTATTGGTACGTTATCTAGCGGTATTGCTCACGATTTAAACAACGTACTAGCGCCGATTTTGATGACAGCACAATTATTAGAATCACAGCTTCAAGACGAGCGGAGCAAGCGGCTTTTACCAATATTAATTAATAATGCCAAACGCGGGGCAAACTTAGTTAAACAAGTATTATCTTTTACCCGTGGAATCGAAGGCGATCGCACTTTAGTGCAACCAGAGCCTTTAATAAATGAAATCAAGCAAGTTATTAAAGAAACATTCCCGAAAACAATTCAAGTATCGGAGGAAATACCACAAAATCTGTGGATGATTAAAGGAGATGCAACTCAACTGCATCAAGTGATGATGAATTTATGTGTTAATGCTCGCGATGCCATGCCCAACGGAGGTAAATTATCTATTTGTGCTGCCAATTTTATAGTAGATGAAAACTATGCCCAAATGCATCTCGATGCAAAAGTTGGTTCTTATATAATGATTTCCGTTGCTGATACGGGAATTGGTATTTCTCCGGAAGTTTTAGATAGAGTTTTTGAGCCATTTTTTACAACTAAAGAACTGGGAAAAGGTACGGGATTAGGTCTTTCTACAGTACTAGGTATTGTTAACAGTCACAATGGATTTATTAATGTACAAAGTCATATAAACAAAGGAAGTAATTTTCAGGTATATTTACCCGCACAAGAAATAAAAGAAATTCAAGAAGAAGTAGAAAGAGATTTCCCATTAGGTGAAGGGGAATTAATTTTAGTCGTAGATGACGAAGATTCTATTCGAGATATTACAAAAAAATCATTAGAAAGCTATAATTATAAAGCAATCACAGCCAGCGATGGTATCGAGGCAATTGCTTTATATGCCGAACATAGAAATGAAATATCTGTTGTATTAACGGATATTATCATGCCAATGATGGATGGATTAACAACAATCCGCACTTTGCAAAAAATTAATCCTCAAGTAAAAATTATTGCTGTCAGCGGACTAATCTCCAACGACAAAGTAAATACAATTACCGAAGTTGGCATCAAAGCTTTTTTATCAAAACCCTACACTGCAAAGCAATTATTACAAACTATTGGTGATGTCAAAAGCAACAATTAATTATTGTGAATAATTTCAATATCCTGAATATAGTACTTAATAAAACCTCTACTACCTACTCCCTATTCCCTATTTAACAATGACCGAACAGCGTTCTGAAATATTAGCAGCAAACGAAGCTTTCTATCGAGCCTTCGAGAAGAAAGATATTAATGCAATGAGTGAAATATGGTCGCAAGGAACTGGAGTTCTTTGCGTACACCCAGGATGGAATATACTTCGTAGCTGGAAGCAAGTTTATAATTCTTGGGTAAAAATTTTTCAAAATACTCCTTATATTGAAATAAATACAGATGTTATTTCGATAGAAATTCGGGAAAATATTGCCTATGTCGTACTAGTTGAAAATGTGATGCAAGTCATCAAAGGTTCGAGAATGGAAGCCCAATCTTTAGCAACTAATGTATTTGAATTACTCGGTGGCAAATGGTATCTAGTTCACCATCATGCAAGTCCGGTTATGGGTAACAGGTAATAGATTGAAGGTCAAAGGTCAAAGGTTTAATAACTTATAATTACCTACGTCCCATGCCCAATGCCCCATGCCCAATGCCCAATTACTAAATATCATTCAATCTTCAATCAACTCTACCCCATCTTTTCCGTCAGTTTCTTGTAAATAAACCTTAACTATTTCGTCGGCTGCGGTTGGTAACTTTTTACCAATGAAATCTGGATGAATCGGTACTTGACGATGACCTCTGTCTACCAAAACAGCGAGACGGATTAATTCTGGTCTGCCGTACTCATTTACTGCATTTAAAGCAGCACGAGCCGTTCTTCCTTTGAATATGACATCATCAACAAGCACAACGGTTTTTCCTGTCAAATCAAAGGGTATCCTAGTTTTGAACGGTGTTCTTAAACCAATTTGATCTAAGTCATCGCGATAAAATGTAATGTCTAATGCGCCTACTGCCACAGTTACATTTTCTAAGTTTTCAATCTGATTTGCCAATAAATTAGCTAAAGGTACTCCTCTAGTATGAATACCTATAAGCACTAGTTGAGATAAATCGCGGGTTCTTTCGACTATTTCAGAAGCGAGTCTTCTTAAAGTACGACGAAGTTCTTCTGGTGATAGGATTTTAACTACTTTTACGGACACACTCATAAACCGATATTACTGAGTCATTAAGTATACTATTTTAGATTGATTAGGTAATGGGTAACACTTAATATAAAGCTTTAAAGCTTAATTATTTTTTTCTACGATGAATTACAAACAATCCCAAACCTAATTGTCTAAATTAATCTTTACCTTAATGTTGTTAATAAGAGTAGAGATGCGGCTCCCCCCAGCCATAACAAAAAAGAATATCGAGTTAATTGTAAAGCAGTTTGAATCGAATCAGAAGTAATTGGATAAATCGCATCTCCCAACAAAGGTTTTGTTTTCGCTATTCCACGATACCAATTAGTTCCTCCCATTTGTACTCCTAAAATTGCAGCATAAGCACATTCACTCCACCCAGAATTAGGACTTGCATCTTTAGGAGCATCACGCTGACAAATTTTAATCACCTTTAGGGGTTTACGAGATAACAAAGATAGAGTTATAACTGTTAGCCTACATGGCAACCAAGTTAAACAATCTTCTAAACGGGCGCTGAACCATCCAATATAAATATATGGAACTTCTCGATAACCAATCATAGAATCAAGAGTACTACTAGCTTTATATGCTAAAGCCAAAGAAGAAGGTCCAATTATTGGTACAAAAGCACCAATAATTGCATAAAAAAGAGGAGCCATTACACCATCAGTAGCATTTTCTGTTACTGTTTCTAAAACAGCGCGTAAAATGTCTTCAGATGTCAAATTTTGTGTATCTCGACCAACAAAATTACTCAGAAGAGAACGGGCTTCCTCGATGTTTTCTATTTTTAAAGGTTGCAAGACTGTTTCTGCTGCGATTCTTAAACTTTTGAGTGCGAAACAACTAGCTAATAGGATAGTTTCTATCAAGATTCCTAGCAGGGGATGAATCAACATAGCAGATTGTTTTATTAACCAGCTAACCACACCGCTACCGATTACCAAAATTGCAGTTATTAATATTCCTGCTAAACGCTGTGTTAGAGAATTATGACAATATTTCTGAGCTAATTTAGTTAAGTAGGAAATGAGCCAGCCCATTACTTGTACGGGATGAAGCCAATTCCAGGGGTCGCCGATGGAGTAATCTAAACTAGCAGCAAGGATTAAGATAACAGCAGAATAAAACAACAGAAGAAATTAAAACAGTTTTTATCAATTGACTCGACGGTTAAGTACCGATATAGTCGCAATTAACGGTGACAATTTCTCTGTAACAAATGAGCAGGCTTGCCACTTTTTTAGGAGTACGTCGGTAAAAAACTAAAATTGCAACCGTTCATTGATAACTAAACCACAAAACTAGCTTCTTCTCCAAGAGAAGCTTGCCAGCTGCGAGCATCATAATAAAGGTCAGCTAAAGTAATACTGTATAATGCTTCTTTAAGCTTTTGAGATAGTCTATGCCAAAGACTGAAAGTGACCCAATCAACAGAAGCTTGTGGGTAAGCTCTATGGTGAGGTAAAGGTTCTATTGTTTCGCCGACAGCTTCTAAAATTTCTCCTAAAGATATTTTGACAGGTTCTCGCGCTAATTGATATCCACCATCTTTACCGCGAATTGATTTTACCAATCCAGCACGACGCATTTCTATTAGTAGTTTTTCTAAATAAGGAGCGGGAATATTTTGACGGCTTGCAATAACCTTAGTTGAAGAAGGGCGATTTTTTTGCTGCAAGCTCAAATCTAATAACGCTTTTACACTATAGTGCCCTTTAGTGGTAAGTTTCATTTAGGTTCAGCAATATTTGTTGGCACCAATTTAAGAATATTTTGATCGTAAGAATATTTTAGCAGCATCTCTTTGAAGTAAAAAGACCTCAAGAACGCTAAAGTTAACAATATCGATCTGAGGAGAAATTTTTTATATAGTTACGGTTATTGCTTTGTAATTTGGTTAATTTTTTTGATGCCATCAATAAGCAGTAAGCAGTCTGCATCGAAAAATAATAAGAATGAATAGTGCAAATTTTATATTGTTGGCTAATAAAAAAATAAAATTCATCATATACACTGTTCTTAATACCTCAATGTCAGTTAAAATGAAATCGATTCCACCACATCCATCGTTAGTTTTTGATTTAAGTTGATGGCTAAACAGAAAAAAATTGAACCTCTAGTCGGCGAAGATCTACTCAAGAAAGTCAAAGAGCTAGAAAACGAAAGTAAAGAAGATAAAGCCAAACAATGTGGCTACTATACCGTTACGAAAAACGGTATCGAGCGCGTTAACATGATGAAATTCTTGAATGCCCTAATTGATGCTGAGGGTATTCAGTTAGATAGTTCTTCTGGTGCTAATGGGCGTGGAGGACGTAGTGCAAGCTATCGAATTAGCGTGCAGTCTAATGGAAATTTATTGATCGGTTCGGCTTATACAACACAAATGGGTCTTAAACCGGGAGATGAGTTTATCATTACTCTAGGCAAAAAGCACATTCGTCTAAAACAAGTAGATCCAGAAGATTTAGAAGAAGAAGAAGAAGATTAAGACTGTCGCAAAATCATTATAATGGCTACTCTATAATCAACATGACGAATGGTGATTATTAGATGTACATCTTGACATCAAAATAGTCTCAAGATGCCTGTTTTCTCTATTGAGGAGATTGACAAGACGTGCAACTTTCTGATAGCTGCATTTGTATCTTTTGACAACTGCTATTGATAGATAATGGTGAAGTCGCTACTCGCTTTAACATATATCCCCGTATAGCTTGGAAAATAGCTAAGAGCAAATAAGCTTTTAGTGGATTATCCATTAAATTGCGCTTGGAAAATTATTATTCTAGAAATACACTCCGTAAAGTGAGAAATTTCGCAGGATAAAATCTATAGCTCTGAAGGGGATAAATTTATCAAAGCAGGTAAGCAAAATATCGATCTGACAATTATGATTTGTTTTAATCTCTATAAACATCCATAATTGCGATTAACGATTATTTAGATGAATTTGATTTAAATAAAAGTGTGGTTGATGTCTTTTTCTTCAGGATATCTATTCATTGTTTCGTCAATTAGCAATGAAAATACTGCTCTAAATTAATGTCAATTATTATACTTCAACCATTAGTTGTAGTAGCTGCCTGAAAACCTGTGATGGTTGCAGGCAGCTTTTTTATGGTTTCTATTCTCCTGTATTTGAATAATTATTATTTTCGTTATCCAAATATAAATTCAATTTCTGTAGGCAAAAAACCAGAAATAGCTTTAATTTGATTGACATCTATTTATCAATTTTCTGGTACACAAAGCGTCATATTTTTTCGTATCAGTTAATGGAGAATATATATATTCGATAGAAAATTGAGAAAATTTAACAGCTAAGTTTATTCAGAATTTTAGCTTTATTAAGTTTTTTGTAAAATTTGTATAGCTTCTATAGAGATATTATCTTTATAGTTATTTATGGTTAGTAAAAAAAATATAAGTTAAACGTATATAAAGAAGTTAGCTTTTAACAGTCCCTACTATCTTGTGAAAAGTTACGTAGCAAGCTGTAAAATAATGGTTTTTCCTTCAAGGAACATAATTATAATTTAATCAAATTGACTGTTCTGTAAATATCTTTTAGAAAAAGTTTTATGGGTATTTTCTATAATTTATCTGATACCTTTACAAAGCTTTGGTAAAAAAAACTGTAAATACTCAGAATTTTCGTGGAGGAAGTGCTTAAATAGTAAACAGTAGATAAAAGTCAGTTGCGAAAAGCTTTACCACGGTAAGCTTTGCAAGTAAAGAAGAAAGCAGTATACAATTTTTTGTATCGCGTGCGACGGTCGATTTGGACTATCACATACATTAATGGAGTAGAAATGTAGTATTTCACACATATAAGCTAACCGCAATTAAATCAATAGGCGATTGCTTGATTAAAATTGGGTTTGCGAAGTCAGAGTTATTTAAATATAGCTATACTCGTGTTGCAGTCATAAAAATGTTCATAATTTTATGGAACATTTATATGTATCGCGCATTGCTTATTTTCAACCGTCTTTGGATGTCATAAGCACAAATTTATCAGTTATACCAATTGTTATACAGCGAGTTAATAGAATAGGCGGACGAGGTAGATGAACACACACACCTTTGATAATCATTACGTTACTTGCCCCATTTGCCAAAAAAATGCTACGGCAAAAGCGCTGAAAAGTTGTACTGGATTATACAACTGTCCTTACTGTCAAGAAAGGCTGGTGGTATGTCGTAGCGGTAACTATGTGCGCGACCCGTTTCCTTTAAAACAAATTACTCTTTCATCTGTACTACGCCGTCAAAGCCGACCTTTAGCTCGAATTTTACGAGATTTTGTATTTTTTAAGCATCCTTTAATGGCTTTTATTTTGGGGAGCGCTATTATATGCGGCATGTTAACTGTGACTCAAAGAAATACTCACACAAATACTACAGATTCGGATGCTCAAAAGCCTTTGAATGGGTTGACTATAGAGAAAAATTCCGGTATTGAAGAAAAGTGAATTGTATTTTTTGGGCATATCGGTCAAAAATTGTGTTTTTAAGCAAACACGTCAGGCTGATTGATTATGGCTACCTGCTTATCTGTATTAATATATTAAATTTGCGAATTACCTATTTATAGGTGGAAAATTTTGGTAGCATCTAACATACTCAAATGAAACTTTAAAGACAGCCCCGTATCTAATCATTCTTTAGATTGCGGGGCAATATTTTTTTTTGTAACTAGAGTCCATTTCCCTTGCTTGCCTAGAACTTGTAATGAACCTGATGAAAAATCTGTCAAAGCCTTTTCGTCGAGCAAGAAATATGGTTTGCGATCGTGTTTCCAATAATATTTCAAGTTATCTGGAGATGCAGGTTTAATGGTACCTTCGCTATAAAAATCTAATGAAGGTCGATGATTGGTTGAAGAAATGTAAACCACCGTATTTTTCTCTAGATTTGCTTGGGCTACCATTTGCACAACTGGTTTAACTGGATAATCTTCATTGAGTTCCCATACCCAGTAATTAGATTTCACAAACAATAATAAAGATACATAGGTTCCCCACAGAAGTACTTTGAGGAACTGCCTGTCGCCTCGTTGTGCCCTCAGAGCCGCTAAAGCCATTGTGACGCTAAAAGTTGCAAATATCAGCGGTAATTCCGGTGAAGGTGTTGCAATGGAACTGAAGTAAGTACTTGCAACTGCGGAAATCAAAGCTAAAATACTCAACATCACTACCCAAAATTTTGGTAGTGGCTTTAATAAAGGTAAATTTTCGACTTCACCTAGTTTTGCTCCAATTGCCAAAGCTATTGAAGGATAAATTGGGAAAACATACCAAGGAAGCTTGGTTCCCATGATAGAAATGGTTATCAAATAAACACCGAACCAAACTAGTACGAGTTTTGCCCAACTAAGATTGCGATTTTTCCAAGCAAAACGTAAAGAAGCTGGTACAAAAATCAACCAAGGCCAGTTGTATTTGCAAATTTCCAAGAAGTAATACCAAGGTGGCCCAGAATGCCCTTCAACGGAAGACCAAATACGGCCAAAGGATTGATTCATCATTCCTTTATTAACAAAATCACGACCGTAATGTAACCATTGGGCACCGTACCAAAAAGCTACTGGAGCAGCGCCAATAAGCATTCCCATCCACATATACTTGCTACTAAGCAATCGTGGGGTATCCCAAAATAGATATATCATCGCCACACTACCAAGCAATATACCTAAAATGCTTTTGGTCAAACAAATTAATGCAAAACCGATGCCTACACCCAAGCAATAGCGCAAATCACGACGCGATCGCAACACGCATAAAAGCATGATCGTGAAGAAGCAAACCGCAGCACCATCTAGCATAGCCAGCCTTCCGTGGCGGACTACAGGCAACATTGTTAGGTAAACTAAAGCGCTGTAGACGGCACAAATTCGCTGATGGAATATTTCTCTGCCAATACTATACAGAAAAGGTACTGAAAGAGCTGTTAAAATTGCACCGGGTAAACGTGTAGTCCACTCGTTTACACCGCCAATTGAATAAGCCCAAGCAATCATCAAATGTATCAATGGTGGCTTGTTGTGATAAGGCTCCCCCCAAAGAGTTGGGAAAAGCCATCGCATCTCGCCAGCCTGAGCGCGTCCCAATTCCCGCGCAACTTGTGCGACAGTGCCTTCATCCCAGTCTCGCAGCGGCAACTCTCCTAGATGAATCGTAAAAAGTATTACTGCGGCAATAGTGAGTATTACTATCCATATTCTATCTATTCGTCTGTCCATTCGACGATACTGTTTTTCAACGCGATCCCAAATAAAGCTTCCTTTTTGCATAAACTAGGACAATCGTTTTAAATCGCTGCTCAAACTACAGAGAAACCTTGAGAGTAATCTCCAATCATAACATTCGTGCGAAACTACTCTATGGATCATTATCTCGTTAAATCTAATTTATTTCTATTTTTTTGATAAATTTTTGAATGTTATCCCAGCACAAACAATCGGGGAAGTTTTATAAAAATTTAAATAATATTTACAAATTGAATAGAAGCGAATATTACCAACATCAATAATTAAATTTTACTAGAGGAAAATTATGAATCTACCTTTTATCTTAGATATTGCTTTAGGTTTGGTATTTACTTACTTAATTTTAAGTTTGTTAGCCTCCGAAATACAGGAATTACTTGCTACATTGTTACAATGGCGTGCTGCACATCTCAGGAAATCTATTGAAATTTTGCTTGCAGGTGGCGTTCATAATTCTGAAGAGGCAAAAGTAATTCAGTTAGTAAATCAAATCTATAGTAATCCTTTACTGAAAAATATTAATCAAGAAGCAAAGGGGTTTTTGGCAACTTTACCTAGAAAAGCAACTTGGGCTATTTCTTCTTTGACTCGTCCTTTAAAAATTGCACGTCCTGGAACAACTAAGAGTGAAACTATTTTTGGTAATGGTCAACATAGCGGACCATCTTACATTCCTGCTGATATTTATGCAACTACTTTGATGGAAACGTTGCAAATACCCGATTTTTCTCAAAAACTTTCAGAATCTAGGTTGGAAAAGTTTAAAAACGAAAGACTTGCTGAAATACAAAACATTTTATTTGCTTTAGAAGGGCAAGTGCAAGGTGATGAGAAGTTTACTAATTTTTTCAGCCTGATTTATCAAGAATTCGCCGAAATGCAGGCTGATTTTGAACAAATATTGTGGAACTACAATCAAAAAAAAGCGAATTTAGATACCAGTGTTAACCGCATGTCAGAAAGCGTTGATAGGTATATAAATACTTTTCAAGCAGAAATACCAGAAAGCGAATATACGAATAAAGCCATCCGCAAACTCAATTTTCTAAAACAAGACATGTTTGTTTCTAGTGAAAGAGCAATTATGTTAGGAGGTTTGCAACCTAATGTCAGTGAAATAGTTCAGTTGATGAAGAAAGGTAGTAGCGTTTACAAAGAATTTGAGGAAGCAATTAAAGATAAGGACAATCAAACCTATCAAAATTTTCAGCAATTAACTAATCTTTTACCACAGTCAATAACAGAAAACTTAACTGTTTTAGCTCATCGTACTAAAACAAGAATTGATAAAACAGAATCCGGTATCAATGTATTAAAACAAGAAATGGAAAACTCCTTTAATAGTTCTATGACAAGAGCTAGTGGTGTTTACAAACGCAATTCTAAAGGAGTTGCACTGTTGATTGGTTTTATTATTGCCGTAACGGCAAATGCAGATGCATTTCATATGATAAGTAGACTGTCTACAGATTCAGCATTAAGGAATACGATTGTAAACAATGCTGGAGATATATTAGTTAGAAATCAAGACAATTTAAATTATATAGACATCGGAACTCTTAGAAGTCAAACAGAAGAAGCTTTATCGGATATATCTTTACCTATCGGTTGGACTGAAGTCAACATTAAACAGCAAGTCGGTTCATTTTCCTCAAGTAGGGGCGGTTGGACATCTTTATTAAGATTTGCACGGGCAATTCCTGGCTGGATAATCAGCGGTATTGCTATAGCAATGGGTGCCCCTTTCTGGTTTGACTTGATCGGTAAAGTGTCTAAAGTCAGAAATACTGGGGGTAAACCGTAATTAAGATTGGGCATTGGGCATTGGGAGTACAATAGTATTAATTTTCTCAATTCTCAATTACAACTTAAAAGATGTTTGAAAAGTATAGTTTTTATTCATTATCTCGGATTATCCCCCCTTCCCCCCTTGAAAAAGGGGGGTTAAAGTCCCCCAATTTAGCGGGTTATTTAGGGGGAACTAAAGATTTGTGGTTTTATTTATAACTTTCTAAACATCCTCTTAAAAGATAAAAATAATTCGTAAATCCCAACTGCTGTTTTGACGAATAATTTCGATTTGACGAATAAATTCTCTAAAATAAAATCTTCTTTCTGTTTCTGATAAATCGAGCCAAAATTGTGGTATTGAAACGGCTTGAGCAACGGAACGTAAATTAACTGGTGGTAATATTTCTAATTGTGTTTGGAGGTGAGATATTTCGGTACGAATTTTATAAATTCTCAGTTTAGCGGTTTCTTCATCTAAGATACCGGTTTCTACTAAAGATGGTATCTGCTCTAATATCTGTTGTTGAGCGGTAATAACTTTTGTTAAATTATTTTTGACTTCATCAAAGAATGGAAAATTTATATTTTCTACTGCGTGAGGTAAGTCATTACAAACCTTTTCAATAGTACTTTCTAATACTTGTTGATAAGAAATACTACGGCATTTTTTATTTTTAGAACAGTTGATAGGACGTAAATAGTTATACTCCTTTTTCTGTCTGCGAAAGGTGACGCGAGTGACATTCATATGCGATTGGCATTCACCGCAAACAACTAAACCCGCTAGAGAACGCGGTGCGCTAGCTGTACGAGATGGTAAACGACTGTTGCGACGTAAAATGCGATCTACTTGAGCAGCTTCTTCACGAGAAATGATTGCGTTGTGAGTATCGCGAACGATTTCCCCATTCCGGTAAGCAATATCGCCACGGTACACCGGATTAGATAGCCAGCGTCTTCCAGTGGTAACTGATATTTTTTTACCGTATTTTTTCGCTATATGACGCACTGCTCCACGTAAGGAACCGTATAGCAAAAAGCGATCAAAAAACTCTTTAACTACTGGTGAGATAGTACGGTCAATAATATATTTTGCTTTACCTCTACGGTATCCGTAAGGTGCTTTTCCTGGCGGTGGTATTGCTTCTAAGCGATTGCGTGCGTGTCCCTGACGAATGCGATCGCTACGTTTTTGTTGCTGAATTTCGTATAAGAGTTTGAGTAAGTTGGCATGAGTATTAGAATATTTTGTTTGAGAGTTGTAATTTTGTTCGACTGCGATCAAATTTATTCCCATTTTTTCAAATTGAGAAAGTGTAAAGGTTACTTCTTCAACAGAATCACCTAATTCTTCCAAGCGTCGAATAAAAACGCAATCTGGGGGATTTATTTTACAGTCTTGAAATAATTGTTGTAACTCCGAACGTTTTCCCAAATCTTGATAAATTTTATCTACATCCCATCCCAAGCTCGTAGGTTCGGGATTTTGTTCTAATAAAGGGTCGCTGTAAGTGTATCCGAACTTCATTCAGTGAACAGTGAACAGTGAACAGTGAACAGTTAACAGTTAACAGTAAGGGGTATATTTATAACTCCTAATTCCTAACTTTCTACTGCTGTTCGCTTAATTCAATAATATTCCCATCTGGGTCTTGGGTGAATAATGCTCGACGACCAGAAGCACTTGGTTGGATTGGGCAATTATATTTTAATAATCGCTCTTTGGCGGCATCTAAGTCGGCAACTGAAAAAGCAATGTGGGGGTTGCGTCCCCATTTTTCGTGTTTTGGTTGGTTAGAAACTTGGGATGTAACTATTAGGTGTAACTGATATTCACCAACTTGATACCAGCTACCGGGAAAATTTCGCGAACGTTCTGTTTGAGGTAGTTTGAGAATCTCACCGTAAAATTTTTCGCTACGGTTTAAATCAGTCACAAGAATTGCTGCGTGCAAACATTGGGTAATTTGCATATTATAAAAGTTAGTTGTTAGTGGTTAGTGGTTAGTGGTTAACAGTTTTTTCTAACTTTTATTCTCCCATACCTAATCCCCCATGCCCAACGCCCAATGCTCCATGCCCTATCATTCATAATTTACAGAAATTCAAAATTCACCGACGTAAGATAATTTTGTTTTTGTGAAGGGTAACTGATAATTGAAGATCCACATCCTCCGGTTGAAAACTGCTCACTGTTCACTGTTCACTGCTAACTGATTAAAACCCTTGCATTTCTACTAATTCAATACATAAATCATTAATCTGTTCTAAATCTGGTTTATGGCGTAAGGTTGATTCGTCATAAACTGTTTCCATTTCGGCTACCAAATCTTCAGCCATTTGCATTAGTTGTTCGTAGGAGTATTCGCCGTTAAGAATTGCTTTTAAACTTGCTGCATCGCCGATTTTATTTCTGTCTACGATAACTTCTTGATTGCGTAATATTTCTAAACCACTACGTAATAATCTAATACAGTGCATTCCATGTTTGAGGTCATAACCCGATAATTTTTCGGTTTCTGCTCTCTGAGGATTTCTATTTTTTTTCCACGATTGATAGGCCTGCCATTCTCTCAATGCATTATGATATCTTTGGCTTCTTTGCAGCAGGCGAATAAAGTCTTTACGGCTATTTGTAAATTCTTGTGTTTTTTCTATGGTTTCATCTGGTAAAGGATGCTGTTTCAACATTCCTTTAAAGTCAATATCGGCTGTTAACAATTTATACAGTTGTTCTGCTTCTTCTAAAAATTCGATTTTACCTCTAATTAATAAATAAAGATATTCTAGAAAAGCGTTTAATTCTTCTTTAACTAAAGGTGTTTCGTTTTCTATTTCAAAGTCAGATGGTAATGGTTTGGATTGCGGGGGATTTAATAACCACTTACGATGAGTTTCTATTTTTTTGATTTGAGCAAATGCATAACCGGAATAGGTATGCTTTACCTTTTTACTTAAAAATAACTTTCTGCAATCAATTAAACGCTGTCCGACTGGAGTTAAGATAGGATATTCGCTTAACCACAATAGTTCTAAAACGTTGGGGTTTGCTCCTGCTAATAGCTGGATGATTTTTCTTAATTCATAGATAACAGTATCTTCGCTGTTATCCAGAAACGAAAATATACCCGGTTCGTTCCAACCGTTATCTTTTTGTTCGATACCTTTATTAAATCCTAAATAATATTCTTTGGGTGCGACAAATACACCCCTCCAGTCATAATCGGAATCGGGACGGTTTAATCCATAACCATGACTTCCGGCTAATCCGATAAAAATCGTTCTTTGTTCTACTTCTATTCTTTTCATATTTTATTGCTTAATATAGCTGAAACTAATAATCGTTTTTTAGTTATATATCTTAAATTGCTTAATATGCCAGCAACTAACTTTTTTAAGAAAACCAGGCTTCTTAGTTATCGCTTTGGCTTAAATAAATAGTAACCTTTAATACTGCTATAGCTGTAGCTTAATGATTTATATACTTATTCAATTCGCATCAATAAACGCTACTATCCAAAATTAAGACTAAAAACGAATAAATCTATTATCATCTTTAAGTTCTAGAATGACGTTGAGACCCGATAATGAGGTGAATTCACATTTTTTCAAGAATTAGATTATATATATACTTTCTATACCGATGTGCATAGTTATTTTAATCTCTCACCCTTAAGAAAGACAAACCAATATCAACCCAAGGATAGTGTGATATCGAATTATTTTTGGCAATCATTAATGGTTGTCAACAGTATCCAGAGATGGTGGATTCCTAACTTTTACAAGTAATTTGGCGATAGGCTAGCTATTTGTTAGAAAGTAGGCAATTGTTTTTTTAAGTTTAAAGAGAATAATATGAGTACTTTAAATTCTTCCCCTTCAAGCTGTAGATACTGCGAATATTTCACGCCGTTAGGACAGCGTGGTGGTACCTGCGGATTATTAAATAATGGTTTAGTTAAAAGCCATTGGAAAGCTTGCTCTTTCTCGAACCCGGTATTTAATATTTCTAATAGAGAAAAAACTTCTAATTATGCTTTACTAAATCGATAAGATTTTTGGTATTGCACAATTACATCAAACTGTTTGAGACTTGGCAGTGCTACGTCTCTAAATGTGTTATCCGATAATAAGAAAGCATTAACACTAAGACTTACGTAACTGGCACATTTTTGTTGTAGGGTGCTGTGATACTTAATTAAATTCTGAACCTAGTAATCAGGGTTGTAGTGTCACGCACCACCCGAACTGAACACCTTGAACTTTTTAGCGATGCTGTAATTGAAGCAATCTAAAACTTGCAAAATAAGCCGCCATGATAGTAATATTGTCTGTCGGCTGTCTAATTCCTGCTCGGACCAGGTAGGCATGTTGTAAAAGCTGGTTACAACGATTTAGCAGTTGTGAATCAGCTACCTGTACGGCAATTTTAAGGATAAATAAATGAGTTACGCAATTATTGAAACCGGCGGAAAGCAACTAAAAGTTGAACCGGGACGTTTTTACGATATTGAGCTACTGCATAAAGAACCGGATGAGAAAGTTACTATAGATTCAGTTTTATTTGTGCAGCATGACGGTGAAGTTAATATAGGACAGCCTTTAGTGTCCGGAGCTACGGTAGAAGGAACGGTAATGCGCCACTTTAGAGGGCGCAAAGTCTTGGTATACAAGATGAAGCCGAAAAAGAAAACCCGTAAAAAGCGCGGTCATCGTCAAGAAATTACTCGTTTAATGATTGATTCCATTAATATGAATGGTTCTGTCGTTGCTTCTGCACAAACTTCTTCTGATAGTACTGCTAGCAATGAAGAAGCACCTGCTGAAGCCGTAACTGCTGAAGTTGTTGCAGAATAGGTAATGGGTAATTGGTAATTGGTAATTGGTAATGGGTAATTGGTAATTTCAAACTCCTAACCTTTGACCTTTAACCTTTAACCTTTAACCTTTAACGTTTTTATCATCAATTATCAAAAGGAGAAAACATGGCTCATAAGAAGGGAACTGGTAGTACTCGTAACGGACGCGACTCAAATGCTCAGCGCCTTGGCGTGAAACGCTATGGTGGTCAGAATGTTCTCGCTGGAAATATTTTGGTACGTCAACGCGGTACTAAGTATCACCCCGGCAACAATGTTGGTATCGGTAAAGATGATACTTTGTTTGCTTTAATTGACGGTGTTGTAACTTTTGAAAGAAAGGGCAAGAGCCGCAAGAAAGTTAGCGTTTACACTGGCGCTACTGAGTCTGAACCAGCAACTGTTGCTTCTTAAAAATCTCAATTTTACAAAAAGCCCGCAGGCTAGAAGTCTGGGGCTAAAAAAACAAAGCCCGCCTTCGCGGGCTATGATAATTTCTAGCCCAGGTCGTTAGGTCGTCGGGCTTTGTTTGTGTAGCCGCATCCTTATGGGGTGACGGGTAAGGTGTTTGTTCCGGCATTGGGATACTCCCCTTTTATTTTTTTTATTGAAACCTCACCCTGACCATTTAAGAAAATTCTTAACTATTTATTTAAAACCTAAATATCTAACTTTGAAAGGGAAGTGGGTAAACTCCAACTTGCGTATTGTATGCAATTGAAAACCGCTATCAAAAAAAATAATTGAACTTGTTTAATTTTGATTCACATTGTGAATTTATGAAAGTAAATAATCTAATAAAATTCCAGACATTAACCCTACTATAGAAAACAAAGAAGTAAGCAAAAAAGCTTTATTTTCGCTAATTCCAGCTACTTGGAAATCTAATCTTACCAAAATAGTTGCGCTAATTATTAGCATAATATCTAGAAAGATTCTGAACTCAGCAAAAACAAGAAAAAATAAGAATGCTCCCAAAACAGCCAACAGAAAAGATTTTAACTTTGTGTTGAATAAAAACTTCACGTATTTGACAGCTTTTGACCAAGGAGTAGTTATTGCCGCAACTAGAAGCAACACGCTAATTCCAATCATTAACCATGCAAATAACGGCAGGTTTTCTTTAGATAATATCCATCCAAATACGCTGTAAGTAAGCAATACGAGCGTAAGTGAAACCCAAGGAAGCTGTTGTATGATAGACATCTAACTGTTTGTCTCCATCGAGACAGTGAGTAGTTAATTTACAATCTTTCAAAAGTAAGAATGATTACTTTTATCTCAGTATTAGTTGCACCAATTGAGGATAAAGTGTTTAATAACACTGATATTTTGAAGCTCGACTGAAGCTCGACAATCTATTTTACTTTACGATAGCTGGCTGTGATGCCGTAAACTATAACTCTATCTTTGATATCAAGCCAGGAAAAAAAGATGAGGATGTTTAAGTAAGCAGGTAGAATAAGATTTTATTAAAAATTATTTCAATGTGTTCTTAAACATTTGTAAACTGATATCAGCTAAGTTGCGGCTTATCATATCTTGTTAAGGGATTATCATGAGACAATCTGTTATTGCGGAGCGCGTCTGCCTTATAAGTCATATTTTGGCTAAGGTTTTCGGACTTGTAGGTATTATGTTGGTGATACCTAACGCCAAAATGATTTTGAATTTTGGGGATGTTGGACAAACAGCTATGCAAGTGAGTATGGCTAATGGTGGTGTAGTAGACATTATTTTTGGCATAGTAGCCGTTTCGATTTATGCATGTAGAGTCTTGGGATGGCGGACTTGGCTGGGTTTTCTAATACCTTCTGTTTTAATATCGGTAGGTAGCGAGCTGCTGGGAACTAGTACTGGTTTTCCCTTTGGAGATTACAGTTATCTTAGTGGTTTGGGTTATAAAATAGGCGGTTTAGTGCCGTTTACTATTCCTTTATCCTGGTTTTATGTAGGTTTGTCAGCTTACTTAATTGCAAGAAGTGGTTTAAAGGTAGCCGAAAAACCAACATTGATTCGCCATATTGGGGCGATCGCCATTGGTGCTTTGCTCTTCACAAGTTGGGATTTCGCTTTGGAACCAGCTATGAGTCAAACAGCTTTTCCTTTCTGGTATTGGGAAACTCCGGGAGACTTCTTCGGAACACCTTATCGAAACTATGCTGGTTGGTTTGGTACTAGCGCCCTGTTTATGAGTTTAGCAGCTTTGATATGGGGTACGAAGCCGATTAAATTATGGCGTTCGCAATTAGTTCTTCCTCTAATTGTTTACTTAAGCAATTTTGGTTTTGCTGCTGGGTTAAGTCTGGGGGATGGTTATGTTATCCCAGTTTCTTTAGGTTTTGTTTTAGGTGTAATTCCGGCTTTAGTTTTGTGGTTGAAAAGTTCTACAGTACCAACCTATACAGTTGATGATGTAGAAAATGCAGCAAATGAAGTTGCAGTCGCTTCTCTAAAAGTTGCTGTTAAGTAATGATTCAACATAGCGATTAATAATGCAGGAGTTTTTGAGCGGTATCTCGCTTTGTATTTTACTTATTCAGGTACCAGCAGTTTTTGTTCTGCTGTCGCGTCTACTAAAAGGACCATTTCGCCAACCTCCGATTCAGCCCCAAAGTCCTACACCTGAACTTTTAGGGAATGTTAGCGTGGTGGTTCCGACTCTTAATGAAGTCGAACGTATCAGCCCCTTGTTAAGTGGGTTGAGCAAACAAAGTTATGAAGTCCGGGAAATCATCGTTGTGGATAGCAATTCCCAAGATGGTACCCGCGACTTAGTAAAAGCAACAATTGAAAAAGACCCGCGTTTTCGTTTGATAACAGATGACCCTTTGCCTTCATATTGGGTAGGTCGTCCGTGGGCTTTACATAATGGCTTTTTGAATATTGACCCGAAGAGTGAATGGTTTCTGGGAATGGATGCGGATACTCAACCGCATCCCGGTTTAGTTGCTGGTTTGATCAAAACTGCATCTGCTCTCGAATACGATTTAGTTTCGCTGTCTCCCCGATTCATTCTTAAATATCCTGGTGAATCTTTGCTTCAACCGGCGCTGTTAATGACGCTACTTTATAGATTTGACCCTGCGGGTGTGAATACGCAGGCATCCGAGCGGGTAATGGCTAACGGACAATGCTTTCTGTGCCGTCGTTCGGTTTTAGAAACAGTTAATGGCTATACCAGCGCCAAAAGTTCATTTTGCGATGATGTCACTTTAGCAAGACAGATAGCCGCAACTGGTTTTAAAGTAGGTTTCTTAGATGGAGCTAAAGTACTTAAGGTAAGGATGTATGAAGGAGCAGCAGAAACCTGGAAAGAATGGGGAAGAAGCCTTGACCTAAAAGACGCATCTTCAAAGGCTCAAACTTGGGGAGACTTATGGTTGCTCGCATCAACCCAAGGCTTACCTTTAATATTAGTAGTTTTACTATTATTTCTTTCTCCCCACGTTCTTTTCCCATCGGTACTTTTGTCTCTGAATCTATTTTTACTGCTAATTCGTTGTTTAATGCTTTTAGCAATAGCACCGTCTTACGATTTTACTCAAACTAAAGGGGGCTGGTTATTTTGGCTTTCACCAATTGCAGACCCCTTAGCAGTTTCCAGAATTTTCTTGTCAGCCTTTCGTACCCCGCGACAGTGGCGAGGACGTGAGTATGGTTGAGAGAGAGAGGGAGATAGGGGGAAAAAGGAGTGAGGGAGTGAGGGAGGGAGAGAGTGAGGGAGGGAAAGAATAAAATATTTCTAACTCCTAACTCTTAACTCCTAACTCCTAACTCTTTTTACTCTCCTTCATCATCGTCAAGTTTATCGGCGCGTTCGAGTTCCCAAAGTATTTGATTACCCTCGCGACGTACTCGGGAAACTATCCAGTTTCTCCAACGCCATTGGTCTCCACGGCTAGTAACAGCACTAGCATGGACGTTCATTAAGTCCGCTAATTCGGAACTTGTGATTAAGTAACCTTTTTCGGCTATTTCGTCAGCAATGCGAAGAGTTTCAACTAAACTGCGGAGTTGCGAGACTCTTGTTTCGCGTGGTAAATCTTCGTTTTGCAAGGTAGCAGAAGCGCTAGATGATTCCATAGTTTTCGTATTGTTTGTGTCCGACTCAAGATTACTATTATGTATCTTTTTGTTAATAACGGGTGGCGTAATGTGTGAGTTAGATGTAGATGATACCTCAACTTCGGCTTTTTGTGCGAAATTAGCATCACTGAAATTTATATCCAGCATTTGCTTTAGCGATGGTATTTTCCCTGAAGCAAAACCACGGGCGATTGTGTCGCAACGTTCGTTACCTATATTACCAGCGTGACCGCGAACGTGTTGCCATTTAATCTTTTGATTATTAAGATTATCTAGAATTTCCAATAAATCTTGGTTAAGCACGGGTTTTCCGTCGGATTTCTTCCAACCTTTACGCTTCCATCCTTTCACCCACTTCGTAACGCAGTTAATTAGATATTCGCTGTCGGTGTAAAGAGTAACGGGTTTGTTTTGCCCGGAAGATTCTAAAAATTCCAAAGCTGCGATCGCGGCTTGCATTTCCATCCTGTTATTGGTGGTTTTTTTTGATGCATCACCGATTTCGTGAATCGAACCATCATCGAAGTAAACAACAACACCCCAACCACCGGGACCTGGATTGCCGGTACAAGCGCCATCAGTATATATATTTTGAATTGTAGGCTGAGAAGACATAGTTAATATTTTAACTCGTGAAAATACGAGGACATAACTACGACACGGTTAATAATGTTGTAGCAAATATCCGCTGCAAAAAGAGGAAAAAGGTTCTAGTTGCAACGAGTTATAAACGTTATCACGTTTGGACACTCAGTTATACCAAGAAAATAATATTTAATAATTTATTAATTTTGTTTTTGATTTATTTTGGGTTTATTCGCGCTAAAAATTGGCAAATTAAGATAAGCATAAGCAGTAATTATGATGAAACTCTAATTAAATTATTCTTAGCGACGACGAATTAAGAGAAAAAAGAAACCCGGTATTGTTAAAGATACCGGGTTTCTAAGTTGCTAGTACTGCTGCGCGGAAGTAAGAAGTAAGAAGTTTGATTTTATAGGCTTTTCAGCCATCTTTAATGGTTACCTTATTAACGCCGACTTGTACTAGTTACAAATTAAAATGCTGTAAATAATCAATTACTTATAATTTTTCTCTACATCTTGAATAAATTGCTGCCAAATTTCATTCGGAACCCAAATCTGATGTAAATCCTTTTTCGCTATTTCCTCATCAATACCTTCTTGATGGCGACGATATAGATAGATAAAAGCAGATACCCGCTTGTTTGCTGCACAGTGAACAAAGATTTTTTTATCGACGTTTGTTTTCATTACTTGAATAAATTCTTGTAACTTATCCTCAGTCGGATTTTCCCAAATTACGGGTATATGAATGTATTGCATTCCTTGAGATTCTATAATTTCTTTTTCATTAGGTAAAGCATTAGAAGAATCTTTTAATGCAAGATTGACAACAACTTGATAACCTGCTTCTTTTATATAAGAAAACTGTTCTACAGATGGTTGTCCCGCAGTAGCAATTTTATCGGAAATTTTTAAGTAGTTGTAAATATTTTCCATACAATTATGAGACATTTTAATTTATTAATCGATGCGCGACTATTTTACAATAAAGTCTAAGTTTGCAGCACGATTAATAATTTAGGGGAGAGTAATTAAACTTATAGTGGCAGATTGGCAGTTTTGAATTTTGAACGTCAAACCGAATAATAATGTTCTACCACGGGAAAAGGTTCATAAAAATGATGCAAAAGTCGTTTCCATTCTTGATATTCTGCTGATTTTCTAAACCCGACGGTATGAGCTTCTAAAGCTTCCCAACGAGCGAGTAAAATATAACGATTTGGGACTTCGACACATTTTTGTAATTCGTGAGATATGTATCCCGGCATTGAAGAGATAATTTTTGAAGCCTGTTTGAATGCGGCTTCAAAATCATCAGACATTCCGTCTTTTATATCTAAAATTGCAACTTCGAGAATCATTTGTTTTAAGGATTATATGGAAGCCCTAATGGCACTTCCGGCTATGCAGGAATGGATAAAAGCGGGTGAAGAGGAAAAGGAAGTTTTCTCTAAATACGAGTTTTGAGTTGAATATTATGGTGCGTTACGGCATTTTCAAACGTATTATTTTAAATGATAAATTCTAAAGCCGTAACAGCACCCTACAATTAATCATTACAGTTAATCATTTTTCGCTGGAATTTTAGCTTTTTGAAACACTGCTTCAACACTGAATTCTAACCCTGCAAATAAAGAATCAGTAATTACTTCATCACCCATATAAGTTCTCGGTGCTGCATCTGGATAAAAAACTGTAATGCTTCTAGCTTTACTGTCTACCACCCAAACCCTTAATGCTCCAGCATTCAAATAATCCTGCGCTTTAAGAGCCATTTGTCCAAAAGTTTGTCCGGGTGAGATAATTTCAATTGCTAAATCTGGTGGTATTGAACAAGCTCCTTCTTCTTCCCAGTCATCTGGTAAACGTTCGTTGGATATATATAATAAGTCTGGTGTTGGTACCCAGTTACGTCCATTACGAGTTAATGTAATTGCTAATTCTGGACACACTTCTCCTTTTCCTTCACAACATTTTTCTATCAGATTAAGAAGGGCACGGGTTAGTTTGGAATGAAATTTTTTCGGTGACATTTTAGGAATTGCTTTTCCGTCAATGAGTTCGTAGGTAATATCTCCTTCTCCTGGAGGAAGATTAAAGAACTCTTCGAGGGTTAATTGCTGGTTGAGTTGAACTACCATGATTTAAAAGTTAGGATTTGTAGAGACGTAGTATTCATTCCCTCCGGCTTCCCTCTCCTTAATAAGGAGAGGGATTGAGGGTGAGGTTTCATATTAAAATTATTTTCCACTCACTAATAATTTTGCAATTATAATTCCTATAATATTTCACTCAACGGAGTTGCTAAACCATCAATGCTAACCATATTTTTCTTTTGATGATATTCCTTAATTCCTGATTCCCCTTTTTTAGCTGCCCATTTAACTAAACTTTCTCGCTGGGCTTGATAATCATATAAAGGTACGCTCATTCCACAAGAAGTTTGAACTCTTTCAATATCAGCTACTATTATTTGACGGGTTCCCGGTATTTCGGGAAATTGTGAATATAAAGATTCCCATTCTGAATTATTAGGTAAAATAGTTTTTCCGCTACCATAAAGACGCAAAATAGAGGGCGAACCTTCAAAAGCACAAAACATAAAGGTAATTCGTCCGTTTTCTTGTAAATGCGCTGATGTTTCGTTTCCGCTTCCGGTTAAATCTAAATAAGCAACTTTATGTGGTGAAAGAATACGAAAACTCTCTAATCCCTTGGGAGAAATATTTACATGTCCGTCAGAATTTAATGGTGCTGTACCAACGAAAAACATCTGTTGATTTGTAATAAATTTTTGCAATTCTTCGGTGATAGAATCAAAGACTTTAGCCATTTTCAGTTAGTAGTAAACAGTTCTTAGTTAATTTGCTAACATTCTATACCAATGATTTTATATGGCTATTAATTTATTTCTCGTTCCAAGGCTCTGCCTTGGAATGCCAAACATGAGGCTCTGCCTCAAGTTTAAATAAGAGGTAGAGCCTCTAAGAATGTATTCCTTGCCGGAGACAAGGAACAAGTTAATACACTTAGAGCAATGCCCAATTCCCCATTACCTAGGCTCTATGCCCTACTTCTAATTGAGCATTAATTTTATCGTATTCAACTTTACCGTAATCTAGTTTGATGATTCTATCGGCAAGGTGAAAATAATGGTCGTCGTGACTGATGACTATTACTGTTTTATTGCGTTTTTTCAAGTTTTGTAATATTTCTTTGTAAAAAATGTCTCTAAACATTGGATCTTGATCTGATGCCCATTCATCAAATAGATAAATTTGACGATTCTCCAAATAAGCTGTTAATAATGCCAGCCGCTTTCGCTGTCCTTGCGAAAGTTCTGTAGTTGATAGTTTACCGTTTTCTATTGTGACTTTGTGACTGATTTTTAACTGCCTCAAATATTCCTGAGCTTGTTCGTCTAGGGCTGGTTTTTCCATTCCTAAAAGTTTTTCAAATAGGTAAAAGTCGGAGAAAATTACGGAGAAGTGTTGGCGATACCATTCCCGATTATCATCGGTAATCACTTTATCATCTAATACAATTTCTCCCTCTTCGGGAATATATAATCCCGTAATTAGTTTGGCTAAAGTTGATTTTCCGCTACCGTTTCCGCCAACTATAAATACTATTTCCCCTGGTTTAAAGGTTAAATCAACCGGGCCTAAACTAAAACGACTTTCTTTGTCTTCTCCTGGGTATGCATGAACAACTTTTTTTAATTCTAATTTTTTAAATGTGTTTACATCTTTCTTTTTTTCTTCTATATAGTTTTCTTTGTTACCGGCTAATACTAAACCCATTCTTTCTATTTTCTGTAATGCTACCGTGGCTTTAGACAAAGCTTGTAACTTATCTAATATGCTTTGCATGGGCAACATCAAATAAGTAACTGTAAGTATATAAGCCGATAGTATGCTGGGAGAAATAGGTGCGATTTGCGGTAATAAAAATAGCAGCAAACCTACAAGGATAAAAAACAATAAATTGCCCAATCCTGTAGAAACTGAAAAGGTTAATAATGCTGCCGAATTTTGGTCGCGACATATGGCTGCACTATGCTGCAATTCCGAATCAAAAAACTCTTGACGACGAGCTGTGTGAAGTTTAAGCTCTTTGATACCTTCGGTGATAGCGCGAAAATGTTTGAGCAAACGATCTTGTTCGTCTCGCCCTGTAACCAAGTAACCTTGCGCTCTATTAATTAATAGTTGAATACTACCGACAGCTATCATTACGAAGCCTACGGTAAAAGTAAATACCGTACTCGATAGGAACGATAAATAAAACAAGCACCCGGCAATAATAGCGATATCAACACAGATAAAAGGAATTGCGTAAACTGTAGCCGTCAATGTTGCGACATCTTCTGTAAGAGTTGCCAGCAAACGCGACGTACCTAATTTTTCTAAATGCCGCAGTTGAGAAGATAAAATTCCTCTACTCAAACGCAACCGTAATTGATAAACGGCTTCCTGAGAAAGATTTATGAGTAAGACTTGCGAAATAATGCTGTTGACAACTACTATCAATGCGAAAATGGGAAACTGCCAAACCAAGTCGCTGAAACTATTTGAGGATTGAAATCCATCGCTAATAGCCTTATTTATCAACGCTATCAATCTAGCTGTTGTTCCACCACTCACTAAACCCGTAAAAACGGCGATCGCCACTTGCAACCAAGAAGCCTTCAATAAAAGCCAGAGTAAATTCATTCACTGCACCGCATCGCTGGTTACAATTTTTGGTTTCCGTCCAATTAGTAGAGCTAATTCTAGCCACTTCCAATAACAATCCACATCTTCAAAGCCAATGTTCCGCAACCACTTTAGTTGAGTTTCTACATCTAAAAGCTGGTTGGATGGATCGTCTTGTGCTGGTGTGACACCTATCGCTTTTAAAAACTTTTCGTGCAAACGCACTGTAGGTGAAGCGACATGTTCTAAGTTGCAGAAAACACCACCGGGCTGCAACATATTAAATATTTCTACATAAATCGAACGTTTACGATTGTGGCTGAGATGATGAATCGCAAAACTGGAAACGATGGCATCAAATGTTCCATACTCTGGTAAGCTCTCATCTAAATTGTGTTCGATAACTTCTACTGTAGAATCACCTTGAAAACGACTGTTCGCCGCTTCTAGCATGGTTGGTGAAAAGTCTACCGCGACAGATTCAACGTTATGCCGTTCAATCTTTAGTAATGCTAGCAAGCGTCCATCTCCAGTACCTAAATCGAGAATGCGCTTCACGGTTTTAGGTACTTCCTCTAGCAGCACTGCTTCACCTTCAGTGCGGTGAGGAATATTATCCGCTTGTGCTAGATAATTCAAAGCATGTTCGGCAGAAGTCCATAGATTAGCCATATAAAATTTACAGAAATTGCGAGGTAAGGATATTTATCTTACAAGCGCAAAATTATGTTTATTTTATCTTAGTATAGCTTATCAATTTGTTTGGTAAAAGCGCGCATAATTGTATTATTTAAGACTTTAAAAACCTGATATTCTCCAAAGCTAAAAATATATTTTAGTGTCGCGATAATCACTAATAATCTCAGTGCGAATCTAGGAATCTAGCTCTGGTTTGGTATTTTGAATTTCGCAGCATTTTTTCTCAATTAATTTGAATGTATTGCAGTTACCATCAGCTTAAAATACTCCTGGAGTATATATTGAACTGTATATTACGACATAAGCGAAAAACAAACTAAAAGCCTTGTATATTAGTGCTTTCAAACAAATTACATACTTAGAGCATCTTTCTGTAGATGAGAGCCAAACATACAAATGCGAGATATAAAATATCAAACTAAGTAAATATTCTCTCCTGACAAAAATATTAAGACTCTTTATACTTTTGCTATAATCAAGTTTCTAAAGTTACTTTTATTACCAAATATTAGCAATTATTTTTTTCAAACTTTAGGCATTTATTTTTTAGGCAGATTATTATGGTATATAACTTTATTTTTCCCCCTCCGTCAGATGGTATGCCGTTTCGATAATCCTCTGGCACTTCTTATACCGGGTGTAATTCAAAATCCTGTTGCGATCGCTTTCGCTTTGTTTGGCGTTAAATCCTCTATTAGTAAATTAGATTCATTTGAAACAATCAACTGGGTTCAAGGCATTTTAACTCAGGCAATTGTAATTATTATCACTTACTACATTGCACAATTATTTACTCAATTCGTAATTACTCACTTCCCGGCTTTATGATTACCTATTGGATAAGAGGGGAGAGTTTCCTCTCAAAAATAGCGGAGAGGGATGTCCGACAGGACAGGGTGAGGTTTGTCAATTTGAAAATATATTTAAAATATTCAAAATTATCAAAACCATGATTAGGTAAATATCAAACTGATAATTAATTGTTTTTTTAACTAACTGAAATACATTGTTTTCTGACTCAAATTTATCAGTATCGGCTTGCAGCTTTAATAAGCAATAAGAAGTTTTAGTTAATACCTGCTGATAATGAGATAAATTCCATAGTATTATAAAAAAGCAACAAATGAAAGTTAAGAAATAAGTAAATATTGTCCATCTTTGACCGCTAGACAGCATAGTATTAAAACCATACTTGGCTTCAAATAATCTCAGTATCTCAACAATAATTAGCATAGTTTTATAAGGAGCTATACTATTAATAAAAATCCAAGAATATTTTGTGTAGTTTTGAGTAATAGTTGTGACGATAGAATGGCTATTATTTTGAAATAAATGAATATTGTTTTCGATTAACTTTAATCTATAGTTTAATTTTAGAGTTGTTTGCAAGCTTTTATTATAATCCTGAAAAGCTGTGTAAATACTGACTATACCAAAAGGCACAGCTACAAGCAAATGTAATATAAAAGAGTAAGGAGAAAGTAGAATATATGGAAGATAATATTTATTGGAGCTTTGAGCAGTGTTTCCTAATTCCGCTTGCAGCTGTTGAGGTGCGACAACAAATAGCTGATTGCTAATAATTAAAATTACAGTGATAATAACAAAAAATGCTATGAAACGAGATATTTTGGCTGATTTTGATTGACTGTATAAAATTTCTAGAGTTTGTTTTCTCCAAACAACACCCATCATATAATAGTAAGTTGTGACTATAAAAGTGCTGCGAATAAATTTAATTAAACTTCCATACTCACCAAATCTTAGTATAAATACATCACTACCGGAAAAATAATAAGCTGCTACTAGAGAAAATCCGCAAATAAATAATAAAATCACGCAGCAACCTAAAAGCTTAGCTAAAGATGCTGTAGATAAAGTTGATTTAGGTTCTACATCTAATTCTTTCCATTCCTGTTGAAAAAACCAAAATGCGGCTAACTGCTGCTCAATCCAATTTTGATTAAAAATATTTTCGTAAATAGGATTAGCTATTTTCAGTTTTCCTTGCTGTTTGACTACTAATCCAGATAGTCTTAGCTCTACCTCTTCATAAACATTAGTAGTAACTATTTCGCCTTCGCGGTAAATTTTTTGATAAAGTTCCAACAAAATTACCGAACGCCGTTTATCGTAAAGCAATCTATCGCGTATTGTTCTTAAATGTTCGGGTTCGTCTCTTGCTTCCCAATTTTCAATAATCTGGCTTTTTACCAACTGCGATATTTCAGGATTTTTACTTTGGGCTTCCACGACTAATTTACATAATTTTTGAGTTAGAAATGGTTGCCCTCCAGTCCAAAACAGAACTTCTGCTAAAGTTTTTTCGGGATTATCTACCTTCGAGGCAAATCCTTTGATTAAAGATAACTTAGCTTCTTCTAGCTTAAAACCTGTTAACTCGATTGCTTGCCCAATATTAAAAGGTGTTCGTCTTTTGTCTTCAATTAAATTTGATGGCGTTGCTACCCCCAGCAAACAAAAGGTAAGTCTATTGTATTTAGGATTATCTGCACGTTGATTGTAGCAATTGCGAATAAATGCGAAAAAATCATCCGTTGGAAAATCTAAACCAATAACGCTATCAATTTCGTCAATAAAAATAACAATATTTCCACAAATTGACTCTAATAATACTTCATCAATTATCTCGCTTAGCCGCTGCACTCCTGAAAGAAAATCGCGATCGCGCCACCATTGTTTCCAATCAATTTGAACTGAACCCCCGAAATTTCTAAATAAACGGTAGGCAATACCTTTGTACCATTGTTCTGAGGTAATTTGGCTGCCAGTTGCGGTTAAATCAATTGCAGCACAAGCCATACCATCGACTTGCAGTCGTTTCATTGTCCGAACTCGCAAGCTGGATTTACCCATTTGACGCGAGTTGAGTACGTAGCAGAATTTACCAGATTTTAAACTAAAATAAAGTTCGTCATCAGCTTCACGTTTAACATAAGTGGGATCGTTAGCTGATAAACTTCCCCCTTGGTATTTATAAGCGTAGTTCAGTTTCTCTACCATAAGTTGACGTGCAGCCGTCATTGTACAAGAATAAATTCTCAATTATTGTAGTGCGAGTCGCACAGCCAGCGTCTGATATACAAATTAAGGCGTTGCTGATTACAAGTATGATTTTGCCCCCAACCCCCAATTCTGGGGGAGAAAGATAATTTAAAGTCCCCCAATTTTGGGGGATTTTGGGGGCTTTACTAAAACCAGAAACATAAATTCATACTTCAATTCAGCAACGCCCAAATTAAACATTTAATGTAGCTAATATCTACACTTTGGTTAAGCAATCGTTTAAATACAAGCGGTACAAATTACATCTTGGTTCTACTTCGTTGCCGCACCAGCGTACTAATCCCATGCTGTAGAGTTTGTATGCTTCTTCGGAATCAATTCGTACCGGTTGCTGTTCTTCCACTACATTTTTCATTGCTGCAATTAATTTTGAATCCTGCTGTAAATGAGTATAAATTTTTCGCAGGTGATTTCTATAAAGTCCGGCTTCTGTAGCTGCTGTTTGTAAAAGTTCTTCTAGTTGAATTGATTGATTTTTAATATTAGTAAAAGCTTGATGCAATAGATAGGGATGACCGCCTACTATCGTCATTAGTTTATCAATCAGAATATAATCTTGATCGAGTCCGTAACACATAGCTAATTCATGAACTTGCTCTAAAGTAAATTCAGGTAGCTCAATAGGTAATCCGACATTAAAAGGCGATTGATTGATATTTAGGGGAATATAAACTTCGGTTGAATGGGCTACGATTAATCGTAATTTTTTCCAGTTATCAAGAAACTTTGCATCTTCATACCAAGAACGTAATAAACCAAAAAAATCTGCTGCAACTTCTTGATACTTAAAAACTTTGTCTACATTATCCAAACCTAAAATAATGGTTGTATCTATATTGGCTAAAATATAATCTTCAAAATAAGCCGTGCAATTATCATTGCTGCTAGAATCTTCATCCCAAAAATCAGCTACATGATTTTCTAGTTTTAACCGTCTGCTGATACTACAACAAAACCAGCGTAGAAATTTATCCAAATCCTTAATAGTACAATCATCTGCTTGCAGCAAATTTAAAGGCACTGTTTGATAATTATGACTCTTTGCACAGTCGAATATCTTATTTATCAAAGACGTTTTTCCCATTTTCCAAGGAGCTTTAATACAGATAAGCGCTCCCGGCTGTAAAATTTCTTGATAGCATAGAGATTCTACAGGAGGACGATTGATATAAGCATCAGTAACAATCAGTGATTCTTGCTTAATAAAATTATTTATATTATTTTGTAGCGGTAAATTATCCCTAGAATTAGACTCGGCAAGATAATATCTTTTTAATGCTTGCTTGAAATTATTTTTTTTAACTCTTTCTCCGAGTACTTCTGAAAGTAGTTTCCAGAGTTTAGGAGCCACATCTTGACTTATATAGCTTAAAGTATAGTTATTCTTCTCGGCAATTTCCCCATAATCTTGTTTCTCCCAAGCACCTTGAATTATTGCTGTTTCAACATCTGTCAAATTTCGTTTGGCGCTAGCATAAATCAAATTGTTCGCAATTTTCAGGGCTTGATCCAAGTTAAAATTCATTACTAGTAAATTTGATAACAAACAGAAGAAATAAAGTCATAAAAAACACGGGTTTTTATAATCCCTACTCAATATACATCAAATAATCTAATGTTTTCGGACACTCATACCTCAATTTAACTGAAGCTGTCATAAAAATCAGTCAATTTACCCACATCGAATTAGTCCACAATTTAACCCAAGTTGTAAGTTCCTCCACCCCACTCTTCGAGAACCCCTGAGCTTCACCCTTGTGGGTGAACGGGGAACATCTTCGTTAGCGGAGCGAACTCTTCGCAAGGGTTTGGAAGATTTTATCCGAGTTCAAAACTCTCTTCTAGGTAGGATTTGAAGACTTCTGTATACACCGTAGCCAAAGATTGAGGGAGAAGTATTTACAATTTTTTCTCCGACGAGCCTTTTGGCTTAACCATTTCTGCTAACAAAGTAAATACAACCATACCGCAAAAATCCGCAGCCAAATCGACTAAATCAAAGCTACGATGGGGTGAAAACATTTGTAAGCATTCTTCAATTAAAACAAAAAAGCTGATAATAATAGGTACTAAAGGCAGAGAAAAATTTAAAATATCTATTTTACGTTTATTAAATGCTAAATGTCCTAAAAACGCCGAAAATCCTATTAAGAGAAAATGTAAAATAGTATCATAATAAGGAAACCGCTCTATTTCATTTGGAATAATTTTTAAATAAGCAGACATAGATATTGATAAAATAATTCCGATGTAAAACCAAAAGGCGATCGCCCAAGTACGATTAGTTTTCATTACAAATAAAAAGTTATATTAAAAAGCGTTTGTTAATACCTCCAAGTATAACAAACGCAATTCCGCAAACAAGCTTATTATCAATTTTAGATTTTTAATTACTTATCCTTGCAGATTTATTTGTTCTTGCAGCCAAGAATCTACTAACTGCCCGTCTTTACGCTTTAGCTCAATTTCTATAAGCATCTCCTCTTCAGAACCAGGAGCTACGGATTTTTTGGGATAAATTTTGTGGAAAAGAATATCGTAATCGGCAGGATTTTGATTATGTTCTTTCAACCAATCGTGCACTTTCGTTGTTGCAAAGAATGATTGTCCTTGCTCGAACATCCGGGTAATTTGCATTTGCAGATTGTAAGGATTTAGTTTACCCATTGTAAAGCTACCTTTGTAAAGAAAATTGTCGTTTGGGTATTTTCCCAGGGGTTTTTTTCTATAGTAATAAATATACGGCAGGGAGTGCCGAAATTCACGCTTGAGGAGCTAGTTGCAAGACTAGGATAACACTGATTCCGGATACAGGCAGTGTGCCCAAGAAGCTAAACCCTTGTGGTTTATGCACTTCAAAATTTTAAAGGATGGGCAGGCTTTTGTCTGCCCCCTAATATTTTTTAACTATCTTTTTATAGCACTCGTAAAATATTGATTTTATGATGTTGTTTAATCAAATCGAAATGGTGTTTTCATCTCTTTGGAGATGTAGCACCAATACATCTCTACATTTTTTGTAGGATGTGCTGCTTGCTGGGCGCACTTCGATATTATACTTGTTTTTAGTAATTAAATTTTTAAAATCAAATTCATAAATCATCTGACAAATAAAGGTTTAACAAATAGTGCTTTTATAATAATCACAAAATAGTCTTTAGCATCGAATACACACCTTTAGCCTTTAAACTTTGACCTTTGACCTTTGACCTAAAATTATGTGCTTGTAAATAATTTTGACAAAGAGAGAATATTTTGCATCAAAGTTGTCAAAGATAACTCACAATAAAATAGAGCCAAATACATTGTTATTTAAGCAATTCAAAATTTCACTGCGCTCTTTTTTATTTTTATGGTTTTAAGGCTGTTCAAAAAAACACGAATAACTACCATTTCGGCGGTTAATAGAATCAGTAAATTAACTATTGCGAGGGTAAATAAATTATCTCGTAGAAGCAAGAAACTTACTGCTATCACTTCCTTAGTAATGGTAATAATACTAGCTGGAAACTCTGTTTCAGCACAGTTAGCTCCATTCGGTCCCCTGAGTTCGGTAACTGTTCCCAGACCGGATAATATTAACAATTTCATCAAAGACAAAACATCTGCGATCGCTTTGGGTAAAACCCTCTTTTGGGATATGCAGGTGGGTAGCGATGGTATCCAATCCTGTGCTAGCTGTCACTTTAATGCAGGTGCTGACAGCAGATCGAAGAACCAAATTCAGCCCGGTCAAAATAATAGTTTCGATGTCGCAAGCGCACCCAACTATCAATTACAACCTGCGGATTATCCATTTCATCAACTAGAAAACGTTGATGACCGTTCCTCTACGGTTTTGAGAAGTGTAGATGATGTTACAAGTTCTCAAGGCGTATTTAGGTCAAAGTTCGTTGATGTCGAACCCGGTAGCGCTGAGGACGTAACTACACCTCTGAACGATACAACCTTTAATGTTAATGGTGTAAATGTCCGCAGGGTAACAAAACGCAATGCTCCCAGTGTCATAAATGCGGTATTTAATTTCCGTAATTTGTACGATGGAAAAGCGCAAAATGTTTTTAATGGGGTAAATCCTTCAGGTTTGAGAGACAAAAGAGCTTTTGTTTTAAAAGCTCCGACTAAAAGACAACTTAAGGATGTCAGAGTCAGAATTAAGAATGCTTCTCTAGCTTCCCAAGCTTTGGGACCACCGCTAAATTCTTTTGAGATTGGTGCAGAAAATGATGAAGTTATCGCACCATTTTTGGTTAATCTTGATGAATCCGAAGAGAATGTTGAAGTACTCACTGAAAGCGGACAGCTGATTGAAAAGGGTTCTGCTGTTGAAGGAGTATCTGCTGAAGAAAGTCTGGAATTAACCAAACAAAATAAACAAGATAGTCTCAAGATTCAACCGATAGAGCAGCCAAAGCGAAGAAGACGTTTTAAACGATTTGGTAGAAAGCTTGGTAAAAAATTACTGGCTGTTACTCCTTTAAATAAACAGGTTGTAGCAAGCGATGATAGCGTTTTGGGTGCTTTGAGTAAGTCTCCTACGGGGTTGAATAAGTCTTACGAACGCATGGTAAAAGATGCTTTCCGACGCAAGTGGTGGGACTCTAACTTAGCTATCAGAATTAATCCTAAAAACGGTAGACGCAGGTTTTTCCGCAAACCTAAAAATCGACCTTTGAAAACTAACGAATATACTTTGATGGAGTATAATTTCGGATTGTTTTTCGGGTTAGCAATCCAGGAATACGAATCTACCTTGATTTCCGACCAGACACCATTTGATGAATTCTTGGGTGGTAATACAAGTGCTATGACAGCAGACCAAATCCAAGGATTCCAATTATTCCAGCGTAATGGATGTATTGGTTGTCATGCTGGTTCGGAACTAACTGCTGCTTCGGTTAACAACGTTAACATTAAAGGACGTATCGAACGCGATATATTTCCTCCCCAACCAGCACTAGACACCGGCTTTTTTGCCATTGGTGTGAGACCATCGGGAGAAGATGTTGGTCTTGCTGGTAAAGATGAGTTTGATAATTCATTTTCCGAAGCAACTCTTGCTTTAGAGGGTAAATTTAAAAAATTATTAGGTGAAGAACCACCTTTTATTCCCGATTCGACCAGTGATATAGTTGCAACTAGTGCATTTAAAACACCGGGATTGCGTAACGTAGAATTAACTGCTCCCTATTTCCACAATGGCGGACAATCAACATTAGAGCAAGTAGTTGATTTTTATAAGCGAGGTGGAAATTTTGGTGGATTGCGGGAATTGAATTTAACTCAAGATGATAAAGACAAAGTAGTTGCATTTCTCAAAAGTCTTACAGACGAAAGAGTTCGCAATCAACAAGCACCTTTCGACCATCCACAGTTATTTATTCCTAACGGACATCCCAACGATGAAAACTCTGTAGTTGTGGATTCGGGTGCATCATCTAATGGTGTTCAACAAGCTCAAGATAATTTATTAGAAATCCCTGCCGTCGGAAGAAATGGTGGTACTCCTTTAGCGAAGTTTTTGGAATAATTAAGTAAAAGGGAGTAGGGAGTAGAATAAATTATTTAGATAAACCTCACCCCTTCCCCTCTCCTTGTCATCGAGAGGGGTTTCCAATAGCAGAATAATATCTTTCAAGACGATGCATTAGCTGCTGTATGGATATCCAAACGTTTAATTCTACTAGTTCTGTTGGAGATAAAAGTGGAGATATTTCGCTTAAAATAGTTTCGTTTACATCAGCAGGACTGTTAGAAATTGCTCTAGTAAATATAAAAGCTGCTGCCGATTTTTGAGATATTTTTAAAGCTGTAGTTATATTATTAAGCTGTTTTTTTGATTCACTTTTATCAGTCGGTACAGATAAATTAGCAATATTTTTAATAGTTTCAATAGTTGTTTGTGAAAGGTCTCGATTAAACAGTTTTGCTAAAGTAATAGACTCTTTAATCAAATAATCATTTTCAACCGTTGCTGCAAATATTAAACCACATAATGCTTTTGCACTAACACCGATTTCACTAGTATTTTGGTCAAGGTTATCGCGTAAAACAGTCGTTAATGCGCGGACTACCCTTGATGATTTAATATTTTTTAATAGTGGAAAATCGTAGCCTACTATATTTTTGAGATATGCTTGGGCATTAACAGAATTACCAGAAATACCATTTGTCCACTGTCGTTCAATCCAAATAGCTCCAGGTGCTTGCAGAAAAACACGCAGGTATGTTTTTAGACTATCGGTCGTAACTATGTTATGTGAAACATTCAACAATTTCTCTTCATCGCGATGTTTTCCTGGTGTCCAGCCTGTAGACGATAGAATATGTGACACATCGTTTATTGACTCAGCTTCCAATTCTACACCTACAGCATCCATAAACTTATTGAGAAACCCCATCATCCCAATTGACAGAGCTAATTGTTCTAATTCTGTGTCGTTAAAATGCGTTCTTAATTCTGAAATTAGATTGCTTGGTAAATTTGCTGGGATAGCTGACAAAGCTTGTCCCAAATCAATAACCGCTTTTTCTTTTGGACTGGTATTACCTTGAAAAACTTCAGGTGACAAACCACGACGCAAAGCGAAAGAGCAACAATGAGCAGTACAATAAGCACACTGGGCTGTCTGAGAAGCGCTATACATCGCTAAGCCCAAAAGTGCTTTATTTGATTTTGTGTCTATTAAAGATATCGGTAAATTTAAAAGATTAGGAACCAGCAAATTATAAGTACGAAAACCAACTTGCCATATTTCTAAGATTGGATCGCAGTTGGGAATCACACCAATTAAAAGTTTAACAAGATTCAACAGCGGCGAATACTCTTGATGCAATCTTGAAAAATCTACCGACGAGGGTAAAAGCTGATTTGCTAAGGTTTTCATTCCCTAACCAGATTAATTTCATAATTATGCTACAAGATGACTCCGAATAGGTACAACTAATATCCTTCTATAGACATATGTGGGGGAGATAAGGTGACAAGGTGAGAGGGGGAAGAGTGGGAAGAGTGGGGAGATATTTTTTTGGTAGGCAGTAAGATGCTCCCACTACGTTATTCGCACCTCCTACTCCCTTCCCGATAGAAGATTACCTAAGTGATTGAGGGAGGGAGTGAGGGAGGGAGAGAGTGAGGGAGAAATTTTTATAGGAAATCTTAGAGCGGGATATGAGTAACTACCTGCTATTTTTCTTTCCCAAAATGCATAAATTAAAAAACTCGTCCGGTATGAAGTATCGGAAGCGGGAAATACCGCGAACGAGATTCAGACCGAACAAGGTAAAAAAAATGCTTACTTCAACTTTACTAGATATGTGTGAAATGACCAACTTGCAACCTGGAAAAAAAGTTACCATTCTAGGCGCAGGAATTGCAGGGTTGGTTGCAGCTTATGAATTAGAACGCTTGGGACATGAAGTTGAGATTATCGAAGGTAGTTCCCGAATTGGTGGAAGAGTTTGGACGCATCGCTTTGGTAAGGATAATGACGCACCTTACGCAGAGTTGGGAGCAATGAGAATTCCTAGCAGCCACCATCATACTTTGCACTATGTTGAAGAAATGGGTTTGAGCGACAAACTTTGTAAATTTATGACTGTATTTGAAGAACAAAATGCTTTCATTAATTTAGAAGGTAAAATCTTCAAGATGAAGGATGCTCCTCGGATTTTTCAACAGCGCTATCAAGGAATTTTTACAGATACTCGTTACAGCGAAACAACTCGTTTATTTGCAGCTTGGTTAAAGACTATTGTTGATACTATTTCTCCCGGTGATTTGCGCGAAGGTTTACAAAATGACCTCGAATCTCACTTGATGGATGAATTAGAAAGATTGGATTTAGAACCTTATTTTAGCGAAGATAAAGAATCTATCGATTTACAACTTTTCATCAAACAAAATCCCGGTTTCCGCGCTCGTTGCAGTAAAGCTTTGGATATGTTCTTTGAAGATATTGTAGTGGAAACTGGTAAGGATTTGTTACAGCTTCAAGGTGGAATGCAGCAAATAATTGACCGTTTAGTAGAATATATTAAATCTCCTATCAAGTGCAATCAGAAAGTAGTTGCTGTTAGAGTTAATCCCGAATTTACAGAAATTGATATTATCGAAAATGGCGAAAGATACACCCGTAAATGTGATTATGTATTGTGTACAATTCCTTTTTCTGTAATGCGAAAAATGGAATTAGCAGGATTTGACGAAAGAAAGTTAGACTCTATTCACGATACTTATTATTGCCCTGCCACTAAGGTTGCTTTCCATACTCAAGAAGCGTTTTGGCAAAAGCAAGGTATTAAAGGTGGTGCTTCTTTTAGCGGTGAAGGTGTTCGTCAAACCTACTATCCTTCTGTTAAGTTTACTCCCGATAGCGGTAGCGTCATGTTAGCTAGCTACACGATTGGTGATGATGCCGATCGCATGGGAATGATGTCGGAATCACAGCGCCACGACTATGTTAAAGACGTTGTTGGTAAAGTTCATCCCGAATTACAATCTGAAAATATGGTTGTAGAAGCAGCTTCCATTGCCTGGGGTAATTACGAATGGAGCGCTGGTGGTTGCGCGGTACATTGGGAAGATGAAGCTGCTAATACTTCTAATTATTTAGAAGCAGCTAGAAGACAACATCAATTGTTATTTGCTGGCGAACATTGTTCTAGATATCCCGCTTGGTTGCAAGGTTCGATTGAGTCTGCTTTGGAAGCTGTTTACGATATTGTTTCTGATAAGAGAAGGGATTACTTTGGTACAACTTCTGTTAATCAAAGACAAGATGCTTCGGTTTTACAGGCTGCTTAGAATGATGCAGATACAGAGGGAGACGTTGCAGTGCAACGTCTCTATATTTTTTATTAAAATAAATTTGGCGGTTAGAAACCGCTGCGACACTGGCAAAGTTCACCTTCGTGGACTGGATTATAGATGATTAATTTGTAATCTAAAACACATTAAATTACGATTTTTACAGAATATGGTGGATTCACGTCACTATTGGGTCATTATTATAAAATAACTGTAGCGTATATCTCAGTACTGCCTGATGACCGAGGAAGAACTGCTACAGGTAATTGAACAAGCAGCAGCAGAGGGATGGACGGAATTAGACCTTTCTGGTAACGAGTTGACGGCTTTACCACCTGAGATTGGACAACTCACCAATTTGCAATATCTCCACCTCTCGTACAATCAACTGAGTAGTTTACCAGAAGAATTTGGACAACTCACCAATTTGCAATTCCTCTACCTCTTGGAAAATCAACTGAGTACTTTACCAGCAGAAATTGGACAACTTCGCAAGTTACAATGCCTCTACCTCCGTAGAAATCAGCTAAGTATTTTACCAGAAGAAATTGGACAACTCACCAATTTGCAATCCCTCTACCTCAATGAAAATCAACTGAGTACTTTACCAGCAGAATTTGGACAACTTCGCAAGTTACAATGCTTCTATCTCCGTAGAAATCAACTGAGTAGTTTACCAGAAGAAATTGGACAACTCACCAATTTGCAATCCCTCTACCTCAATGAAAATCAACTGAGTACTTTACCACCTGAGATTGGACAACTCTCCAATTTGCAATATCTCCACCTCTCGTACAATCAACTAAGTAGTTTACCACCTGAGATTGGACAACTCTCCAATTTGCAATATCTCCACCTCTCGTACAATCAACTGAGTAGTTTACCAGAAGAAATTGGACAACTCACCAATTTGCAATCCCTCTACCTCAGATACAATCAACTGAGTAGTTTACCACCTGAGATTGGACGCTTACATTCACATCTAACAGAGCTTACGCTTGATGGTAATCCCCTAGAATCCCTTCCGGCAGAAATCCGAGGTAAAATCTCTCAAGTAATCTTAAACTTTTACAAGCAAAAGTTAGAACAAACAATCAACCGTCTTTACGAAGCAAAACTTTTAATTATTGGGGAAGGAGGAGCGGGTAAAACTTCTTTAGCGAAAAAAATTGAGGATGAAAACTACAAACTAAAATTTAATGAAGAATCAACGGAGGGTATAGATGTAATCCAGTGGAAATTCCCGTTAGACAATGGTAAAGAATTTCGCGTTAATATTTGGGATTTTGGCGGACAAGAAATCTACCATCAAACTCACCAGTTTTTCCTCACCAAACGTTCTCTTTATGCTTTAGTTGCGGATTCTCGGAGGGAAAACACTAACTTTTACTGGTGGATGAAAGTTGCCGAACTTTTAAGCGATAAAAGCCCGATTTTGGTTATAAAAAATGAAAAACAAGAGCGTCAGTGTGAAGTAAACGAAAGTCAGTTACGGGGAGAATTCAATCATTTAAAAGAAGTTTTGGCAACTAATGTAGCAACTAATCGTGGTTTAGAAGACATTAAAAAAAATATACAATTCCATATATCTAATCTTCCCCACATTGGTACAGAGCTGCCAAAAACATGGGTGGAAATCCGTTCAGCTATAGAAAAATATTCCCGCAATTACATTAGCCGAGAAGAATATTATCAACTTTGTCAAAAACATAATTTAACTGACCGTGAGGATATGCTATATCTGAGTCGTTTTCTACACGACCTCGGCGTTTTTCTACACTTCCAAGATGATTCTACACTCAAACATTATGTAATTCTCAAACCGGAATGGGCGACAACTTCGGTTTATAAAATATTGGATAATAAAACTGTCAGGGAAAATCTGGGGTGTTTTAACCAAGAAAAACTAGCTGAAATTTGGAAAGATAGCCAATACAGCGATATGCGAGATGAACTGCTGCAATTAATGATGCGGTTTAAACTCTGTTATCAAATTCCCAATCGTTACGGTAACTATATTGCACCACAATTACTTAATATCAACGAACCCGAATACAATTGGGATAAATCAAACAATCTCATTTTGCGCTACAAATACGAATTTATGCCCAAGGGTATTCTTACCAGTTTTATTGTTGAAACGCACCCTTTTATAGAAGAACAAAAATTAGTTTGGAGAAGCGGGGTTATTCTTAATAACCATGAAACTCGCGCTGAAGTGATTGAGAATTACAATCAACGGGAAATTAAAGTTAGGGTATCGGGAAATCGTAAAAAAGAATTACTCGCAGTTATTACTCATGAATTAGGAAAAATTCATCGTTCTTTTGAGCGGTTGCAATATGAAACTTTGGTTCCCTGTAACTGCCAAAAATGTACAGGAAGTGAGAATCCTTATAGCTATGATTTAGAAAAATTGCGGAAGCGTTTAGAAAATGGTAGGTACCAGATTGAGTGTGACAATAGCTATGAAATGGTTGATGTCCGCAGATTGATTGACGATGTGAATTTGTGGCAAATCGAAAATAATAAAAATAATTTATTACAACAGCAATTAGAAGAGGACAGAAATTTAAATTTCAATCGTGGTCAAAAACTAAAAGAATTAAGAGATGCTATTATCAATGCTTATCCAAATAAAAGTAATTTAAAGATGATGGTTCGTTATGAATTAGATGAAAATCTTGATTCAATAACTACCGGAGAAAATATGGGGGTAGTTGTTTTTGAATTAATTGCATGGGCTGAATCGCTAGGTAAATTACAGCAATTAGTTAAAGCTGCTTGTGAATCTAATCCTGGTAATTCAAAATTACAAAGAATAAAGGAAGAGATGAGCTTGTAAATTAACTCACTCTAAAATAATTCATTCTTATTAAAAAATTGGTGATTTTTTAATTTTTTTAGTGTTTATGGTGATTTTATTCACAGATTTGGGAAATATAGAAACAAACGTTCCCAATTTATCGTAAATATTGTCATAAATAATATAATGTCAGAAAAACCTATATTAAATAATTCAACTCGTAGCCTGACAATTTTTTATACTTTTTCTTTAGGTTTCGTTGCATGTTTGTCTATCTCGGGACAAATAATAGTACAAGGAATGCTATCGCAGCAGCAGAAAAATTTAGAAGTTGTCAGTTTAATAGAAGAAAGACAAACACTCTGCCAGGAAGTTATAAAATTTGTCGCGCTGTTAAAACTAGAACCTGAAACTAGAAACAATCCCCAACAGTTGCAAAAACTTCAGCAGCTAGTAATAGATTGGAAAGATTCTGGGGAAGAACTTGCGATCGCAACTCAAAAGACACCCGGTTTGTCTCCAACCCAAACAGTTGCGCTACAAGATAAATTAGCTAAGATTAAGCCTGCGGGGGTTAAGTTTCGTGAAGCCGCAGCTAAAATCGTTAGCGAAGGTAGACGCTCCAGAGGAGCAAGATTATCTGGAACATCTTCAGTTACTCAATTGTTAGCAGAAGAACAAATTTTAATGCAAGGTTTGGAAGATGTTTCTAATTGGTATACCCAGGAAACTATTGCTGGAGTAAATCGACTTAAGCAAGTTGAATATGGTTTGTTGGGAATTATATTATTAGTATTGTTATTGGAAGGAATATTAGTATTTCGTCCAGCAGTTAACAAAATTCAGGATACCCTAGGAAAATTGGCACTAGAGCAAGCACAGTCAGAAAACTTGCTGTTAAATATTCTGCCACATCCCATTGCTCAAAGACTCAAGCAATCTCAACCCAGCAAAAAAACAAAAACCGACAATATCATGATTGCTGATGGATATAACGATGCTACGGTAATGTTTGCTGATATTGTTGGGTTTACAAATTTATCAAGCCGCATTCCGCCGCAAGAATTAGTTGATTTACTCAATCAAATATTTTCTCGTTTCGATTTAATTGCAGAATCCTATAAATTAGAAAAAATTAAAACTATCGGTGATGCTTACATGGTAGTCGGTGGTTTACCCAATCCCCGAACAGATCATGCAGCAGCCATAGCAAGCATGGCAATCGATATGTTAGATGCGATCGCACAATTTAATTTGGATACTGGAGAAGAATTTCAAATTCGTATTGGTATTAATAGCGGAGCGGTGGTTGCGGGAGTAATTGGTATTAAAAAATTTACTTATGACCTTTGGGGAGACACTGTAAATATTGCTAGTAGGATGGAATCTCATGGAATTCCCGGTCGAATTCATGTTACCGAAGCTACCTACAAACTTCTGAAAGATAACTTTTTGTTTGAAGAAAGAGGAGTTACTTCCATTAAAGGTAAAGGTGAAATGCAAACCTATTGGCTCAAAGGTAAAAATAATTCAGCAGCTCCAGTATCTGATTAGTCGCAAACCAAGAAAAATAAGATAAAAGTAATTTTCTATTCTCTATTCTTCCCTGCATTTATACATAAATTGCATATGTTATTTGCTAGGGTAGATTGTTCTAGATATCTAGTTTGGTTATAAGGTTCTATTGAATCTGCTTTGAAAGACGTATATATTTTTGTGACAAAAAATACTAGACACTTAACTATTTATACTGTAAATTTAGTTAATGCTAATGATGGTAAATATTCTGAAAAAGAATATAAGATGCTCGGCTAAATAATTTTTCCCTTCTGTTCCAAATTACCCATCACTTTCTACCTGCTATCCCTTTATTCTTAAAGGATTTGCGGTTTTTTGCTTGGTCATTTTCTACTGAAAGAGAGTAAGTATTTTCAAGAGATGTCTCCTCAGAAAAGTTATAAAAAAGACAATCATCTAATGATTTCTTTTTTTCCCGGATACTTAGAATCACTTACGTAATATTACAAGTAGCGGTTAAGATGTTGTTAAGAGTATATTATGAAACATACCCCCAATCAGCTAGACATAGACAACAATCTTCTCAATCAAGTCAGCTTCAGATTAAGTGATGACGTTCTTTACTCTGAGGTCGAAAACGAAGCAATTTTATTACATGTTTCAGGCGGTACTTATTACAATCTCAGTGAAACTAGTTTACCGTTTTGGGAAGCTTTGCAAAATCAACAGCCTCTACAGCCAGTAGTTGAGAAAATTGCTAATGAATATGAAGTTCAACGAGAGCAAGTGTTGAACGATTTACAAGCTTTTCTGCAAGATTTATCAAAGCTTGGTCTGATTTCTAAAACATCAAATTAGGTAGATTTTGTCTGAGTATGACTATTTGCTGCAAATAACAAGATATTCTTTGCAGCATTCTTCGATGAGCTTATCCAATAAAATCAGTGAACAGTGAACAAGGGGTATGGTGGGGGGATTTAGCACCAACGCTTACCACCAATTAGTGGGGAACTTAAGGGCAAGAATAAATGCATCACTCTTTACTGATAATCGATAACCGATAAAAATATGAGTGGAATTTTATGCGCTTGGAATAGTCGGAAAGCAACGCCTTGGCAAAGGATGCTGGATGATTTAACAGTCTTGGGAAGGGATGGTAAAGGAGATTGGCATAATCGAGAAGTGGGTTTGAGTCTCGGACGTACTCAATTTTTTAATACTCCCGAATCCACTCAAGAAGCACCTGTAGTTGAGCATGAAGGTTGTGTTTTGGTTTGGGATGGGCGCATAGATGATAGAGAATCTCTGTTAGCTAGTCGTTCTCATGTCACCGATGCTCAATTAATTATTGAGGCTTATCGTCGTTGGGGAGTTGATTGTTTAAAGCATTTAACAGGGGAGTTTGTTTTCATCCTCTGGGATGCTTCTAACGATCTATTGTTTGTCGGTTGCGATGTTTTGGGAGGACGAACTCTCTCATACTATTGGGATGGAGAGACTCTATTGCTTTCATCGCGAGCCTTGACACTATTGTTGCATCCCCAAGTAAGTAAGGAATTAGATGAGATTTATTTAGCTCATACCATTTGTAACTTATGGTCGCATCCTCCTGGGATTACAGCTTTTGCAGATATTAAGCGTCTAAGACCTGGTTTTGTTCTGATTCTCAAGTCGGGACAGTTACAAGAACGTCAAGTTACTCAGTTGCCGACTCCAGAACGTTACGAATTACCCAAATCACCGGAAATTTTATACGAGAAGTTCTGGTATTTACTAAATCAAGCGACAAAAGACCGTTTACGCAGTCATCGTCCGATTTGTACCACTATTAGTGGCGGCTTAGACTCTACTACGGTGACAGTATCTTTATTGAATCATTTACCGAGAGTAGATGCTTTTTCAAATGTGACAACTATTTTTCGGGAATTTGATGAGCGCAAACCGATTCAATCTTTCTTAGAACGCTACCCGCAAGTTAAATGGCATGATGTAAATTGCGATCGCGCTGTTGCTTTAACCGAACCCTGGGAAAAATTACCAATACCAGACGATCCGATAATTTCTTGTACAATGCCGATGAATATTCAACTCATTGCGAAAATGCAGGAATTGGGGTTTGGATTGTTTTTTGGTGGGGATTTAGGAGATGAATTATTTGATGGCAATTTGGATGAGTTAGCTTATTCAGGTTGTTGGAAACAAGTAGTACAACATCTCCAAGCTGAAAAGAAATGGTATTCACCACTGTGCAAAGAAATACTACTTCCCAGAATGCCAAAGTTTATCCATAGTTTGTGGTTTGAAATAGAAAAGAGAAAATCCCAACACATAGCTCCTTGGATTCTACCAAGTTATCTACAAAAACCGTCAACTCAGATTGCACTTCAACAATTCTGGGAAAATAGCATCTCGCAAAATCGCACCGAAACAATTAACTGGTGTTACCACTCTAGTGGTTCAGTAGGTGTTAATCAAACTTATAAACTTTTTCAGAAAGCACATCAGATAGAATCAACTTCTTCCTTTGAAGATAAACGCTTGGTGGAATTTGCAATTAACTTACATCCATCCCTACAAAATGACCCGATTTATAATAAGATATTCCTCCGCAAAGCAAATAATAATAAACTGCCAGATACTTTAGCATGGCGACATAAATTTAATCATTTTAGTCCTTTACTTTATCAAGGTATTGCCCAAAATGAACAAGTACTGGATTTATTAGAAAAATCATCAATTGATTCTCCTTTAGATAGCTTAATCGATATAAAAAACATCACAAATTCTCTTAAATCATTTCGCTCAAATTATTACAGCTACTCATATAATCGCAACAATTATAAGATGCTAAACATTAGCAGCATATACACAATTTTGCAGTTTTTTATTTGGATAAAAAGTATTCACGTAAATTAAATGACAACTAGTGTTTTCTTGTTTAAAAACACATCAATAATTATTATTATTTTAATTTAAAAAGCTATAATTAAATTGTGAATTTCACACATGAAAAGAGTTTAGAAGGAGCAATCAAATGAAGAAAGAATATTCCGCAATGAAGATTTCTGCTTTAGGTCAAGTTGCTAGTATTACTTTAGGAATGTCTGGTAACTATCCTGATGGAAATAGCGGTATGGGTATGACTTTCCCTGCTGGTGGTGATGACGGAACGTTCGATCCAGATATGGGTGGTAGGAGATAACCTCCTACTATTCTTATTAGAAACTTTCTTTAAAAATGATTGATGCATCATCATTTAATTTAAGTTTGTTTCTTGCTCAAGAATAAATAAGAGATTTCCAAGAGGCGGATATATTATATTTTAAAGTACTATATCCACCTCTTTTCTTACAAACAATACTCAATCAAATATATTATTTACCATGAATTATGTCTCCAGCTATACTTTCAACTGTATATAAAGAGTTAGCACCACTTCCTGGATCGGTAAAATTATCATTAGAATATACTCACGAATTACCTGTAGAAACAGAAGACGAACAATCTAATAATTCAAGCACTAAAAGATTTGCTAATCCTCCTTATTGGGTTTCCTGGAATGAAAAAATAGGAGCATGGGTAAACGCAGATGGTTCTGAAATAAAACTAATGATTTCAGAAGAAGCCCGAGACATGGATATTGGCGAACTTACTTTAGGTTTTACAAGCGTTCTGACTGGAATTTGCTTAAATTTACAAGGGCAAGTAGCAATTCATGCTAATGCAATATCCTTAGAAGAATTAGGAATAGCATTTGTAGGTTATTCCGGAAGAGGAAAATCTACACTCAGCGCTTATTGTGCTTCTCGCGGCGCAGGTTTTATTACAGATGATGTACTAGTTATTAACGATAATAATTTCGTAATTCCGGGAAATAGTAGAATAAAACTTTATCCTCATACAGGTGAAAGTTTGGGTTTGAATAATTCACAAGAAACAAATTACAAGATATTCTATCAACCAGAAAATATAGGTGCGGTAATACATGATGCTCCTGTAACAATGGGCATTATCTATTTATTAGAAGAAAGTCAGAATCAAGATATATATACTGAAACTATTTCTCAATCTCAAGCTGTTTTCAGTTTGGTAACTCACGGTTATGATGTGAGCTTATTTATTCCGAAAACTCCCAATCTTTTGAATGCATATACTAAATTAGTTGCGCGGGTACCAGTTAAAAAACTTTTTTACCCGCGTGAATTTTCAATGTTGCCCGATGTGTACAATTTTTTATTAGAGGAAATTCATAATTTGTGAGCTACTTACACGTACAGGGTCATCAAAGTATGACTTTTGATTATCGACGCAACCAAGCTTATTACGATGCCTTAGAAAAAGTCATTACTCCCGATAGCGTCGTTCTTGATTTAGGCTCTGGTGCCGGTATTCATGGCATTTTAGCGGCAAAATTAGGAGCCAAAAAGGTTTACTTAGTTGAACCACAAGATATCATAGCAGTTGCGAATCAAATTGCTCAACTAAATGGTTTTAGCGATAGAATTGAGTGCCTAAAAGGTAAAATAGAAGAAATTGATTTACCCGAAAAAGTTGATGTAATAATTTCCGTTTTTACAGGTAATTTTTTATTAGAAGAAGATTTATTACCTTCATTATTTTATGCACGGGATAAATATCTCAAACCTGGCGGTGTTTTAATTCCTGAAGGTGCAGTAATGGAAGCAGTTCCTGTTTATGCACCAGAAATATATAATGCAAATATTGCTGCTTGGTCGCAACCACATATGGAGATTGACCAAAGTCCTGGTAGAACTTACGCCAGTCAAGCAATTTACTACCGAACCAGTTTATCTAAGGCGAAATATTTAGCCGAGCCGCACGATTTGTTAGCAATGGATTTTTATCAAGCCACCAGTACCTATTGTCAAACACAAGTAAATTTCACAATCAAAGAATTAGGTGAAGAACCCGGATTGTGTCATGGCTTTGCTGGCTGGTTTAGAATGCAATTGGGTGATACTTGGCTATCCACAGCACCCCACGAACCGGCGCTACATTGGTCTCCTGCTTTTTTACCCCTCGATCCTCCCATTGAAGTTACAGCAGGTGAAGAAATAAGCTTTAAACTACAGCGTCCTCCTTTTGGTGATTGGGTTTGGCAAGTTAAAACATCAAAAACTCAACAACTACGCTCTACTTTCTTTTCCACACCCAGAACTATCAAAACTATCAAGAAGATAGCCCACGACTATCAACCGCAAATTAACGAAAAAGGTAAAGCAGCAATGTATGTTTTATCTCACAGCGATGGCACTTTTTCTATAAAAGAACTCGGTCATTATGTAAAAAAAGAATATCCGCAATTATTTTCGAGTTCAGAAAAAGCTATCGACTTTGTTCAGAATTTAGTTGGTAGTTTTTCTTAGTATGGAGAGCTAATTGTAATGTCCTCCCTACAAAAATTACAGCGCAAACTCAAACAAGCTTTACGTTTACTACCTGCATTACGTCTAGTTTGGCAAGCTGCACCAAAGTGGACTGCTGCTTATATTGTTCTGATTATTATTCAAGGTATCTTACCTTTATTACTACTGTATTTAACTAAATTAATTATTGATACAATAGTAAATAGCCTCAGCATTACAGATAAAGCCAGCAGTGGAAATCAACTAATAATTTTACTGATGCTAACAGGATTAGTTACCTTTGTTAGCACTATATGCAATTCTTTCGCAGAACTAATTCATACTGCTCAGTCTCAAAGAGTCACAGACTATATGAGCAGTATTATTCATGCAAAATCTATTGAAGTAGACTTAGATTATTACGAAAATGCTCAATACCATGATGCCTTAAAAAGGGCGCAAGAAGAAGCATCTTATAGACCAAATCGTATACTGAATAATCTCGTTACAGTTGGTCAATATAGTATTTCTCTCGTGGCAATGGTTGGACTAATGCTGTCACTGCATTGGGGAATTGCGGGTTTATTGTTTGTTGCTGCAATTCCATCAGTATTAGTACGAATCAAGTTTACCGATATCATGTATCGCTGGCGTCGCAGACGTACCACAATGGAACGAGAAGGCTATTACTTGAATTGGTTGTTGACAGGTGATGTGTTTGCCAAAGAAATTCGTTTGTTTGATTTAGGTAACCTTTTCAGTCAGCGGTTTGACAAGTTGCGCCAGAAACTATTTCAAGAAAGTCTAGCAATTTCAAAGAAACGTTCTTTAGCTACTTTCGCCGCTCAAATCTTAGCAAGTAGTTTGATGTTAGCAGCCTATGGTTTCATAATATATCAAGCTTTTTTAGGAGCAATTCGGATTGGGGATTTAGTTCTCTATCATGAAGGACTTAAACGGGGACAAAATGCACTTACAGGAGTTTTGGGTAGATTATCCTCCCTCTATGAAGACAATTTATTTTTAGCGAATCTTTACGAATTTCTCGATCTTAAGCCCAAAATAGCTCAACCTGCATATCCCAAACCAGTACCCCAACCGATGCAAAAGGGGATTGTATTTAATAATGTCAATTTCCAATATTCCACCACTACCCGTCAAGCACTCAAAGATATTAACCTGACAATTAAACCTGGAGAAGTAATTGCTTTAGTTGGTGAAAACGGTTCTGGAAAAACGACTTTAATTAAACTTTTATGTCGCTTATACGAGCCTACAAGTGGAAGAATTACCCTTGATGATATTGACCTGTGTGATTTTGATATTACACAATTACGCCGTCAATTTAGCGTTATTTTTCAAGATTACGTGAAATATCATTTTACAGCACAAGAAAATATTTGGTTGGGGAACATTGACACTCCCCAAAACACCGATAGAATTATTGCTGCTGCACGTCATTCTGGTGCTGATGATGTTATTAAAAGGCTTCCTCAAGGCTATGAAACAATGCTAGGTAAATGGTTCGAGCAAGGGGAAGAACTTAGTATTGGGCAATGGCAAAAAGTCGCATTAGCACGAGCTTTTTTACGCGACTCTCAAGTGATTGTTCTAGATGAACCCACCAGCGCTATGGACCCGAAAGCCGAATACGAAGTGTTTGAAAAATTCCGTCAATTAATCAAAAATCAAGCCGCCATTCTCATTAGTCATCGTTTATCGACAGTAAAAATGGCTGACAGAATTTATGTGATGGATAAAGGTAGAATTATTGAAAGTGGCACTCACGACGAACTTATGCAGCTAGGCGGAAGCTACGAATTTTTATTTGAAACACAGGCTAAGCAATATAAGTAGTAGAAGTAAGGGTTTCGATAGTTGTTTATTACCAATTATCAATTAAGTAAGTCGGCACAAATAAAACGAACCATGTAACAGAATGTAAATAGTCATCAAATCCCTGGGATTGCTACCCTTCGGGAACACATAAAGGTGAACGTTTCACTTTGTTCCACTCGCAATGCCATACCTTGATTTTCTAATGCCGACTTACTTACCAATTACCAATTACCCATTACCAAACCTCACAGATATGATAACTGTTTAACCGAACATGATATTAATTGCATAAGCCAAACAACCCTTCCCCTATAAATCAATATCAGATGAAAAAAGGATATTGAAGAAAAATGATTATTGTTACCCAATCCGGAACTCCCGAACAGGAAATTGAGCGTATTATTGGGGAATTGAGCGTTTATGATGGAACTGTTGAAAAGATAGTTGGTAAAGAAAAGGTTGTAATTGGTTTAGTCAGCGATACTTCTAATATTAATCTTGGGTATATTCAACAAATTAGTCCTTTTATTGAAGATGTTTTCCGAGTTGAACAGCCTTTTAAGCGAGCTTCTTTAGAATTCCGTAACGGCGAACATTCTGAAGTTGTTGTACAGACTCCCAACGGTGCTGTAACTTTCGGTCCAAATCATCCTTTGATTGTTGTTGCTGGTCCCTGTTCGGTAGAAAATGAAGAGATGATTGTAGAGACTGCCAAGGTAGTTAAAGCTAATGGGGCACAATTCATTAGAGGTGGTGCTTACAAGCCTCGTAGTTCGCCTTATTCTTTCCAAGGGCACGGTGAAAGCGCTTTGCATTTGTTGGCTAAGGCAAGAGAAGCTACCGGTTTGGGAATTATTACTGAAGTAATGGATACCGCCGATTTAGATAAAGTTGCAGAGATTGCGGATGTGGTACAAATTGGTGCTAGAAATATGCAAAACTTCTCGCTATTGAAGAAAGCGGGTGCTGCTGGTAAACCAATTTTGCTGAAACGTGGGATGTCTGCAACAATTGAAGAGTGGTTAATGGCTGCTGAATATATCTTATCTACTGGCAATCCCAACGTGATTTTATGCGAGCGCGGAATTCGCAGCTTTGATAAGAAATATACTCGCAATGTTTTGGATTTGTCGATTGTTCCAGTATTGCGGACTCTGACTCATTTACCAATTATGATTGACCCCAGTCATGCTACTGGTTACTCAAAGTTTGTACCTACAATGGCTAAAGCTGCGATCGCTGCTGGTACCGATTCTTTGATGATTGAAGTTCACCCTAATCCTGCAAAAGCTCTTTCGGATGGGCCACAATCTTTGACCCCCGGTAATTTCGTTGATTTGATGCGAGAGTTGAAGCCTCTATCGGAATACTTTGGACGTGGGAATAGTTCTAGTTTAATATCAAGTTTCGTTAGTGAAAGTGGTATTAAAGTTGGTGTTTGATGAATAAGGATTAAAATCCTTACTACGAACAGTTAATTTAAATAGTTTAATAAAACCTGGTTTTTCTATAAAATCGGGTTTTCAATTTTTTGTAGGGTGCTGTGACGGTTACGAAATAATTATAAAACACTGCGAAAAGAATTGATATTACCGTCACGCACCTTGTTCTTTTTATAATCATTCTTGAGCTATAAAATATTAAATATAAATTCAAATTTTTGGAAGGTTACATTTTCATAATTAATTGGTGCGTGACGGTATCATCTCATTTATTTATTGTAATTGAAGTTTTCTGTAACCGTCACAGCACCCTACGAATAAAATATTTTTAGTTAATTGGTGCGTGACGGTATTATCTGATTTATTTATTGTAATTGAAGTTTTCTGTAACCGTCACAGTAGGGTGCTGTGACGGTTAAGAAATAATTATAAAACACAGCGAAAAGAATTGATATTACCGTCACGCACCTTGTTCTTTTTATAATCATTCTTGAGCTATAAAATATTAAATATAAATTCAAAATTTTGGAAGGTTATATTTTTATAGTTAATTGGTGCGTGACGGTATCATCTCATTTATTTATTGTAATTGAAGTTTTCTGTAACCGTCACAGCACCCTACGAATAAAATATTTTTAGTTAATTGGTGCGTGACGGTATTTTTTGAATTTTTTGATTGTGATTTAAGGTTTTCTGTAACCGTCACAGCACCCTACGAATAAAATATTTTTAATTTTTTGAAATTTATGAGGAATGCAGCCATTTATAAAACAATTTAGTTAACCTGGGCATGACTACATAAGCTAATAAAACGACTGTAATTCCGGTCATTATGGCTTGACGTAATAAAAAAGGTAAAACCGCTACATAAGGACCGAGAAAATAACCCAGAATAGATGCACAAACGAAAACCCCAATCCAAGTGACAAAGGCAGTTTTATATTTTGGTGGTGGAGCAGAAGCTGTGTTGGGAAGAGATACTAGGGCTTCTAATCCCGTTAAGTATTGTACGTTTTCAGGCTTTTCAATTAAAGGCTGTGCGCGTTCTATCCATTGTTTTCGTTCGGATGACTTCATCCACTTACAGAGATTATTATATTTATTAAAGCGTAAAATAATTACATATTCTGTTCTACCAGGTTGCGGTCTGAGAATAGTTAACCCACAGTGACCTTCAAATTGTCTTGCTGCTTCGGAAATACCTTGCAGCCACTCTTCATATCCTGGTTCTCTACCGGGACGGATATAGTGGGAAATTACTGCTGTAACTTGTTGATTTGATTGATTTTCTTTTAAATTCGTCATGGAAGTTTTTTTGTTTGTAGGGTGCTGCGATCGCGATTAGTGAAGCACTAATTAACCTGTGGTGGGTGAAGGTAATATTAATTCTTTTGGTTGTATTTTATAATTTTTCGTGACCGTCACTCACCCTACAAACTACATGAAGATATGTAAACTATTTTGCCAAACTGCATAAGCAATATTTACTCAACCCTATACAAAATTAAAGCAGGTTGGAAAATAATATTATGCAATTTGACACTAGTTCCTACACAACTCAGGGTGGTATATTTATATCCCGTACCGTTACTAATACTTCTATCGATTCTGCTATTGATGAAGTTTTGATGCGTTTAGATTCTCAGCGGGGTGGTTTATTAGCTAGCAGCTATGAATATCCAGGAAGATATAAAAGATGGGCTATTGGTTTTGTCAACCCTCCTTTAGAAATATCTACTAGAGACAGAACTTTTAAAATTACTGCCCATAACGAACGGGGTTTGGTTTTACTCGATTTCTTGACAAACTTACTATTAGACAAACCATATATTCAAGAATTAAATCAAGCAGATAACTGTATTTCGGGTTCGATTAAGCCAAGCGACCGTTTATTTTCTGAAGAAGAGCGCAGCAGACAACCATCTGTTTTTAGCGTTATCCGAGAAATCATCTCTGCATTTTTCAGTCCGTTGGATGAAAATTTAGGTCTCTACGGTTCTTTGGGTTACGATTTGGTATTCCAGTTTGAACAAATGCCCAAGCAGTTGCAGCGGGAAGACGACCAAAGAGATTTAGTTTTATATTTACCGGATGAGTTGTTGGTTGTTGACTACCATCTACAACAAGCTTTTCGGATGCAGTATGATTTTGTAACTAAAAACGGTAGCACTAGAGATTTACCCCGCAAAGGTGAGAAGATTGATTATCGCGGTAAGCGTCTCAACGTCACTCAAGGTTCCGATCATGCACCGGGTGAATATCAACAACAGGTTGTTAAAGCTTTAGATTATTTCCGACGTGGCGATTTATTTGAAGTTGTTCCTTCTCAATGCTTTTCCGAAACCTGCGAAAAATCTCCTACAGAATTATTCCGTACTCTCAGAAAAATTAATCCCAGCCCCTATGGATTTATTTTTAATTTGGGTGGGGAATATCTAATTGGTGCATCTCCAGAAATGTTTGTTCGAGTTGAAGGTAGACGGGTGGAAACTTGTCCCATCAGCGGCACAATAAAAAGGGGAGGAACTGCTATTGATGATGCGGTACAAATTCAGAAGTTGCTTAATTCACGCAAAGATGAATCCGAGCTTACTATGTGTACCGATGTAGATCGCAATGATAAATCGCGGATTTGCGAACCAGGTTCTGTAAGGGTTATCGGTCGTCGTCAAATTGAAATGTACAGTCATCTTATCCATACAGTTGACCATGTAGAAGGCGTATTAAAGCCGGAAGCTGATGCTTTAGATGCATTTTTGACTCATTTATGGGCAGTTACCGTCACTGGAGCGCCAAAACGTTCGGCAATGCAGTTTTTAGAACAGAACGAACGCAGCGCTAGACGTTGGTATGGTGGAGCGGTGGGAGGTTTTAATTTTAGAGGTGGTTTAAACACTGGTTTAATTTTAAGAACCATTCGACTCCAAGATTCGATTGCAGAGGTAAGAGTTGGTGCCACAGTTTTGTATGATTCTGACCCCGAAGCAGAAGCACAGGAGACTTTAACTAAAGGTGGTGCTTTATTCCAAGCTTTAAATAGAGCATCTCATCAAGAAGTTGCTTTACCAATAGTTCCAGAATTTGGCATCAAAGAAGCGAAACCAGCAGCAGGGAAGAAAGTTTTACTAATAGATTACGAAGACTCATTCGTGCATACCCTTGCTAACTATATTCGTCAAACTGGTGCGACAGTCACAACATTACGACATGGTTTCCCCGAATCGGTATTTGACGAACAAAAGCCAGACTTAGTTGTATTATCACCTGGCCCCGGAAGACCTAGTGACTTTAATCTAGAGAGCGCGATCGCAGCTTGTAAGAAACGTGAAATCCCCATATTCGGCGTATGTTTGGGCTTGCAGGGAATAGTTGAAGCCCACGGTGGAAAGTTAGGAGTTTTAGATTATCCCCAACACGGTAAAACATCTTTAGTAAATGTAGTAGATAAAAACTCCGTAGCTTTCAAAGACTTACCAGAAAACTTTGAAGTTGGGAGATATCATTCCTTGCACGCTTTGCAAGATAGTTTACCAGAAGAACTAAAAATTACAGCCATATCCCAAGACGGAATAGTAATGGGAATCGAACACAAAACTCTACCAATAGCCGCAGTACAGTTCCATCCCGAATCTATCATGACCTTAGTTGGAGGAGCCGGATTAACGATTATTACTAATGTAGTCAGTGAATTTACCTGTTCCGCTAAGGGAGTGGTTTTAGCTAGTTGAGATTTAGAGGGGCAAGAGTGGGCAAAAACGCCCACAGGCTATAAGCCTGGGGCTACACCTACCAAGCCTGCCTTCGCAGGCTAGAAGATTAATAGCCTGCGAAGGCAGGCTTTGTAAATGTAGCGATACCCTTCGGGGGTATTGTTACGACAAAATTAGCATACTCCCGAGAATTGCTGCATAATTCCAAATCTCCTCCCCCTAATAAAAAATAGCAATGCCCAATACCCAATGCCCAATTACCAATTACCAATTACCAATTACCAATCCCCATGAATTCAATATCTGAAAAATTTAAATATTTACGCAAAGAAAACCAATGTGCTTTAATTCCTTTTATCACTGCTGGTGACCCAGATTTAGAAACCACCACGGAAGCTTTAGGAGTATTAGAAGCCAACGGAGCCGATTTTATTGAGTTAGGAGTTCCTTATTCCGATCCATTAGCCGATGGCCCGGTGATTCAAGCAGCAGCAACCCGCGCTTTGGAAAGGGGAACGCGCTTAGATGATGTTTTGCGGATAGCACAGTCAGTAACTCGTAAGATTGCAGCCCCAATTATTTTATTTACTTATTACAATCCCATTCTCAACTTGGGAATTGAGCAATTTCTGAAAAGAATTTCCGAAGCAGGAGTCAAAGGTTTAGTTGTACCTGATTTACCTTTAGAAGAAGCAGATTATTTAATTAAAACTGCCGAAACACAAGGAATCGAAGTAATTTTATTAGTAACTCCCAACACACCCGATGACAGAATCAAGGCGATCGCCGAAAAATCTCGCGGATTTATTTATTTAGTCAGCGTCACCGGAGTTACCGGAGTCCGTTCTCAAATCCAAACCAGAGTCAAAGACGTACTGCAAAACATCAGAAAATTTACAGATAAACCCATCGCAGTTGGTTTTGGTATATCCAGCCCAGAACAAGCTCGCCAAGTAAAAGAATGGGGAGCAGATGCAGTAATCGTTGGTAGCGCTTTCGTCAAACGTCTTGGAGAATCCACACCATACCAAGGATTGCGAGCCATTACAGAATTTTGCGCCGAGCTTAAATCAGTGGTCAAAGGTCAAAGGTTAAAGGTTAAAGGTTAAAGGTCAAAATTCTCCCCCTCTCCCCCCTCTCTCCCCCCCTCTCTCCCCCATTACCAATTCCCAATTACCAAAATCATGTTACTAACAACTCAAAAAACAACACCAGATGCTCTCGGAAGATTTGGAAAATTCGGTGGAAAGTACGTTCCTGAAACTTTAATGCCCGCTCTAACTGAATTGGAAACGGCTTATCAAAAGTATCGTAATGACCCAGATTTTCAAAAGGAACTTCAAGGATTATTAAAGGATTATGTCGGACGTGCAACTCCACTTTATTTTGCCGAAAGACTTACTCAATATTATGCTCGTCCCGATGGTACGGGAGCGCAGATTTACTTAAAGCGTGAAGATTTAAATCATACTGGCGCTCATAAAATTAATAATGCTTTGGGTCAGGTTTTACTTGCCAAACGCATGGGTAAACAAAGAATAATTGCCGAAACTGGAGCTGGACAACACGGTGTTGCAACTGCGACTGTATGCGCTCGTTTTGGTTTAGAATGCATAATTTATATGGGCGTTCACGATATGGAACGACAAGCCCTGAATGTATTCCGGATGCGGTTGATGGGTGCGGAAGTTCGTCCGGTGGAAGCGGGAACTGGTACACTCAAAGATGCGACCTCTGAAGCAATTCGGGATTGGGTTACTAATGTTGAAAATACTCACTACATTTTAGGCTCGGTTGCTGGACCACATCCTTATCCGATGATTGTCCGCGATTTCCAAGCGATAATCGGTAAGGAAACTCGCGCTCAGGCTGAGGAAAAATGGGGTGGATTGCCCGATATTTTACTGGCTTGCGTTGGTGGTGGTTCTAATGCAATGGGATTATTCCATGAATTTGTTAACGAAAAATCGGTACGGTTAATCGGTGTAGAAGCTGCTGGTGAAGGAGTTGATACTGATAAACATGCTGCAACTTTGACACATGGAAGAATCGGTGTTTTACATGGAGCAATGAGTTTCGTTTTACAGGATGGAGATGGACAGATTATCGAGCCTTACTCTGTTAGCGCTGGTTTAGATTATCCCGGTGTTGGCCCGGAACACAGCTATTTTAAAGATATCAATCGTGCTGAATATTACAGCGTCACAGACAAACAAGCTTTAGACGCATTTCAGTTGATATCCAAATTAGAAGGGATTATTCCCGCTTTAGAAACATCTCATGCGATCGCTTATTTAGAAACACTTTGTCCCCAGTTGAGCGGTAGTCCTCGGATTGCGATCAACTGTTCCGGTAGGGGAGATAAAGATGTGCAGACGGTTGTGAAGTTGTTGCAGTGAATCTCGTGACAAGGCTCTGCCTTGTAATGCAGATTGGGAGGCTCTGCCTCCCAGCTAATTTGGAGGCAGAGCCTCTGAGTAGGGATTCCCAGCCTGAGACTGGGAACCAGTTCATTACCAATTACCCATTACCAATTACCCATTACCAATTACCCATTACCAATTACCAATTACCAATTACCCATTACCCATTACCAATTACCAATTACCAATTACCAATTACCAATTACCAATTTTGAAAAATGATTAAAAATTTCAAATTTCTATTTTTACTACCGTTTACTACTTATTTTCTGTTAACAATATCCCCCGCTAAAGCAGAGGTAGAAGAAAATTCTGGCATGAGTCAGGTTACAAATGTCAATCAATTAAGTGATGTTCAACCAACTGATTGGGCTTTTCAAGCTTTGCAGTCTTTGGTTGAGCGGTATGGTTGTATTGCTGGATATCCCAACGGTACTTTTCGCGGAAATCGGGCTATGACTCGTTATGAATTTGCTGCGGGACTTAATGCTTGTTTGGATCGAGTTAACGAGTTGATTGCTACTGCTACAGCTGATGCGGTTAGTAGGGAAGATTTGGAAGTTTTGCAGAGGTTGCAAGAAAATTTTAGTGCTGAATTAGCGACTTTACGCGGTAGGGTAGATACTTTAGAAGCACGTACTGCGGAAATAGAAGCAAATCAGTTTTCTACAACTACTAAATTAAGGGGACAAGCAATATTTGCTCTTAACGGTGGTGGTTTTGATGGAGACAGTATTATTGATGCTACTGGGAGAACAGTTGCTAACGACGACCCGAATGCTACGATGATATTCAGGGCTGGCATCGATTTGGATACCAGCTTTAATAAAAGCGACTTATTAAAACTTCGCTTAGAAACTGGAAGCGGTATATTAGGGCCAAACGGTCAACCTGACGGTGGTAGAGATAATGCCGCAGGTTTCTTAGAACCATCTTTTGGAAGTGCTTTAGACTATTCTATCAATCCCCCTACAGATAGAGATATTGAACTTTCCAGACTTTATTACACTTTTAAACCCAGTCAAAATTTAGCAGTTACTATCGGCCCAAATATGCGGGCAGCCGATTTTGTAGACTTTAACAGTTATGCCAAACTCAGCTTCCGCGACTTTAGTACTCAAGCTTTTGTCAATAACTATGTAATGTTCCCCATTGAGTTTCCCAGCGCAGGTGCAGTAATTGACTGGAAACCCTCGAAGCGGGGACCTTTCGCCATCCGAGCAGCCTATACCGCAACAGATGCAGCAAATCCCGGCGACGAGGGAATAATTATCGGTAATGCACCTTTCATTAATGTATTGTACGATGCTCCCAATCCCAATATTCCCAATGCTCCCAGTGGAGGAGGACGCGGTTTATTTGGGGATAATTATCAAGGTATAGTAGAAGTAGAATTTTCTCCTTCGAGGGATTTGGCTTTGCGTTTACAGTACAGCGGTGGAGAAGTATTTGATAACCGTTTTGACGCAATCGGAGCCAACTTAGAATTTACCCTTGCCAAAAAAGTTGGTATATTCGGACGCTACGGATACAGTAGTTACAACAATACTAATTTTGGCGATATTAATCCGAATTATTGGATGGCTGGAGTTGCATTTAGAGACTTGTTTACCAGAGGTGCTTTAGCTGGCGTTGCAGTGGGACAGCCTTTTATCGCGAACGAAATCGGCAATTCAACCCAAACAAATTACGAAGCATTTTACAACTATCCAATTAGCAGAAACGTACAAATTACCCCCACTCTGCAAATAATTGATAACGCTGCCAATCAAAATGAAAACGGAACGATTTATACCGGGACGGTGAGGACTACTTTTTCGTTTTAGAGAGGGGGTAGAGGGGGGAGAATAAACAATTATTCCCAATTACCAATTACCAATTCCCCATGCCCCATGCCCAATTCCCAATTCCCAATTCCCAATTTAATCTAATTATGCAAACTACAAACTTAACTAAAAATTGGTCTGCAATTTTGCAACAATTACTTTCTGGTGAATCTCTGGAAGTTTCTCAAGCTTCGGATTTAATGCAAGGTTGGCTGACGGAAAGTATTCCGGATGTGTTGTCTGGTGCTATTCTTTCAGCTATTCAAGCTAAGGGAGTTTCTGCTGAGGAATTGTTGGGAATGGTGGAGATTTTACATTCTCAATCGGTAAAACCGAATCGTGAAAATATTGTCGGAAATTTACCTTTTATTGATACCTGCGGAACTGGTGGAGATGGGGAGCCACTGCGTTGCGGAGGTTCCCTCCGTTGTAGCAAGTGGCGTGCTTCTACTTTCAATATTTCTACAGCAGTCGCTTTTGTCACGGCTGCTTGTGGAGTGAAGGTAGCAAAGCATGGCAATCGTTCTTCTTCTGGTAAAACTGGTTCTGCTGATGTTTTGGAAGGCTTGGGCGTTAATCTCAAAGCCGATACTCAAAAAACTCAAGCTGCTTTAGAATCGGTAGGAATCACCTTTTTGTTTGCACCGGATTGGCATCCAGCCCTCAAGAAAATTGCACCTTTACGAAAAACTCTCAAAGTCCGTACTGTATTTAATTTACTAGGTCCTTTACTCAATCCTCTCAAACCTACAGGGCAAGTTATCGGAGTTAATAGTCCGGTTTTGATAGAAACTTTTGCCCGAGTTCTTAATCAACTAGGAACTCGTCGTGCTATTACACTCCACGGAAGGGAAAAATTAGATGAAGCTGGCTTAGGAGATAAAACAGATTTAGCAGTATTATCAAACGGGAAAATACAAATATTAGAATTAGATCCCGAACAATTGGGTATTACTCCAGCACCGATTAGCAGCATAAAAGGTGGAGAAGTTCAAGAGAATGCAACCATACTTAAAGCAGTCTTACAAGGTAAAGGTACCCAACAACAGCAAGATGTTGTGGCTTTGAATGCTGCTTTAGCATTATATGTGGGTGAAGCCGTTGCAGATACTGGTGATTATTTACAAACTTTTGCTGATGCTGTCTTGATGGCTAAGGATGCGATGAAAGATGGGGAACCTTGGCGGAAGTTGCAAGAATTGGCAAGGTTTTTGAAATAGCTGATTGAATTTAACATGTAGCAGCAGTTTCGGGAGCATCCCAATGGCGGCAAAAAGCCCGCAGACTATAAGTCTGGGGCTAATATTACAAAGCCCACCTGCGTGGGCTAAGAATCTTAGTAGCCCACAAAGGTGGTGAGACAAGGCAAGGGGGTGTCGGTTTCCGGAGCCACTGCGTTGCGCGGGTTTCCCGCGTTGTAGCAAGTGGCGTTCCCCCAAAAAGCGCGTTAGCGAAGCGTCTCTCGAAGAGAGATACCCGTTCACGAAGTGCGGCTCAGGGGCTTCGTTCATATAGCCGCACCCTTGCAGGGTGTCGGGTAAAATATTTGTTCAAAATCGGGATGTTCCCAGTTAGTTAAATAATAGATTCCGAAATTATGTAGAGACGTTATAGGACAACGTCTTTATTTTATTGTTTTTTTATACCAATTAAAATGTTTTTCTAAATCTATTGTGATACACTACTTTGCTTGCTTTGATTGTAAATAAATGTCAAATTGGCAAGACAACAAAATTAAAACGTGAAATTCTCTTATTAAGTATATATTTTAGCGTTGCAAAAAACTTTAAGTTAAGACTGCATAATTGAGCAAAAATTTTACCCATAGAATTAATGGGAACAAATATTCAATCAAAACAATTAATAAGTAAGTCAGGAAATTAAATATGCATCCTAAATTTAAGCGTCGTCAGTTCCTTCAAGCAACTCTTGCGGCTACTGCAAGTATCGGTTATTACAACATCGCGACTTTTGCTGAAGGCTCGGAAGAACGTGTAGAGGCTGTGGTTATTGGTAGCGGTTTTGGTGGAGCGGTAGCTTCCTTAAGGCTTGCTGAAGCGGGGATTGAGACGGTTGTACTGGAGCGCGGACGACGATGGCCCATAAGTACGGCAGGTGATACTTTTTCTACCTATGATAAACCCGATGGTCGTTCTACTTGGTTGAGTCCAACTACAATCATATTTGGAGAAACTCCTATTGATGTATACACAGGAGTTCTGGATATCAAGAAAGGTGATGGGGTTAACGTTTTGCGGGGAGCGGGGGTAGGTGGTGGCTCCCTTGTATATAACGCAGTAACCTATCAGCCTACTGAAGAACTTTTTTATAGAGCTTTTTCTCGGAGCATAAATTACGAAGAACTCGATAGAGTTTATTATCCAAGGGTGCGTTCGATTCTGAAACCTTCCCCCATACCCGATGATATCCTGCAAAGTCCATTTTATTTAACCAGTCGTATAGTTTTGGAACAAGCAGCGAAAGCTAATTTAAAAGCCCGCAAGCTTGATATGAATGTGGATTGGGATATTGTTCGGCAGGAGATTGCTGGAACAAAAGTTCCTTCTGCTATCGACGGTCAAGTATACTATGGCATCAACAGTGGAGCAAAACAGAGCTTAGACCGCAATTATCTTTCGATGGCTGAGGCTACTGGCTTCGTTGAGATACGACCTCTGCATGTCGTTATTGACATAGAAGAAGCAAGTCGCGGACGTTTTCGCATCAGAAGCAATAAAATCGACGAGCAAGGAAATGTAGTTGAGAAAAAAACTATTGTTTGTAAATATCTATTTTTAGCAGCTGGTTCTATTGGAACCACAGAACTTTTATTACGTGCTAAAAATAATGGAAAATTGCGCCGTATTAATAACCAAGTAGGAAAAAGATGGGGGACTAATGGAGATATACTTGCTTCTGTTCTTACTTCAATGCAAACCAATCCTACAAAGGGGGGACCTGCGGCTACAGTAATTGAGGACTTCGACAACCCTATAGCCCCTTTGGTATTTGAACAAATACCTTTTCCTAATGTTCCTGAAGGCGTTTATACTGGTGTGAGTCTTGCTATTACCAAGCCGGAGGGTTCTTTAAACTATAATGCTTCTACCAAAACAGCCGATTTAGTTTGGCCTCAGAACTCTGCTAACAATCAGAAAATTAAAAAGGCTAATTTAGATTTTTTCCAACGGCTAAACCAAGCTAACGGCACAACTTTAGCTGTTGAACCAGATGCTAGCATTACCGCTCATCCCCTTGGTGGTGCAACAATTGGCGCTGTATGCAGTCCTTATGGACGAGTTCGCGGTTATCGTAATTTGTTTGTCGTTGATGGTGCTTTTATTCCAGGTTCTACAGCCTGTACCAACCCTTCCCTTACCATCGCGGCTTTAGCGGAGCGTAATCTGGATAGATTTCTTAACAGATACCGCAAACGCGATTATTAAGGAGTAATATCATGTCCGGTGAAACGCTTATTATATCTGTGGGTGTTGGTAGTTGGTAATTGGTAATTGGTAAAAACAATTTATTTGCCCTGAGTTATATAGTAAGTAATTAATCGGACTTGGTGTTGCTTAATCATGGGATGATTTAGCTATATTTTGAGCGGAATATTAATAGTTTTAGACGCTAGTTCATCCCACATTTATGCAACGCCAGATAGTTTTTTGTTTTTTGTTTTTTTAATTGTATTTAAAAAGCTTCTAAATTCTAATATAGTTATGAGAATATACACTATGTAATTTTATACCTTAAAAATTTAGTAGTCCCTGAAAAATATTATGAAACACGAAGCTTTTATGGAGGTTATGGAATCTATTGAAAATTTATTTTCAAACAAAGATAATAGAAAAAGTAAAATCGAGTTTAAAGAAAAGAATTTAATAAATATTGATATTATTCTAAATCTGTTAGGAAAGTTATTAGACGTATATTTTGACTTTGCCTTTGAAGGTAACAAAAATAAAAATAAAGTCAAAGCCGGTTATAGAATAAGTAGATTAATACTAGCTCCTTTTAGTAAAATTAATCCACAAAATGAAATTTATGAAGAAATTAATAGTCTGATTGAATCAGGATTACAAACTTTAAGATTTGAAGTTAAAAATACGGATGTTCCCGAACAAAAAATAAAAGAATCTATAGCTGATTTTAAAAAAGCTAGAAATAAATGTTTTGAATATCTAAATAAACATAGTAACATAAGTACAAATATATTTACAATCATTAATCCATATAGAAAGATAAAAAGTATATGTACTAAAGGATTTATAGCTTCTATACTAGAAACTTATTGCTATAAATTGTTAAAACAAAAAAAGGATATAAATTTTTGTTTTGAAAATGCAGAACTATTTTTTTATCTAAGAATATTTTATTTAGAAAATCAAATTAATATAAATAATTTAAAAAATAGTGAAAATAAGACAGTAACATATGTTATTAAAAAAGGGTCTACACAATGTTTTTCCGATAGTGAAAAACATGCTTTATCCATTTATGAAAACATGCAAAAAGAAGAAGCAAAATTTTTTAAAATATCCAAACAAATATCTAACAAGTTTTTAAGAAAAACATTTGATAATAATTATAAACTAGAATATGATTCAGATTATCTTACATCAACTGATACAGATATATTTATAACGTATGTTTCTTTTTCTTGGAATCCTTCTATATTTAACAATCAAGATTGTTGGAATAGAATTTAGTTCAACTCATATATTTTAATTTGAATTCGCCATCGGCTTTTATCCTGTAACTGCAAAAAGCAATTCATATAATTGTGGTATACGATGCTCAAGATGGAAATTATAAACCTATTTATGTTAGAGCAGGTGAAAATATTGAACAAAAAAGAAGAGAATATAATACGGGTTACTATAGTGTTTTGACAGATTTGTCTTGCTGAGTTAAAACTTATTTTTCATAACGAGTAATGGTGCGTTGCACTCGGTGACAACACACCCTACATTTAAAGCGGAGAGAGCGCTGAGAAAAAGGAAGTTTAAATAATTCAGATGCAAACAGAAATAATATCAGTAACAATAAAAAGAGATTTAATTTATAAAGAATAAAGCAGTAATTGTGGATAGATATTTAAAAATACCGACGATGCAATGTTGGGTTAGACGTAACCCAACCTACAAATTACTCTTGTGGTGCGGGCATCCCTGCCCGCCTTTAATTTCTTAGCAAAACCAACTCCTACAAATACAAAGTTTCATATTCATAATCATCGGATACGGGTTCTGTCTTCCATACCAAAGCTTCTTCTTCTCCACCCAAGGCTACATCTACATAAATTCTTTCTACGGGTTTTTTGGCTTGGGCTTGGTTGCCGTCGAATGGCTGCAAGTCTTCGGTTAATAGCATTAATTTTACGCCGACGGGAATCATTTCTCCTACGGTGGCTCTTCTTAATTCAAATCGCCAAATTCTATTTTGATTATTGCTTCTGAGTTTTACTGATAAATGATATTCTAAGCCAGATATAGTAATCTTTTTGATTAAAGTTGTTTCTTGGGTTGGTGCTTCGGTACCTCTGGAGCTTGCCAAACTAGGCTGTAAATCTACGCTTCCCCAACCAAATTGCTGGGCGAATTCTGAAACTCCGGTTTGCATCCACTGGCGAATTGACCATTGTCTTTGCATTCCCTGACGTTTTTCGTATAATCCCTGTCTCCAACCTCCATGTTCTAAAAGCGCTCCCCACATTGTAAAAGGTACTGCTTGACGGGGATTAATTAATTGGGAATTTCCCAAACGTGCAATTAAATTTTCTGCTTGAGTTGCGGACAATTCTGCTAACGGAACAGTTTCTGTTTTGGTAATTTCTTCGGGACAAACTTGAGCCGCTATCCGTAAAATACTAAAGTTGGAAATTAAATCTTCTTTATTCAAACAATAATTTCTTTCGTTAGCGTCGTAAGTTCCTTTTTCTTTTAAATTTACTGCGGATGTATAACCCCAAATTCTGATATATCCTGCTTCTACATTTACCTGCACTGCTGCATAATAATCTGCACTCCAGCTAGGAATATCAACCCATTCTTGGGGAACTCGTAATTCCGATATATCTAAAGCTTCGCTGGGAATCAATACTAATTTTTTACCGTTAAAGCAAATGCCGGTACCGTTAGTAACTTCCCAGACACTGGGTAGAGTTGCTGAATTAGGAAAAACTTTGGCGTTTTGAGCGTATTCCTCTTTAAACCAAGGTAAAAATGTTTTTAAACTCAAGCGGTTGAGATAAGCCATCCAGCGACGATTATCTGTAGAAAAAGCTTGGCTTTGTTCCCATATTTTGGTTTGCTGGTTTTCAGGAATTTCTAACCACAGGTTTGTAGGGCTATTCAGGCTTAGCGTTTCTAAATCAAATGTCATACTTTTGGCTTCCTCTTGAGAATAATAAAATTAATGCGATCTTCTTTAACAGTTCAATTTGAATCTTCAGGTTTGTAGTAGTTTTGCAACCATTCCTCCAAAACTGTACTCATATAATCTAGTACCGACGAGTCTAAAGAAATATGCATCGATTCTTTTGTCCAAGTAGCCAACTTTATCAATAATGCTTCTTTGCATTTACTCAAACGGCGAGATATGGTGTATTGTTTAACTCCTAATTCCTTTGCGATCTGGGATTGTTTGAGATTTCCTTGATAATAATATTTAATGATATTTTGCCCTTGCTCGTCTAATTCTGCGATCGCGGCAATTAATACATCGCTAATTTGGGATTGCTGAGATTTTCTTTCTTCAATTTCTTCTTGAACAACTATTTCTGAAAGTAAAGAATCTTGCCTGAGTTGGGGCAGAATATCTTGAAATTCTCCTCCATTGTCTCCGGTGGTTGCATTCAAGGAAGCCATGTTGGGATAAAGATAAGCCCTGACAGCTTTAGCACAAGAAAGCAGACATTTTTCTGCTGCTTGCCCGCTACATTCCGGGCCAGATTTGGAAAGTTGAGTTTGACGCTCTTTATTATAAAGCTGAGCAATACTTTGCCATACTGTATCATCTGGTCTTGCTAGTTTGCGAGTACCCTTTTCTTTACGGGGAGCATACAAAGCTTGATAGCATTTCCAAAGTAGTACGTAACTTTCAACTTTTTGTCCGTGGAGTCCAGCATTTTCTAAAGATTCTACCAGACGCTTTTGAGTTAATTTACGTAAAAGTCGCCAATCGGTAGAAATATCAACTTCTTTCTGCTGGCGCAGTAACTCCTTAAGTTCGCTACTGAAAATCGCACTGGCATAATTTTTGATATTAAAACCCATATCGGGCTTGAAACCCTGCAAAACTTTGTCAGTTTTGGTGACAATCGCTTGAAAGCAATCGGATAAAGTAAATTGCCCCGAAGAAAAATTAGTAGCTGTTTTATTCGCAGCCCAATAACAAACTTCTTGCAAATAAGCCGATAAATGTCCGCTTGCGAGATTTTTCGTTTGAGACTGCCATTCTTTATACCAGTAAGATACCCAAAAATCTTCCGAATCTTCTGGTTGTGACAATTTGTTTTGACGATTAGTAATGTTTCTACGCAGTCTGGCATCAGTAGCCCAACCAACTACTCTATCAGCGTCAAATTGCAAAAAAGTTGCAAATAATTCGGTAATTCCTTTACGAGAACGCATAAACTTTACCACTCACAAATGCATATCAACATCATAAATACTGCTACTAATATAGTAGATTCTGTTTTTAAGCTATACCTAATAAAACTAAACTATTTGCTCTAAAAATATTTTTTTGATGTATTTACGATTAACTACGAATAAGTTGTTACGAACAAATCAGTTTTGTCAATACTTCTTGGTATATAAATAATATAAAATTTTGATTCAGAGTAGGCAACAAATATTGCTCTACTGCATAATCCCTTGGTTCTATGCCCTATATATAAATAGGGAAATTTATGTTAGAGGATGATTGGTGCAATTGCTTAAAAAATCTTTAATTATTGTTCTTAGTGTTTATGAATTGCCTTTTGCTTGTAAATGGCAGGCGTTGCTACGAGCCATATCGAATTTAAAAACATTCTTCTCTAGTTCTTCTCTAGTTCTTCTCGATTGCAGATTATCTTTAAGTTGATTGGGTATTTACCCAAACATTGACAAGTCTTCATAGATGGCAGTTGTACGAAAGTTAAGTCCCTAATAGGCTTATTGGTATCACACCACTTTTCTATATGGACTACTTGTAAGCTAGATTGTATAAATTAAATTGTTAACTATTTGCGATTGCAAGTTGACAAATAATAAATATTATGATTAAGAAATAAGTCATAAAAATCCCATTAACTATAGAAGAATGAATTAAGAGGTTAAAAATATGGCTCCTCTAGGTATAGGTTCTAGCGATTCCAGTTATACATTAAAATCAGGAGAATCCAAGCTTTGGCTGTTGTTGGTAGGTGTCAACGAATATCAAGATATTGGCTTACCTTCTTTGCGTTACCCAGCCTTAGACTGTCAGGGATTGGAAGAGTCGCTTGTCAAAGCTACTGAAGGGTTCCCCTGTAAAGAAATTGTGGTGCATCACGATTTTGCCTCAAAAATGCCCAATTTAAAGAATATTCGCGAAAGTTTAAAGAAAATAATTTTGTATTCTCAGCCTAATGACTCGATAATGCTTTATTTTTCCGGACATGGGATGCTAGAGCCCGGTACTCAAGAAGCTGTATTGTGTTTTTCAGATACTGATAAAGATAATTTGTTAAGTACTGGTTTGCCGATGCAGGAATTAGTCGAAATGTTGAGTAAAAGTCCTGCAAAGCAACAGTTATTATGTTTGGATACCTGTCATAGTGGTGATATGGCATTGTTGGGTGCTGGTGCCGGTAGCTCCAGAGATGCAGAAACTCCGGTGAGTAACTCGACTCCGCAATTAATGAGCGTTTTGAGACAGCGAGCTTCTCAAAGCAAGGGATTTTGTGCTTTACTTAGTTGCGATCGCGGACAAAAATCTTGGGAATTTCCCGAGTTGGGGCATGGGGTTTTTACTTATTATTTAATGAAGGGGTTTTCGGGGGAAGCTGCTGATAGCAGTGGTTTCATCGATGCTGACGGATTATATAAATATGTTTATCGGCAAACAACACAATATATAGATAAATTAAATCATCAAGTACGTTTAATCAATCAGCAAAAGCTACAACGTGGTGATAGGAAGCTTTATCCCGAGTATCCCCAGCAGACACCCAAAAGAATTGTGGAAGGTGTAGGGGAATTAATTGTCGGATATAAGCCTAAGAAAGTTAATCGTCAAAAGTTAAGACGTGCTTTCGTCGCTGATGGTTTGATAAATCGAGATTCGAGCAATAAAATAAGTCAACTTTTAGCTAGTGTTGGTGATTTTGAGGTGGAGTGTTTTCATCAGCAAAATCAAAACTGGGCGGATATTAAAGGAGCAATTCAAAAATTTACTCAAACCAGTGAAGACTTAATGGCGCAACACGGTAAAAAAATAGGAGGTGTTGACAACATATCCACCTGTTTACTTTATTTACGGGGTTGTGTTAAGGAAACTGAAGATGGAGACGGCAGATTAATTTTAAGTGATGGAGTGCATCTGAGCCGCTGTTTTTTAAGAAAAATATTGCGTAAAGCTCAAAAAACACAGCAAATAGTCATCTTGAATTTAGTCAGCCCGGATTCAGAGCTTGGTGTAGCGCAAAATTGGATAGAAGATTTACAGTGCGGCACCGACTACGGACAATGTTTAATCGTTACGCAAGCATCGATTGATAAATCGGAAATTTTTTCTCAAAACTTGATCGAAAGTTTAGAAAAGGCAAATCCTCGATTTGGATTACCGGTTGCTCAATGGATAACTCAATTGCAAAAATCTTTGCACAATAAAGGTATAAATTTACAAAGTTGGTTTTCCGGTACCCAAGCAATCATTGATATTTTACCTGGTGGTATTAGCAAGATATTTGCAGAAGTTCAACAAACCCCAACTAATAAAATAGCGTTCAAAATACCTAAAAAGACTCCCACTCCGGTAAAAGCAGTTACTAAACTCGAAACACCATCCGCGCTCCAAACAAAATTAACTATAAATTCCGAACAATATACCGAATTAGAAAATTTATTAAAACGTTCTATTGGCATCATTGCGCCAACATTATTGCAACAATCTATTCAAAAATCAGCAAACAATCAAGAACTAATCGAGCAATTAACTGAATATATATCACTGCAACAAAAAACGCAGTTCAAAAATCAAGCAACAACTATCTTAGAGGAAGCAAGCATTAACAGTCAGTTAGAGTTAGCGAAATCTCCAGTTATAGCATATCCAACCATTGACAAGAATTTTATCAGCAGATGCGAACAAGACTTAACTTATTTAATTGGCCCTATAGCAAATTTTATCATTGAGGGGATATTAGAATCCAATCCGCAAATTTCAGCCAAAGAATTCGTCAATCAACTAGCGCAGAATATTCCCGATTCTGGAATGGCTGAGGAATATAAACAGCGCATATTGCAAGAATAGTTGGTAATGGGGAATGGGCATTGGGCATTGGGCATTGGGGATGGAATGATGATTTTTTATTTTCTTCCTCACGAATTATGAATTACGAATTATACTCACTCCCTCCCCTTCTCTTCTACCCAGCAATTTTGGTTTGGCGAACAGATTACCAATTACCAATTACCAATGCCCCATCTCCAATTACCTAATCCGATTTATTCTTCTTATTCAACATGTTCATAGCAATTTCTAAACTGTATTTCATCCGGTTAAAAGCTTCAGCTAAATCGCCAATTTCATCTTTATTTTGCTTGCCAAAACTAGCATCCATATTACCAACGCTAACTTGTTCGGCGACTGTGGCAATTTTTCTGATTCGCTGAAGCACAGTTCTCTTTAATAACAGATTCATTATGACAATTACAGCAGCAAAAATCATAGCTACAACCGAAATAACTGTAACAAAAGAGCTACGAGCATTACGCATAATTCTTTCGGCAGGTACATAAACAATTTGAGCGGCTACAATTTCATTTAATTTCCATCCGTAACCATTCTCTGTACCATAAGTGTTTATTTGACTTTTTGGTGCTTTATCTAATGTTGTATGACATCGAAGACAACTTTCATTTTTTATTTGGAAAGGTTTCGCGGTGTAATACAGTTTTGTTCCAGACATGGTGCGAAAACCAGATATAGATTTTGTTTTTGGCTCTTGTCGAAATCTATTAACGATTTTAGTTTCAAAACTATCGGCTTTATCCCGCAAATTAGTAGGATTTAATGCCGCGTCTTTATAGAAAAAGTTGGCAAATTCCGAACTTTTACGAAAAAAGTCAAAGGTTTCCCTCACAGCATAAGTTGGTATAGCTTCGGGAATAAACTCTTCTTGAGTTAGTAGTTTAGGTAACAATAAAGGCTGTACTTTATCGTTTGTATAAGTCCTAATTGAATTATTCATTGCCATCAAAGCTTCAGCTTTACCATCAATCTCCCTTTCAGCTTTGTTTTCTAATACGCTTGATAGAGCAAACCCACTAATTAAGATACCAATGATAAAGACAATTATCAGACTGAAGGTGACTTTTGTTCCGATTTTCATAATCTTATGATGAGGTTCAATAATTTTTTCTGGCAATGTTTGGAAAATCTAGATTTTGGATTTTATGTTTTAGATTTTTCATTGACTGTAATTAATCCAAAACCTGTATTGTTTCAACAAAAACTAATCTTTATTTCTTTTTTTATTTAACATGTTCATTGCAATCTCTAAGCTATATTTCATCCTGTCAAAAGCTTCGGCTAAATCGCCAATTTCATCTTTCTTTTGTCTGCCAAAATTAGCATCCATATTGCCAACGCTAACTTCTTCAGCAACCTTAGAAATTCTCTTAATTCGCTGTAATACAGTTGTTTTCAGCAACAGATTCATGAGCAAAACTACTACTGCAAAAATTACCACCACAATTCCTGTAATTAAAACAAATGAGTTATAAGAACTTGTAAGAATTTTTTCAGCGGGCACATAAACTATTTGAGTCCCAATAATTTCATTTAACTTCCATCCAAAACCATTCTCTCTTCCATAAGTCGCTATCTGACTTTTAGGAGCTTTTTCAGGAGTACTATGACATCGCAAACAACTTTCGTTTTCAAACTGAAAAGGTCTGGCAGTATAATAAAGATTTGCGCCTGAAATGTTGCGAAAACCAGATAAAGTATTCTTATTCGGCTGGTTACGAAATTGATTGATAATTTTAACTTCAAAATCATCAGCTTTATCTCGTAAATTAGTAGGGTCTAACATTGCATCTTTGAATAAAAAACTGGCGTATTCTGGATTATTACGAAAATATTCAAAGATTTCTCTAACTGAAAAAGCTGGTATTGATTCTGGAATAAATCTTTCTTGGCTTTCCGCTTTTGGTAACAATAAGGGCTGTACTCGCTCATTGGTATAGTTTCTCACGGAATTATTCATTTCCATTAGCGCTAAAGCTTTGCCATTGATCTCATTTTGAGCTTTTTTATCTAATACATTCGATAGCGAAAGTCCACTAATTAAAATACCAATAGCAAAGACAAATATTAGAGTTAAAGTAACTTTAGTTCCGATTTTCATGATTTTAGTTATTACCTGCTAGTTGTTAGTCGCAAATCTTATAAATCTTTGACTGTAAAGATTTATTTAACGTTCAACAATACCTTGGTATGATTTGAATAATATCAGTGTTCTTTATTGCATGGCAATTAAATGAAATCTAAATTATCTAGACGTATATTTATTTCACAAATGCTGTTTGCTATAGCAGCTTGTACCACAGGAGGACCAATAAATCGACGTTTAGCCATTGGTGTAATTGGTTACGGGCAAGGCAAACAAACTATAGAAAAATTTAAAGATTTTCGTCAGTATTTAAGTGAAAAAATGAAGACGATGATTGAACTTGAGCCAGCTTTTAATGAAAGAATAGCAATAGAACGTATGAAACGTAGGTCTTGGTCTTTAGTTTTTTCTACTCCTGGTTTAGCTGCAATAGGTATTGATAAACATCAATATTGGCCTATGTTTCCTTTACAATTGGGTATTAATTCGCGTTCTGTAATTGTTGTAAATCAAGGCAGTGGTTTAAATAAACTTCAAGATTTACAAGGAAAAAGGCTAGCTTTAGGACAACAAGGTTCTGCGACTGGCTATTATTTTCCCCTTTTCAATCTGTATGGTTTAACGTTAGCCTCCGTCAAATTTGCTGCCTCACCTTTATCGGCTTTAGAATTGTTGTCAGCAGGTGAAGTTGATGCTGCTGCTCTTTCATCGACAGAGTTTAATACATATGAAAGAGAACTCAATTCTTCACGGTTTCAGATTTTATTTACCGATTCTCATCAAGTACCTCCTGGTTCTCTTTTATGCAGTCCGCTTGTGGAAAGAAAACGCGCCGATTTAATTCGCAATTATTTGAAACAAGCTCCTACTTCTTTGATTCAAGAAACTAGATATATTCCAAATGCGTCACCTCCCGATTATAAATATATGATTAGTGTGGTTAATAGAGTTAATAGTATTGCTCAAAACATTGATTCCAAACCCGTGCGTTTATTTAATTAGTTCATTTAACTATTAATTAAAACTAACTAAACTGAAATATAAACGCTATCATGTCACGCTTACCCAAACCAAGTTTGACTCCTGGTCCTAACTTATACCAAATACCTGGTAAAAGTGGATATTTATTAATATATGTACCGTTAGAACTTCCCATGTCTTGAATATAATAATCTTCTCCATCAAATTTGATTTGAGCATGATTTCGAGAAACAAGTTCAGAGTTAGGTAAATTAGAAACGTCTATACCAAAAGAGCGATCCCGATGTTTGCCAATATTAATTAATGCAGGAACTTCCGGTAGATCGATAACTTGATTTGTCAGAGTATGAACTAACTGAGCAACTGGCGCTTGTAAAATTGTCGGTGAATCTGTTGCGGGAATAAATGTTAATTCTTCGGTTAATTCGCTAACAACTGGTACAGGTTGTGTTTGTTTGGGAGTTATTAGAATATTGAAGATGAAAAATGCTATTACAGAATAAACAGCCGCCGTGAGGAAGACAACTTTTATTCCACCGAATGTAATTGCTACAGCTCCGAGTATCGGACCTAATGCTTGCCCTAAAGATTGGACGCTGGCATTAACTGCCATGAATCCAGCACGGGAATCTTGGGCAGAAAGTCCTGCTAATAATGCTTGAGATGATGGTAAAGCAAATGCTAAAGAAATACCAAATAAAACATTAGGAATTAACAGCATCCAAGGATTGGGCATGAAAGGAATCATTACTAATGCTACAGCACTGAGAATAAAAGATGCTTTAATTAAAGTAATTTCCGAAAACCTTTGAATCAACCATCCCAATTGAGAAGCACTTATAGCAACAGCCAAAGACATTACACATAAAATAATTCCGTTGACGAATCCAGAAGAACCCAGTTCAACCCCTGCAAAAATTGGTACGTAAGTAATGAACGCACCGAATTGAATCATGAATATGGAGCCGACTGCGAATAATAATCCCAAAACGGAACGGTTATTAACGCTTTTCCAAGTACCTTTAAGATAAACCTTTAAACTTTCCTTTTTGGCTGTGGCTGGTTTTGCGGGTAATTTTAAAACCATTATCACCAGCATTACCAAAGGAAAAGCCAAAACCGAAAGTAAAAATGGATACGACCAACTCAGACTTCCCAATGCTCCACCCACCAAAGGATAAATCGCTGAAGATATTCCGATAACAGCAGCATTGATAGACATTGCCGTACCCAGCATTCTGCCTTGGTAAAGCATAGCAATCATCGTTAAGGATAAAGCATCCAAAGGAGCAGCACCAAGCCCCTGCACAAATCGCAATCCGATTACAGAAGTGAAAGTATTTGCAAAAGCAATCGAAGCTCCCGCGATCGCAAACAATATTAAAGCCGGAATTAAAACTTTGCGAATCCCGATACGGTCTGCTAATACTCCTAAAATAGGAGTTGCAATACCAATGGGTAATACAAAAAGCGTCATCACCAGTTCAATTTCCCTGGTAGAGACATTAAATACTTCCGTTAAGGAAGGCAATATGGGCGCGACAGTTTGCCCTCCCATAATAGATATCAGCGTTACACCAATAATGATGTAAAGATTTTTATCTTGAGCAATATTTTGTGTATTTTTCTGCTCTGCTTTAATCGATGCGTTCACGTTTGCTCCTACTGGTTAAATTATCCCTTCATTATTTAAGTAGGAGTTGGGATAATTAGTTTATGCAGTTTGGGTAATTGGGCATTGGGAATTGGTAATAGGTAATAGTTCGTAGGTTGGGTTGAGCGAAGTGAAACCCAACATTTCTAAGGTTTCAATTAATCTCGTAAGCAGAGCCGAAAGTTAATTAAAAAAAGCGCAGAGAAGGCACAGAGCGCTGGGGGAAGAGGTTTTAGAGAAGATATTTTTTGTTAATGTGCTATCGCAATAGTTTTTAAACGCAGAGGAACGCTGAGGAAGTAATTGAGGTGAGGAGAGTTGAGGTTAAAAAATATCGCAAGCAACACGGAAGCTATCACCATGCATCTTGCTCGCTTCAATTATATGAATTAAATGCGTAGCAGCTTATCTACTGTTCCGCTGTCGGAATAGTCTACAAAATAAGCACTTCTCTTGACTCTGCGTACTCTGCGGTTTTTTCCTTCAACAATCTTCTCCAAACCGATAGGGAAATAAACAAAAATCCCCCCTTCAACAAAAAAGGGGGAAAATTGAATCAACGAAATTAACCTACCGAGAAATCAAATCCAAACACGGCATCGTTAAAGTCATTGTCGCTTTCACCAAGATTCGCGGGAAGGTCTTCAAAACCGAAAATATTATTCCCACGGGCTTGTAAATGTGCAACCCCGTCGGGATTAGCTGCGGTAAAACCGAAATAAGCTACTGCATCATCAATAGATTCAGCAGCGTTGTTAAATGCATTGCCTTCACTAGCTTCACTTTCGACAAAACCGTCAAAACCTAATTCTCCACCGTTAGCAATGATAAAGGGAGCATACAAATTACCTCCTTCAAGAATTACAGTTCCAAATTCTTCCACTGAGGTGTTTTCATCTTCTTCTCCGGAAGAACCAGCTTCTAAGACAAAATTGTTAATCCGATTTTCAATTGCGGCTAGTGCATAACCTTCTTGTCCCGGCAGTATATCACCTATACCGTCACCATTAGTATCTATAGAACCGTTGGTATCTGCGATTTCGTAAAAGCCTACGAGGTTGTCAAAAGCTGCATCTGTTCCTAAATCGACCATATCATCAGTCAGTCTAGCAACGATATTGGTTCCCTCGGTCGTGGGAGTTGCATCGAAAATCAAACTGCTGACTACATTGTCTGGGTTTGCGTCAAAGACAACATTAACAATATTCCCGGTTGCTGATTCTGGTGGTTGTGGTGTTGGTGTTGGTTCCGGTGTTGGTTCTGGTGTCGGTTCTGGTTCGGTTACATTTCCAACATTAATTGCTACTGTTCCGACTTCAGAAGTTAATTCACCATCGCTAACTGTATATGTAAAATTATCGGTTCCATTAAATCCTTGTAGGGAAGTGTAGGTAAATGAACCGTCGCTAGTAAAGTTAAAATTACCGTTGTCGGGGGGGTCAATAATCGTAGCGTTTAATCTATTCCCTTCAGCATCCGTATCGTTTGCTAATATTCCCGAAGCAACATCTACATTTAACTCTGCGCCAGAACCAACAGTGTAAACATCATTTTGAACAACTGGAGCGGTATTTGTGAGTGCTCCGACATTAATTTCTACTGTTGCAGGTTCGGAAGTTGACTGACCGTCGCTAACTGTATATGCAAAGCTATCGGTTCCATTAAATCCTTCTAAAGGAGTATATACAAAAGAGCCATCGCTGGTAAATGTATAGCCTCCATTAGTCGGATTACTAACAATCGTAGCTGTTAGGCGATCGCCCTCGGTATCAGTATCGTTGGATAATACTCCTGAAGCAGCATCTACATTTAACTGTTCACCAGCAGCAATGGTATAGCTATCGTTTTGAGCTACCGGAGCGGTATTGCTTCCTGGTGGTGGAGCTTCAACATTAATTTCTACAGTGGCAGGTTCGGAGGTTGACTGACCGTCACTAACCGTATAGACAAAGGTATCTGTTCCACTAAATCCATCGAGGGAAGTGTAGGTAAATGACCCATCGCTAGTAAAGGTATAGCTTCCGCTATCGGGAGCATCGACAACCGTAGCCCTTAAATTTGCACCTTCGGCACCCGTATCATTTGCTAATACCCCTGTCGCTGCATCTACATTTAAAGGCTGACCGGAAGCAACGGTATAGCTATCGTTTTGAGCGGTTAGACCAGCATTATTTGCAGGTGTGTCAGCTTCTGTTCCGGCAGCAGGTGTATCAGTTTCTGTTTCGGCAGCAGGAGTGTCGGTTTCTGTTCCGGCAGCAGGTGTATCGGTTTCTGTTCCGGCAGCAGGTGTATCGGTTTCTGTTCCGGCAGCAGGTGTATCGGTTTCTGTTCCGGCAGCAGGAGTGTCAGCTTCTGTTCCGGCAGCAGGTGTATCGGTTTCTGTTCCGGCAGCAGGTGTATCGGTTTCTGTTCCGGCAGCAGGAGTGTCAGCTTCTGTTCCGGCGGCAGGTGTATCGGTTTCTGTTCCGGCAGCAGGTGTATCGGTTTCTGTTCCGGCGGCAGGTGTGTCAGCTTCTGTTCCGGCAGCAGGTGTATCGGTTTCTGTTCCGGCAGCAGGTGTATCGGTTTCTGTTCCGGCGGCAGGTGCATCGGTTTCTGTTCCGGCAGCAGGAGTGTCAGCTTCTGTTCCGGCAGAGGAATCTGACGGAGGAGTGTTGTTTACAGCTTGTTGTGGTTGTGGTTGGTTTAATTCTTCTTCAGGAGTTGTGTTGGTTTGAGTTGCCATAATTTTGCTTACTAAAAGTTACACTAAAGTGACAATTTCTATGAAAAGTTGGTATCTGTTTCATAAGCGTCACTAGCCTTTATATAACTCTTGTGAATAATTGCAAATAATCCTAAAGGAATAAAAACATTGATGAATTTCACATAGGTTTTTATGCTTACTGCTGATAATTACTGTAATAAACATTGAATTGAATTCCAGCAAACCCAGTTTAGGCTTCTGTTCCGATGTAGGAATCAATTCTAATTATTTTTTATGCCTACATTTGAAGTTTCGATAGTTATTCTTTTTGAGATTGAATAATTAAATCTAAATCTCTGCTTACTTTTTCTAAACTTTACAAACAAATGGTGGATGGTCAAAATGTAACCACCCACCATATTTATAAATTTGGGATTGATAAGAATTTTGGCGTTGCTGATTCAAAAGTACTCCTCACCCTATAAGGGTGAGGCTATACCTACAAAGTCCGCCTGCGCGGACTAGAAAAATCTGGTTTTTTAGCCCTTTGGGGGCTTTGTAGCTGTAGCTCCAGGCTTTAGCCTGAGAGCGGTTGGGGCTTGAAAACACGCCCTAACCCCCAATTATGGGAAAAAAATAATTTCAAGTCCCCATTATTGGGGAATTTAGGGGGCTGCCATCAATGGCAGGGCTTGTATCCTACGATGAAGTTAAAAACAGCTTTCTCTTCTAGTCATTGCAAAAATAATCAAGAGGAGCAAAGAAGTAGACAGAAAATTCATAACTCATAACCCTGTCCTCCTAACTCTGCGCTAATCCCATTCTAAGTAAAGACTTTCATAACCCCGGTTGGTCAATATTGGTAGATGATGTAGTTCTTGATTAGAAGTTATTCGTAAATTGGGTAATCTTTGAGATAGTACTTCCAAAGCAATTCTTACTTCTCTTCTAGCTAAGTTGGAGCCAGTACAGTGGTGAGTTCCGTGGCTGAATGCTAAATGGTCAACAGGAGCATCTTTGAATCTTTCGATATTGAACTTATCTGCGTTTTCGTATTTTTCAGAGTCGCGGTTTGCGGAACCGTAAAGTACTAATAAACGACTATCTTTAGGAATTTGTACTCCCGAAATTGTCACTTCTTGAGTTGTGACTCGAATCATTGATTGAGCTGGTGTATCGTATCGGAGTACTTCTTCTACAGCTATGGGAATCAACGATAGATTTTCATGTAAAGCTTGCCATGCTCCTGGGGTATCTAAAAGTAATTTCAATGCTTTACTGATTAAATTTGCACTGGTTTTATGTCCGGCTATAATCATTTCACATAGCATTAAAACTATTTCCGGTGTAGTCAAGTCGCTGGTTAATAATTGACTAATTAAATCGTTTCCAGGAGCGGAACGTTTTTGCTCGATTAAACTTGCTATATAATGCTGCAAAGAAACATAACTTTGAGCGCATTCTATTTGACGTTCTGGTGTTAATTTGGATGAAAAGAACATTGATATATCACTACCGCTCTTTTTCACCTGCTCCATTTTTTCTAAAGGTACCCCATACATAGTTAAGATAACTTCTAGGGGTAAGGGATGACCGAACTTCGAGACAATTTCTACACTGCCATCATTAATAAAATTATCGACCAATCTATTCGCGATCGCATAAATTGAACCTTCTACTTTCGCCAGTTTATCCGCAGCAAATACCTTGAGAAAAGGAGAGCGCAAACGTCTGTGTTTTTCTCCATCGCTATTAATTAAAGATACAAAAGGAAAACCTTGCTGTAATACTTTTCCGGCTTCCGGTGTCATATCTCCAGCAGTTTGTAGGCTCTTCGCTGAAGAATAGATTGTCGGATTTTTGAGTATATTAAGAACGTCTTCGTATTTTGTAATTACATAAGCATTGACTACGGAGCTATAGAATACAGGTTCTTGATTTCTAGCTATTTGAAAAAATGAATAAGGATTTTCCAATTGTGGTTCAACGAAAGGTTGATATTCTTTACCTGCATGAAAAGGACAGGTTTTAGTAGATTGTGTATTATTTTGTTGAATCATGATTAAGGTTAGAGGTTAAAGGTTAAAGGTCAAAGGTCAAAGGTTAGGAGTTAATAAATTTAATTTTCTCTATTACCCATTACCATTCGAGAATCAAACTTGTAAAACCTCTTGTCATCAAGGTAGGAATGTAATTCAATTCTTGATTTGGCTGAATTTTTAAATTGGGAATTCTTTTTGATAACAATTCAAAAGCAATTCTTGTTTCCATCAAAGCTAAACCCGAACCAATGCAGCGATGTACTCCATGACCGAATGCTAAATGGTCGGATGTTTGATTTTGGAAGCGTTTAATGTCAAATTCTGATGCATTTTGATAATGATTTTCGTCTCGATTTGCAGAACCATACATCAAAAATAATTTGCTATTTTCAGGAATTTTGACTCCTGCTATTTCAACTTCTTCGTTATTAGTCCGAATCATTGCAGGAATGGGAGCATCATATCTAAGTGCTTCTTCCAATACTGCGGGAATAATTGATGGATTTTCGCTAATTGCTTTCCAGTAACCGGGTTTCTCCAACAAGACTTTTAATGCATTCCCTATCAAATGAGAAGTTGTTTTATGCCCTGCAACTATCAAACCGTATAAAACGATTACCATATCAGGGGTTGTGAGTTCAGAATCGATGATAGTACTGATTAAATCATCTTTGGGAGCAAAGCGTTTTTCCTCAATTAAATTTGCCACAGCATATTGAATTGACACAAAGCTACGAGCGCATTCCAACTGTTCCTCTGGACTTAAAGCTGAAGAAAATAACTTTGTAGTTTGATAACCCCAATGTTTAAAATCTGGTATCATCTCTAAGGGTACACCGTAGAGAGTGAAAATTACTTCCAAAGGTAAGGGATAAGCAAATTTATCAAGGATGTCAACTCGACCATCATTAATAAAATTATCAATTAATCTATTAACTATTGCAGCAATAGAACCTTCCATCGATTTTAGTTTCGCCGGTGCAAATGCTTTTTGTAAAGGGGCACGTAAAAACTTGTGGCGATCGCCATCACTATTCACCAAATCGGAAACGAAGGGAAAGCCGGTACGTAAGACATCGATGGTTTCTTTTGTGTATTCTCCAATTGGCTGTAAATTATCTTTGGAAGAGTATTTAACCGAATCTTTGAGAATAGAAATTATATCGGAATAGCGAGTTATAACATAGCCACTCAATACCGAACTGTAAAATACAGGTTGTTCGCTTCGAGCAAAATCATAAAATGAATAAGGGTCTTCTAATTGAGGATTAACAAAAGGCTGATATTCCTCTCCAATTTTCTCTTTGTGAAAAGGACAACCTTGGATTTTGGATTGTGTTTTATCTTGTACATTCATAATTAATCTCTCTTAAATTTTAGATTTTGGATTATGTCCTTCGGACACGCTACGAAGAAAGGATTTTGGATTAAAAGAGTTAGTAATTCTTCCCTTTATCCCCTTATCTCGTTCCGTATCTCCCTCTGCTAAACAAGTAAAAGCAGGTTTTTTATCCTTAATGAATATCTAGGGGTAAGAAAATTCTATTTATGCATCAGATTGAAATTTTCAGAAAATCAACTCTATTTTTCTTTTTACTAGCCGAAGTTGACGGGGGAAGAGAGGGGTGTCCGTAGGATGGGGTCAGGTTCCGAGTGTATTGGACTCAACTGAAAGCTGCTATATAAATATTATTTCTGATTCATAGGACTTATGCTATTAGACCGGGAATTTTATTCTTGCTCAGGTGTAGGGTAAAGACCTCGGATGACTAGCAAAACTAATGGAACAGACCGCCAAGGAAAGTTTTCTCTCAATGCTGTAATATTTCGCAATTTTTCATTTTAGCAATCATTATCATTCCAAACTCTTTATTTAAAGCAGTAAAATGTTTTTTATATCAAAATATTATCTATATATACTTAATATTTCGCAAAATATAAGCTAAATCAATAATTGTATTAGCTTTGAGAATCGTGAATAAATATTAAGGATAATTTGGGAAAAAATTGCATTCTAAATTATTTTTTTTTCACTCATATTTAAAACAAAATTTACTCTACAACCCTTGTATTACAAGCTATACAAGATTTTACTTTCTTCATGAAAACCTTAGAAATAATTATCAAATGCTTATGAAGACATATTTTCAAAGACTGAATAACTGCATAAACAAAAAGACTAAAACTCTAAATAACTTACATGAAAATAAATTAGGAATTAATGGAGTCAGTTAAAATGATTAATGATTGGCATGTGGTAGCAAGCTCCGAGAATTTAGTAGAAGGTAAAATTCTCAAAGTCAGATTATTAGGACAAGATGTATTACTTTGGCGTAATGGTAAAGAAGCCTTAGCTTGGGAAGACCGTTGTCCTCATCGTGGAGCGAGTTTGTCAAAAGGATGGATTGAAAAAGATAATTTGGTTTGTTCCTATCACGGTCTTGCATTTAACGGTGAAGGTAAATGTTCTCATATTCCCGCTCATCCAGAGCAAATACCATCAAAGCGTTCAAAAGCTTGCGTTAAGACATATCACCTTCAAGAACGCTATGGAATGGTATGGGTTTGTTTGGGGATACCACAACAGGATGTACCGTTTTTAGCAGAGTGGGATAACCCCGAATTCTACAACAAAATTTTCTTTGATGGTGTTCTCCATCGTTCTAGCGCTCCACGTACTCTAGAAAATTTCATAGATATGAATCACGTTCCTTTCATACATAATGGGACCCTGGGGAATTCAGACTATCCAGAACAAGGTACCTACACAGTAGAACTCAAAGGAGATGGTATTCACATTCATGAAGTTAACACTTGGCAAGTTAACATGGATATAGATTCAGAAAGACAAGGAGACAACGACCCTGTAAACTTCCATGTTCTGCGTCCCCTAACCGCTTGCTTGCGTCGAGGAACTGAATCTCAACGTATGGCTATATTCTTTACTGTTACCCCTACAGAAGAAGAAGAGTGTTTAGTTTGGAGGTGGATGGTCTTTAACTATGAAGTTCCACACCAAGAATTTAAAAACTTTACATTTGCGGTCATTGAACAAGATATTCAAGCCATCGAATCTCAAAAACCAAAACGTTTACCCCTAAACTTGGCAGATGAATATCATTTACCTAGCGACCGCTCTACTATTACCTATCGTAAATGGTTAAAACAGTTGGGTGCGACTTTCGGTACTATTGCATAATATTGAGCATGGGGGATGGTTAATCCACCCCCCATGCCCAATTAACAATTATCAAACATGGTCGTGTCCCCACATTCCTTTTGCATCTCTGGGCGAACGAAACCCAACTTGTAAATGCTTTGGTCCATGGAAGACTATATTATTTGCCCATTCAATGGAATCTTCTTTCAATGTCAAATTAGGAAGTCTATTAATTAAAGTATTTAATGCAATGGTGACTTCTGCACGTGCTAAGGATGAACCCAAGCAATAATGTATTCCGCTTCCGAAACCAGAATGTTTCTTTGCTTCTCGTTCAAAGTTTAATTCGTCGGGGTTTTCAAATTGTTCCTCATCGCGATTTGCCGAACCCAAAATTAAATTAACGCTATCACCGCGTTTAATTACTTTACCGTCAATTTCAAAATCTTCATAAGCCCAACGGCTAATCATCTGTACCGGTGAATCATATCTTACCAACTCTTCTACTGCTGCTGGCATTAATTCCGGGTGCGATCGCAACAATTTTAGTTGTCTGGGATTACGCAATAGAGCCAATATTCCTTTACTAATCAAATTGACTGTGGTTTCATGACCCGCAGTTAATAAATGAATACATGTAGCTAATATTTCCTCGTCGTTTAATTTGTTACCTTCATCTCTAGCTTTAACTAAAGCCGTAATTAAATCCTTTCCTGGTTCTTGATGTCTTTTCGCAATTTCTTTTTTAAAATATTCAATAAACCCTTGCGTTGCTGCTTCCGCTTGTTCGTACACTTCCGGGGATGGAGTCAATCGGGAAGCACTAGCGTGTTGCAAAGCCAAAGCCCATTTTCTAAATAAAGGTCTATCCTTGGGGTCAACACCCAACATATCTGCAATAACCATAATTGGTAAAGGAAAAGCAAAGTCTTCAACTAAATCCATCTCACCTTGCAGATGAACTCTATCTAGCAGACAATCAGCGATTCCGATAATAGCAGGTCTGAGATTCTCTACCATTTTCGCAGAAAATACTTTATTTACAATAGTTCTTAATCTAGTATGAGTAGGTGCATCGCGGAACACCATCCAATTACTCACCATCGAACTAAATCCCCGATAAGCCTTTGGTACTGGTGCCCCTGCGCCATCATTTCTGACTTTGCTAGCTTCTCTACCAAACTTAGGACTTTCCATTACCTTCATTACATCCCGGTAGCGGAACAGATACCAAGCACCATCTAACTTAGGATTTGCTGCAACTCCCCAATGTACCGGATCTGCTTTTCTGTACCGACTGTAGTAAGGATAAGGATTGCTAATTACTTCTTTTACAAATGGATTTAATCTTTCGATTGTAGAAATTGACATTTTTCCCCGCAGATTTTTTAACTCGTTATTTATTCTTAGGGGTTGGGTGTCAGAGGATATGCAGATTTGGTATGGGTAATAGGAATAGATAGGAATAATAAAAAAACAAACCCATGTTAAATTTATTAAAGAAAGCAGCTTTACGAAAAAAATATCCGCAATACGTAAACCAACTAATCGCAGCTTCTACAAATACAAATTCAGTAGAAAGCTTAAAAAATAAACTTTTAATAGAACCCTTGAGCGAAAGAGAATTAGAAGTTTTGCATCATGTGTCGGTAGGTTTATCAAATCAAGAAATTGCTAATCAACTTTTCGTCAGTTTAGCTACGATTAAATGGCATACAAATAGAATATACGGCAAGTTAGGAGTCAAAAATCGTTCTCAAGCAGTTGCTAAAGCAAGAGAATTAGAGATTTTGTAATTTTGATTTTTTATTATTTTCCCTTTTATCTTTAAAAATATTTGGGCTTTTCAGCAAAAATATTATTAGTGGGATAGGTTCAAAGTCTCTACATTGTTGAGAAATAGCAACTATAGTGGTTTTAGTTAAATGCAATACAAATTCTACCTCACCTCCTCTCCTTATTAAAGAGAAGGGAAAGAGTAGATTTTACGCAAGTGTATTTGGTTTAAGTTAAACAAGCTACACAATTCAACCCATACTTAGAACTAAACTTTTGGTTAGTCTCTCATCGCTTCAAAAACGTCATAGTGGTTATGACAAGCCTTATTAGGGTTTTAAGGAAGTAATAATAATGAATTTTCCAGTCATTGCAGCAGGTTGTGCAAGTATCCTTGCATTGCTACAGGTGTTTTTAGCTGGTTTAGTTGGTTTTGCACGATTTAAACATAAAGTCGGGATTGGAGACGGAGGAAATGAAGTTCTAGCCAGAAAAATCCGCGTACACGGAAATCTAATAGAAAATGCGCCGATATTCTTGATTTTGCTGGCTCTGTTGGAACTTAGCGGTATTGATAAAACTACAGTAGCTATTTTGGGTGGAGTATTCATTCTTGCCAGAATCAGTCACGCTTACGCACTCAGTCGAACAACAAATCCTTTAACTCCTCTGCGTTTCCCATTGTAATTTCAGCCGCAATGCTTTTACACCACGTTTTTTCAAGTAAGTACTGGTAATTAATCAAATCCAAAATTGACTAATTTGTAACATGAAAAAATACGATGTAGCCATAATAGGTTCTGGAATTGCTGGTTCGACATTAGGAGCAATTCTGGCTCGTAACGGACTTTCTGTAATTATTTTTGAAGCTAATAATCATCCTCGTTTTGCAATTGGTGAGTCAATGATTTTGGAAACTTCGGAAACTATGCGAGCAATGGCAGAAATTTACGATATTCCAGAATTAGCTTTTTTTAGCTCGGAGAATTATTTCAATCATATTGGTACTTCTCACGGCATCAAACGTCATTTTAGCTATTTGCATCATACCGCGAATCAAGCTTACGATATACAAAAATGTTTGCAAGAAACAACTCTGGCATATATTAATTCGGCAGATGGATTAATTAGCAATGCTTACAAGTCTTTTGCGAATGAAAAATTATGGTCAATATATTTAGTTTTATGGCTGCTTGGTGCTTATTTAGAATTACTTAAATTAACTACCATTCGGGCTATAGCTAAAAATTCTAAGAATTATTATTTACAGTTAGTCAAATTAAAGTTAGTTGGTGGAGACTTTAGCGAGTTTAATGTCCTAACAGATGAAATTTATCGCACTATAGAAAATATTGATATAAATAAACCGTCAGAAGTAGAACGTTCTCTTTTAACTTCCGCAACGCGATCGCGATTTTCGGACAACCATAAATTAAGGGAGACGTAGCACTGCTACGTCTCTACAACAATTTTGGGTTATTAACAAAATATTTAATTATTCTTCGCGGTTGCCTATTTTGAAAGATTTGTAATTGGTAATGGAAGGTTAACATCAACACCACTACCAATTGTGATTTGAACATAATTAAGCTTTACGAGATTTGACATTGATGAATAAGCTGAAGATTGCTATTGAGATTACAGTTACAGCAGCACCGATGAAACAAACTGCTGCGATTCCCGAAATTCCGAAGAGGATTCCCGCAAAAACCGGGCCTATTGCTCTACCGATTGCTTGAATTGTGACGTTAAGAGACATGAAACCGGAGCGGTATTCTTGAGGAGCAAGTTTAGCGATGGAAGATTGTAAGGAAGGAAACGCTAGAGCTTCAACTAATCCAATTAAAACGCAAGGAATTACAAGCATCGGAATTGAATTAACTGTGGGGATAATACACAAAGCAACTGCAAAGATAACGAAAGATATTTGAATTAATTTGATTTCGGAAACTTTGTGAGCAAATAAAGTAACGAAGAAAGAGAAGACTGTCAACGATAAAGCATTTGTGGTTAATACCATTCCAATTACTGCACTACTTGCTCCTAATTTTTCCCCTGCAAAGACTGGAGTAAAGGTATAGAATGCTCCGAACTCGACCATGAACAAAGTAATTACCGCAAAAAACAACATTAAAACATTTCGATTGTTAATACTTTTGAGTATATTTTTAACGTAACTACCGAGTTGAAATTTTTCAGTATTCTTCTGTCTTTTAGGCAATCTAAGTTTTAAGCTGACTAACAATGCAACAGGAATTGCTAATAATGATAGTGCGAATGGGTATCTCCAATTCAAAGAAGCTAAAACACCTCCCAATATAGGATAAATAGTTGAACCAACACCAATTGCACCGGCATTCAAAGCCATTGCAGCCGTTAATTTTTTTCCACCATATAAACTACCAATTATTGCTAGTACTAAAGCTTCCAAAGAAGCACCACCAAGCCCTTGTAAAATTCGACCTTCAACTAAAGAGCGAAAGTTAGGAGCAAAAGCAGATAAAATACCACCCAAAGCGAAGATTAGCAAAGAAGGAATAATAATCTTTTTAAAACCAAACTTGTCAGCTAAAACCCCAAATATCGGAGTACCAAGTGCAACTGGAATTAAATAAGCAGCCATAATTAATCCAGATTGAGTAGAAGATATATTTAATCCTGTAGCGATAGTTGAAAGAACTGGACTTATACTGAACAAAGGCATAATTGCTATCATCGTAATAGTGACAACAATTAACAAATTTTTATCTTTAAAAATGCTATCTTTTGATTGAAATTCTTCTCTACCCGATTGAGAATTAATCGGTTTTAATGATGTAGTCATGGCTGTTATTTCCCTTGTAAAAATTCTTTGTTTGTTTCGTTGTTAATTCATAGGGAAACAAGAATTAGGTTTATGCATTTAATATCTTATTTCTCGTTTCTCGTTACAAGGCTCTGCCTTGTAATGCATATCCAGAGGCTCTGCCTCTTCTAAGACAAAAGCAGCTAGAATTCTTTCGGGATACTAGACGCGATAATCCAATTTTCTCTACACTGACAAATATTATCGGTAGGAATAATTTATGGTTGCATCTGTGAAACGAGTTGCTTTAATTGGTGGAACTCATGGCGGGGAGCTTACAGGAGTATTCTTAGTTAAGAAATTTCAACAATTTCCCCAAATGATTCAACGTCAGGGAGTTGAAACTATTGCTTTAATTGCAAACGAAAAAGCAATTGCGATGGGCAGAAGGTATATTGATACAGATTTGAATCGAACTTTCAAGCGTCAAGATTTAGAAAATCCCCAATTAAACAATCACGAGCAATTATTAGCAAAAAAACTTGCTCGACAAATAGAGCAAGAGGAAATCGATTTAATCATTGACTTGCACAGCACAACTGCCAATATGGGATTAACGATAATTTTGTGCGGTCGCAATCCTTATTTACTACGGTTGGCTGCATATTTAACGAAGATTAATCCTGAAGTTAAAATATTACTATATACGCTACAAAAAAATTCATCTCATTTAAGAAGTTTAGCAGAATTAGGCATCACCATTGAGGTGGGAGCAGTTGCAAATGGTATATTAGACGCGAAATTATTCCAGGAAACAGAAAAATTAATTTACAGTATTTTGGATTATATTCAAGCTGAGGAAAAAGAAAAACCCTTATCCGTGCCCCCCAGTTTTACTTACTATTCCGCAATCGGAACAGTTGATTTTCCCAGGGATGAGCAAGACAAAATTAAAGCTATGATTCACCCCCAACTACAGTTTAAAGATTACCAGCCATTGCATCCTGGTAATCCGATGTTTGTTACTTTTGACGGCAAAGAAATTTTTTATCAAGGAGAGGAGATAGTATATCCCGTATTCATCAACGAAGCTGCTTATTATGAAAAAGGAATTGCCATGTATTTAACCAAAGCATTTAGCAGTGAGCAGTGAGCAGTTTTCTTCCCTTTCTTCCCCCTCTCCCCTTTCCTCCTTCAACGAACAGTAGCCATACAGGTAATTTCCGTTCTCGCTCCCAGAGCTAAACCACTTGTACCAAAAGCACTGCGGGCAGGGAAGCGATTGTTGGGGAAGTAGGTTGAATAAACTTGATTCATCGCAGCCCATTCTTTAATATCAGCTAACATTACCGTACACTTGAAAACTTTATTAAAAGATGAACCATTACGTTCAAGAACTCGTTTAATATTTTCCATTGCTTGTTTAGTTTCGGCTTTGATTCCACCTTCTACTAACTTTTTTTCACCTGGAATATTGCCGATATTTCCGGAAAGATAAAGTATATTTCCGACACGTACAGCTTCTGAAAAAGGAACATTTAAAGATGTTGTATCCTCAGAATTCAGAAATTCAACGTAGCTTTGAAAACGTGGTTTTCTTTGTTGAGCTATGGTAATTGAACTTATAGCAATACTTGATAAAGCTACAGCAACTAATGGATATATAAATTTCTTCATGCTTTTTCTCAGAAATAGAAAGCTATAATATTATCTTTATTAAAGACTTATCATATTTGTCAGGGCTGGTAATTGGTAATTGGTAATAAACAACTATTTCATAATCAAATAGGAATGGCCGCAACTGGCACATTTTGCTTGTAGGGGAGACAAAAAGGGGTGTAGATTTTCTTCCCCCTTTATTGCCGTTGCTTGTACACAGATTAATTGTTAAGGGAATAATAAAGCAATCAGTGTACGGCACCACCCACGTTGTGTGACACTTGCGACCATTCCTGTCAAAAAGAAAAATTTATATAACGGGTTTAATTCCAACCCGCTATAGTTCAGTTTAGATTAAACAGGAGCGCCTAATTTCATCCCAGTTTCGGCTCCGACAACTCCATCTACATTCAAACCATTATCCTTTTGAAATGATTTGACTGCATTTTCAGTGTATTCATCAAAATTTCCATTAACGCTAACTTCATATCCTTTTGCAGATAAGTCTGCTTGTAAACGTTCTACATCAGAACCATTCATTCCACGACTTAAAGCTCGAGGTGCCATTGTAAAATTCTCCTTTTTAATTGATTAACAGTTAACTGTGATAGTCAACTTGCAGTTTCATTAAATATCTAGGGACAGGGTTTCTTCACTTATGCACTCAAGTGAAATAATTTGATGAAAATAGCTTCTCTCTAATACTCTTTTTCATTAACTCTGAGTGGTATATAGTAATTAAAATATTTTCTACCCCCTCTACCTCTTCTACCCCCTCTACCTCTTCTTCCCCCTTACCCACCAATTTTCATGAAACCAAGCAATAGAGATTTCAAAATCTCTTTCCTTTTTGCAGAGAGATTTATAGGGAACTTTTTAATTTGAGCAATTACTTTTAGTCTAAATTATTGCATAAGTAATAACACTGAAGACATCTGCTTGATAAAAGCTTAAAAAAGACATTGAATCGGCTTATATATTTATTTAGTTAAGTTGTTTCAGATGAATACAAGCAAAGTTGGTTTAACAAGCGCCGTCAAACCACTGAAAAATCAAAAATTTGCTCGTATTTTGGGTATAAATATTCAAATATTTTTATATTGGTAATGCATAAAAACAACATACGTAATAATACAGCCAATTTATTGTCATATTTTTGTTTAAGTATAAATCTAACAATTTCCCTCTTAATTACTACAATTTCCTGGCAAAAACCCGTATTTGGCACAATACATCAAGAAGATTATTTATCTGAAGTTAGTTCGATTTCCGATAGCTCGGCAAAAATTTCGTCTTCTTATAATCTAAAGAATTATTCCGAACTAACTAAAGCTGAAAAACAACGACTGCTACAACCCGTTCGCTTGTCTTCCAAATTATTGACAGGAAAAGAAGAAGCTCCATCAGTAGCAGATAAATTGCGTGCGTATAAAAAACAATTTACCCAAAAAATAGCTCAAACAGACTCTTCTGAAGTTATAGGAGACACTTTGGGAGAAGCGAATAGATTACGCCAAGAACTTTTAATCGATCCAATCGCTGTAGATGGGGTTAGTTTTGGTGGCGCGCCCGGTTCTACGGCAGGTACACCTTCTGCTTACGGTGCAAGTTGGGGACAAGCTTATATAGGTGGTGGTTTATTTTTTCCTTTAGAAGATGGGCGCACCGATGGCTCTTTATCAGTTGGTTTTGGTTTGGGAGACGCAGTTAAAAGTGTAGGTGTTGAAGTTAATGCCAATATTACTAGCGTTGGCGGTGGTGATAGTGACTTTGACTTTGGAGACAGCGGTACTTTAGGGGTTAAAGTCCATAAATACCTTGGCGACGGTGCAGCAGTTGCTGTTGGTTACTCAAATCCCGTGACTTGGGGAGATTCCAATAATGCCAAAGACACAATCTACGGAGTAGTTACCAAGTCATTTGATTTGCAACCGAATGACCCAGATAATACAATGCCTCTAACCGTTTCCGTGGGTGTAGGCAGCGGTACTTTTCGTTCCAAAGGGGCACTTAGAGCCGGTGATAATTCCGCCAATGTTTTCGGCAGTATCGGTATCAGAACTGCTCCAGAAGTCGCTTGGGTAAGTAGTTGGACTGGAAATCGGTTAAATATAGGTGGCTCTTTTGCTCCCCTCAAACAAACTCCTATAGTCATTAACGCTATATTTACCGATGTTACCGATAACTTAGATGACGGTATTGGTATCAGCTTGAGCGCGGGTTATGCGATTAAGTTTTAGCTCTAACATATTGGCGTTGCTGAATTAAACATAAATATAACAATCATGAAAAAGCAAAAATTATCTTTAAACTTGAGTTTAGCGTTAATAATGGTGGCTTCTTTAATGAGCGCTATGCCTACAAAAGTTAATGCTGGTGAAGGAGTAGTTAATGGAAGCAGCGTAGACTCCTCTAGTTTTGGTGGTGGGAACTTTAATCGTGGCAATAGTTCTAGTGTTCAAATAAATGTATCAGCAGCAGGGCAAGTAAATTTGAATGCAGTTGCGATTAGAGTAATTAACCAAGTCGCAATTGATGAAGCCGTTGGCACTAGTGGCGGTGAAAATATTAGCAGTTCCGATGATAAAACCAATAGTACTAATGATGGTAATTTTGACGACATTATTAGGATAGATAGTGCAGAGCTTTCTCCCACTGCTGCTGTTGTCGCTATCCTCACAGCTAGAACAGATTCTCGTAGAGTACAAAATTTCCTTGAAAAAGCTGGAGTAAATTCGCGATTAATTCAAAGACTTACCAAGTCTATGCAGCGAATGATTCGCATACAAAACAATCAGACGAATGTAGATATTAATAAATTCAGCGCGACTATCAACGCCTACAACGCAATAATTAAGCAAAGCGATATCGAAACTCTGAAAAAACTTGCTGCCGATCCAGAATTTATGGCAACCCGTAGTATTCTCAACCAATTCAGAACTGCTTTAAAATAATTAAGTCATGAGGGGTAGTAACAAAACAATAATTCTTCCCCCTCTCTAGCTTTACCCGGCAATCTTGGCTTGTTCGAGTACTAAGCTGAGGGCTTGTTCTAAGTGAAGGATATGTTCGCTACCTTTAGGAATTTGTAGGTTGGGTTAGACACCAAAATGAAGCTTGATTTGAACGATTATTTTATTCATGGTGTCGTAACCCAACATCAATATTAATGACAATTTCGGTTTGCGTAAGTCCCCAACCCCACTAAAGCAGTGGCTTAGTATTTCCCCATCTCTTCTCCACCCGATAATTCTGGTTTGCTCAAGTACCAGGGTTATTACTAATTCGAGGTTCGCGTTTCATTGTCCAAAACTGGACGGGTTCTTCGCCAACTCTAAGGATTTCAAAACCATGTCTTTGATAAAAGCGAACAGCCCCATGTGTATCTGTTTCTAGATAACAAGGTAAGCCTTGTTCATCTGCCTGTTTGAGAATCGGTTGAATAAGTGAACCACCAATTCCTTGTCCTTGATAATCGGGTGAAACTCCCAATCCAAGCAGATACCAATGGGGTACAGACATATCTTGTTTGTGGTATTTTTCAAGTAATCTAAATACGCTAAAGTTTCTCATTCTTTTCAAACCAATCTGGAAAGGAAGTTTGTAAAATCCTGCGAGTAGAAATCTTAGAGGATTTATAGGGTAATCTGCTGGTGGAATCCAAACTGCAATCCCTTTAAGTTCGGGAGTGGTATATGTAGAGTGATGAGGCTGACAATACCGTAAGATATTTTTCCATAAACCATACAATAATTTATCTTTACCCTCTTGAGGCAGCACATGCTGAAAAAATGGATCTTGATTGAATGCAGTAGCAAGAATTTGAGATGCTTTGTCAATTTGGGATTTTTCTAGTTGGATAATTTCAGAAGTCATCATGTTTTTACCTCGTAAATAAATTAAAATTTCTTTTCTTCTACTCTGGAGCAAACATCAACTTATGCTCAAAAGTGAACTTTGCTCACATTTAAATAATATGAGTTCAGTTCATGTTTTGTCAATGGCGTATAGTAAAAATTTTTTCAGTAGTTATTCGTAGGTTGGGTTAGACACCAAAATCAAACTTGATTATTACGAGAATTTTTCCTATGGTGTCGTAACCCAACATAAATATTGAAGATAAATCAAAATATCCCGCATTATTTACAACTACTAACAATGTTGGGTTACGACGCTATATAAATTCTTAACTCAAACCTAAATTATAAAAGCGTCTAACCCAACCTACAAATCTATAAATCTAATATCAATGATTAGGGATAAAAAAAGATTGAAACACCCCTCTACTTAACAAGCAGAGGGGAAGGGGTGAGGTTATTTAAACGTTTGTAACTTCTACTTCATCGACTCCCTGCAACTGTTTTGTTCCAATTTCCTTGTTACCGGAAAAGTCTCGTAACAATCCCATCAATGCAGGTACTACTGTAGGTGTAAGAATCGTGGAAAATGCCAAACCTCCCGTCAACACAATTCCCAATCCTTGATAAAGTTCTGCACCTTTCCCCGGTATCACGGCTAATGGTAACATTCCCAAGACACTGGTTCCTGCTGACATGAAAATTGGACGCAATCTGTCTTTTACTGCTAAATACAAGGAGTCATTATAGCTTTTACCTTCTTGCTGTAATTGTAATGACCTATCTACAAGTAGGATGGCATTATTCACCACAACTCCAGTCAAAATTACAAATCCCAATCCGGTAATCATATCCAAGGGAACTACTACGCCGGGAATGGTATTTGCCAGAATTAAACTCAACAATGCTCCCGATATTCCCATGGGTACCGTCGCCATAATCAAAACCGGGAAACTAAAGGAGCGATATAAGGCAACAAGTAGTAAATAGGTAATTAATAAAGACAAAACAAAAGTTGAACCCAATTGCATTAATGTTTCCGATAGCACATCGGCAGAGCCTGCTAATTCGGCACGGAAACCCGTTGGTAAAGTTTCGCGTAAGGGTTCTAAAATTTGCTGTTCTGTTTGCTCGATCAATTCACCCAAAGGTGCTTCTCTAGAAACGTTGACGGTGAGAGTTATCGAACGTTCTAAGTCTACATGATTAATTGCATCTGGCCCGGTGGCTTCCACAACTTGGGCAACGTCGCTAAGCTGTACTTGTCTGCCGTTACCAATATTTAACGGTAATTGCCGTAGTTGTTCTGGTGTTTCTACTGATGTATTTTGCAACTCCACGGTGACATCAAGTTCCCGTTTCCCATCGGTAAATTCGGAAGCCCGCAAACCTCCCAAGGCTGCTTCGACAACTGCACCCAATTCAGCTTCCGATAATCCGACTTCTGCTAACCTAACTCGATTGGGGATAACTTGTAATTCTGGCGCTCCGGTGACAAAGTTAGAGCGGGCGTTTTGTACTCCTTCTAATCCTCGTAATTGCTGCATTACTTGCTGCTGCAATTGATTTAACTGTTCTAAATCTTGTCCGACAATATTAACTTCAAATTCTTTACCTGGATCGCGAAAAATTGATACTCGTCGGGGTACTAGAAAACGATATCCGGGAAAGTTACCCCCCTGCTTCCTAAATCTATCAACAATTTCATCAAGCTTGTTACCAGTTGCTTGCTCTGGTTCGACAAAAGCGGCGATCGCTCTTAAGCCATTACGATGAACGTAAAGACTCCGCATGATTTCCGGTTGCTCGCTGACGAAATCTCTAGGTCCTTGGGAAAGTTTAATGGCTTCGGGTATGCTAGTTCCGGGGAATGGTTGTGCTAGCCATAATATCAAGTTGCGGTTGCCTTCGGGGAGGTAATCTGCTGGGGGTAGGAGTTGAAAACTGATAAATAGTAAGGTAACGGGAATTGCTAATACTATCAAACGTCTACCTTTACGTCCGACTCCTATTGACCAACTTACCGTAGCAAGGAGAAAATTTTCAAATCGACGTTGGAAGAAAAGGAATATTTGGGAGACTTTGGTTATTAGATTTTGGATCGCTAAAAACCCATTCCGGAAAAACCTCACCCCCTTTCCCTCTCCTTGGTAAGGAGAGGGGTGTCCCTTAGAGCGTGGTGAGGTATTTGTTGGATTTGGGATGATTTGATCGGAAGCAATTAGTAAAGAATCAATTTGTTGATTATTCCTTCTTTCTCCCCCTGTTCCCTGCTCCCTGCTCCCTGCTCCATTATTTCCCATTCCTTGCAATATCCGTTGTGCTTCTGCTTGGTTGAGAAATAACCCGGAGAGCATCGGAACTAAAGTTAATGCTGCAAATAAAGAAAATAATACCGATGCGGAAAGTCCAATACCAATATCAAAAAATAATTGTCCCGCTTCTCCCTGAACTAATACAATTGGCGCAAATACTGCAATAGTTGTCAAAGTGGAAGCCAACATTGCACCACCAACTTCTTCGGTACCTTCGATAGCTGCTTTAACTGGTGATTTACCCATTTGCATATGAGTAAACACATTTTCCAACACCACGATGGCATTATCAACCACCATCCCCACAGCGAATGCCAAACTAGCTAAACTAATTACATTTAAAGAACGTCCTAAAGCTGCAAATACAATAAATACTGTAATTAAAGTTGTAGGAATCGTGATTGCAATAACAGCAACCGTCCGTAAAGAGCCAAGAAATAGTAATAAAATTAACGCTGCTAACACAGCACCCATCATCAAATTCCCTTGCACAAAAGAAATCGATTGATTGATATAGTCATTTTCATCATAGGGAATATCAAAAGTAATACCTTCCCCTTCCCTATCAAACCGCTTTTCTAAATCTACTAATGCTTGCCGAATGCCTTGAGATATTTCCGGTACGTTGGCATTTGGCTGACGAACAATTCCCACCGCAACCGCCGGTTTATTATCTCTAATTAAAGCCCTATCTTGAATTTTTCTCCCCATTTGAGCTTTAGCAACATCTCGTAAATAAACCGTTCCCGATTCATCCCGACGCAGCACAAAATCTTCTAATTGCTTCACATCCGTCGAACGACTCACAGTTCTAACTCGATATTCCCTTCTTCCCAACACTAAGGGACCACCGCGAATATCTCGGTTATTACTACGCAGCGCATTGACTACATCACCAATAGTAAGATTGCGGTCGGCTAAAGCTTTAGGATCGACAACAACTTCTACTTCCCTTTCCCTACCACCAGAAACCAGAAATTGCCCCACACCTTGCACTTGACGGAATCTTGGTACAATGACATCATCAACCAAATCCCGATAATGTTCGTCATTCGGCGTAAAACCTTCTTTCGCAACCAGTATCGTCCACATCATCGGACTACTGCTACCGCTGACAATTTCTACATCAGATTCCCCAGCTTCCGGTGGTAATGCTTCAACTTGCTGGAGTTTATTCAAAACATCCACTAACCGTCTATCTATATCGCTATCCCAATTAAATTCTAAATTGATAGTACTAATACCAGAAGCACTACTACTAGTAACTTCCTGGATTCCTTGTACTTCTTCCAACCTTTCCTCTATTGGACGAGTAATTAACTCCTCAACTTCCCTAGGGCTAGCACCAGAATAACTAGTACTAATTGTAATTTCCGGGCGATCGCCACCAGGGCGCAATTCCAAAGGCAGACTTAATAAAGATAAAACACCGAATAGTGCCAAAATACAGAATAAAACAAAAGTTCCATGTCGCCAACGGACGGCAGTTTTAATTAAACTCATTATTAGTAGTTAGTTGTTAGTAGTTAGTTGTTAGTGGTTAGTGGTTATTTGTGAATCCCAACCATCAAAAAATCAACCATCCGTGAAATCAGCGAAATCCATTTAATCCGTGTTCGTTGTTAGTTGTTAGTGGTTAGTGGTTACTTGTTAATCCCAACCATCAAAAAATTAACCATCCGTGAAATCAGCGAAATCCATTTAATCCGTGTTCGTTGTTAATTGTCTCCCCATCTTCACAGTCAAAAATTTATCTTTATCTCGTAATAGAAATAAAGCAATCAATCCACCCAAAGCAGGAACAGCAGCCCAAAATAAAGTATTTGGACTTTCGTAGGGATTAAATAACTGTTTATAAGTTGATAACACCGAAAAAAGATGCATTCCTAAAATGGCTCCATAAGTCCAGGTTTTAAATAAACCGATTAGAAATGCTAGGACAAGTAGAGTTTGAATTGTACCTGCTACATAGGAAAATACAGAAGATACTTCTAAAAAATAGAACTTAGAAAATATACCTTGAGTTGATTCTGGCTGAATTATTTTTCGTAAAGACCAAACCAGAAAAAACATTGCTGTGGAAATGCGAATAACCGCTAAACTAATCTGAATTTTTCTTTCATCTGTCATTGTTCTTACCTATTTTTGAAACGCAAAGGTACGCAGAGGATTTCGCAAAGGTACGCTGAGGAGGAATAAGGAGAGAAAGAGTTTTTAGGATAAGATAATAACCTTTAACCTTTAACCTTTACTTTCGCTCCATCTCTCAAACCATCTCCACCACGCAATACTATTTGCTGACCTGATTTTAATTCTTGACCAGAAATAGCTACTTGCTGTCCCATATCCGCAACCATTTCAACTTCTATCTGCTTGACATTACCGCTATCAACAGCAAATACCAACCATTTATCTTGTTTCCTAGTTAATGCATCGCGAGAAACAATAAACCCCTCGGTATTCGCTACTAATTGCAAATTCCCTGCAATTGCCATTCCTGGTAATAATCCCTGGGGTGGATTATCCAATCTCACTCTTACTGTTTGTCTTCTCGAAGCAGCATCCGCTGAAGGTACAACCCCCGTAATTGTGGCATTTCCTTTCCATTGCGGTAAAGCACGAGCGGTTAATTCTACCTTAGTTCCAGCAGCTACTTGAGAGCTTAATTGCTCCGGTAATTCCAAGAAAATATCTAACTTATCCCCTGCAACTAAAGTAATTATTTCACCACCGTTTTGTAAGTAGTCACCGGTACTTACCTGTCTTTGTAAAACAACACCACCGGAATTTGCTTTTATATTAGTGCGCTGGATTTGTAATTTCGCTTGATTTACCACTGACATCGCAGCCGCAACATTAGCTTTTTGCGCTTCAATCACTTCACGAGTGGGACCAGCTTTTGCTTCTGATAATTCCGCTTGTGCTTCTAATCTTTCTCCCCTGGCATTGTCTACCGCGGCTCTTGCTTCTACCAACAATCTTTGCGCGATCGCACCTTCTCTTACTAACTTCGTTCTTCTCTGCAAATTATCCACAGCTTCCGCTTCCCTGGCTCTCGCAGCACGGACAGCAGCTTCCCTTTGAGCTATAATTTCCGGACGGGTTCCAACTTCTAATCTTGCTAATTCGCTTCTTTGTTGAGCAAGCTGAGCTTGTGCTTGGGAAAGTTCTAATTGCTGATCGGCATTATCAAGTACTGCGATTGTCATCCCCGGTGTAACTCTATCACCCGGTTGTACCAGCATTTGTTTGATAACACCAGTAGTTCTAGCTTTGATAGTAGCTTGTTGCGGAGATTCTACCTGTCCCAATAATTGTACGTTTCTAGTACTATTCCCCTTCGATATCGTTGTTACTTCTACAGCTTTTGGTGGACGTGGTTTAACAGAGGCAGCCGTTGCTGGTTTCTCAGCTTGACGACTGGGATTAAATACTCTAAAAAATGCTATTCCGTTAATTCCAACCGAGATTAATAATAACAGCGCTAACCAAGGTTTTCTTTGCTTGCTCTCTACAGCTATAACGTCCGTACTTATATCTTGCTTTTCTAAACTATGCTGCAAATTTTGCTCTAAACTCGCTTTTAATTCCGTTTCTGAAACTGTATTTGGTGGCTGCAATTGACTCATGATTTTGGGGGGTAATAGATAATGACTAATTTGTAAAGATTTGAAAATTTTATGCATACCAGTTGGTATGTTTATAGTGAAAATTTTTTTCTTACTTTTCTCCGTTACAGACAATTAATAAATCCATAAAAAATTTATTCAGATACACCTAAAATTCTTAATAGTCCTGGTTTTAAATCAGTTTTAACAGACTCCAAATCATTTTTCAATCTACCAATGGTTAAGACTCCCTGTACAAATACATACATGTATCGAGCAATATTAATTGGATTTAAATCTTTATCCACTATACCTTCTCGTTGAGCATCCGCAACCAGGGAAGTAAAATATTTAGTCATCCGCTCAGTAATTTCCACAGAAATACTTCTGAGCTTATCTTCACTGGTACTTTGTCCCGTGGAGATAAACGGACAACCAAGCACTCGTCCGGTTTGAGCGTGTTTTGCTGCTTGCATGGATATTATCAGTTCGCAGTAAAAATCAACTCTTTCTAAAGATGTATTTTGCGGAGAAAACACGCGGTCAAAACTATTCCTAACCTTTAACCAGCGTGCTTCTAATGCTGCTGCTGCTAAATCAGACTTTGATTTAAAGTAATGATAAAAAGCACCTTTAGTAACTCCTGCTTGCGTACAAATTTGGACAATACCCACGCAATCGTAATTATTTTCCCAAATCAAATCCAAAGCTTTCTCTAACAGCTTTTGTTTGGTTTCTCTATGTTCTACAACAGTTGCCATAATTAAATGCATATATATGATTATCTATCATACATACCAGTATGAATGTTGGCAAATTTGAGAATTGAGAATTGGTAATGGGTAATTGGGGAATATAACTATTAACTCCTAACTGTTCACTGTTCAAGCAGATTTTTGGGAACGTTTTCGGGTACAGTCCATTGGTAGAGGGTATAGCTGCGTCCGTTTTTATCCCTTACTTGCTCAACGCGCTCTGGTTTCCAATCACCCATGTCAAAAGCATGGGAAACGATTCGGGTACCTGGTTTGAGTTCCTGTAATAATTTTGGTCGCAGTTTCAAGTTGATTGCAGGTAATAAATAAAGCGTTACCACTGTCGCATCGCTAAAATTTGTTTTGAATAAATCTTGCTGTAAAAACTCGACTTTATCGCTAACACCGGCTTTTTTCGCATTTTCTCGACTTTCTTTGACTAAATCGGGATTAATTTCCACACCAGTAGCTTTTTGAGCATTGTATTGTTTAACAGCAGCGATAGGAATACGTCCATCACCGCTACCCAAATCGTAAACAACATCGTTACTAGAAACCTTAGCCATTTTCAGCATTTTTTCCACAACTTCATTGGCTGTTGGTACATAAGGTACATCAGCCTTTGGAGTTTTTGAGATATTTACTGATGGTGTTTCATCTCCTGACGTTAGATTCTGTTCCGCTTGAACACTCTCTTTGCTACAGCTAATCATCCCTAAAGTTGAAATACTCAAACCGATAACAATTAAAGTTTTGATACGCTCGACAATCATGTTTTTTCTCCTTTGATTAAATTAATACCCATCCAAAAGAATAGAAACTATTATTCACCCTTCACTGTTCACTGCTCACTGCTAACGGAATTCCAATCAAAACCACAACTACACCAACAAGCGAACCTATACCCGTATAAACAGTACTTGAGTAAATTAAATAACCACAAGTCAGGCAAAAGATAATCGGTGTTAATGGATAGAGAGGAACTTGGAAAGCTCTTTCTACATGGAATTCTCGGTTTCTTAAGATAAACAGAGACAAACCACAGAGTAAGAAAAAGAACCAAAACACTGGGGCTGTAAAATCCACCATAGTTTCAAAACCTTTGCGGGTTATGCTTCCTAGCACTATCAATGCTAAAGCAATGATTCCTTGAAGCAGATATGCATTTGTTGGGGTATTAGTAGCATTGTTCCACTTTCCCAGGAAGGAAAACAGCGAGAAATCCTTTCCTAAAGCATAGTTACTTCTGGCTCCAGTGAGAACACTGGCATTGAGCGCTCCCAGGGTGGAAATACTAATTAGCAAACTAATAAAAATTGCTCCAGATTCACCATTAGCTTGCCGCATTAAATCAGCAGCGACAGCTTTAGAGTTAGCCATTCCATTGATTCCCAAACCTTGGAGGTAAGCAAAATTAATCAGTATATAAATAGCCGTGATGATGCCAATACTTAATATTAGAGAGCGTAGAATATTGCGTTTGGCATTTTTTAATTCAGCAGAAATAAAAGCTGCTTCATTCCAACCTCCATAACTCAAAAGCACGAAGACTAATCCTAAACCCAAATTATTAGAAGCATTCGACGAGGTAGGTGGTGGTTGAGCGGGAGCAAAAGTGAATGCGAAAATCAACCCAGCAATTACAACTAAAATCAAACCCAAAATTTTTAAAACGCTTAACCAGTTTTGCGCTCGTTTACCTTGCCGAATCCCAATAATATTCAACCCAGTTGAGATAATTATGGCTAAACCCGCATAGATAGATGCTGAATAATTACCAATATTACCTAAGCCATCTAAACTAAATATCTGTGCGGTATAGTCACCAAAAACAAACGCCAAAAGAGCAATCGAACCAGTTTGCACTACACTCAAACGTGCCCAAGCAAATAAAAAAGCAATTCGTTTACCGAATGCGCGGTGTAGATAGTAATAGCTACCACCTGGATGGGGATAAGTTGTTGCCAACTCTGCAAAGCATAAAGCTCCAATTAAAGAGATGATACCACCAACAAGCCACAGCCCAATTAACTTTATTCCATTGCCAGCATTTGCAGCTACCAAAGCAGGAGTTTCAAAAATTCCCGCTCCAATGACAATCCCCACAATTATCGAAACAGCATCGAATAATCCTAGAGAAGCTTGTTTTTCCGACAATTCGAGCGATACTGTCAGTTTCTTTTTCGAGTTACTCACGTTAGTACCATCCTTTGATGCGAAAATTTATGATACTAACTGCATTATTTCAGTCTCGGGACTGATATAAATATTTTTCTTCTTTCTTTTCCATAACCAGAGTTGATTCATGACTCTGTACCCCGAATTCAATTGTGTTTAAGCATCCCAGACAAATGTGACACAGAAATGACAATATGAAGAAAATATTAAATTAAGATGAATTTCCAATTTAATTATTCCTAACTTTCTACTCCTAACTTTTCTTCTTCCAATTGCTTCTCATCAACAATATTAAATTCCCCATCTCGCCAACCATCGGCAACGCTTTTAAAGAAGCTACCCAAGGGAATCGCAACTAATAATCCCAATACTCCTAACAATTTCGCTCCAATTAACAAAGAAATTACTACCCAGACTGGATTTAAGCCCGTAAATTTACTTAAAATGCGTGGAGCTACAAAATTATAGTTAAATTGGTCAATCGCTACCGCTACAGTTAAAACTTCGATTCCCAACCAAAAGTTTTTCAACCCTACCAATAAGCTAACTAAAGTAATTCCTATACCAGTACCGAAAGGAAATAAAGCAAAAAATCCAATAACTAAAGCAAATAATAAATTTAAAGGAACTCGCAACGCTACAAAAGCTAAACTTAACCCAGTTGCCAAAATCGTAGCTAAAGTAGCTTGTCCGATAAAGTAGTTCTGAAAGTCTTCACTCAAAGACTCGCTTACCTGTTTACCAATGCGTTCGGGAAACCATTTTAATATCCCCTCCCACAGGCGATCGCCGTTTAAAATCATGTACAAAGTTAGCACTACCGTCAGCAAAATATTGAAAACGCTGCCGATTGTACCGAATGCTAAACCTATTATTCTTCCGCTTAAACTTTGAACTTGGTTGGATAATCTATTTAGTATATCGGGAAGTAAACCACTAAGATTAATTGGTAGCTGTTGAGTCGCAGCCCAATTTTGAAAAGTTTGTAACTGCTGCGTACCAGAATCAATCCAAGCTGGCAATATATTAACTAATTCGTTTACCTGTTCGAGAATTAACGGTAGTACTGTAATTGCTAAAGCCGCAAATATTATCAGCGCTAATAATAAGACTCCCGCAGTTGCAAAATTACGATTTACCCGTCGTTTTTGCAAAAAACCAATCGGATATTCTAAAACAAAAGCTAATAATATCGCAGCAATAACTATATTGACTAAGGGTTGAAGATAATTGATAACCCCAAGCAATACCCAAGCATTCAGAATAAACAACGGAAAAGCCAATCCTAAACTTAACCATCGCGGCAGTTTGAACATAACAGCCATAGCACCGTAAATCCACAATAGTTATTAGTTTATTGCGGTTTTAGCTTGTTGGGCTAGTTCAACCGAATACTTTTTATTTGGGAATTGGGCATGGGGGATTGGGCATGAGGCATTGGTAATTAGGAGAGACGAAGAGAAATTAATATTTCAAATTTAAACTTTCAACTTTTAATTCCTAATTCTTAACCACCAACAACTATCCACTAACTACTAATACCAATTCTGTATGAGGCTGCGCTAAACGCCCTCACTCTGTAAGAGTGGGGCTAACCAAACAAAGCCCCTCTTCAGGGGCTGAATTCGGCGCATCTTTATAAAGAAATGGTATAACAACTTTTTTGTCAATATCCGTACTTATCAAAGCTGTTTTTAGTATTATCAATCACAGCAAAATTCACATTGCTTAATTTGAACATAGAGCATTTTTGGCTGTTTTTCTCTAAAATATTAATCTTGTAGTACGTCAATGATGTAAATATGAGGCTATTTGCTGTTGAATTAAGAGATTTATTTTTTAAAATTATCGTAAATTTGAAAAGTGAATAAACTGCTTCCCTCAAAATAACAATAGCATGTTACAGCGGAAAGTCTTGTAATCTCATGGGCTAATTGAGAATACTGTCAATTAAATTAGTTATGTGAAGTTTGGTAACGAGGTTGTGAAGGAATATGAATACAGAAGTTTGATGAATTAAGGGTTTTAGGAAAAGTTTTGATTATATAAAGGTGGTTTTGGGGTTTTTGTTGAGGTTGAAAGATAAATTGGTGAAATAATAAGGTTTTCTGTTTTTGTTGTAGCGATTGCTTTATTAATTAAAAAAACCGCAGAGGACGCAGAGAACGCAGAGGAAAGAGGTGGAAGAGAAATTAAATAATGGATGGTGAAGAATTGCTCCAGAGGTATGCTGACGGGGAGCGCGATTTTAGTGGAAAAGGTATTTATAATCTCCCATCCCCAATGCCCCATGCCCAATCCCCAATTCCCAATTCCCCATCTAAAAATAAGAAAAGCCCAGTTGTTAAGACTGAGCTTTTCATAATTAGCGGGGTTATAAGTGAAGTTCCCCGGTTTCCTTATAAAAATTGGCTATATAATTCGTCAAGTTAATTATTACTTCCACCGTATTTCCATCTATTCCGGAAAGTTTGTGAATTATTTTTTGGAGAAAGGTAATTGATAGTGGGAATAGGGCATGGGGCATGGGGGATTGGGCATTGGTAATTGGGAATGGGTAATGGGTAATGGGGAATTGGTAAAAATTTCAAATAAAAAAACAGACGGTAGTGGGAGCCGAACAAATCCCTAGCTATATCCAAATATTACAAATATTGCCCAATGACTAATCCTTCATGTCCAATCCCCTATTACCTATTACTCCCTTCCCGGCAGAAGATTACCGTTTGGATTGAGGGAGGGAGTGAGAGAGGGAGAGAGTGAGGGAGAAATTTTTAGCCGGAAATCTTAGAGCGGGATAGGAGTACCAATTACCCATTACCTATTCCCAATTTAATAAAATCGAGCAAAATCTGTTGATGCACATCACCTAAAGGTCTTTCTTCTGCTGCTGCTGCTGAATAACATTTACCGTTGCGGATTTCTTCGGGGGTTACTAAACCCATATCCCAACCTTCACCGAGGACTAGTTTATCTAGTTCAACTTCTAATGGTGCGTGGAAAACGTGACGTACTGCTTTTTCCGAGTCATAACGACCAAATTCGTAAATTTTTTCTGGTAATGTATAGCTGATTTCTTCTATAACTTCCCTTCTCACGGCAACTTCGGGAGTTTCACCGGGTTCAATATGTCCGCCAAAAAATGCCCAGTAACCCGGATAGGGAATAGTTGGGATATTATCTCGCAACTGCATGAGAAATTTATTGTCTTTGTAGAGAATAGCGATCGCGACATGATGCACCTGTTGATTATCCATTGTTAGCTATTTATAAAAATCAATCATAATCTAAGCTTCATAATTACCAATTACCCATTACCAATTACCCATTAATAATTACTTCTCTTCCAAATAAACTTCCCCTAAATCGGTACCAGATACAGGAATGCTTTCGTACTGGGGTAATGCTTTAACTACAACTTTGTCTCCTACCTTCCAACTGTTTTGATTGGTTAATACCCAAACTTTGCCAGTAGAGTCCTCGATCTGATACATTTGTTGCTCTAACAAAGGTACTTTTCTTTCTACCTTGCCTTGAATGTAAACGGGAGCTTCGTTATCGCTTTTAGGAGGTTTTAACTCGCCAATGGAAGTAACATTTACGCCGATGGCGTTCATTCCGTATTCGCTCAAGTTGCTGCAACTTAATAGTCCCGAGATTAAGCAAGGAGCTAAACCCCAAAGAAACATTTTGCTTTTGACTCGTTGCATTTTAGGCACCTTATTGAGTAATCTAACCATGACTCGCTTGGTTTGTCGTAATTTTCATATATATAGTTCCCAGCCATCCCAAGTTTATAAAACTTTTTCCTTGATAAATTCTATTGAGCGTACAGCAAACTATCTGAGAAGATATTTAATATGGTGAATGCCGTGGCGTATTTACTGACTTAAAATTGCTCATGGAAACAAAAACAGCACAACTGCTTGACGGTAAAGCTCTAGGCTTAAAAATTCACGAACAACTTTCTACTAAGATAGCCCAACTCAAATCTAAAGTAGGACGTACTCCTGGTTTAGCGGTGTTGATGGTTGGCGATAATCCCGCAAGCGCTGCTTATGTCCGCAACAAGGAACGAGCTTGCACCAAGGTGGGAATTACTTCGTTTAACCGGCATTTTCCCACCGAAACCAGTTTTAACGAACTTCAAGAAGTAATTCATAATTTAAATTCTGACGAACGAGTCGATGGGATTTTAGTACAGCTACCTCTCCCTCCTCATTTGGATGCAGTCGCTCTACTACACCAAATTGCTCCGGAAAAAGACGTTGATGGACTCCACCCCCTGAATTTAGGAAAATTGTTAAGGGGAGAGCCGGGATTACGCAGCTGTACTCCTGCGGGGGTAATGCGTTTGTTGCAGGAATATTCAATTTCCTTAGAAGGAAAACAAGCTGTAGTATTGGGACGTTCGATTTTGGTAGGGAAACCAATGTCGATGATGTTATTAGCAGCGAATGCCACCGTTACTATGGCTCATTCGCGCACCCAAAATTTACAAGATATTACAAAAAATGCCGATATCCTGGTGAGTGCGGTGGGAATTCCTCAATTAATTACCGCCCAAATGGTGAAAGAGGGCGCAGTTGTGGTAGATGTGGGGATAAACCGCATAACTGACGAAAACGGCAAAAGTCGCTTAATTGGTGATGTCAGGTTTGATGAAGTTGCAACCGTTGCAGATTATCTTACCCCAGTACCCGGTGGTATTGGACCTATGACTGTTGCAATGTTGTTGGAAAATACTGTTAGCAGTTACCAGTTAACAGCGAACAGTTAACAATTACCCATTACCAATTACCCATTACCAATTACCAGGAAATTAAGGACATTTACAATGGTTGCAGCAGATAATCTGACAAAAAATGAAACGGAATCTAAACAATCAAAGTTTGATTTATCGGTTTATCTCAAGGAACGACAAAAACTTGTGGAAACAGCTTTGGATAATTCCATTGCCGTAGTTTATCCAGAAAAAATCTATGAAGCAATGCGCTATTCTCTCTTAGCTGGAGGCAAGCGCTTGCGTCCAATTTTATGTTTGGCTACTTGTGAAATGACTGGTGGCAATACCGAAATAGCAATGCCCACGGCTTGCGCTTTGGAAATGATTCACACCATGTCTTTAATTCACGATGACCTTCCGGCAATGGATAATGATGATTATCGTCGCGGTAAGTTAACCAATCACAAAGTATATGGCGATGATGTAGCAATTTTAGCCGGGGATGGTTTGTTGGCTTACGCTTTTGAATATGTGGCAACTAACACCAAAAATGTGCCGCCAACCCAAATTCTACAGGTAATTTCCCGTTTGGGGCGTGCGGTGGGCGCTGCTGGTTTAGTGGGGGGACAAGTTGTAGATTTAGAAATGGAAGGAAAAACAGATGTTTCCTTAGAAACTTTGAATTTTATTCACAACCATAAAACAGCCGCCCTTTTAGAAGCCAGTGTTGTTTGTGGCGGTATCTTATCGGGAACATCCCCAGAAGACATTCAAAAACTCCAACGCTATTCCCAAAATATTGGACTTGCATTTCAGATAGTTGATGATATTCTGGATATCACCGCAACCCAAGAGCAATTAGGTAAAACTGCTGGTAAAGACTTAGAAGCACAGAAAGTTACCTATCCCAGTCTTTGGGGCTTGGAAGAATCGAAGAAACAAGCACAACTGCTTGTAGAAGCCGCTTGTGCTGAATTAGAACCATTCGGAGAGCAAGCTAAACCTTTAGTTGCCCTCGCTTATTTCATCACCAGTCGCAGTAACTAATTCAATTTTTAGATTTGGGATGTGAATAAGTAGTGTCCCACACTTCCTCACGCGCACAACCACTGCTAATATTACCCTAATTCAACCGTAATACCATGCAAGACATAGGCAATATCTTTGACAACCACGTACTAATAGTTGCCTTGATAGCTTGTTTAACAGCCCAGGCTTTAAAGCTCTTAATCGAGTTTATCAAGAACCGTAAAGTGAGTGCGAGTGTTTTAGTGACCACTGGAGGTATGCCCAGCGCTCATTCGGCTTTAGTAACGGCTTTGGCTGCTGGTGTCGGACAAACTATCGGCTGGGCTTCCCCCGAGTTCGCTTTGGCTGCTATTTTCGCCATTATTGTAATGTACGATGCTGCTGGAGTCCGTCAAGCTGCCGGAAAACAAGCACGCATCCTCAACCAAGTTATTGATGAAATGTTTCACGATCATCCAGAAATCGCTGCCGAGCGTCTCAAAGAATTACTCGGACATACACCCTTTCAAGTCATAGCCGGTTCGGCTTTGGGTGTCACCGTTTCTTGGTTAGCTCAAGCAGCTTATTAAGCTAGTGGTTAGTGGTTAGTAGTTAGTGGTTAGTAGAACAACTATCAACTATCAACTTTCACCGGTCGGGTGTGGATCATCAACTAATTCGGTAAATTAACAACGGAACGCAATAGCATCACTTTCTCACTATCAACGATGATGGCGAAAAAGCCGCGTTTGGAAAGTTCTTCTAAAGTTTGATAAGCTTCTTTTTGATCGCTAGTGTAAGTTGCTAATAAATAAGGTCTTCTTCCGTAAGCAACAAAACCTACGTCTCCTTTAACAGCTTTACCAACGTCAGATGCTAATTGAGGACGATTGTAGTAATCTACTAATACAGCGTAACCGCTGCCCAAGCGGCGAGGTTTGTAGCTAACGGTACTCGCTTGCGCTCCTCGAGTTCCTGCTTGAGACGGTGTTGGTGTAGCTGTAGGTCTTGTTGTAATTATTCCAGATAAGCCAGCAGAATCTTTAATATACCTTGCCCAGCGATTGGCATCGTCAATTTTCTTAAATCCACCGATACGGGTAACTGTATCGTCGAGATATTTACAGGTATTGGTTGTGATTTTTGTTGGTAAAACCCGCTTTAATTGGGTTTGATTATCTTTTGTAGGACTAACTACTAATAATAAATATTCGCCCATTCTGGGAGCTTGACAAGTGGGAAGATTTGCTTGGGCTGAGCCAGAATTGATACCGCATAGCAAACCCGCTGTTGATAAAACTAAAGCGGCTGGTATTTTAAATTTGCTTAAAATACTTAAATTAATCGGATTCATAGATTTTATTCCCCTAAAACACGCCATAGTAAAAAAAACTTTATCAATATTTCTTGATTTCTTCTAAAGCTGAAATTTCCTAATTAATTAGAATTAGAAACTACTAAATCGGGCGGGGGATGAGCCGCACCCGCTTTGAGAAAAGATAAGAAGGTAACTATTCGTACCCATCAATACGATGTATTTTACTAGAAATCTCCTCCTTAAGAAACAGGAGCTAGAGATGCTAAAGCATTAGGAATTTCCGGCGATGGTGCTTGAAATTCTCCCGTTGCCACATATTCTAAACGTAGCTTCAACCAAGTAATAAATTGAGAATTGGTAGAAACCACCGCTGCTGCTGGCTGGGGACACTTAGTCTTAATTTCAGACATCGCCGCAGCTTCCAGAAAAGCTGGTTGTTTAACTAACCAAAAATCGATTTCTTTCTCTTGTTCGTGGTAATAGCGGGTACGCTCCTTCAAAACCTCTTCTAAAGGTTCCTCTTCTAATAAAAAGCGTTGAGAAGCTAGTACGTAATAATATGTTTGCATTGTCACTCTTGTTCGATTGAATAGTTGACGGAATTAATTAAACAAATAATCGGGACACAGCATATATTACTGCGTCCGAGCGCAATTTAATTTGAAGAATTGAAAGGATTAGCTAATTTTTTAAACGGACAGCTAATTGCTAGCTGCTGCGATGTTGGCTCTGTCTGTCTTCCCGAGAAAAGTCTTTTGATTGTAGCCCATATTGACTTGTCGTTTTGATGTTTTCCACTGCTCGTCAGCTTGGTAAAAAACTGAGTGTTGTCAAAGTAGTGTTCCACATTGATAATTTTCAAGTCATCGGTAACGCGGGCGATGCTCATTCCTATTATCTCCACAACTTCCCCTGTAGGAGCATAGTCTTTATATGTACCATTAAAAGTTCCCCAATGCCGCCATTTAAATGTAACGTTTGGTGGAGAACTGTAAACTTCCAAAACTTCCCATAAAAAACCTTTGGGGAAGGCGCTGCGGAATAGTCTGCCGGATGATTCAAAGTTCTCCTCAGAAGCTTTGTATTCCTCAGCTTCACCAATAAACAAGTTGTAAGTTCCAGCCGCAGAAACATCTTGGGCAGTAAATTCTTCACCACCGTTGCTACTCATGCGAAACTTTTCGTTGACAACCGATAACCACTGTTTCGTATTGGTTTTGAAAGAAGCTTCTAATTCAAAAGCTCTCACCAAATTTTCCACAATAGCTTCGAGGGAACCCGCAGGATGATGAATTAAACTTTCGGCAGCCAAACCTTGATTCGACTCAGAATAATCGGGGGGTTTACCACCACGCCATTCCGAGTCGATACTTCCTGCGATTATTTTGTCTCTCTCCTGTACCCACAAAGGTAGATTCTGAGATTGTGTTGCGCTCATATCAAACTTTCTTCCGGGCTGTATATCAATAAAATTAAGGAATTCCGCAGTTTTCACCCCTTTTATTGATTATCAATTATCAAGATATTTTTACTGTTCGCAGCTTACCGTTCGTTGTTAACTATTCGCCGGTTGATTTATCGCAGCCTGCTCTTTAGCAAAAGTTATTAAGTGCAAAAAAACCGGAAGCAGCATTTTCATATCTGATGGAGGCAGAGCCTCCAAATACTAGTTCCCAGGTTGAACCTGGGAACCAGATTACCTTGAAATCAATTTCAAGGCTCATATACAAAGTACGTTAAAACGCACTAAAAGCCTTATTTAGTCGCCTTTAGACGACTTTGTGTTTCAGCCTAAGAATTTATTCCAAGGCGGTTGTTGACTGGTTCCTAGTCTTCGACTGGGAACCCATCGCTTGAGGCTCTGCCTCGATTTCAACCTCGGCAGAGCCGAGCTAACTGCATTCCCAGGTAGAACCTGGGAACCAGATTGAAACCGGGTTTCTTGTCATAAAAGCATATTTTTCTGGTTCTAAAATCACAAAGAAACCGGGTTTTTGACACTAAATTCAGAATAACTGTTCACTGCTCACTGTTAACTGTCAATGTTTCCCGTGCATAATTTGTTTCATTTCTCTAACGGCTCTTTCCATGCCAACTAAAGCAGCGCGACTGACAATAGTATGACCGATATTAAGTTCTTCCATGCCTTCAATACTCGCCAGGGGATAAACGTTGGTATAGGTAAGCCCATGTCCGGCATTGACTCGCAATCCTGCTTCCCTGGCTTGATTGCAACCGTAGGCTAACAAATCCAACTCCATATTTCTGGTGACTTCATTTTTAGCTTCTGCATATCTTCCCGTATGCAGTTCAATAAATTTTGCTTTCACCTTGACAGATGCTTCAATCTGTGATTCCTCAGCATCAATAAATAAACTTACGGGAATACCAGCACTTTGCAACTTATCAACTATATGACCGATTCTATCAACTTGACCGTCAATATCTAAACCGCCTTCTGTAGTCACTTCCTCGCGCTTTTCCGGTACTAGAGTTACATAATCGGGCTTAATATCGAGAGCGATCGCTAACATTTCATCGGTAGCAGCCATTTCCAAATTCAGATGAGTTCTAACAGTTTCTCGCAGAATTCGGACATCCCTATCTTGAATATGCCTTCTATCTTCCCTTAAATGTACGGTAATACCATCAGCACCACCCAACTCAGCCAGCACCGCAGCCGCAACGGGATCTGGTTCCACCGTCCGTCGAGCTTGTCGAATAGTGGCAATATGATCGATATTTACACCGAGTGTCAGCACCCCTGTTTTCTCCCGTTCGCAGTTTGCAGTTTACATAAAAACTGATTTTACCAGAATTGGTAATTGGTAATTGGTAATTGGTAACGGGTAATTGGTAATTGGTAATTGGTAATTGGTAACTGCTCACTGTTCACTGTTCACTGCTCACTGCTCACTATTCCCTTCTTTCTTAAACCAAAAATAATTAAATAAAACAAACTACATTTAACCAAAAACCATATTACTCCCCATTGCGGTTCGCCAATTTCTTTAACTAACCACATTGCAGGTACGGGTACTGCTGAATCTTTTGTGCTAACAAATAATATGATGAACAAGTTATTTGCAGCATGAGCGCCTAAAGCTAGTTCTAATCGATTATCTTTGAGGGTTAATAAGGAACAAAAAACACCAAAAGCAAAGTAGTATAAAGCCATCCATAACAATCCTCTTTGAACTTCTGGATTGCCTAAATGGGGTAGCATAAACAAAAAACCATTAATAATCATTAATAGTAATGGTTGTTTTGTAATTAATCCGAAGCCCTGCAATATATAGCCGCGAAAAAATAACTCTTCAGCAGAAGTTTGTATGGGGGTTAATACAACAGCACAAGCTAGCAAAGTCAACCATTGAACTGGTTTAAAAGCAAATTCTAAATTGTCTGGCTGTAATATATAACCGACAGCAAAAATAATTAATTGAATTAAAAACCAGACTCCAAATCCTTGCAAGAATCGTTGCCATCGAATTTTGGCATCTGCACCAACTAAAGTTAAAAAACGACGCTGATGCAGCCACCGCATACTCAGAAATATTCCGAGCATAAAAAAGAGAAATTGAACGTTTATAATTAAGTAAACTTGCAGCGAAGGTGTTCTTAAAAAAGCTTCTATTTGCTTTATCAACTCCGCCTGACTAAATCCTTGATTTGCGAAACGTGAAAATATTAAAAGACCTGAGACGATACCACCTAATAATAACCAGAAAAACAGTATAATTATTATTCCTAATAGATAGCGCCACCAACTGTTTTTACCTTGTCGTGCGACATCTAGATAAGTTTGACTCATTTGCTGAAATTTATAAACTATTTACTCTTAATTGACTCTTAAAAGTTTTGATGACTTCTATCATTTTATTTATGTATGATTATAGTAAAAAATTTAACTCAATATATCTAGCATAAATACATATATTGTTACATTAAAATAAAGTGTTCAAATGCAATCTTAATTAAAGAATATTAATAATATTTATTTTAAGCGGAGTAATTAAAAGTGTGGTTAGACAATAAAGATTCAGTAGAATACGAAATATTTAAACAGTACGAAAGAGCTTTGGCTGTTGTTGGTGTGAATTTTTCGCATTCCCAAGTATGGGATGCTTTGGAAGATTGTTCAGACGGACTCGAAGATGCTTTAAGAGCAGCAATTAGCTATATATTATGGTTGCAGGAGCAAAAATATGAATATCATGCCAGCGTTATTTTAGTGCGATCGCTAAATGAGAAATGGAAACCAGTAAAATGGCGTGATGAATATCTGGATTTACCAAATTTAAAGTCTCCTGGACAAAAATGGTGGGAAGGTGCTGCAAAAATCTGGGGATATGACAAGCGCAATCAACTTGTTGCCGATATTATTTATGAAAGCGGTAAGGAATATATTGTATTTATAAACGGTAAAGAAATGTTGATAGAAACTGCTTGGCGTTGGGGTTGGGAAAGAGTTTTAGATTATGCTACTAATTAAAAAATAGGGGATTGGTAATTGGGAATAGGGCATTGGGCATTGGGAAGAGATAGAGGGAATAATTATTAATATAAAATTGTATGACTTCACTTACATTCAACTTAAATCCGATAATTAAACTTACCCGAGAACAATTTTATCAACTATGTGAAATAAACCCAGAATTAAAACTAGAACGTAACGCTGAAGGGGAATTAATTGTTATGCCACCCACAGGAGGAGAAACGGGGAGAAGTAACTCTAGTATTAACGCTCAAATATATTTGTGGAACGAAGAAAAGCAACTCGGCGAAGTTTTTGATTCATCAACTGGATTTACATTACCATCTGGTGCAGACCGTTCGCCAGATGTTTCTTGGGTAGAAAAGTCTCGTTGGAATGGTTTAACAAAGGAACAAAAAGAACAATTTATTCCTCTTTGTCCCGATTTTGTGATTGAAATCATGTCACCTTCCGATAATGTGAAAAAACTGCAAAATAAGATGATTGAATATATTGAAAATGGCTGCCGTTTGGGTTGGCTGATAAAGCGTAAAAAGCAGGAAGTAGAAATTTATCGTCCTGGTAAAGATGTCGAAGTTTTGAGATTACCTGAAACTCTTTCTGGAGAAGACATTTTACCTGGATTTGTGCTTAATATGCAGAAAATTTGGGAATAATATATTTTGGGTAATGCTGTAACAGTAAAACAAAGAAATAATTATCAATAATATTAGTAACACTGATAATTTTGTTTTGGCAATAATTAACAGTAGTTTTTTAAACGTAAAGTTAAGTATCAAATATGCTGAAAAAGCTTAATTATAATACATACTTTTAATATATTTTAACTAACTAAAAAGTTGTCAACAAGAATAAAACAACCGGGTGAATATATCCGTAAATTAGCTAGAAAAAGAAAGTTATCAGCAATGATACGTTATTTTCTAGCTGCGGGTGTTGCAATAGCAACACTATGTTTATTTATTATTTACAGTACTTCTTCAATAGGAGTTTTGTTTTTATTTACGGGTTTCAGTAGTTCATACTATTTTTATCGTAGCGGTAAATACTTTCAACAACGAGCTTTAGATGCTCGACGCGGTGCTAAAGCCGAAACTGATGTAGCCGATATATTAAATGTCTTAGAATTACAAAAATGGCAAATTGAATATAATTTGCGAATAAAAAAATGGGGAGATGCCGATATAGTGTTGCATTCACCCAAAGATAACTGGTACGTAATTGATGTTAAGTCTCATGGTGGAACAAAAATATCTGAAAGCGGACGTTTAAGAAGACGTTATGGTAAAAATATTTATGATTTTAGAGAAGGCAATCTACTTTATAAAGTGAAAGGACAAGCAAAAGAAGTTAGGCTTTTGAAAGGTATAAAGTGGGTAACTGCAATGCTTTGTTTTACCAGGGGTGGTGTAGATATTTCTAATGATGAAGTTAATGGCGTTTATGTAGTTAGTCTCGGTAATTTGGTTGATACTTTGTTGAGATTAGATAAGTGAATGGGTTCTTTATCATTTCTCTAAAAGTATTAGGAATAGCCGCAAATGGCACATTGTATTGTAGAGCCAGCAAAAGGCGGTGTAGATTAACTTCGGGCTTTATTCCTGTTAATTAACACTTTGAGCAATTTTAAACGTAATAATAAGTCTTGTATAGCAATCCTAAATCATATATGAGAAATTACGTAATTTAACTAGAGTATTTATTAAGGTCAGTATTAATCTACTTTATTGCCTTAAAGCTTAATTTAGCGTCAAAACAAGAATTAAAAATTTAACTTACTTATTTGAATAAAGCTCAGTATTTTCTCATGATTCATCTAGGATTGCTATAGTATCACGCACCAACGCTCGTATTGTGACAAAGGCAAAATTAATTGTGTATAGTCATTGCGAGGAACGAAGCAATCCCAATAACTTCAAGCTTTCAGTGCGGGTAAAATTAATTTTGCACGACTACTTATCAGTAGTGTTTTTACTGTATTACTTTTATTGATACAAATGATTATTTGATTGTAGCTTAAAAATTTTTTGGAAGTATGGATTAGATCGCTGCTTTTAAAGTTTCAGTAACACTCAAATCTTCTTTTAATTAATCTCTTATTTACTTACAGAGAATAATTGGCACCAAGAAAACCTCGATCGCTTGTAAAATTTGCTTAGTATTATATTAAACTAATGTTATTCAGAGTATAAAACCCACCACAGTAATCTGGAGGTAGTCTTGAACGTAGCTAGAAAATTAGATTTAATTCTTGACGCATGGTTCGACTACATTGAGTTGGATGATTACAGTAATGCCAGAGTTCAAGCTGATGAAGAAGCTCGTAAAAAAGGTAAAGTATACGAAGATGGTGTGAGTTTAAATGGCGATCGCGTACTAATTGAACAACCTGAATTTTCAAAACTGCAAGATAAACTCAAACCAGGAAAGAAATCTCAACAAGAGATAACATGGGTGTTGTCATTTCCACAAGTTATTGATACTGATAAGAAAAAATTTTTGTGTCCTTTATTTAGCTTGGATGTTACATCTATCCTCAAAGGGGAATATCAACAGGAAGGATGGAATATTGATGAACTGAAGGTTACCGAAGCTGGAGACAACTTAGCTAGATTTTTAAGGTTGGATGAGGAACAACGGGAAAATTTGATTACTCAGGATGGGTTGCGGGTATTTCTGGAAACAAGTTTTGAGATGAAGTTTCAAACTTACAAGCAATGGATGCAGAATGTAAGTAGTTCTCGTTACCGAATTAAACGACAACCATATTTATTTGAGTGGGGTGGAGGGGGATTTTCTTATAATCTTAAGGCAGATTTTAAAGACATTAAATCAGGTGATAAAAAGTGGTCAAAAGGACATCCTGCTCGTGAATATCTATTCGGTGTACCTCAACCAGCGGAACATGAAGTTGCTTATATGGGTGCTTTTCCTACTGAATATCCACCAGCTAATTCACAATTAACTGCGATAAAACATTCTCAAAGCGAACCTATAACTGCTGTACAGGGACCACCGGGTTCTGGAAAAACCACTCTTATTCTTCATGTCATCGCTCAACAGGTAGTTAAACGTGCTATTCATTTAATTGAAACTGGTGAAGATATTAATAATTTGACGGTTATTAGCAGTACTAATAATAAAGCAGTTGATAATGTGGTTGATAAATTGGATGAAGAATTAGAAGATGAATTATTTTATTTAAAAGGTGGTAATAAAAAAACTATTAGTGAGAATGCTGTCATAAAATTACAATCAGCAATTAATTATTTACAATTAAATCATTTTGATGAGAGTAATCACGATACTATTGCAGAAGAAATAAAAAATATCCAAGCATACTTGAACGAACAAGAGAAGAATTATTTAAATTTACGCGCTCAACGTAAGTTAGATGAGGAGAAAAAACCTCAGCTTGAGTCAAAAATACAAGTACTTGAATCAAAATTAGAGAAATCGAAGACTTCTAAAAATCGATATGAAGCTGGAGCTACGGAATTAGAACAATTTGCACAACTTCCAATTGAAGTATATAAAAAAATTAAAGTTATTTTTGAAAATGAGCTATCACAGTTACCAGGGAGTAATTTACCTTGGTGGAAAAAATTCTGGCTGTGGTTAACTGGCACAAATGAAAAAAAGATTTTGCGTAGAACTCAGAAAAAATGTGAACCATATATTCTACAAACTATTGATACCCCTTTTGAAGTAGAAAATCCAATTAGTCGTACTGTTTTAGTTCAACAAACAAGACAGGTTGAAGAAAGACTTGAACGAGTAAGAGAGTTACAAAATATCAAGGAAGAATTACAAGAATTATCTGATAAAATTGAGCGTTATGATAACCAACTGAATACATTACTTACAGAATTAACAACCATAGAGAAAAGGTTAGAATCTCAACTGAAAGATTTTTATCATTATTTTCATAGTGATTATCACGAGAAACACAAAAAATTATTTAGATTATCCCAGGAATTTCTGACTCAACAAGCACTTTGCAATCAAGAGAGTGTAAAAGCTTCTTTAGAACTATACAAAAGCTTTCTTTCAGGAAACTGGAAAGATATACGTAAAATAAAAGAAAATCTAGACGAACATCTAAAGAATGTCAGTTTGATGTTTCCCGTCATCACCACTACATTACATTCAATCCGAAATATGCTCCCTTGGATTGAACAATGCGTTGACCGCACAATTTTAGACGAAGCAGGAATGATTGATCAACACAAAGCTTTTCCTTTATTAGTGCGATCGCATCAAGCTATTATAGTCGGAGACCCGTTACAAATTGAACCTATAATTACTTTAAGTCGAAAAAGACGGGAGAACTATCGTCAAACAGCGTTTCTTGATAAAGGATTAGCTGAAATTGATTACCATCGTTACAGTCCAGAAGAAGAATATAGCGCTACTACCTATCATCGAGCTGCTGGAGCTAGTGGGGAAGATGAAGATAAAGGTAAGGGAATTAAATTAAGAGAACATTATCGCTGTCAACCTCAAATTATCGAATATTGCGATAATATTGCTGGATATGGCTTAGAAGTGATGACAGAAACAACTCCCTCACTATTGGGAACAAATTTGATTGCTCATAACATTGAAGGAAATATCATAAATAATGTAAATCAAGAAGAAGTAACAGCGGTATGTGAGTTAGTACAGCATTTAGTTAATCAAGGTTATTCATTAGAAGATATAGGCGTAATTTCACCATTTAAAATTCATTCAGGTGCGTTAAAAGAAAGTTTAACTCAAAAATTTTCTAGATTTGATAAAAACTCTATTGGAACCGTTCACACTTTTCAAGGTGCTGAGAAAAAGGTTATTATTCTTTCTACTATGGCTTGTCGTTCTCAAGATAGTGGTAAGATTGTTTGGATTAACAGACGACCAAATCTTCTCAACGTCGCTGTTTCTAGAGCGAAAGAATTATTTATTTTAGTTGGTAATCTTTACAGGTTAGAGGAAGGTGGAAGTTATACCCGTCAGCTTGTAGAACATATTCGGGAAAATGGAGATATTAATGATTACAAATTTGAAAGAGAAGTTCCTCAATTAAAACCACAAGATAATCCGGTTTATGATTGCGAACACTTAGAAATTTTTAAAGATGCTATTGAACAAGCTGAAGAAGAATTAATTATTGTCACACCTTGGATTCGTGGTAGTGAATCCAAACGATTTGCTGATGATATTGTTTCAGCTTTGGAAAGAGGAGTTAAGGTAATAGTAATTTACGGTAATCTAAACAGTAGAGATGTTGAAAATGATAATAATGATGCATCATTGGAGAAAGATTTAACAGAATTATTTTCTGATTATTCTAATTCCCATTTCACCCGCTTAGGTGGAGATAAGCATCTTGAAAGTGAAGGAACTAACGAAAAAATCCTGGTTTGCGATAGTAAATTTGCTATTATTGGAAGTTGGAATTGGCTTTCTCATCCTTATAGAAGACAATGTAACAGGTCATCGATTAATCCCAACCTTCAGATTCGTCGAGAAACAAGTATTAAGCTTTCTAATTCAACTTCTATTGAAGATGTAAAAGCAAGAATTTATCCATTAATTAGATAATAACTCGAAAACCGAATTCTTTTTTGCCAACCATTGGATTTCCAGCAGAGCGAGATGCACTACGACATAAGTAAGGAAAAGAATCCCAGGAAGCACCGCGCAAAATACGATATTCCTCATCTTGATTATCTACCCAAACGCTACCATCAGTTGGTGCATCATGATAATTTTCATGTTCTGTGTCTGCACACCATTCCCAAACTAACCCGTGCATATCATACAATCCAAAATTATTTGCAGGGAAACTACCTACTTTAGTTGTCTGTTGACGATAAATTCCCGGAATTTCCTCACAATAAATTCCTTTATAAATTTTACCGTTAATATTTTTATCTTGTCCGCGATAGTTAGCTAATTTTGTGGTAATTGTTTTACCAAAATGGAATGGAGTTGAATTTCTAGCTCGACAAGCATATTCCCATTGTGCTTCGCTGGGTAAGCGATATATTCTTCCTGTTTTATGTGATAATCGCTCGCAAAATTCTTGTGCATCATACCAAGAAACTAGTTCTACAGGTAATTCTAATCCTTTAAAATAAGATGGTTCAAGTTTAAGTTCGCGTTTAATTTTGGGTAGATTTGCAACAAATTTCCATTGGGCTTGAGTAATAGGATATTTGCCTATAAAAAATGGTTGTATAGTAACTATATGTTGCGGACGTTCGTTTTCATCAGATGCTTTTTCATCAATTGAAGCACCCATTGAAAACTTACCACCAGGAATAGAAACCATTTCTAATACAGTTTCATTATCCAGATTTTCTGTAAAATATTTAGCTTGCTCATAGCAACGTTTAATTTCTTTACCTTGACTATCTAGAGTTACAACTTCAAACTCAAAATTTGTCAGCTTTGGTGGGGGTGCTCGAAAATCTAGTTGCGTTGGTGAATTTGTTGTATCTACATTTTTACTTTCAGTTTTCTGAAGCGTCTGTTGTAAATCTCTTAGAATAGCTTTCGTTTCTTCATCGATAAATTGATTAGTGATGCGATCGCCAAATTGAACTTCTCCTCCAGTTATCTGTCCAATATTATTGATAAACTTACCATTTTGTGATTTGCTTTCTAACCCATCATCAGCTATCTGTGGAGATTCTCTTAGCTCGACAATATTCTTCTCATCATTAAATTCATTACATATAGACTCTTGAAATTCTCTTAATTCTTGATTTCCTGGATTTCCTTTAATTGCAGCGCCAATTAATTCTTCTAATTTACCTTGCGATTGCGCCCAGTCAATTAAATCGAAAACTATTTCATTAAGATTCTCTCCCCCAGCAATAGCATCTAGGTTTTCTTCCAATTCATCAGAAACCATCATCTTTAATTTAGCTTTGCTGGGATAAGCGTTAATTATAGCTTGACGTAATTTCTTGCGTTCGGAACCTGCTAAACCCATAAGGATGTTTGAGAATCGCTTGTTTGAGAAGATAAAACATTGTAATTTGCATCTTACATTAGTAATGCGGGTATTGGAAGAAATACAATGAATACAAATATTAAACCAGCAGAATTAAATTACTGCTTCATTTCCGGTTCAGTTCTTTCTCCTTCATTATTAAATGCAATCCAACGTTGGGGAATTTCTGTTTACGTTGAGCCGTCAACACCACCTTTACCAGAAACAATTAATATTCTTGAGAATACAGAAGCAGCGTCTTTAATTCAAGATCAAGATGCAACAGTAATGATGAATTGGGAAGCAAGTCTTGCTTTTATTATCGAAAATCTTCCACAGCAACGTTTAAATCAAGTTAAAGCTTTTAAAAATAAAGTTATTTTTCGAGAACTTGTTAAGGAATTATATCCAAATTTATTTTATCAAGAACTTACAAGGGATAATTTGCGGGATTTTCAGTTACCGAAGGAAGTTGAAAATGTTGTATTAAAACCAAGTTTGGGAACTGCTTCTATAGGAATTCGGACAATAAAAGGACAACAAGAATGGGGAAAAGCGGTAGATTCTGTTCTTAAAGATATTGATGTAGCTAAAGAACATATGAATCCGGCGATGTTAAATGATGCTTCTTTTCTTGTAGAAGAATTTGTCGATGGGGATGAGTTTGCTTGTGATGGTTTTTGGGATAGTAACGGAAAGACGGTAATAACTGGGATTTATCAACATCCTTTTGCATCTAGTTTAGATGTTAGCGATACGGTTTACTATACTTCTACGAAAGTGTTAGCTCAAACAATCGAACCGACAATGCAGGTATTAGAGCATATTGGAGCTAAGTTGGGGATGCGTCGTTTTCCATTTCATTTTGAGTTTAGGAAGTCTAATAATCAAATATTTCCTATTGAATTGAATCCGTTACGATTTGGACAAGTAGCGCTTCCAGATATAACGGAATATGCTTTTGGTTTTAATCCCTACGATTTGTTTTTTACGGATAAAGCACCAGATTGGGATTCTTTGTTAAATGATGCAAGTAATTCTAAAGTTTATGCTTTTGTGCTTGCGGATATTCCTGCAAAATATGAACCCGACAAATACAGCTTTGATGAGAAATCTTTTTGTAATAGCTTTGGAAATAGATTATTAAATTATCTTCCTAGCAATCCGCAAATTACTCCTTTTTTCGGGGTAGCTCATGTTGTTGCTGATAGGGTTGAAGAAATTTTAGCATATCTTAATCTTGATTTTGAGGGTTTTTTGAGGGGTAGAGAAAAAGATTAAGAGAATAAAACGGGAGCATCCCAATTTTGAACAAATATTTTACCCAACACCCTAGAAGGGCATAGGTGGGCTTTGTAATATTAGCCCCAGACTTATAGTCTCAGGGCTTTTTGCCGCCATTGGGATGCTCCCAATAAAACCGCAGAGGGCGCAGAGGGAAGAGGTAGATTAAGTATCCTCTTTTTCAATTACAATTGCATAACGCATATCTTGGTTAGGAAATAAGGAATGGAGAATGGATTTAATCTTCTTTCTAGTTTTTTCGTTTGTCTTACTTTTAATTAGCGCTTTCAAGGGATATTTTATTGTTTATCCTTTGCTAATCTCTATAACTGCTTTATTTTTATTACTTTTAAAAAGAGGTTTTAGGTTAAACAAACTATTTGCTTTAGCTTGGAATGGAAGTAAAAAATCTTTTTCGGTTATATATATTCTCCTATTAATTGGAGCAGTTATATCTATCTGGATGACAGCGGGAACTGTACCGGCTATTGTCTATTATGGTATTCAATTTATTCATCCCTCCTATTTTATTGTTTCAGCTTTTATCCTGTCACTTTTGGTTTCTTTGTTAATCGGTACTTCATTCGGAACAGTAAGTACAATCGGTATTGCTTTGATGATTATGGCAAGTGGGAGTAGCGTCAATCCTCAAATTACTGCGGGTGCGATTATTGCTGGTGCTTATTTTGGCGATCGCTGTTCTCCGATGTCTTCTAGTGCAAATTTAATTGCGATAATTACTCAAACTAAAATCCACACTAATGTGAGAAGGATGCTAGCAACAACTGTTTATCCTTTGGTTGCTTCTACTATCGTTTATTTGCTGATTTCTATTGCTAATCCGGTAGAATTTGAACGTCAAAGTATTACTTCTGAAATTGCTAGATTATTCAACGTTAATCTGATTGTACTTTTACCTGCATTTGCGATTTTATTACTTGCTTGGTTGCGGGTGGAAATAAAAATATCTATGTTGGTAAGTATATTAATTGGTCTATTTATTAGTATATTTATTCAAGGTTATTCTTTGACTGAGATTTTTCGATATATTTTTCTAGGTTTTGAATTAACGGAAGATAGTAGCTTGAAAAATATTATTCTTGGAGGTGGTATATTTTCAATGGCTAGAGTTTCTCTAGTTGTGATTGTTTCTACAGCATTTGCTGGAATTTTCGCCGGAACTAAAATTTTAGAATATGTACGGGTATTTTTAAAAAAAGCTAAATCTAGGTCTAATTTATTTTTAGCTACGAATCTTGTCGGTATAGCTGCCGCTGCATTTGGCTGTACTCAAACAATTGCAATTCTGTTAACTGAAGAGTTAGTAAAAGATAATTATTATAAAAATAATTTAGATAATTATCAACTTGCAGTGGATTTAGAAAACTCTGTAGTTGTGCTTTCTCCTTTAATTCCTTGGAATATTGCCGGTTTGGTTCCAGCTACTATTTTGATGACAGATTCGGGGTTTATTCCCTTTGCATTTTATCTTTATTTTGTGCCTTTATTTAATTATTTTGAGATGAGAATTAAGGAAGGAACTGGTAAGTAGTCAGGTGTCATTAAATATAAGATAGAGAACCTCACCCTCAATCCCTCTCCTTACTAAGGAGAGGGAAGCCGGAGGCAGGGTGAGGTTTTATATTTAGTTTTAATATTCCTCTTCTTCGTCTTCCTCCTCATCATCAAGAGTAAAGAAATAATCTTCATCTATTGCATATTCTTCACAAAGCGCTTCTAATTTTTCAAGGAATTCTTCCTCTTCGTCAATTGCAATATCAAAGTTCAAGATATTAACAATATAATTGTCTGCATCTTCTTCTTCATATTCATAATCAAAATAGTAATCTTCTTCTGATTCAACATACTCTTGACAAAGTGCATCTAGTCGCTCAATAAAATTATCCGGCTCATCCGTAGTGACGTAAAAATCATAAAGAAATAGTTCTCCCTCACCAGCGAAAAATGATTCATCATCTTCCCAAACCCCAGCACTAAAGTCTGTATCGCTGAGAGATTTTATAATCCATGAATCGTGTGCATTGTAGTCTTGGTGAATTATATAGTCATAGGGAATATAGCAATATCCATTATCTCCCCACTCCGAACCCCATGAATTTCGGACGATAAACATCCGATCTTTATCCGAATATCCCACACAGAGCATAGCGTGCCATGCATGAGTTTCGCGAACATTATCGCTATCCTTGGGAATAGGTACGCGACCACGATTTCTTGTACTTTCGCCAAAAGACTTGAATAAATTGAGAGCAAAAGCGATTGGATAACCTTCAGCTAAAGTATGTCTCCATAAATTCAAGTCAGTTTTAATAAACTCGCAATCAGTAATTTTAAAATTAGCAGCGTGTTCGTAAGCATCAGTATCGGGTTCCGAGCATAATAACTCCTCATCATTAGGCCAAATTTCCTCAGAACAAGCACCATTTTCTACAAGGCTTTTGATTGCATAATACATTCCGGTTCCCCCATCTTCTTGATGGCAATTATGCTGCATCCGAGCGTTATAGTAGACAAACAAGCGACTGACATCTTCAGAGTACCCAATACTACGTTTTGCTAAGTATTCATACGCTCCTACAAAAGCATTAGCAACACAACTATTTCCTACCTGTTCTTCAACCTCGGTCATATATTCACGCAAATCAACCTTGGGTGGTAACTCTTGTTCTTGAAAACGCTCGGCGCTATGATGCTTAGTATCTTCCGGCTTATTTCCTGCTTGATAACCACCAACACGATACTTGCGGTTTTCAGCTAACATCATAATTGCTCCTCCCTTACAACTTGCTCTGGATAATTTGATGTTGAGCTTAGAGTACCCAAAAATAATTCGATAATTTATACTATTAAATTTATTTTTGAGTCGTAGGTTGGGTTAGACGCACGACACAATTTAATAACTAACCAACTGATTTATTTTGCGTCGTAACCCAACAATAATATAGTGCTGTTCGTTGAGTTAAATACCACAAGGGAAACCTCACCCCGCCTGCGGCACCCCTCTCCTTATTAAGGAGATGGGAAAAAGGTTTTTTCTTTGGTATTTATAAATAGTATTAGATGTTATGAAACTTGTTTATAGAGACAAAAACTGATGGTAGAACTTTCGTTTAATATTCCATCCCTTTTTAGAAGATGTTGCTGCTTTTGGTGATGGTTGAAACTCAATTTCATAATCAAAAGCACTTGGTTTACCTAACTCTAACCAGTTTTCGTATAGTTTCTGTAATCTATTGTAGAGTTTTCTATTACCTTTGAAAAATATACAGTTTTTTTGCGGACTAATCAGAATTATTCCTTCTTGTTTATCATACAAACCATATCCCGGAGGTTTGATATCCCAAAAAGCACGGGAATCGGATATTGTAATAAAATAATAGAAATTAACTGGGAAAGCAGACCACATAAGAAAGTTGTTGGTATGCTCAACTTCGAGGTTATCAAATAAGGGGAGTTCCTCAAACTCTTCAATAGGAACCGAATTCATAAAACCAAAAGGTGCAGGTTCATCCGCAAATTCATCTCCTTTAAAAGGCATAAAACCAGAAATACCAACTACTTTACCTTTTAGCCTGTCTTCTTGCTGCCAAATTTTGACTAAAGGAGTCCAACCTCCATGATGTAACGGTAATATCATTAAACCAGAAGTCGAAAGCTGATTTACCCAGTGAGGTGAAATATCAAAACACCCAACAGTTGCAATAATTCTATCGTATGGTGCTTCTTCTTCGACACCGTAAAAGCCATCGCGCAACACTAAATTAATATTTGGATAGCCTGCATTAGACAGTAATCTTTTAGTTTGAGCAATGACATCCTCTTGAATATCTACCGAGACAACTAGATTTTGATTGCCAACTATTTCCGATATCAGTGCAGAATTATAACCCGTACCTGTGCCAACTTCTAACACTTTAAGATTGGGAGAGAGCGCCAGCAATTCAATCATACGAGCCATTAACAAAGGTTCGGATGTTGAACTTGATGGGAAACCATTACTTATACGAGTAACAAGAGAATTATTAGAGTAAATCAGCTTTAAATGTTCCGAATCTGGATTACTTGATTTATGTTCAATTGGTTGTTGTAAATCCCTGGGAAGATAAAAAGTTTCTAGTAATTTATGACGTAAAACTTTGCTAAATGCCTTTTCCACCTCAATAGATTGTATGGCACCTAGTTCTTTTAATTCACTTACCAATTGATTTAAAAGATTTAATACCATTTAAATCCTCTCTCTTCCTTAAACTCAGCGCGACTCTGTGCCATTCTGCGTTTAAAAATATTATTACCTAAACCCCTAGCTCGAAGCACTAGTATAATATCTCAACGCAAACCGCCAAAATCTCGACGAAACAAAAAACAACACTAAAGCTAAAATTCCCGCACCTATAACCCAAGAAATTTGAGTTCTACCAAGCATCGCTTCCGCAGGTACCGTAGTTAAAAATGCCACCGGAACCACAAAAGTAAAAAATATCCGAAAAGTTGCTGGATAAGCCACCATCGGAAACCTACCCGCTTCCAATAACCCTCTTAAAACTTCCGTGACATTATATATTTTCACAAACCAAATACTCGTAGCTCCCAACATAAACCACAAGCTATAAAGAATTACCAAACCAAAAAACAGCGCCGGAATGCTCACAAGATAATCACCGATTCCCAAACCCAGGCGATTACCAGCGTAAATAATCATAATCGTACCGAAAATCAAATCCGAGATTCCCCAAGGTGAAACGGTGTGGGAAGAAAGCCAAAATTGACTGCGAATGGGTTTTAGCAAGACAAAATCTAAAGTTCCTTCCTGTACGTGACGAACAATGCGGTTTAAATTGGGAGAAAGGAAAGTTTCTGCAAAGCCCTGCAATAAAGTGTAGATTCCCACGACAATTAAAGCAGCTTCCCATTGCCAACCAGAAAAAGTATAGCCAGTACGGTAAAACAAAAACAAGCTAAACAAGCTCCCTGCAAGGTTTCCCACGCTGCTGAGAGTCGCAATAACAAAATTGACACGGTACTCCATTTCAGCCGCAATAGCAGCACTCCAGAACAATCTAATAACTTTTAAGTATCTTCCCATGATGAAAACAAGCAGCGCTTCCGGTATAGTTAATCTTCAGGTTGTATATTGTGCTTGATAAAACTGTATTCTTAATAATCTTATGGCTAAACTGTCCAAGGAATTGAACCGGTTTTTTTTTGAAGAGAAACGTGGTGATACCGTAACTTTAGAAAATGTCCTAGATTTAGCAGGGGAAAGAATTTTCGGATTTTTGTTTGTCATCCTCTCTTTACCTTCAGCTTTACCGCTCCCGGCACCAGTTATATCAATTCCCTTCGGAATTATCATGATAGTCTTAGCAGCGCAATTAATTATAGGTCGTCAAGAACCCTGGCTACCTGAAAAATTCGCAAAACGTCCTATCAAACTTGAAACAGCACAAAAATTTATCAAAGCTGGAATACCTCTTTTACAGAAAATCGAAGCAGTAAGTCGTCCCCGTTTACCATTCGTTTGTACTACTATTCCCGGAAAAATCATTATTGGATTAGCCATTGCTTTAATGTCAAGCTTCATGATGATTCCCATTCCCGGAACAAATACCTTACCAGCAATTGGCATATTTGTAACCGGATTTGGATTATTAGAAGACGACGGTGCAATTAGTTTGGGAGGTTTAACTATTTGTGCGATCGCTGCAATTTTAATTGGTTCGGTTTTTGCAGCTTTGATTTGGGGTGGTACGAGTTTAATCGATCAAATTAAAACTATGTTGAAAGGATAAAATAATTGGGCATGGGGGATAGGGCATGGGGCATTGTTAAAATGCTACTCCCCGCTCGCTCTAAAATTACCGAAAATATAGCCATTTTCAGTTGAATAGAATACACGAAACGACTTCCCTTCCCTTCTCCTTAATAAGGAGAGGGGAAGGGAAGGCGGGGTGAGGTTCCGAAGCTGTATTACACTCAAGTGAAAACCGCTATATTCAAGAATTTTTACTTTTACGGAATATTTAAAATTATTTATGTATCCTGTAATGTAATTTCCCCTTGATAAAAACGGTTATGGAAGCTATTACAGCCAGTGCGATCGCGACTCTTGCTTTTACTAAAGCTTTTGAAAAGTCCATTGAAAAGTTTACTGAGGCAACTTGGAATAAAATTGACTCGCTACGCAAAAAGATTTGGCTGAAATTCGGTAACAATCAAGCAGCACAAAATGCTTTAACTGCTGCGGATAAAGGCTCTGGGCAAGATTTGGATTTAGTTGCTCAATACTTAGAGAAAGAAATGGAATGGGATACAAGTTTTGCTCAAGAAGTACAAAACCTAGCCCGTGAGATTCAGCAAGAAATTAATATCGGTGAAATGCAGGGTGAAAATGTACTAATTGTTAATAGTGGAGAAGGAAATCAATATAATAATAAAGATAACAAAGCACCCATTTTTCAAGGTGTAAAAGATAGCCCTATTACTATTAATTACAATAATCCCAATTCTTGACTACAGTCGTCGGGAAGGGAACCGACAAAGTATCATCCCATCAAATATATACCAAAAATTGGTAATCCAAATTTTGTCGGACGAATAAATGAACTTGTCAAAGTACATGAGGAATTATATCAACACAAAAATAATAGAGTCGCTATTTCTGCTGTGTCGGGAATGGGTGGTGTTGGGAAAACTGAATTAGCGATACAGTACGCACGAAAATACTACGATGATTATTCTGGGGGGATTTGTTGGTTAAATGTTAGAGATACCAATTTAGCTGCGGAAATTATTCAATTTATCCAGCAGAAAATGCGTTTGGAAGTTCCACAAAAAGATATCCAAGAAAATCCGCTGACTCTTGAGGAACAAGTAGCTTGGTGTTGGCAAAATTGGCAGCCACCTCAAGGTTTGGTATTGGTAATCTTAGATGATGTAACCGAATACAAAGAAATCAAAAAACTATTACCAAGAACTGATAATCAACGTTTTAAGTTATTAATTACCACTCGTCAACGAGGGTTAGATACAAATTTAGTTGATATAACCCTTGATATTCTTTCAGAAGATGAAGCGTTGTCGTTGTTGAGAGGTATTTTAGGTGAGGAAGATAAACGGATTGACAAGGAACTTGAAACAGCCAAAGATTTATGTAAATGGTTGGGTTATTTACCTCTTGGTTTGGAATTAGTTGGAAGATATTTGGTAGAAGATGCGGATTTATCAATCGCTGATATGTTGGAAGAGTTGCAAGAGGAGCGATTGAACAATGAAGCTATCAATCCCGAGTCAGATGATTTAGAAAATACAGAAATGACAGCTAGACTAGGAGTTCAAGCTGCATTCAATTTAACTTGGGAAAAACTTGAGAAAAAGACTCGGGAAGTTGGAGAGTTATTAAGTTTATTCAATCCCAATGAAATTGCTTGGGAGTATGTAGAGTCTGTTAGCGAGTCGTTAAGTTGGAAAAAGAAAGATGTTAAAAATGCGAAAAAGTTACTTCATGGACGCAATGTCATTAAAAGGTTAGAAGAAGGAGAAGCTAGCTATCAAATTCATCCTTTAATTCGCGAGTTTTTGAAAGTTAAATTACAAGCATCAGTACAAGCAAATGAATTTAAACAAGCATTTACCGATACTTTTATTGAAATTGGTGAAACAATTTCCAAAACACCAACTCTAGAATTTCGTAATTCTGTGAAAAATGCGATTCCTCATTTTACAGAAGTCCTTGAAAATCATCTTGATGGAGTTAGCGATGAAAATCTATATTGGGCTTTTTATGATATAGGGAGGTTTTACCAAGAACAAGGTTTGTATGCATTAGCACAACCTTGGTATGAACAATGTCTATCAACAGTGCGATCGCGTTTAGGAGAAAATCATCCCGATTTTGGGATGAGCTTAAACAAGTTAGCAGCAATCTATCAATGCCAAGGAAAGTATTCAGCAGCAGAACCACTTTTCATTCAAGCTTTGCAATTAATAAAACAACAACTTGGACAAAACCATTCCCGTTTTGCCGTTAGCTTGAACTATTTAGCTAGACTCTACTCCGAGCAAGGAAAATACTCAGCAGCAGAACCACTTTTCATTCAAGCTTTGCAATTAACAAAACAGCTACTTGGAAAAACCCATCCCCGTTTTGCGCTTGGCTTGAACAATTTAGCTTCACTCTACGAATCTCAAGGAAAATACGAACAAGCAGAACCTCTTTACATCGAAGCTTTGGAGTCATATGAACAGCAACTAGGAAAAAATCATACCCTTGTTGCACAATGCCTAAATAATTTAGCTTATCTCTACAACAAGATGGGAAGATACGAACAAGCAGAACCTCTTTATATCCAAGCTTTGCAATTAAGAAAACAACTTCTCGGAGAAAATCATCCTTCCTACGCAAACAGTTTGAACAATTTAGCTTGTTTGTACGACAACCAAGGAAAACACGAGCAAGCAGAACCTCTTTATATCCAAGCTTTGCAATTAAGAAAACAACTTCTCGGAGAAAATCATCCCCACACTGCAAGCAGTATAAACAATTTAGCTTGCTTATACTACAACCAAGGAAAGTACGAACAAGCAGAACCCCTTTATATCCAAGCTTTGGAATTAAGAAAACAACTTCTCGGAATTAATCATCCTCACACAGCAACCAGTTTGAACAATTTAGCTTTACTCTATTCCAATCAAGGAAAATACGAACAAGCAGAATCACTTTGTATCCAAGCTTTGCAATTAAGAAAAAAGCTTTTCGGAGAAAACCATCCCGACACTGCAAGCATTTTTAACAATTTAGCTTGCTTATACGACAACCAAGGAAAGTACGAAAAAGCAGAGCCCCTTTACATCCAAGCTTTGCAATTAACAAAACAACTTCAGGGAGAAAATCATCCCGACACTGCAGGCAGTTTGAACAATTTAGCTTATTTTTATAAAAACATGGGAAAGTACGAACAAGCAGAACCCCTTTATATCCAAGCTTTGGAGATTGTGGAACAGATTTTCGGAGAAACTCATCCGGATACTGTGCTTTATCGCAATAATTTGGAATATTTACGTGAAAAGAAGGGAGAAAGTGAGGGATGATTATTAGTTTTTGTCATTGCGAGTGAAACGAAGCAATCGCATTAACTCGTTGGTAGTGGAGATATTGGGATTGCTTCCTTCGTCGCAATGACGGTTTTCTTTGGTTACATCGGAATGAGAAAAAAACCGCAGAGAGCGCAGAGAGCGCAGAGGAAGAGTTAGAGAGAGGAAATTTAAATTAGTACCCTACAATTATAAAAATGGTTCTTCAGGTGCGTGACACTATAAAACTTCTTTTTCACTTTCAAAATTTCTCTAAGTGTCACAGCACCCTACAATTATTAAACAATGATTTAATCAATTCAAATTGAGAGCATCCCAATTGTGTCAAAACCCCGCAGGCTATAAGCCTGGGGCTACATAAACGAAGCCCACCTTCGTGGGCTACAAGATTTCTTAGCCCACGAAGGTGGGCTTGGCAATATTAGCCCCAGGCTTATAGCCTGTGGGGTTAAATATTTATTAAAAATTAGGATGCTCCCCATGCCCAATTACCCATTACCAATCACCCATTACCAATCAAAAACTCCTTAATAAACATCACGGTAGAATAAAACTGAAAGTCAATATTCTTCTTCTTCCTAAATCCATGCCCTTCATCTTTCGCCATTAAATACCACACCGGGACATCATTCTTTCTCACTGTTTCTACTATTTGTTCGGCTTCTATTAACGGTACTCTGGGGTCATTTTTACCGTGAATTACAAATAACGGCACTTTGATATTCTCAGCATTATTTGTCGGAGAAATTTTCTCTAGAAACTCTCGCATTTTTGGATCTCTTTCGTCTCCATATTCCACCCGTCGCAAATCTCTGCGATAACCTTTGGTATTTTCGAGGAAGGTGACAAAATTGGAAATCCCCACAATATCAATTGCAGCTTTAATTTTATCACTGTATTTCGTCGCCACAGCCAAAGACATATAGCCACCATAACTTCCCCCAGTAACTAAAATTTTATCTGCATCTAATTCCGGTTGCGTTGCTATCCAATCAAGTAATGTACCGATATCTTTAACAGAATCTTCCCGACGAAAACCATTATCTAACTTAGTAAAAGTCTTGCCGTATCCCGTCGAACCCCTGACATTAGGAAATATAACCGCAACCCCCAACTCATTCAGGTAGTAATTATATCTTCCCAAAAAAGAAGGACGAAACTGCGATTCCGGACCGCCGTGAATGTTGATAATAACCGGACGTTTTCCGGTAAACTTAGCGGGAGGACGATATAAAAAGCCGGAAATTGTTCTACCGTCGAAACTCTTCCACCTTACTAATTCAGCATCTGAGAAGCTGCTAGTATTTAAACCACCAGTTTCGCTTAATGTCCAACGCTCAACTTTGTTGTTGCGAATATTTAAAGAGTAAGCATCGGCAGTATATTTCGCTGAAATCAGTGTAAAACCTAAATCTTGGTTATTATTATGCCATCTGATACCGTAAACTTGACCGATAGGAAGCTTTGGTAAACGTTTGAAACGACGGGTAGCAGTATTTAATATGTGTAATACTCCAGTACCATCTTCGTTAGTAACGAAAGCTAAGAAATTACCGTCGTCGGAAAGGTCAAAATCTGTGACATCCCAACGAAATTTTTTGCTGAGATAGGTATGCTGCAAAGTATCGAGTTCAACATAAGCCAACCGGGAAAACTCGGAATCCCTATCTGTAATTACATATAAGCCTTTGCCATCTTTACTAAAATAACCGCCGTCGTAAGAAATCTTTTCTTCACCATATGAAGGTAATAGCCGTTGCTTCTCACCTGTAGAAGTATCAACCAACCATAGATAACTTTCATTCACCGAAACATACTGCAACGCTAAATATTTATCATCATTTGGCGACCAATCCAAACCGTACCAGCCACCACCTTCATTTTGGGTTAACAACTTATTGCTTGCGGGAATTTGCGGATTAATAATGTAAAAATCAGCATCATTACCCGTGCGGCGAGTGGAAGTGTAAATCATGCGATCGCCACGGTTAGACCATACACCACGACTGTTTTTTGATTCACCATCGGTTAATAGAGTAGTTTCCCCGGTATCTAAGTCATAGCGATAATTTTGGTTAAATTCATTACCTCCAGCATCTTTACTAAAGACAAAATAATTACCGTCGCTAGGTTGAAAACTCGCACCGCGAACGGGTTCTGGAAAGAACGTTAACTGTTGACGAGTAGCCAGGGGAGATTTAACATAATGTGTTTGTCGCGTATCTGCAAAACGGGTGGAAATCAGCATTTCACGCTTTGTGGGATGCCAGCTAGAAATACCAGCAGAACGAAACTGAGTATAGCGTTCAACTTTCTGTACTATATCTGAAGGAATTGACGGAATTCCCTCAACAACAAGATTGTCTCCAGGAGTAATAGGAGTAACAGCAGCAACCATCGGGATAGGTAGTAAGATTACTGCAAGCAGAGTAGCAAAAAATAAAGATAAAAATCGCATTTAATAATTATAAGTTGGTAATTGGCAATGGGTAATTGGTAATTGTTAACAGGGAAATTAGTTTGTAGGTTGGGTTAGGTTCACTGCAAATTTGCTTGTAAAGCAATAACTTAAATTTGAACCGTAACCCAACATAATATTCACTCACAATCATGGTGTTGGGTTACGACACGATTATCAAAGATTTCTGTTACAAGGGAAATTGACTTTTCGTGTCTAACCCAACCTACTAACTAACAATTAACAACCAAATATTGATAAGATGCTCGTGGTTATGGGTTTTGAAGATATGACGAGCCAATACGATAAGATTATTATTTTTGATTGCGACAGTACTTTGAGCAGTATTGAAGGGGTTGATGAGTTAGCACGTGCTGCTGGTGAGTCAGCTACTCAAGAAATTGAGAAAATGACTGCCCAAGCTATGGAAGGGAAGATTGCTTTAGAAAGTATTTTTGCAAAACGTTTGGAAATTATTCAACCTTCTGCCGATTCTGTTTCTAAAGTTGGTAAGTTATATATCGATACAGTTGAACCTTCCGCGAAGCAGGTTATTACAACTTTGAAAGATCGAGGTTGGACACCAATTATTTTGAGTGGTGGTTATCGTCAAGCAATCAAACCTTTAGCCGATTATCTTGGTGTAGAATTTATCGAAGCTGTTGACCTTTATTTTAACGAAGATGGCAGCTATCGCGACTTTGACCACAATTATCCCTCAACACGTAACGGTGGTAAACCCGAAGTTGTCAAAAGTTTACGAGAGAAATATTCTCCCAACAAAATAGTAGCTATTGGTGATGGTGTCAGCGATTTAGAAAGCAAACCCGTTATTGATATGTTTATCGGTTTTGGTAGATATGCAGTGAGAGAAAAAGTTAAGCAAGAAGCAGATTATTTTATTACCGATTTACAGGAAGTTGTTTCTTTAGTTGGTAATTGGTAATTCGTAGGTTGGGTTAGGTTAACTATCAATTAGTTGTAAACAAATAACGTAAATTTGAACCGTAACCCAACGTCAATTAGTTAATATTTTCTCAATTCAATAAATTACGGATTAAAAAAAACCGCAGAGGGCGCAGAGTACGCAGAGGAAAGAAGTAATAGAGATATATTCGTAGGTTGGGTTAGGTTAACTATCAATTAGTTCTAAACAAATAATCTATATTTGAAACGTAACCCAACATTATATTTATCCGCAATTTTAATGTTGGGTTACGACACGATAAACACAAATTTTAATTACAACCTGAATTTGTTTATGTCCTCCGGACACGCTTCGCGAACGTGTCTAACCCAACCTACTAACTACTAACTTCCCCTCTACTTAATAAGGAGAGGGGTGCCCGCAGGGCGGGGTGAGGTTTGTATTATGTTCAATCCCCTATTTCTTTTTCCGCTTCACAATCCAAAGCAACAATAACCCACTTCCAGCTAACACCAATCCATTAGAAGGTTCTGGTGAACTGGCTTTTAAAGGATTACTAGGTTTAGTTAAATCTTCTTTTCCACTTTCTAATTTTCTATCAAATCTATCTTTTGATGCTTCTGCTTCTTTTAATAAACGTCTTTGTTCGTCATTTACTAACACTAACATCGAAGAATAAGGCGAAACTAGTTTATACTTCTTAGCTACAGCATGAATTGCATCTAAGCCTTTTAAGTTATCTAATTTAACTTGTTTGCTCAATCCTCTTATTAATTGTCTAGCTGCAAGTTGTTGAAAATTATTTGATTTTTGGGTTGAATTATTCTCGGATTTTTCCAAGTACCAAGCGTAACCATCAACTACGTCAATTACTGAATCTCCCAGTTTATTTTTTGTGGCAATTCTTTGCAATACTTCGGAAACTGAAGTCGAAACTCCACCACCGCTATCTTGAATTGCTTTAATCATGCCGTCGGTATATGAAAAAGGTAGTTTACCGTTGTGTACCATCCATAAAGGCGCAGAAGTTTCAGGAATATCTTTGTTATTTTTGGACAATTCGTAACTTCCGGCATCTGTTAAGAGTAATATTGCGTCATAAGATGTGTCTCCTCGCAGTTGATTGAATTGCTTCAACATTTCGGGAGTTTGCAAGCTTCCGTAAAATGTGAATTTATCAGCTTTGAATTTATGGATGTCGTCTAAACGCTGCGGTTTTGTTCCGGAAGCGGCAATATACAAGTCTGCATCGTTATTTTTGTGATGTTTTTTTAGCCACGTTAAATTTTGCGATAATTCCTTGACGTGGGAATCCATGCTGCGGGAAGAATCAAGAATTAAAGCAATTTTTTTATTTTCAGGTAAGGAATAATCTTTCTTTGATAACGGTTTTGCTGTAATTTTGTAACCTTCAGTTAATTCAACTTCGTGAGATTTTGGTTGTGATTTTCCTACTTTGATATAGTCTTCTAACCAAGCATCTTTATCTATTTTTACCTGTTTACCGTTGCGAATGCGTTTGGTTTTATTCGTCCAATATATATTACGCTTTTCTCCTAAAGTTGGTAAAGCAACACCTTTATCATCAACCATGACTTGATAGGTTAACCACAGATTCATTTCTGTGGGAATTGGCGGTTGATTTTCTATTTGTCGTACATTATTACGAGGAATCGGAAATGCTCTTAAGCGATAATGTCTAGGTCCTACTTGTTCTAATAATGCTGGATCTACAGGACGTTCTCTCCTTACTTGAGAAGTATAAACCTTTTGTGCCGCACCTCTGGGAGAAACTGTGAATTCATAACGTTTATTTCTATCGTTGGTATCTCCTAACCATAAACCTGTAATTACTGCACTTTCTGGTAACGAAAAGTAATAAAATATTTCTTGAACTTCTGGCGTTTGGTTTTTATACAGTTCGTAGAGTTCAACTTCAGCGCGATCGCCTTTTTCTTTGACTGTAATTTCCTGGGATTCCAACCAAACTTTTTTCTCGTTGATATTTAGTAAACCGGCTTTAACTTCTTGTTGATTAAAAGTTGATTGTACGGCATGAGTAATTGCTGGTGCTTCAGCTTTTTGAATGGCTTTATCAAAAAAATCTTCGTAAAGTTTCTCTGCTTTCTCAATATCTTGTTCGGAACCATTATACAAAAAAGGTGATATTAAAAAGTTGTAAATTTCTTGTACCGAATCTGCTGCCGGTTTGTTTAATCCTAGAGAATCGCGATACATAGCGCTGATATTATTACTATCTTTTCTGCTACTCAGATAGCGATAGGAAGATAAATAAGCATTTACCAAACCCGATTTAATTTCATTGGATTTTGATAATAAAACTTGGCGGCTACTGTCTGTAGTTGCAGAATTATTCAATAAGGAAAATGCCCGTACCTGCGGCTGTTGCTGTAAGGAAACAAATAAAATTACAGAAGCAGTTAAAACCCCACTAATACCTGCTAAAGCCTTTTTGTTACCATGTTGTGCGGCAAATGCTCGGATATGTTTTTGTCCGGAATAAAGATACATCCCCGACATGACTGAAGGCATGATAGCGAATAAAGCACTACTTAAAGCAAAGAATAGGAAAAATAAAAGTACGTAAATTCCTCCATAGCTCACAGAAGATAAAAATCCATCTACCCACTCAAATTTGAAAAATTCTTTGGTAAAAGCGACTGTAAAGGGTAAAGCATAAAACAGTAATAAAGCTCCTGCATACACACCAAATAGCATCATTAAACTGTTTGCTAGCATCTGCATCCACTGCAAACCTGTTTTACTTCGGTTGTTATATCCCCACAATAAATTTACGAAAAAGGCTGCAATAGATAAACCCGCAGTAGCGATAATATGAACGCTCGCCGGTGTTGTTTCTCGGATTATAAATAACCGCAAGCAACATAATACAAATAACGGTGCTTCTACACCATAAAATAAACGGATAAGCTTTAATGGTTGTTTAATAAATTTTTTAGCACCAATAATGGTACAAGCTGTAGGAATTGCAATCAAAGTAACTACAGTTAAAGAAAATTCGAGTGGAGTTTCACCTGATAAAGTTGAAATAAATAAAAATGGTGCTAGAAAAGGTAATATCCAGAAATATACTATTGTCAAAAAAACTAAATTCCATAGCCAAAAGATAGCTTGAAAAATTACATTCCAAAAAGTTTTCACTCAAAATCCTCCAAACCAGACTTTATATAGCTGTTAATCGTATATCTACATAATCTACTTACAGAATTTCAGATTTACATTAGTAAATAATTCTATATATCATAAAGTTTGTTTGAAGTTTGCGTAATTAGTAGTCTGCCAAGGCAACTATGCGGGGTTAACCACGAGAAAAAATTATTTTCTACCCCCTCTTCCCCTCCTCCCCCTCCCTATCTTTACACGGCAAAGCTGGCTTGGTAGAGTACTAGCCTGATTACTTCTAATACCATTTCTTTATAAAGATGCGCCGAATTCAGCCCCTGAAGAGGGGCTTTGTTTGGTTAGCCCCACTCTTACAGAGTGAGGGCGTTTAGCGCAGCCTCATACAGAATTGGTATAACCCACTGTAATATAAATAAAAATTGAGACTCTTCCGAGGATGGCAGAGGAGAGATAGATTGTTATTTATTTTCATTTCTCAAAAGCTGCATAAAAATCTAACTCCAAACATATGTAGAAATAATTGAAAGTCATATTGAGCTTTGCAGTAATTTGCATTGCTTCAATATACTTGAAGTTATTATGTTTTTATTGTTACATTCTATAAAACTAGGTTAGTGTAATAATACTTAACTACAATCACAAAACCAGCGATTTTTTGAATTAATTATGCAGAGAAATAATAAAGGTAAGACCACAATTGTTACAGCTATCTTAATCGCAGGAGGATTTGCCAGCTTATATAATCAGGGGCTGGTTGGACAAGTGGCTCAATTCCTTAACGCTAACATCTCTCCAAAAGCTGTCGCACAAGAGTTGAAGCTGTCTGAAGGTACATTGTTAGCTAAGGGAAAACCTTTAACTCCAGAGATTCTAATTAAAGAGTATGAAGCTAGTTCAGTCTTGATGAAGGATAGACGAGTTTTCTTAGTTACTAATGGAGAAAAAACCGTTGCTCCAGATGGTATTTATGAGTTTCCTAAAAGAGGTAAATTAGTTGTTGAAGAAGGAATCTGGCGGGAAATAGATGGTTACTTTGGTACATCGAAAGAAGAGAAAGATAAGGATATTTGGATACAGTGTGGAGGTGGTCCTTGCGACCCTTGGGACCAAGGCTGGACATTAGTTTTAGACCCAGAAGCTAGTTATTTACCAATAGAAAAGCTGGCTAATAAATTAGGAATTGTTCAATTAATTATTGAAGAACGTAAAGTTTTTGCGTTTGATGTAGAGGAACAGCGAGTCAAAATTCCCGATGGTTTATATATTTTAGAAAATCAAAAGCTACCAATTAAAGGACAAGAAATAAATTGCGATCCGAAAGTTTGCGATCCTCCTCAAGGAAAATTTACTTTTAATGAGAAAAGTGATTTATCAATTCCTCAAAGGGTAGATGTAAAAGCAATTTTTGCTAGCGTTCAACGATAATATTGTTTGTTTTTTATTTCCCTCTCCTTATGAAGGAGAGGGGAAGGGGTGAGGTTTCGACTATGTTGAACCCAACTGAAAATTGATATATAACCTACAAATCGAGAAATTATGCACTTTATTATTAAACTAAGTAAACTCTGCAACTTACGCTGCAACTACTGTTACGAATATACAGAACTGGCAAATAAAGAAAAGATGTCATTGGAGAAATTAGAATTCTTTTTCCAAGGTTTAGCTGAATATATTCATTTACAGCCCAATCCAGATGAGTTTAAACCTCATTTTATATTACATGGAGGCGAACCGCTGTTACTACCTCCTGACTATTTGCGTACTTTTGTTCAATTGCAAAAAAAATATCTTGCTTCTCAAGGAATTGAATATTCAAACTCGGTACAAAGTAATTTAGTTAATTTACCGCAACGTACTATTGACTTAATCCAAGAACTAAATTTACATTTGGGTATCTCGTTTGATGTTTTTGGCAATCAAAGAGTAGATATCAAAGGAAAAGATAGTCAAGATAAAGTATTGCCAAATATTCAGAAACTAATTGATAATGAAATTCCTTTTGGTGCAATTACTGTTTTGCATCGTCAAAACTACAATCATGCTTTACAGACTTTTGATTTTTACAATCAATTAAATATAGATTATCGTATCTTACCTATTTTTAGCCTTAATTCAGAAAGCGATGAAAGAGTTAAAAATCTTGCTCTAACTCCCCAAGAAATTATTCAAGTATATCAACAAGTAGCTAAAAAACAGTTTGCGTCTCCCAGTAAAATCAAAATTTATCCTCTCTACGATTACTTTACCGCCGCATCCCGATATTTAACAAAGCAAAAAATTTATGAATATAATCCAGCCCAAAGAGAATGGGCATTGATTATTAACCTTAACGGAGATATTTACAATGATGGTGAAGCTTATCTTCCCGAAGGTTTAATGGGAAATATTTTTCAACAGTCGCTAACAGAAATATTTAACTCTCAAGAATATCAGCAAGTTTGTAAGATTAGAAAACAACGCGCTGCTACTTGTCGTAAATGCCCATTTGATTTAACTTGCAATCAGTTACCAATTGTAGAGGCTTGCCCCAGCGAAAGAATTTACAATCAAACAGGCGAATTAATCTGCTCTATTGCTAAACCCATGATTGAATTTATGATTAGGGAAATTGAAGCAGTAGATACCGCTCAAATACTGTTGAAATCCTACAGTAATGTATCAAATCCCATGACTGCCAAGGTTACATTAACTTAATAGGGAGCAAGGAGTAGGAAACAGATAAAATTTAAAATTAGTATTACCTACCCTTATCCCTTTCTAAATCATGAATAACCGTTTCGATATACCATTCCTCTGACATACCGGGATAATAATATCTGGCTTGTTCGATTAATCTTTGTGCAATTTCCCATTGTCCACCGACTAATCTTAACAAGCGATAGCGCAATCTTTCATAGTTATTTTTCTCATTCACTTCAGCAGACGGAGTACTAAGTTTTTTCAAACTTTGGGAAACTACTTTATAATTATCCCAATCTTCCTGTTCGCAATATATACTTGCAGCCTGTTGAAAATCATTAATTGCTTGGGGAATTTCTTCCATCCGCACATTACATAAACCGCGATTGTAAAAAGCACTCGCACTAGTAGGATTCATCTGTAGCGCTGTATTATAATCTTCAATTGCACCTAAATAATGACCTATAGCTTGATAAGCATTACCTCTAGCAACATAAATTAAATCATCTTCCGGCTCTATTTTTAGAGCTTGATTAAAATCAGCTATCGCACCTTGATTATCTCCCATCTGCAACCGGGCTTTACCGCGATTGCGATAAACTACAGCATCGTGAAAATTCAACTGTAGCGCTGTATTAAAATCTGCGATTGCTTGCTGATATTTACCTTCTTTGCAATACACAACCCCGCGACAGCAGTAAGCTTTCCCATCTTGAGCATCTGCTCTTAACACCCAATTCAAATCTTCCATCGCTTCGCGGGTACTTCCCTTCTCTGCCTTTTCTAATAAAGACGTAAAATAATCTTTCTCAGTTATTAACGGTGTATTTTGTAACTGCGGCTTCTCTAAAACAACCTCTTGTTTCCGGGGTTGTAGCTGCTTCACCTTCTCCAAACACCGCTTTGCGTTTTCAGTATCCTTCTGCTCCAAATATAAATTTGCAGCCTGCTTAAAATTAGCGATCGCATTTTCAATATTCCCCAATTTACGCTCTATCACACCTCGTAAATTGTAAGCACCAGGTTTACAAGAATTAATTTCAATAACTTTATTTACATCCTTTAAAGCACCGGGTAAATTCTTCAGCGCTAACCGAGCTAAAGCACGACAATAATATGCCTCTACATTATAAGAATCCCGTTTTAACACCCGATCATAATCAAAAACCGCTTGAGCTACATGTCCCAAATCGTAGTATGCTAAACCTCGTTGATAATAAGCTTCGACAAACTCAGAATTCCCTTGCAGTGCTTTGGTAAATTCTTCAATAGCGCCAGCATAGTCTTTCTGCTTCGCCTTTTCTAAACCCTTATCAAAAAACTCTTGTTCCATAACAGTTAAATTGACTCAATTCATAATTATAGATACATATCCTAACCGACGAATTATGAATTGGGCATGGGAATTGGGCATTGGGCATGGGGCATTGGGCATGGGGCATTGGGCATGGGGCATTGGGCATGGGCATTGGGCATTGAGTTTTAAATTCATAATTAGCAACTCCTAATTCCTAATTCCAAACTCCAAACTCCTAACTATTAACATGACTGACTTTATCTACCGCTACCCAACTTTATATCCAGGAACTTTAGTAAAACGCTACAAGCGATTCTTCGCAGATGTAGAACTTGATTCTGGAGAAATTGTAACAGCCCACTGCCCAAATACTGGCCCCATGAAAGGTGTATATATCCCCGGAAACTCAGTACAGCTATCAAAATCTGACAACCCCAAACGTAAATTAGCTTACACCTGGGAAATGATTCAATTACACGATAACGAACCAACTTGGGTAGGTGTAAATACAGGTTTACCGAATAAAATTATTAAAATAGCTCTGCAAAAATATATTTTTCCAGAATTAGGAAAATACGACGAAGTTAAAAGCGAAGTTGTTTACGGGCAAGATAGAAAAAGCCGAGTAGATTTTTGTTTGCTTCCTTCTCAGCAAGAAATTAATTTATCAAATCAAATTGCGTTAACAGATAATTTAGAAGATACAAATTCTGTGGCGACAAAGAATATAACCTTACCAAAAAATGATAATCGTCTGATATATTTAGAAGTCAAAAATACAACTTGGACTGATAAAAGATTAGCTTTATTTCCCGATACCGAAACGACAAGAGGACAAAAGCATCTACGGGAATTAATGGCACTTTTACCCTCTTGTCGTGGAGTCATGTTGTATTTTATTAATCGTAGCGACTGCACCCATTTTGCACCCGGTGATAATGCCGACCCATTATATGGTAGATTATTACGTCAAGCTGTATCTATGGGATTAGAAGTATTGCCCTGTCGTTTTGAAACCACACCCGAAGGAGTTAAGTATTTAGGGTTAGCAGAATTACAGCTTTAAACAGTGAACAGTTAACAGTTGGGGACTTTCCTAAGCACTAACAACTAAATTCACACAAAATCACTGCCAGAAAGACTACCTGCTTCCATTCCAGTTAATACAGCTAAAGCTTCATCTTGATAGATAATCGTGGTGTCGTTGTAGCCATTACCGGAACCATAAATAATGGTAATATCTTGAAAACTTAAATTATCTGATAGTTGAAGAGAATCTTCACCAACTGCAAAATCGGTGATAGTATCAATTCCTTCTCCTAATCCTAAAACAAAGGTGTCGCTACTACCGCCGCCGGTTAAGGTGTCATTGCCAGCACCACCTTGAATTACATTTGCACCAGCGCTACCTATAATTACATCATCGTAATTTGAACCAATGATATTTTCGATGTTGCTGATTGTATCTTGGGAGCTATCTTGAGGAATGTTTTGTTCGAGAATTGCATCATACCAAGTATCGGCAATCTTGCTATAACCTTCTACAGTGGGATGAACTCCATCCTGTAAGTCATCTGCCGTTAATCCACTATATACATCTACGAAACTGACATTTTTACCTTGAGCAGCTTTACTATCAATAATGCCTGGTAAATGTGAATTAAATGTTATAGCCTGCTGTTTTTGTGATTCGGTGCGGCTAATTGGGGGAATGGAAGCCACTAAAAGCTGAGTGTCTGGTAATTGATAGGTAATATTATCTATCAGATTGTTGAGACGACTGGGTGCTTGAGTGATATTATCATCGCGAAGTATGTCGTTAGTACCAATCATTAATAGCACCATATCCGGTTGAGCATCATTCAACCAACCATCTACAGCACTGTCAATTTCACCGATTTTCCATCCACTGAATCCAGCATTATCTCTATCAAAGCCTGAAGGACCTGTTTTATGAGGACCAACAAAGTCTATATTATAGTTACTGTTGTCAAACAACTTCCATAAATCATCGCGGTAAGCACCTAAATCCCAGCTTCCCCAACCTTCTGTATTGGAATCACCCAGAGGCATTATTTTAAACGGTTGCATAGAAGAATTTGTTGAATTATGGATTACTTTGCCTTTACCTAAATCTGCAACAATGCTAGAACTTGCTGCATCATAGGTAATAGTATCTATTCCGTTGCTGCCGTAAAAGGAATTATTACCCGTACCTCCATGAATTAAATTACTGCTATTGTTATTTATTGAAGACACGGGGATTAACTCAAGGTAGTTGATATTGAAAACACTTCCGAGCATATCCAGACGCATTTCATGACTACCTGCATCCAACGAGAAAGTTTTGGCAGACTCGACATTTTGCCAATTCCACCAGCCGCCAGTATTATCCACATTAAAATTTGTTTGCTGCCCTGCCAGAGTTGCTGTAAAGCTGTGATTGCCATCTCGTGCCGAAGCCATACGGGAAACTAAGCGATATTCTCCCGATGTCGGAACAGTAAAATTGTAAGTCAACCACTCACCCGAATCAATCCAACCCAGAGAATAACCACCATCGATATCCCTACTTGATTGAATATCAACATCCTCAAAGCGATATTCTCCACCATTGTTACCAATAGTGCTGTCGATAGCATCCTGATAATTTTCCGCTTCAATACGAATTGAACTCATGCTTTTCCTGCTTGTTGTGTCTCTTTCTCCGGTTTTACAGCAAAATCCCGAAACAAAGCTGATTTAAGCATGAAAAATTATCAGAATAGGATTGAATATAATTCTTTTGCAAAAATTAATTAATTGTTAGCAGTATATACAGTAATTGATTTTTAACCTATCTCGCAATGGATTCTTTGAATCCGGATATATAGGAAATCCTAAATAATCAGTTACGTCTGGCAATACACATAATAGATTGCGCTGCTTCTGGAGAATTGGGATTAATACCTGATAACCATTGGCTTAATCTTAATCTCCAAGATGACTTACCTATTTCACCATTAAGAACCTCAGCGCCACTTTCGTAGTTATGTAAATATAGGTTTATATCAAATCCTAACGGCTGTAAAACTTGGTGATACAGTTCTGAAGTTACACCATCTCCAGGAATCTGATTCTGAACTTCAGATTTCCATCTAGCAATTCTTTCTTCTGATGGTAAATAATGTTTACTCTTAATAGCTCGATAGATAGGATAACGGATATTGCGTATATATAAACCAAAGCTTTTGAGCTGCCAAGCACTAACTTGAGGATCTTCATCAGTAAATAGTAAACCACCGGGACGTAATATACGAGCAGCTTCTGCTAGAACTCTCTGCATGTCATCACAATGGTGAATTGTTGCATTTAGAACTACTATATCGGCAAATCCATCAATCAATGGTAGATGATGAGCATCAGCTAAAATTGGCGTATAGCCAAGATTACGAGCTAGCTTTAAAGCCCCTAAAGAAATATCAATACCGATTAACAACTTTGGAGAGCCACCTACAGTTGCATATACATTACCAGGTCCGCAGCCAATGTCTACCACTATTTTATCGTCCCAACTACCCATTGCTGCTTGCCAGCGTTGTTTAAAGGGTAAGCTGCGATGAGTCTTGTCTAAATATTTCTTATTCCATAAAGGATTGCTAAAAAAGTATTCGTTAGCTTGCATACCTTTAGAATAAATAGGAATTTGACATTTAGGAATGCTTCCTGTTTGCCAATCTATAGCTGCATTAGAAACTAAATAAGCTTCTAATTGCGAATAAATCGAGTTTCTCATTTTTGCAATTAAGTATTTATTTCTTATAAATTATTAATATCAACTGAGGCATTTCCAACTAATATTACAGATAATATCGTTTAATAAATGTATACGAAATAAACATTATGTACGAAGATAAAAAGAGTTATTAAATTTATTTTATAAAATTGTAAATATTCTATATGAAAGTAACACGTATTATACAAATTTAATTTGTAATTAATTATGTTTGAAAATAAAAGTATTTAGAATAATACAGAATAAATTCGCGATTAAATATCCTACGTAAGATAGAATACTATTCGCAAAATTTCATCTTTTAGAAAGAAGTCAAATAAGGAGCATTTGCATTAAAACTAATTAACCGTCTATGCGTTATTATTCTGCTTAGACGGGTTGCAAACTATAGGAATCCTAATTGATTTTTGAAATATACGTAGGGTGTGTTGTCGCGAAGCGCAACGCACCATGATGTAAGGGTTTCGGTGCGTTAGACTAGCGTCGTAACACACCCTACAAATACCTAGATTTTTTCAATATTCAAAACGGATTCCTATATATATACAAAGTAAAATTTTATGAACGTACAGCCAGAAATTACTTATCGCGGTGTAGAAAAAACAGGTGCTTTAGATGAACTAGTAAACTCTAAGATTACTAAATTAGAAAAATTTTGCGACCATATCAGCAGTTGTCGCGTAGCTATCGAAAAAGCACACGACCATCCCAGTAGCGGTTCTCCATATCGAGTGCGTTTAGATATTACAGTACCACCTTCTCACGAACTAGCTGTAGATCGCAGCCCGGATGATGGGATTCAGTACGAACCAGTAGATGCAGTAATTCGTCATGCTTTCGATGCTATGGAGCGTCAATTAAAAGAACTTAACGAAAGACAAAATAGCAATCATTGAGCAGTTAGCAGTGAGCAGTGAACAGTTAGCAGTTAAGAGTAGCGAGTCGCGGAAAAAGATTACCTGTGCTTTGTTGACTTGTTTGATAAAAATATTAAGTCTTGATTTCACATTGTTTGAGACTACGTCTTTGCACCGGCTCAAAACTCTTTACTCCTTACTTTCAAAATCTCTCTCCTCCCTACCGTGTGTTGCGATTTTTTGATAACATCAATAAACCCGACTCTTAATAAACGGATTGAGGTATGAGCAAAGGCACGTTATTTGATAAAGTTTGGGATTTACATACAGTTGGTACCCTTGCTTCCGGACAAACACAACTGTTTATTGGGCTGCATCTAATTCATGAAGTAACGAGTCCTCAAGCCTTTGCCATGCTTAGGGAACGGGGTTTAAAGGTATTATTTCCGGAACGTACTGTAGCTACAGTTGACCATATTGTACCTACTGATAATCAAGCGCGTCCTTTTGCCGATACTTTGGCAGAAGAGATGATGCAAGCGCTAGAAACAAATTGTCAAGAAAATGGCATAACTTTTTACAATATTGGTACGGGTAATCAAGGAATTGTTCACGTAATTGCCCCAGAGCAAGGGCTTACTCAACCGGGAATGACTATTGCTTGTGGTGATAGTCACACTTCAACTCACGGCGCTTTTGGTGCGATCGCCTTCGGTATTGGTACTTCTCAAGTGCGGGATGTATTGGCTTCGCAAACTTTGGCGTTATCTAAGTTAAAAGTTCGCAAAATTGAAGTTAACGGAAATTTAAAACCGGGCGTTTACGCCAAAGATGTAGTTTTACATATTATTCGTACTCTGGGCGTGAAAGGTGGAGTGGGATATGCCTACGAATTTGCGGGTACCACCTTTGAACAAATGAGCATGGAAGAACGCATGACTGCATGTAATATGTCCATCGAAGGCGGTGCGAGATGCGGTTACGTTAATCCCGATAAAGTTACTTACGAATACCTCAAAGGTAAAGACTTTGCCCCCAAAGGAGAAGATTGGGATAAAGCCGTTGCTTGGTGGAATTCCGTCCGTAGCGACGCGGATGCAACATACGATGACGTGGTTGTATTTGATGCCGCAGATATTCCACCTACCGTTACTTGGGGAATCACTCCCGGACAAGGTATAGGGGTAAATCAAGCTATACCAAAACCCGAAGAATTACCAACAGATGACCGCGTTATTGCCCAGGAAGCCTATAGCTACATGGATTTAGCTCCTGGTGCCCCCATCGCAGGTACAAAAATAGACGTTTGCTTTATTGGCAGTTGTACCAACGGTAGAATCAGTGACTTACGAGAAGCCGCGAAAATTGCCAAAGGACATCATGTAGCAGAAGGAATCAAAGCTTTTGTAGTTCCCGGTTCCGAAAGAGTCAAACAACAAGCCGAAGCCGAAGGTTTAGATAAAATCTTTGAAGCAGCCGGATTTGAATGGCGAGAACCCGGATGTTCCATGTGTCTGGCAATGAACCCCGACAAATTGCAGGGAAGACAAATCAGTGCTTCCTCCTCCAACCGCAACTTTAAAGGAAGACAAGGTTCCGCATCCGGACGTACTTTATTAATGAGTCCCGCAATGGTTGCAGCAGCAGCAATTAAAGGTACCGTTGCAGATGTACGTGAATTTGTTAGTTGATAGTTGTTAGTGGTTAGTTGGAAGGAGTTAGGAGTTAGGAGTTAGGAGTTAGGAGTTAGGAGTTAGGAGTTAGGAGTTAGGAATTGGAAGTTAGAAGTTAAAAACAGTTTTTTTCCTTGTCTGTCTCCTTGTCTCCTCTCTGCCAATGCCCAATGCCCAATGCCCAATGCCCAATGCCATGCCCAATTCCCAATTCCCAATTACCAATTACCAATTCCCAATCCCCAAAATTATTATGAGTGAAGTTAAAACAGTTTCCGGAAACGGTATTCCTTTAATAGGAAATGACATCGATACAGATAGAATTATTCCAGCGCGGTTTTTGCGTTGCGTTACCTTTGATGGTTTGGGAGAACATGCTTTTGAGGATGATAGAAAAGGGCTTGATGGAAAACACCCTTTTGACCAAACGCAGTATAAAAATGCAAGCATACTAATAGTTAACCGTAACTTCGGTTGTGGTTCTTCCAGAGAACATGCGCCTCAAGCACTTGCTAAATGGGGAATTAAGGCTTTAGTTGGAGAAAGTTTTGCCGAAATATTTTTTGGTAATTGCGTAGCGATGGGAGTTCCTTGCGTTACCGCTGATGCTGATACAGTTCAACAATTACAAAAGATGTTGACAGATAATCCTCAAGCAGAAATCGCGGTAGATTTACAAGCTATGACAGTACAGTGCGGTGATTTTTCAGCATCTGTAAATATGGGTGAAGGTGCGAAAAATATGTTTATTTCCGGTACTTGGGATGCTTGCGGGCAATTGGTAAGTAATGCCCAAAAGGTTAAGGAGACAGCGGCGGGGTTGCCTTATGTAAGTTGGAGTGTTGCTTAACAGGATTGAGATAGTTAAACACAATTAATTGCCTAATGTCATTGCGAGTGAAACGGAGTGGAACGAAGCAATCCCATTGTTGTGATTGCTTCACTTCGCTCGCAATGACATATCGTAAGCGATTTAGCGAACATGATATCAAGCGAAGCAACCGTAAGGGCTGGGATTACTACTTTCCTTTGGGAGACGCTGCGCGTTAGCGTAGCGAATAATGGCAGTAAATATTTTTGTTCGCCTAATTAAAAACTAGCCATCGGTAGATAAATTTGCTTGGCTGGGGTTTGCAATTTCGACATCTCCGAATTTTTTCCAGGACAAAGTTGATATTAACCGCTTGGGCTGGGGTGGAGAATATTAGGGTTGATTACTCCCCTTCCGCTCTTATATCACCTAAAAATCGTAGGCTGGGTTGAGAGACGAAACCCAGAGCAATGTTGGGTTTCACTTCGTTCAACCCAACCTACCCCTTAGAAAATTATTCTCTACCAAACGGACAAACAATAAATGCCGCTAGTGCTCCACCTGCAATACCACGGGCTAAAAGAGTAGCTAAAGCTCCAAAAGTAGTTACTGTGAAGGCTGTAATAAGGAAAGAGCTAGTGAATGCAAATATACGGTCGAAAGTAGAAAATTCTCTTTGCAATATAGCCTCACATGTGTTCAACCCATTTATAGCAACTGCTCCACCTACGGTTCCGGCAAGTATTCCAAATTGAATTGCACTTACTTCTCCACTTGGATCAATTGCATTGATTGGATTTCCTTCAGTGTAAATATATTTGTTTAGTGAAAGTGGACGTTGAGGAATTCCTTCAAATGGATCTCTAGAAGTAAACCTTCCAGTAGATGGATCGTAATACCTAGCCCTCAAGTAGTAGTTCTGAAGTTCTGGATCAAACTGCTCCCCAGTATATTTGTAACTGTTCCGAACAATCTCTGTTTGCTTACTTATACTTCCATAAGGATTATAAATGTAAGCATTCGCAATATTACCGGCATTATCTGTAATAATCCGCGTACTTCCTAAACCATCTGCATGATAAAACGATGTCTCCCCATTCCGTTGCTGGCTAATTAAATCAAGCCCATGTGTATAGATAACATCGGTATTACCCGCACTATATTCTTCAATCACCTGAGCAAATTCTTGCTGGGTTGTATCAATTAAGAAATTAGTTGTTTCCCCATCAACCGTAGTCGCAACGCGGATACCGTCGGTATTATATTGAAACTCAATGGTTTGCTCGCTACCGTTTTCATTCACAACCGCTTGACTGAGTTCACCTTTACTATTCCAGGTGTAAGTAAGTTGAGTTTCACCATTTGTGGCAGTGGTAATTAAATTACCTGCGTCATCGTAGCTATAGTTGGTAACAATTCCGTCGTTGGTTTCAGTCAGCAGTCGGTCATTATCATCATAGGTATAGGTGGTTGTACCGTTGGTTGTGCTGGTACGACTTTGGCGATTGCCTATATTATCGTAGACATAGTTTGTAGTTTCGTTGCCGTTTGTTGCGTCAGTAACGCTTTCTTGAGTTAAGCGATAGAGGTCATCATAGCTATACTCAACTCTACGTCCTGTATTTTCTTCAAGTACCAATCGGTTGCCAACATTATCCAAAGTGTACTCGTAGCTAGAGATAATGTTACCGTCGCTGTTGGTATTTTCAATTACGATAGGACGATTGAGCAGGTCATACTGACGAGTTTCAATTATTCCATTAGCAAACTCGGTTTGAATCAAGTTGCCAACTAAGTCATAGCTGTAGGTGGTGAGGTTGTTTTGACGGTCTGTAACTGTTTCTAGGAAACCTAGTTCGTCGTAAGTATAATTAACAGTACCAGTCGGAGTAGTTAAGGTGGTGATATTGCTATCAAGGTCATAAGTATAAGCAATAGCGACTCCATCAGGTTCGGTACGTCTTAATAGTTGATCCAGGTCATCATACTCGTACTGGGTAGTACCGCGAGCGTCGGTAATAGTACTAATTTCACCTGTTGCTGTATAGGTGTAAATTTCATCAGGAGCATCGGGTAGACGTACCGCACTCAGCAAGTTGTTCGGGTCGTATTCGTAGGTAATTGTTTCACCGTTGAAGTTGGTTAAACTTGTTAAATTATCAACTACATCGTAAGTAAGAGTTTCAGTTTGTCCCAGGGGTAATTCCGTTTCAGTCAGACGATTGAGCGCATCGTATTCAAACTCAGTGGTACGTCCAAGCGCATCAGTTTGAGTAATCTGGTTTCCGCTTGCGTCATAACCATACTGGGTTTTGTTCCCTAACGCATCAACAACCGAAATTAAGCGAGCTACTCCATCATATTCAAACTCGGTTTCGTTGCCGTTTTGGTCAATTTCTTTAACCACTCTATCCAAGGCATCATAAGCCGTTTGACTGACCGTACCATCGGTAAAGCGAATCTCAGTTTGTAAGCCGCGATTGTTGTAAACAAATTCGGTACGACGACCATTAGCATCAACTATGGCAGTGCGATCGCCAGCAGCATTGTACTCAATCTGAGTAATATTTCCTTTCGCATCTGTTACTTTTACCAGTTGACCTTCTGCGTTGTAGTCGAAGCTGGTAGTATTGCCTAACGGTGTGGCGAAACTGTTTATATTTCCGGTATCGTCATAGGTAAATCTGACGATTGCCCCAATTGCATCTTCAACTTCTGTGAGGCGACCCAAGCTATCATAACGATAGTTCGTTTCATTGTTGTTAGCATCTGTAACTGTTTCCAGATTGCCGCTTGCATCGTAGCTATACCGGGTAATGTTACCAACTGCATCTTCCCGTTCTACTAAATTACCGCGACTGTCATAACGATTGGTAGTAATGTTACCTTTGGCATCGGTGGTAGTTAATACCTGATTCAGGTCGTTGTAGGTAAATGTATTAGTGTTGCCAAGCGCATCTGTTTCAGTCAACAGATTTCCACGGTCATCATAAGTAAAGGTAGTAGTATTGCCGCGTGGGTCAGTAACGCTTGCTAAATTGTTCTCCGAATCATAAGTGTTCAGCGTTATTCCACCTTCTGCATCGACTTCTTTAACCACATTACCGCGTTCGTCAAAGACAAAAGTCGTGTCATTCCCAAGTGGATCTGTAACAGTTTGAGATGAATCGGCGGTATCAAAATTTAAGTCTAAAGCATTACCATCAGCGTCAATAATCCGAGCAAGCTGACCCTGTTCGTTATATTCGTTACGAATCCCACTTCTTCCCAATGGGTCTTTTACCTCTGTCAAATAATGAGGAAGTTGTGGCTGTTCGTAAACCAGTTCAGTTGTATTATCAGTCCGGTCAGTTACAGAAACTAAATCGCCGTTGGTATCGTAATCATACTCAATTGACTCACCAGCTGTGTCAACTATTTCAGTAATTCGACCTTCTGCATCGCGACGGAATTCTACTGATTCTCCGGTGGAACTTACAATACCTGAGTCGCTGTAGGTAAGAGTATTGCCGTTACGGTCGGTAATATCAATCAAACCATCAAACTGGTCGTATTTATAAGCCGTGCCATCTTTGGTTGTGAGACGGTATTCGGACGGATTGTAGGAGAAACCGAAGAGGAAAAGTCCCGCAGTACCATCAGAACGAATGCTTAAAGGAATATTATCAACTTCAAGCTTGTCAAAGACTCCTGGTTCGGCTACAAATCTGGGAGACCAAATTGGTCCAAGTAAGCTAACTCCGGTGATTTCTGGTTGGAAAGTAAATGTAACTCGTCGTCCTTCCGGATTAGTCAGCGTAACGGTGCTTCCTACTTGAAATGGTGTTGAGGTGAAAAGACTTAAACCATTTTGGTCGGTGACGGGTACTGATTCTTGAATGCGAGCATCTTGTACTCCGAGATTCCAGCCATAACCAAAATCGCCGATTTGGTTCGATTGCAAGCTATCGTAAACTCGTTTTACCTCAATTGGTAGTCCTGCAACTGGAATTGAGAGGTCAACAAATTCCTGAGTGAAGCGTCCCGGTTTGATTTCACCATTAATTGAAACCCCGAGACCTTGAATGTTGATATTACCACTAAAGTCTTGGGTAACAACTCGTAAATGGTAACTGTCATTGGCAAGGAATCTGGGGTCAACTTGTCCAATTACCCCGTTTTCAATATTGCCGTTACCTTCAGCCAATACCCGGTAATCGGGGTCATCAGCAGCAGGGTTATTCAGGTCAATCAAATTAACTGGAGCAATTTCCAGTCGATAGTATTCTAAATTATCGTCGTTGATAGTACCAATGATATCGGTAGGAGCATCAATTATGGTGCCGTTTTCTTGGAATTGGGTGAGGTCAATTTCGGTAATTGGTGCGGTAGTGTCGGTGGGGTCAATTACGCGAACTGAAATAGCTTCTGTATCGGTATTCCCGGCTAAATCGGTAGCTGTAGCCAGTAGCTCAAATACTCCTATATTATTCAGCGTTACAGAAGCAGTATTTATTATTCCATTAGCAACAGTATCAGGGTTAAGAGTTAAGGAATTACCGTTAAAGGAAAGGTCTAAATCTGCCAAGCCAACATTATCAAACCCTTGAATTTGTAGGTTTAAACTTTCTCCCAGTTCAAAAACAGTACCATTAAATGCGATTTCGACTTGGGGAGCTTCTGTATCTTCAGATAAGTCATTGAGTACCTTAAGCTTGTAAACCTGAGTATCAACTCCACCTTTTGCATCGCTGACTTCAATTTCAAGTTCAAACTCGCCAATTTCTGTAGGATTCCAAGTTATTTTACCGGAATCATCTATTTCCAATCCATCGGGGAAGTTGATTAAGCTATAGTTAAGGGCATCTCCATCAGCATCTGTTGCTTCTACTTGATATTCGTAGGTTTCTCCTAAAGCAATACTTAGTTCGGGAATTGAGGTGATAACAGGTGCTTGGTTATTTGAACTTTCAACAATGTTTAAGATGTAATTTTGAGTCGCTTCACCACCCTTACCATCGCTAACAAGAACTTCAACTGTTTCCTTGTTCTCAGTTTCTAATACCAGCCGCTGAATTCCAGTATTATTGCTAAAAGCAAAAAGATATTCGGCTGCTTCGTTGGTATTGTTCGGATTAGCGCTCAGAAGAGAAAGTCCGATGGAGAAGAAATTTCCACTAGCGGCATTAATAGCTGCGATTGCTTCTTCATTAAGTTCAAATTCAAGGATTTCGCTGGGATTACCTCCTGTTGCCACATCAAAATTACCATAGCTTGTACCAGTTCCTAAATCCTCGAAAATTTCTGGGGATACGATATCGCTTGTATAAAGCTGATTGGTATCAGTGGCAACTTCAAATAACCCTAAAGTTTCAATCGGGTCTCCACTGGTACGATTCTTTTGTAACTGCAACTTAGCAGAAGTAACCGGACTACTTAAAGAACTCAGGTCGAAGCTTACAGCACTGCGGAATACAGGTCCCAATGGTCGGTTTAAAAATATATTAAACCCCTCACCTATGGCATAGTTAGCGATTGTATTTGTAAAAGTAAAACCTTGATCATCAACAGTGAAAGCTGCTTGGTTGTCTATACCAGGTCTAACTTGATTATCAGAGGTATCAAAATTGAGTGTGGTAGCCGTTATTGTTGGTGTATAGGAAATTTGACCTGTTTGAGGATTGATAACCATCCCCTGTGGGGCTTCATTAAGGTTATAAGTTAATGTATCTCCATCAGGGTCATTGGCTCGTACAAGATATTCATAGGGTTGACCCACAACTGCTTCTATAATTGGTGTTGAAGTGATAATTGGGTCTTGATTGATTGCAATTTCTATGTTACCAAAATCAATATTTTCAACAATTTCTCCTGCACCTACTTCAATCGTAAACCCTTCAGTATTGCTTGGAAATGTTTGCTCAAATCCATCTGGAACTATTTCACGAACAATATAAGTACCAGGTACAAGGTTGGTAAATTCATATTGCCCAGTTTCATCAATATCCGTGGTACTTGGGTCATCTGCTGCGGTTATCTGTACTGCTTCCCCGTTATCAAGTATCCCGTTATTATTGCTATCTAAATAAACGCTAACTCCAGCTAATCCTGGTTCTAGAACACTTTTACTACCTGCTCCAACGCCACCAAATGCATCTAATATTCCATCGATAGAAGTAAATTTAATACCATCAGTATCGATAGTTTGAATAACGCGCAAAGAAGCATCATCCCCTACTCCAAAGGCTGATAAATTAAATCCTTGCGCTTCTAAACGCTCTACTTCATCAGAAATTGAACCACCTCGATTCTGTTCGCCGTCGGTTAAGAAGATTACATTACCATTTCCTGATTGCGTTCCGATCGCGGTAAAAGTCTCTTCTACTTTTTGTAGAGCAGCTTCTGGATTAGTTCCAGTTCTATTACCTACACCAAATGCTCCAGAGCGAATAGAGCGTAATATCTCTTCTACATCCGTTGTACCATCGTTATTACTATCGGCTCCCGGTGTAGTCGTTAACTGCAAACCATCTGCAACCAAATTCATGTCCGCATTAGCGGTAAGACCACTGTATACAACAATGCCAACTTGTGCGTTATCCCCCAGTCCTTGGTTATTTAATTGTTCGTTAAGAGCAATAAATGCAGCAATTTCTGCGTCTAATCTAGTATTTTCTAAACCATCATTATTGAAGTCACCAATGGGAGAACCTACAAAATCAAAATCAGCACTACCGGATACGTCTAAAACGTAGACAACATCAGGATTAGCTCCTTGTACCAGTTCACTATCTCTAACCCCATTCCCATTTAAATCATTCCATTTAATACCTTTGATGGTTCCGAGATTAGCTAGAGCAGGAACATCTACAGTAAAAGCTTGAGTATCCGTACCACCCCTACCGTCACTGACTTCAATATTAAAGTCATAAGAGGGACGCAAAGCACCATCGGGTTTAAAGGTAAGCAAACCATTCTCGTCAATCTCAACCCCTTGAAGTCCGTTGAGCAAACTATAGGTCAGTGTATCGTTATCGGGGTCAACTGCTTCAATTTGGTAAGTATAAGTATCTTGGTTTTCAGTATCAAAAATTAATTCTGGGTTGCTAATAATCTCTGGTGCGCCGTTAATTCCTTCTCTGATGAAGAACTTTTGTGTTCTTGCTTGATTTCCAGCTTCATCCACACTCACAACTGTAAATGGTGCTTGTCCGGCGCTTGGCATAGGAACATCTGTAAAGCTAAAATTCCCATCACTATCAGCAGTAACCATTTGTTGGGTTTCTACCAACACCATTTCTAGTCCCGGTTCGGTTTGTCCAACCAAAGTAACAATACGTTCGGTTGTGGTTCTATCTCCTAATTCACCTGTATCGCTTTCGGGAGCTAAATCGAAGTCTATTGGTGGTGGAGTTCTGTCGAGGGTAAAGTTTACCGTTATTACATCAGATTCCCCACCTGAATCATTCCCAGCCTTTAATTCCAGAATATAGTCCCCATCTGGCAAGGAACTATTACTTAAAACATCATATTGCTCTAAAGAGATAGTAAAACTTCCATCTTCATTTAGAGCATCGCTGATATCAACAAAACCATTTCCGTTCAGATTGCCTTGAAGAGAAGTAGCATCTTCTATTTGTCCGCTAATGGTGGGATCGAGTGTTATTCCGTCGCTGTCGCTAGCTCCTGTATCGTTGGCTAAAGAAGCATTAACGGTAGGTAAATTTACAGGTACATCTGAAATTGAGACAACATTAGCACCATTATTAAAAGTAATAAAACCCTTAGCGTTAATAGTGCCGTACAAAGTAGAATTATTATTGAAAGTAAAATCGCCTACACTTTCAAAAGAGCCACGGGTATCGGATGCAGCGTTAAACGTAATCCTACCTTGAGAAACGACTTTAACATTATCATTAGAGTCGGTAGAAGCTGTCGAACCATTGAAGTTTATACTGCCGTTATTGCTGAGCGTCGCAAGTAAAGTTGAACCTGCATACTTTGCTTGACTGTTCATATTGATAGAGCCAGAAGCAAATACAGATAAATCTTTTGCTTGTACTCCAGCTAAATTGATATTACCGTTTTCAGCAATCAATACAACATTATCAAAATTGTAGTTGTTGCCATTAAAGTTGATATCTCCATTTTCTACGGTAATAACGTAATTGCTGATATTAATATTGTCGGGAATATTTAATCCCCCACCCGTAACTCTTACAACTGTTGGATTATCTTCGGTACCAGGTGATGGAAACGCCTGCGTCCAATCTTGAGAATTATTTAGAGGGTTTTGTCGAGAATTAATGCTTACGGTTGATGTGCCAGCAGGGATTATCCTATCTAATGTTTGCTGTTTTAAATCTGAATAAGCAGGAATATCAATTACTTGTTCGTCTACTATTTGTGGAGGTACTAAATTAGAGTACTGATTATTAGGAGCGTTGATAGTTGTGTAACCCGATGCAACGGAAACGGCATTATCTACTAAAATTAACTTACCTGAATTATCTCGTAGAGGATTACCATTTTCATCTCGTTTTACCGGTAGGGTAATATCTCCATTAATCGTAAATCCGCGAGCAGCATAAATTAAAGCATCGTCACTAATATCAAGGGGATTTCCATCTAAGTCACCACCATTATTTATCCTAATTTCTTTCTCTGTTCTGATTGCATACAATTGCGGATTTGATGCAGAAAACCCAGATGCAGAGGTAACATCATTCTCTGTGATTGACGAATTTGATTCTAATGTACCGACTAAAAGATTATTTGTGTTATTTCCTGTAAGAGAATCAAAATTGTTTTGAGTAAAATTAGTAGCTAATTGAGGAAAATAATTCTGAGTATTTGGATTATCATCTTCTGTTAAAAGATACTCTAATTCTAATTCTGTTAAGGCATAATTATACGCTGTACTACTACTCTGTAAAGATGCAGTGTCAATTTCTAAACCATAAACACCTTCGCTACTTTCACCGTCTAAATAATTTATTATTTCTTCGTTTTGATCGAATGTACTGTTACTACTAAATATTTCCTTATTTGCCATTATTTTTATCCTTTTTTGACTTTTTGATTTCTGTAATGCTTTTACAGTCGAAGCGATAGAGAATTCTAGGCTGTGATTTCTCTATGTATTATTTTGAGATAATTAGAGATGCATTTAGTTTTTAGTCAGTCTTAAACGTATAGATAATATGACCTATTGTCTATTGATTAATAACTTCAGGATTCAGCAATCAAACAATAATATGGCCAGGAATTACCTGACTTCGTTGGTGAGAATGTAGATACGTAGTTAATTCCTAATTCCTGATGACGACTTAGATAGTTAGATTTATTTTTTTGTTGAAACTGGTTTAAATTATTCAGGACTTACGCAATTGTCACAAGACTCGGATGGTGCCGTACCTTGATTGCCTTATTATTACGTTGAAAATTAATCTAAATGTCACAGCACCCTACAGTAAAATATGCCATCTGCATAAGTCCAATTATTAATAATTAGCACCCAATTCATTTTCAATCAAGACATTATATTTATCAAATTTTAGAGCTATTCATAAAGTACATATAATGCTTGAATACTGTTTGAGAAAACTTATTTATATCAGCAAGAGATAAATATGAGAGTATTTGTTTAACTATAAACCTGTTTTTCAATCTGAAGGTTTATTATTGAAACAACCTTTTTGCATTATCACTACTAAATACATAAATTATATGAAACCAATAATTCCGGACAAAATAAAGTATGACTATATACAATAAAAATCACTTTTTTGAAGAATATCAAAACTTTACTGAAAATCTGGAAAAATAAAGATAATATAAATGCCTATAGATGCACAATTTATTAGGAATCTATTTTTGATGAGATAATAATTTAAGATATTTATGATAAGCCGTTTTCTTTAAGTATTGAATTTCTGATTAAGTAGGTAGGCATAATTAAATATAAGATAAAACCTCACCACGCCACTTGCTATAAGTCGGGGAACCCGCCCAACGCAGTGGCTTCTCAATCCCTCTCCTTACTAAGGAGAGGGAAGCCGGAGGCAGGGTGAGGTTTTATATTTAATTTGATCCACCTACTTAGCAATCTTAAAATAAAAATTATATTTATTGTTAGATAACTGTATTAATGTCACTTGATTTCTCAGCATATTTGGTATATCCCTATGCCTTTAAACTGAGGAATGTCAATACAAATATTTAAATGGACATGATATTACTTAATAATCTCATGCCCAATTACCAATTACCAATTACCAATTACCTATTACCAATTACCTAACCCTGATAAAAGATAGAAGATAGAAAACAAGCAGCAATTAACCCAGTTGCATCAGCTAATAAAGCGGCAACCAAAGCATGACGAATGCGAGTAATTCCTACGGCACCAAAATAAACTGCAAGTACATAAAAAGTCGTTTCAGTACTTCCCATCATGGTGGAAGCTACAAAAGCACTGTAAGAATCTGGGGCTTTCTCCACAACTTCGCTCATGATTCCGAATGCACCTCCACCAGAGAGGGGACGTATTAAAGCCATCGGGAGTACTTCTGCCGGAAGTTTAATTAAGCTAGTAATAGGATTTAAAGCCTTAGCAATCACTTCCATTGCTCCCGATGCCCGAAACATGCCAATTGCTACTAAAATTGCTACTAAAAAAGGAATTACGCTAATAGCAATATTAAATCCCTGTTTGGCTCCTTCGGTGACTGCTTCATAAACTTTTACTCCCCTTCCCACTCCATAAGTTACAATTAGTAGGATAAGAGCGGGCATTAGCCAATGGGAAAGGAAATCTTGGTTGAAAAATCCTCCAAGACTACCAGCCTTGATGACTCCATAAACCCAACTTCCAAGAAATCCCAGAATAAACAACCAAGCAATAATTTGAGAAGTTTTTCCTACAGGATAAAGAAGATGAGAATAATCTGGCTCTTCAAATCCTTCTGCTTCTGTTTCTGTATTTTCAGCTTCTGCAATCGAATCTGATTCTAATGGTGCAACTTCCGATTTTTTACTTCTTCTACCCAACCACAAAGCAACTGAAACACCAACAAATGTAGAGCATAAAGTTGCAATTAAAGTAGGTATCCAAATCGCCGCCGGATTTTCGCTATTAGCCGCAGCCCTGACACCAATTACATTTAAAGGTAGTAAAGTTACGCTAGAAGTGTTAATTGCTAGAAACAAACACATAGCATTTGTGGCAGTACCTTTCAAGGGATTGATTTTATTCAGCTCAACCATTGCTTTAATTCCGAAGGGAGTCGCAGCGTTTCCCAAACCCAACATATTTGCAGAAATATTAAGAATTATTGCTCCCATTGCTGGATGAGTTGCTGGTACATCGGGAAACAGTTTTACCATCAAAGGTTTAAGAACTTTTGCAATAGTATACATTAAACCACCAGCTTCCAAAACGCGCACTAAACCCAGCCACAGAGCCATAACTCCAATTAAACCAATAGATAAATTAACAGCTGTTTTAGCCAACTCAAAACTAGCTTCTGTAACAGCTTCCATATTATTGGTATAAGCTGCAAAAATAACTGCAACTACAATAAAACCAACAAAAACAATATTAATTGCGCTTGGTTTTTGTGATGGTGAGTTTGATTGAGCCATAATATTTTTCGAGATATCCCAAAAATAAAAGAACTAATAACCGCAAAAGCATATCGTTACAATTGCAGCAAATGCAAATGTTGGATGATACCAATTACGAGCAGATTGTTCCAAAACGGGAAATAACAAGCCTGCTTATTATTTTCTCCCGGCGCTATTTCTGGGTTATTTCGAGTTGGTAGCTAGTATTCCATGAAGATGATGGGAGAGGGCAATGTGTACCTAGCACCAGAGATATAACTGCGTACCGCTGCAAGGCAGTATATCAAAAAAATAATTAACGCAGCATAAATTATCGGAGTCATACGTATACAAGAATAGAACAAACATAAAATCCACGAAATCAATAAACTCTAAGAGATGAAATCACTAAATTTGAACTCCAAGATTATTTTGGGAAGTTTTATTGCTCTGAGTATTCTTCCTCTGATTAACAAGCCATCAACTGCTGCAATTAACTGTAGAGGAGTTGAATCATTTGGGAATCGTTTTCAGTCACAGATTTTGTCAGAAATGAATAAGGGGGTAGCAGGTAAAAGTTACAAAATAAATAGACGCAAAAGACTAATAATTCGTCGGGTAGAAACAGTTTCCTTTGATGGATGTCGTATCAAAGCTAAAACTAAGGTTACTTTGAAACGCAAAATACGCCGCGATGCACATGGAAATGTAAAAATTCGCGCAGATATTACTTCTTTCAACTTAGCTAGTAAACGACTATGCTATAGAAATGCCAAAGTAACTGATGTTAATTTGAGTAGAACTCTGCGTATTGGCGAAAGGGTTTACAAATGGGTTGCAAATAAAGCATTGCCTAATGGAAAATGCATCAATCTTTAGGGTAATCTCAGTTAGAAATCCAATGTCGTGCTTAGATATGCTTCAGTTGGAGACTGCTAACTCAGAACACTATAAATTCAGAGAAATGAATGGTGCTAATGAAGGTTAAAATTTTAGTATTTTTAAATATTAGCGATACCTATTTGTTGGATGATTGACATGCACAGAAGATTTAGGTGGGAAAGTCAACCAATCTTCGTATCTAACCCAATCAATTAGTCTTTCTGCATATCCCCCATCTGCCCAAATCAAATGTAATTTGGGAAGTACCATTATTTATCTAGTACAAGCTTTGCTTCTTGGACAGTTTTTGGCGCGATCGCAGCGAGAGCATCGTTCAAAGGAACATTAAAGGCAACGATCGCACCAATTGTACCCAAATTCGATTAATTTTGAAACTTTTAATAGGACAAAGCTGGTGTTTTGTAAAGATAGGATTTATCAGTCAATTGCTTTAAGATGAAATCAGCAACATCAGCACGAGAAATTTTCAATTTTGAAGTTTGATCGTCACCAGAAAAACCATGTCTGTAATTACCAGTTTGCTCCCCATCTATAAAAGCTGAAGGGCGAATAATAGTCCAGTTTAATTTACTTTGCTTAACATAATCCTCTTGCTTTTCATGGTCTTTAAATACATCTCGCAAGAGGAATCCAAACATGATATATTTCCAAAAGAAGTTGAGATTCTCCCAACTATCCCCAGCACCAAGGGTTGATTGACAGATAAGGCGTTGGATACCTGCTTTTTCCATAGCCTTAATAATCTGTTGCGTACCTTCCGAGCGAATTGTTCCCTTTGTTTTCTTACCCGCTCCCAATACACAAACCACTGCATCTTTACCTTGTACCGCTTTCTCCACTGAATTTGTATCCATGACATCTCCTTTCACTACCTGGAGATTTTCATGTTTGATATCGAGTTTTTCAGGATTGCGTACAAAAGCAGTTACCATATGTCCCTTTTCAAGTGCCTGCTCAACAACCAAACAACCTACACTTCCTGTCGCGCCAAAAATAAGTAAATTCATCTTTTCGATTGCTCTCGATTAATTACTCTTTCAGCTTAGGGAAAACATCAATGCTCAACTATCCGATTCTTGCGATACTTTCACATTCTTGCGCTCAATTTTCAAATTTTTTAAAATTTATATGATGTGTCGGCAAGTTGTTACAAATGAAAAATCCAGATATACAAGCGAAAATATCTTGTCCATTCCAAACCTGGGAAAATATTCGAGTTCAACAATTCCAACATCCTGCGGGAGAGGGTAATTGTCTTTTCCCCGACGAACATGTCATAAGTTTATCTCTGTCTCCTCGTCCAGTTCGTTTGCTACAAATTCATGGAGATGACAGCTACACGGGATTATATGGACAAGGATATATGTCAATTACACCCGCAAATACACCTTTTTTTGCTCGGTGGGATAGTTACGATAATTACTTACAAATTCGGGTAAAAACTCAATTTATAGAAAACGTCGCCAGAGAAACTTTAGAAAAAGACCCAAACCGACTACAATTAATATCGGAATTTCGCACTCAAAGTCCGCAAATTGAAGCAATCGCCATGATGCTATTCGCAGAATTGCAGCAACAAAATTCAGCTAACGGACTATATATTGATTCCCTAACCAACGTCTTAGCAGTCAATTTACTCAGACAGCACGCAGCCACCAAACCTCAGCTAACAACTTACGAGGGTGGCTTACCACTGCATCAATTACAGCAAATTTTAGATTATATTGATGCACATTTAGATAAAGATATCAAACTTGCCGATTTAGCCCGGTTGCTCGACATTAGTCAATTTCACTTCAGCCATTTATTCAAGCAGTCAATCGGCATGTCTCCCTACCAATATTTACTTCAGCAACGGGTAGAAAGAGCCAAACTATTGTTGAAACAAAAAGACAGATTAATTGTAGATATTGCTTTAGAATGTGGTTTCAGCAGCCACAGCCATTTAAGTAGAAAATTTCGCCAATTAACCGGGATAACACCCAAGCAATATAGAGTGGGTTAGTTTGGCTTTATGATTCCCGGCATTGATTGAGGGAGGGAGTGAGAGAGAAATTCTATCGGAAATATTACGCATTAACTGTAATTAATTGCCTTACCCCTTAAAAGGCGATCGCTTGTTGTAATTCACCCAAAATTTTCTGGATTTGACTCGATTTTTTCAACAACCATGATTTCAAAAATTCTACCTTTATTATTTCTGACATTTTTATGTGAAATTGAAACTTGAATTAATTGTAGGTTGGGTTAGAAGCTTTTATAATTTAGGGTTTTAATCAACAATTTATATAGCGTCGTAACCCAACATAGGAACTATCGTATATCAGAAGAACAATATTTTTGGCTCTTCATTACATAGTATGCTAGATATTTGGTTTAAAATTGTGAAACATTTCTTTTGTAAGGGTTTCAAAATTTTTACTCATATTATTAACGTTATACAGTTATTCTTTCCCTTCTGCCCTGTGCCCTCTGCCTTCTGCCTTAAAACGACTATTTAATTAGCATACCAACTGCTGAAGAACAATATTTTTATTTATTTAATAAAGGTTGATGTTGGGTTACGACACCATAATTAAAGCTGCTGATTTCTATCAATATTGATTTTGGTGTCTAACCCAACCTACAAACTGCATCAATTACAGCAAATTTTAGATTATATTGATGCACATTTAGATAAAGATATCAAACTTGCCGATTTAGCCCGGTTGCTCGACATTAGTCAATTTCACTTCAGCCATTTATTCAAACAGTCAATCGGCATGTCTCCCTACCAATATTTACTTCAGCAACGGGTAGAAAGAGCCAAACTATTGTTGAAACAAAAAGATAGATTAATTGTAGATATTGCTTTAGAATGTGGTTTCAGCAGCCACAGCCATTTAAGTAGAAAATTTCGCCAATTAACCGGGATAACACCCAAGCAATATAGAGTGGGTTAGTTTGGCTTTATGATTCCCGGCATTGATTGAGGGAGGGAGTGAGAGAGAAATTCTATCGGAAATATTACGCATTAACTGTAATTAATTGCCTTACCCCTTAAAAAGGCGATCGCTTGTTGTAATTCACCCACAATTTTCTGGATTTGACTCGATTTTTTCAACAACCATGATTTCAAAAATTCTACCTTTATTATTTCTGACATTTTTATGCGAAATTTCAACTTGAATTAATTGTAGGTTGGGTTAGACGCTTTTAGGACTTACACAATTGTCATAATACTTGGTTGGTGCGTGACACTGAAAACCATATAACTACGTTCAAAGTGAGTCAAAGTGTCACAGCACCCTACAAGAAAATATGCCGGTTGCGTAAGTGCTGGCTTTTATAATTTGGAGTTTTTGTTGGTAATTTATATAGCGTCGTAACCCAACATCCGCCAGACTTTGAGCAATATATCTTGTTATCTGAGATATTGATGAAGGAGAAGACACCATAGGAAAATTATCGTAATAATCACCTGTTATCTTCGAGTAATTCAATCTACGAACTTTTAATAATATTGGGGTTTTTGTTTGCAATTTCCTGGGAAAGCTTGATTAAAAGTGTTGCCCTCTTGTTGGCAAGATGCTGAATTTGATTGGAGTTAATGATTCGTTGAAAATATTTTGACTTGAATAGGTTCTACTTCGTGATAGAATATCTTCTGGAGAAAGTAAAAACCGGATATTACCGGTGGAGCGATACAAAAAATAGCTTACTGAAGCGGCGGGGTTTTAATCTACTTTGAGCAGCAAACATCTAACCTACGTATTTTTCAGTCGAATTATTTAAATGGTTGGGAATCGTAGAAAAATATTTTATTCGCAATCTTTGAACTTAATACCAAATCTAAGTTTCTAACGATGTTACAAGATTTGAGTTTAACCCAACTTACAAATAAAAAATTCAGAACGAGAAAATCTTATGCTTGGGAATTTTTCCAAGCCGATGTAACCGAATTTAATCAGGAATGGCCGCAATTGTCACAATGCCCATTTGGTGCGTGACACTGAAAACATTGTTACTACGTTCACAGTTACTCAAAGTGTCACAGCACCCTACAAGAAAAATGTGCCGGTTGCGTAAGTCCTATTAATATAACTGAAACTTTAACTTCCGACATGGGAGTACTTTAAATATCAACCTTGAAAAAATTAAAAATATTCCATCATGTCGGAAAATGAAATAATTACCCAACTAACACCCGAACAAGAAGCATTAATTCCAGTTTATCGAGATAAATGGCTCAAAATTGCGCTTTCAACTGAAAGGATTGATAAAAATAAAGCCGCAAAAACAGTAAAATATTTTTATAAGTTCATAGATGAAGATGAGCCGGAACTTCTGTTTTTTGATAGTCCTTATGGAATTTGCGAAAAACTAGATAAAATACATACTGATTTCAATGATATATACATATTTAACCACTTGGGACATATATTCAAAAATCATATATACGATTTAATTTTCGATAAAAAAGCAATTGAAATTATGAACAAATTAGGAAATATTAGCTTAGAAAAAAGAAACATACTAGAATCTGCTATATATAACGAACTATACGAAAAAGGAATATATGTCTATCCAAAGTATATTCATAGTTACTCTCATCCAATAAATTGGGTTCCCGTTCGCGGTGCTTTTCACGATTTTTGTATTTCAGTTTTAAAGTTACCTTTTTATAAACAAAAATGGGAGATTTTACAAGAAATACTTAATGAGTGTTGGTGGGTATTTAGTTTTCAAGGTATTTGTTTAATTTGCCAACGTCCTTTTAATCTCCAATTCGACGAACAAAACAACCTTCACGCAGATGGAAAACCTACAATCGAATACGCTGATGGATTCAAAGTTTATGCTCATCACGGCGTTTGGTTGCCAGAAAAATATGGTTGCATTCCTTCATCACAATGGCAATCGCACTGGCTATTATCAGAAGAAAACGCTGAATTACGTCGAGTTTTAATTCAAGCAATCGGTTACAACAAAATTTGTCGGGAATTAGGAGTCATCGAATTAGATTCCTGGAAAGAATACACTTTATTAAAAATCGATAAATATACAGAATATATTCCCGAACATCCTCAAAATTATTCAGAACCGATGCATTTATTAAAAATGACTTGTCCAAGTTCCGGATTTATTCATTTTTTAAGAGTTCCCCCAGATATTAATTCAGCTAGAACTGCAATAACTTGGATTAACTGGGGAATTGACCCGGAAGATTTTGATATACAAACTTAAACCAAATTTATCCATAATCAATATTGATATTGATGCTTGATGCTATTTTATCAAAAATAAGCATATAATAATCCCAACTGATTATATCAAAAAATTATTTAAAATTTTGACAACATTTTTATACAGCCGCTCTAACAACGTAATTCCGTTAATTAAATGATAAGACTTGCAATATAATTGATGTCATTCTCAACTAACAATATTTTTGTAATTTTTTATCACAATATATAGCTTCAAACCCATGAATTGCATGTGAGAGTATTGAGTTTTGTAAAGTAAAAATATCTTTGATACTAAAATAAAATTTATAAATCAGTATCAAGACGCTTGAAAAATAAATATTGAATTAAATAAGTAACTCAATTAAAAGTAATACCTCCTCAACCTTCCGTTGCGATAAGCGAAGCTTGATGCTTTCGGCGTAACACAAAATCTGAGAAAAAACTCTGCGTCCCTTTGCGCTTACCTCCCTTCCCTCTGCGTTAAAAAAGTCTTTTATTTTACTCTAATAAAATGAAAATAGTAATTATATTGAGAAAAACCCGGTTTTATACAAATAGCAATTGTAAAAAATGCAGCAAATAACCTGTAGTCAACTTGATGCCAAAAATTAAAAGGTTTTCTACAAACTTTAATAAAATCAACGAAAGATAAATAAACCTTGAGGGACTTCCGGATAATTCTGGTATCGGGTTATTATCATATATTGTCCGCTGGCAATCTGTATCCTTCATCCATGACTGCATCTAAAAACCAAAGTACAACAACGATCGTTGACCATCGCACGGTGGATATCAGTAAGCTGAGTCAGATGTACCAGCATTATGTTGAAACCAAGGAAAAACATCCTCATGCGGTGCTTTTTTACCGGGTAGGTGATTTTTTTGAATGTTATTTTGAAGATGCTGTCACCTTAGCTCAAGAATTAGAACTGGTTTTAACTAGTAAACAAGCTGGTGCTGATGTGGGAAGGGTAGCGATGAGTGGTGTTCCCCATCATTCTTGGGAGCGTCATGCTACTGGCTTAGTAGAAAAAGGTTATGCGGTAGTAATTTGCGACCAGGTTGAAGATGCTTCTCAGGTAACTGGTGGTCGTTTGGTGAAAAGGGAAATTACCAGAATATTAACTCCCGGTACTTTGTTAGAAGATGGGATGTTGAAAGCAAGTCGCAACAATTATTTAGCTGCTGTGGTAATTGCAGGGGATAATTGGGGTTTGGCTTATGCCGATATTTCTACTGGAGAATTTTTAACTACTCAAACTAATAATTTGGAGCATTTAACTCAAGAGTTGATGCGATTGCAGCCGAGTGAGGTGTTATTTCCTACCAATGCTCCGGATTTAGGTGCCCTACTTCGACCTGGTGAAAAGTCCAATAGTTTACCAGAATGTCTGCCTACTTCTTTTTGTTATTCGTTGCGATCGCAGGTTCCTTTTTCGAGTGGGGAAGCTAGAAGTCGGTTATTACTAAAGTTTAAAGTCCGCTCTCTGGAAGGGTTTGGTTGCGACAGTCTGACTTTAGCCGTTCGTGCTGCTGGTGGTTTATTGGAATATTTGGAGGAAACTCAGAAGGAAAATAAGGTTCCTTTGCAACCTTTACGAACCTATACTTTTACTGACTTTTTAGTTGTAGATTATTCAACCAGACGCAACCTTGAAATTACCCAAACAATTCGCGACGGTACTTATCATGGTTCGTTATCCTGGGCTATGGATAGAACAACTACGGCAATGGGTGGACGTGCTTTAAAAAGATGGTTATTGCAGCCGTTGTTGGATATTAAGGGAATTAAAGCTAGGCAGGATACGATACAGGAATTAACGGAAAATACAACTTTACGTCAAGATTTACGGGGGTTGTTAAAACAGATTTACGATTTAGAAAGGTTATCGGGGCGCTCTGGCTCTGGTACTGCCAATGCCAGGGATTTGTTTGCTTTGGCTGATTCTTTATCAAAGTTACCGCAGTTGGGTAATTTAGTTAAGGATGCTCGTTCTCCTTTTTTGAAAGCTTTGCAAAAAGTTCCGCCAAGTATGCAAGAGTTAGCGGATAAGATAAAAGCTCATATTGTGGAATCTCCTCCGATACAAATTAAGGAAGGTGGTTTAATTAGGGAAGGGATAAATCCTTTATTAGATGAAAGAAAAGAATTAGTTGAAGAAGACCAAAAGTGGATTGCTAATCTAGAGATTGATGAAAGGGAAAGAACGGGAATTCCCAAACTAAAGGTTGGTTATAACAAAACTTTTGGTTATTATCTCAGCGTTTCTCGCGCTTTAGCTGAGAAGGTACCGGATAATTATATTCGCAAGCAAACTTTAACTAATGAAGAACGATATATTACTCCCGAATTAAAGGAAAGGGAAGCAAGAATTTTAACTGCAAGGGATGATTTGAATAAGTTGGAATTTGATATTTTTCTTGCTTTAAGGGAAGAAGTTGGTTCTCAAGCTGAAATTATCCGCAATATTTCCCGTGCTGTCGCTGCTGCTGATGTGTTGTGCGGTTTAGCTGAATTAGCGGTATTTCAAGGTTATTGTCGTCCGGAAATCGTTGAAGGAAGAGAAATTACAATTATTGATGGCAGACACCCGGTAGTTGAACAATCTCTACCCGCTGGTTTCTTTGTACCAAATTCAACTTATTTGGGAAGGGAAGAAAATGGAGATACGAACAATTCTCCCGATTTAATTATTTTAACTGGCCCAAATGCCAGCGGTAAAAGTTGTTACTTGCGTCAGGTGGGATTAATTCAATTAATGGCGCAGGTTGGCAGCTATATTCCAGCAACCTCAGCAACTCTAGGTGTTTGCGATCGCATATTTACTCGTGTAGGTGCGGTGGATGATTTAGCTACCGGACAATCGACTTTTATGGTGGAAATGAACGAGACGGCGAATATTCTCAATCACGGTACTTCAAAGTCGTTGGTATTATTAGATGAAATTGGCAGAGGTACGGCAACTTTTGACGGACTTTCTATCGCATGGGCAGTAGGAGAATATATAGCCACAGAACTTTTAGCCAGAACAATTTTCGCAACTCACTATCACGAACTCAACGAATTAGCATCTTTGTTGGATAACGTTGCTAATTATCAGGTGACGGTGAAAGAAATGCCGGAGCAAATTATCTTTTTACATCAAGTACAACCAGGTGGTGCTGATAAATCTTACGGTATTGAAGCGGGAAGATTGGCAGGTTTACCAGCAACGGTAATTAAGCGAGCTAAGCAGGTTATGGGACAAATTGAACAGCATAGTAAAATTGCTATTGGTTTAAAATCTTTGGATTAACGAAAGACCTAACCCCTAGGGCGTGTTTTCAAACTATAACCATAATAAAATTAATGCGATAGCCCTAAAGTCTATCCGGGACAACCTTCGGTACGGACTACGAAGCTGAATTTTAATTTTATCGCTTCTTCCGCCGTTAGTAAGCTAGTTAGTAAATCTATAACTAACCACTAACCACTAACAACTAACTCCTAACAACCTGTACAATAAATTAGTTGTATTCGGTGGCGCGAACGTTGATTGAACGCTATACTCTGCCCGAGATGGGCAATATCTGGACTGATTCTTACAGGTTTCAAACTTGGCTGCAAGTGGAAATTGCAGTTTGTGAAGCACAAGCTGATTTAGGTTATATTCCTGCCGAAGCTGTACGGGAAATTAAGGCTAAGGCGAATTTTGATGTGAAGCGAGTGCTGGAAATTGAAGCTGAAGTCCGTCATGATGTAATTGCTTTCCTAACCAACGTCAACGAATATGTAGGTGACGCTGGACGCTACATTCATTTAGGAATGACAAGCTCTGACGTATTAGATACTGCTTTAGCGCTACAAATGCTCGCTAGTTTAGATTTAATTATCCAAAAGCAGGAAGAATTAATTACAGCTATTCGCGAAAAGGCTCGCGAACATCGCTACACTGTAATGATTGGACGCTCTCACGGTATCCATGCCGAACCCATTACCTTTGGTTTTAAACTTGCTGGATGGTTAGCTGAAGTTTTACGCAACCAACAGCGCTTGCATACCCTCCGCAAAACTATCGCCGTCGGACAAATTTCCGGTGCTGTGGGAACTTACGCCAATATCGAACCCCGCGTAGAAGCTCTTGCTTGTGAAAAACTCGGACTTCAACCAGACACCGCATCCACTCAAGTTATCTCCCGCGATCGCCATGCCGATTTCCTCCAACAATTGGCTTTAACAACCGCATCCCTAGAACGTTTCGCAGTAGAAATCCGCAACTTACAAAGAACAGATGTCCTCGAAGTGGAAGAATTTTTCTCCAAAGGACAAAAAGGCTCTTCTGCAATGCCTCACAAACGCAACCCCATCCGTTCCGAAAGACTAACCGGAATGGCAAGAATCGTGCGCGGAAACGCCGTTGCAGCTTTAGAAAACGTCGCATTATGGCACGAAAGAGATATTTCTCACAGTTCCGTAGAAAGAGTAATTCTCCCCGACTCTTGTATTTTGACCCATTTCATGTTAAAGGAATCAGTCAATTTAGTTAAAAATTTGTTGGTATATCCCGAGAACATGGCGCAAAATATGAACTGCTACGGTGGAGTCGTATTCAGTCAAAGAGTACTATTAACCTTAGTTGAAAAAGGAATGAACCGCGAAGAAGCTTACCAAGTAGTTCAACAAAGCGCTCATACAGCATGGAATACCAAAGACGGTAATTTTCATGAGCTAATTGCCAAAGATTCTCGCGTTACAGACAAACTATCATCCTCAGAAATAGAAGCCTGTTTCGACCCCAAACACCATCTACAGCACTTAGATGAAGTTTATCAAAGATTAGGAATTTAAATCGGTAGTGGGTAATAGGTAATAGGTAATTGGTATGAATAACCAGAAAATAAATGGCGTTGCCTACCTCGTTATGAATTTAAATGTCCCAGACACGAAAACACGGGCATCTCTACAAGGCTTTTATTCTTACTCTTCCCCAATTACCAATGCCCGATGCCCAATTCCCAACTCAAAATTTTCCGGTTAAACTAAATACGTACTTGAATGTCTAATTGATTACTTGTATATGCAATTAAACTTTCTGGGTGCCTATATGATAGAACTCTTGGCTGTTCTTTCTGCTTCTGCGGCGGTTGGAATACGAATAGCGCTTCCGGTATTGTTTTTCGGACTTTTGCAAGGTCAACAGCTTTGGTCGGAAGTGCCTGTTTTATCCAATATTTCTTCCTCGTTTTTACTAGGTATACTGACAAGTTGGTCTGTCATTGAGCTTACTGCTTCAAAAAAGCTCATGGGACAACGAATATTGCAAATAGTAGAAATATTATTTTCTCCCGTCATGGGTGCAATCATGGGTTTAGCTGTAGTTGCAGCAACCCAAGCTCCAACTTGGTTGATTGGTATAACTGGAGGTTTATTTGCTTTGGTACTCCAACTAGTTCAACTCGGCTGGTTTTTCCGCTTGCGGGGTTTACCTTTATGGTTTGTCTTCATTCAAGATGCTTTATGCATTGCGTTGGTATTATTCGCTTTCGGCGCTCCCACACCTGGGGGCTTAATTGCCCTACTTTTGTTATGGTTCGCAATTTATAGCGGTAAACTTTGGTATGACTGGTATCGAGAGAAGAAGAGTTAGGAATTAGGAGCGATAGGCAATAACAAAATTATTCTATATAGAGCTATAGCGTTTATCAAGCAACTGAGGTACAAAAATTACCTCACCCCCGATAAAGCTGTGCTTTATCTCCCCTCTCCTTGTTAAGGGGGGTGAGGTTTTGAGGTGTACCTCAATAGATTAGGAAAGGCTATATATAATGAATGAGTTTTTATTACATGCAGAAAAGAGCAGTGACTTGTGGTAACTGCTCTTTTCTTAGAATTGTTTAATATCGACTAAAGTCTACTTTATTTTGAAGTCATTATTTTATGCTTGTTGCTTCTTTTTGCGCTTAAGAGTAGAAGCACTACCGAATGCACCAACAGCTAATATACCTAATATAGAAGCGGGCTCAGGTACAGCAGCCTGTACAAATTTAGGATCGTTATTCGCCCCAAAGAAAACCTGATCGATATGTGGTGAATCAATACTATCCGCCTCATTTCCTTGGAATGCAATGGTGATTTCTTCACCTGCGAATACATCTAATTTAAATAGATTTTCAGTCCAAGATGTACCATTCATTGAAATTGCTTCATTCAGGAGACTACCAGATTCCGAACCAAATACTGACACCTTACCTGTTCCGTTTTTACGACTCCATGCATCGAAGGAGAATATCGCGTTTTGACCAAAATCTTCTGCGAGTGTAAAAGTCTGACTAATTGTTGCAATTCCATCTAAGTTTGTTTCGAGATGGTTGCCAGTATCTTTACCATCACTACCTTTACCTCCATTTACACTGTTGAAGCTTTGATTCCACAATTCGATTTCACCATCTTCATCAGTTGTTTGCCAGCCAGACACATTACCAGCATCTGTTCTAAGCCAATCATTATCATCTACTTTTGTATCTTCAAATTCACCATTGATAACCATATTCTTCCCGAAGGATGCAGCGTTAGCTTCTCCAGGAATCGCAGCTAAACCTAAAACTACACCAACAGCAGCAACTGTTAACTTATTAAATAATTTCATTTTTAATTCCCTTACTCTCTTAAAAATTTGTTTTCGTTTTAGACTTGTTTGTCTATATTTCAGTGATAATTCACTATTAAACAGAAGTGCAAGGGGTAATCAAATACTTTTACTTTAGCTTTCAAAAAACTATCTAATTTACATTTAAATTACAATAATAAGCCATTTTTAACTCAAAAGTAGGGCTATTTTCAGTAATAAAACCTATAGATAAAATTTCAAATACAAAAACTATTCAAAACATTACCCTATTACAGAGAAATGTAAACTAACTATTATGCTTATTCTTTCAGTAAAATTCTTGAGAATTTGTTTAAGTTTACCTTCATTTAAGTTGATTTCATATTTAGAGAGAAATTCAACCAGTAATCATAATCAACATTAAAGATAAACTGGCGAGGTGAGTAATATACCGCATTTCATTTGAGTGCAATACACTCCGATCAACCTCACCCCCTTCCCCTCTCCTTCCGCCAGGAGAGGAGTGTATTCTATTCAACTGAAAACTGCTATATAAAAGTTGGTTACGTCAGGTAGCGATAGCGATATAAAGTACGGTGTTGGGAAGCCATTGCGTTGCCGTTCACCGGAGGTGTAGTTCGGTGTTCCTAACTAGATAAACTTTTTAATCTAGAGAACACAGAGGAAGAAAAAGAAAATTTGGCAACGTTTAAAATTTAAGTAATTCCGATACAAAAGCAGGAATGGCAGCAAGCGTCACAAAAATAGGTTGGTGCGTGATACTACAACCTTTATTATTACGTTCAAAATTAAATTTAGTATCAAAGGGTTCTGATTAAAAATTTTTAATTGCTTGCCGTCACCTTACAACAGAAATGTGCCAGTTGCAGCTATTCCTAAAAAGAAATGAAATAAGTCCTAATAGTCAAAAAATAAAGTAATTCTACATAGAGATACCAGAAATATTTCTCTAGCTTTAATCTAAATAATCATGCGAACCGTTTAATTGCTTAATTTAATAGTTCAAAAGTTACCGATGATGAGTACAAATATTGTTGAGCAGTATTGTTTGTAACTTATGATTATGTAAAAAACGACTTATTTAATAAAGCTTCAATGAGATATGCATTTACCCCTTGCACTTGCTCTTAAATATCGGTTATCACTGATATATACCAAGCAAAAGAAAACATTATCTATACGAAACACCAAACTAAATTTATTTAATTCCTTTTTTTTTAAAACCTTCTCTTAATATTGCATTTTTAAACTCGGTAAGACTTATAAAAGTCCTACCGATTTTTTTTGCGAACAAAATTCAGAGTAATTACTGGTAAATAATTACAAAAGCCCTACTGCATGTAATAAACCATGTCCGGTGAGTATTTCAATCATTAAAGCCAGAAAACCGAGCATGGCTATTCTACCGTTCCAAATTTCTGCGGAAGTAGTGATACCCCATTCCCAACGTTCTGGAGGATAAATTTTAACTTTCTTCTTCATCTGATTAACTTGTGCAAGTGAAATACTCGGAGACTTCAATGCATCAATAGTTAAATTTGCTAAAGCCTGAATAAATACTGGATGTACGTTGAGTGCTGGAACCCTACGGAAATTTTTAATTCCTGCTTCCTCTGCTACTTCACGATATTCAATATCGATTTCTTCTAAGGTTTCAATATGCTCGGAAACAAAACTAATCGGTACAACTACTAAATTGTTAACGCCTTTATGGGCTAAATCTTCGATGGCTTCTTCTGTATATGGTTGCAGCCACTCCACTGGGCCAACACGACTTTGATAAGCTAAAGTATGGGGGTTTGGACGATTGAGAGTTTGCATAATTAACTGCGTACACTCTTCAATCTCCTGCTGATAGGGGTCTCCAGCTTCTTCTACATAACTTTTAGGAACCCCATGAGCGCTGAAGAAAATATGACCTTCATCCGGGTTTTCTAACTGATCTAACTCCTGCGCTATCAGTTCAGCCATTGCTTGCAGATAACCGGGTTGTTTGTACCAAGAAGCAATTACAGAATATTCAATTTGCTGAAATTTGGGGTTTTCCTGCCATAACTTTTCAAGAAGTCGGTAACTAGAACCGCTGGTACTAATAGAAAACTGGGGATAAAGCGGTAGAATAACTAATTGTTCGATGCCATCAGCGACAATTTGAGCGATCGCCTCTTCGGTGTAGGGATGCCAGTAACGCATTCCCACATAAATATTGGCTTCTTCGCCAATTTGAGCCAACTGCTCTTTTAAAGCTTCTCCCTGGGCTTCGGTTATCTGTCGTAACGGGGAGCCACCACCAATTTTGCGGTAGTTTTCTTGAGAGGTTTTGCTCCGTCGCGTCGCGATAAACCAGGCTAAAGGTTTTTGCAGCCAGCTAAAAGGCAGACGAATTATTTCCGGATCGGAAAACAAGTTGTAAAGAAACGGCTGTACATCCTCAAGTTTATCCGGCCCACCAAGATTAAGTAATAAAACGCCTACACGACCCATAGCAGTATTAGTCCCCAAATTTTTTCAGCTTTTTTACTAATGTTAACAATATATCTTTATTAAATACATAAGTTAATACTACGGAAATAGATTACCGATACATTTTTCGATATTTAACTTGGTGCTGCCCGTGCTTTAGCAGTGGAATACAGGGTTTGAGTACTTTGTGCCTTAGTGTTAAATCCCCGCATCATCACATTGGCTTCGCAACGCTTAACAATTCATTCAGATTTTAAAGTTCTCAATTCTTTTATCCCGGCTATTAAGAAATTTTATCAAATAACGACATCCTCTTCTAGTATGTGTGACGCTTTGAGAAATGTTGTAAGTAGTGGTAATAAAGTTTGCGGCGTTAGGCGTTTGGGAGAGGGGGGCAATACTGCTCGGTTAAGGAATTGAACAAAATTTTTAGATCCCCCAAACCCCCTTAAAAAGGGGGCTTTATTCCCTCCTTAAAAAGGAGGGTTAGGGAGGATCTCCCCTTAACCGAGCAGTATTGGGGGAGGGGAAAGAAAAAGTAATTTTTATACTTAATTCGCTATACTCGTAGCAAAAAGTTAACAATTGCAAGCGATGGATTTGTTGGTTGTTTGGGGAGTAGCGCAGGCTGCTGGGTTCGTTTTTAAACCGATTTTGGAAGAGTTGTCGAAGGATTTGGGGAATATTGCTAAGGATGCAGCGAAAGATTGGACTAAGGATTTATTTAAGGGTATCCCCGGTAATGTACTGAAGCGTTTGCAAAAGCAAGATATAGATATTGCTGCTGGTAAAGCTTTGAAAGAATTTTTGTTGTTGGTACAGCAGGAATTGGAAGATGCTGAAATTGAAGATGACGAATTGAAGCAGTTTGTTAAGCCTTTTAAAACATTTATTCACAACAAAGATGTTAAAGAGATTTTAGGAAGTGCTTTTAAGTATGAATGGGAAACTTTAGATACTAAAGGGTTAGAAACTAAATGGTATGAATTAGATTTACCAGCTTTGCCGGGTGAGTTTGGTTGGAAACGAATTGGTAAACGTTATCTTAAAAAAGTTAAAGCAATCATTCGGGATTCAGATAAACTCAGGATAATTCTTGATTCACAAAATATAGAAGCAATCAAGGATAATACAAAAGAAACTGCCGGAATTATTCCTGGTTTTGACTTATTAGAATATCAGGAAGCGATAAAAGAAACATACGGTAAGCTCAAATTAGAAAGTTTAGATACTACAGGTTATGCCTATAACGAACTGAAGTTATGGGGAATGTTTATTGCTCAAAATGTGCGAGAAGTACATGAAGTTGTACCCAAAGTTCACGAGCTACCAAAAGAGCATTTAAGACGATTACGAGAAAGCCAACAAGCCGAATCAGAAATTGAAGCAGAAGATTTAGAACGTTTTAAAAGAATTTATCTTGAGCAACCTATACGTTCTATATTAGAAATTATTAACGAAAAACAAACTTATAAATATATAGTTATTTTAGGCGATCCAGGTTCTGGGAAATCGACATTATTACAATATTTAGCATTAACTTGGGCAGAATCACCCTTAAATAATTTAATTTCTCAACCAATACCTTTATTAATTGAATTGCGTACCTATATGCGCCGACGGGATGAGAAAGAATGCAACAATTTTCTCGAGTTTTTTCACAAATGTAGCGGTGTTGTACATCATTTAAATCAACATCAACTACAAACACAGCTTAAAGCTGGTAACGTAAAAGTGATGTTTGATGGATTAGATGAAGTATTTGACAGTGGAAAAAGGGAAGATGTAATCACAGATATTCATCGCTTCACAAATGAATATCCCAACGTACAAGTAATTGTTACTTCTCGGGTGATTGGTTACAAACCCCAAAGACTAAGAGATGCTGAATTTAAGCATTTCATGATTCAATATTTAGAAACAGAACAAATTCAAGATTTTATCTATCGTTGGCATGAATTAACTTTTAGTGACGAAGCAGATAAAATTAGAAAAAAAGAACGATTGCAAAAAGGGATTGAGAATTCCAAAGCCATCGCAGAATTAGCCGGAAATCCTTTATTATTAACAATGATGGCGATTCTTAACCGCAACCAAGAATTACCAAGAGATAGAGCCGAACTTTATAATCAATCTTCGAGAGTATTGCTACATCAGTGGGATGTAGAGCGTACTTTGATTGAAGATAAAAGATTAGATCCAAAAACGATTGATTATAAAGATAAGCAGGCAATGTTACGTCAAGTTGCCTATTTTATGCAAACCAGTGAAAAGGGTTTAGCTGGTAATTTAATAAAAGAAAGGGATTTAGAAAGAATTCTCAAAGATTATTTGAAAACTATAGAAGTTGATAAACCAAGAGAAGCCGCTAAATTAATGATAAATCAACTTAGAACGCGCAATTTTATGTTGTGTTACCTAGGTGCTGATTATTACGCTTTTGTACATCGGACATTTTTAGAATATTTCTGTGCTTGGGAATTTGTTTGGCAATTTAAAGAAACGCAAACTTTAAGTATCGATAGGTTGAAGGCAGAAGTTTTTGGTAAGCACTGGATGGATGAATCTTGGCATGAAGTTTTGAAATTGATTGCCGGGATGATTGAGGCGAGGTTTGTGGGAGAGATTATTGAGCTTTTGATGGTAATTGATGGGGAAGAAGAGAGTTTTAAGAATTTGTTTTTGGCGGCTGAATGTTTGGGTGAGGTGAGGAATAGGAAGGTGATTGTATCAATTGACAACAAATTATTTAATCATCTGAAAAACTTAAGTCAATATAAACATGAAACAAAAGCTTTAACAAATCACCAATGGGATTTAGGACAAAAAATTTGTACTAAAGCTATTTCAACTATTTTGAATGTTTGGGAAGATGACGAAAAAACTATTGAGTGCTTAAAGACTATTGTTAATCAAACCAGATATTGGGCTGTCTCTCGATTAGTATCGCGGGAACTGGTAAAACAGCATTTAGATATAGATAATTTCCAGATGCTTATAAATCTTGCTCAATTTAGTAATAATTTAAATATAAGAACAGGTGCCATAATTGAACTAGCAGAAAGATACAAACATGAGCCAAAGACATTAGAAGTTCTTAAACAATGTATACAAAACGACAGCAGTTGGGTAATAAGACGAGAAGCCATTAACGTAATGTATAGAGGATGGAATCAACAAGTAGAAATGCTCTTGTTTCTTAAAAATATCGCTTCCTATGATGATGCACGTGCAGTTAGAAGAATAGCTATAGTTGTAATTTCCAAATGGTGGAAAAAAGAACCTGAAATAATTGAATTTTTGTGCGATCGCGCTAAAAATGATTCCTGTAAAATTCACGAATTTTGGCTAAACCCGAGATATGCAGCACTCAAAGAAATTCTCGAAAACTACCCCAACCACCCCAAAACATTACCCCTACTCCGCGATCGCGCAAAAAATGACCCCGATGAGCAGTTACGAGAATTTGCTCAGAAAAAGTTGCAAGAGTGGAATCAAAAATAATCATTTCTCTCCACGTCTTCTCTCGATTCTGCGTCTAGTAAGGTTTTTTAACTCCTAAGTTTACACCGAAATATCGGATGGTGCGTTAGGGCATGATTTAAATGGTAGTTTTCAAACAATATTTATTTGTGCCCTAACACACCCTACAATTAATTTCAATTGCTGAAACTCTTGTGGGATGGGCATCCTTGCCCGTGCAATTAACCATAAATTATCAACCTCACCCCAACCCTCTCCTTGTGAAGGAGAGGGAGAGATTTGTCCCAACCCTCTCCTTAATAAGGAGAGGGAGAGATTTACCGCAGGTAAAGCGAGGGTGAGGTTTTACAAAGCTGATAACCAATCTTCCGCAGCTTGGGGAGAAGTCAATCTCACTATATTAAGATGCGAATATTCCGGCTGCTCAATTAAAAGCGGATATTCTCTTTTTCGTCTGCGGTAGGTTTGCAAACTCCACAAAATAATAGATTCTTTTGAAAAAGTTGTTTTCCAAGTTTCATAATTACCATTGCAGACTTGCTGCTTGGTGACTACCCGATGAAAAGTTCGCCATATAATCCGACTCATCACCAGGGGAAAAGAATAATCCAGCCAAACAAGAGTGTCAGCTTTTCCCCAAACTATATCGCGTACTTTACTGTAATTACCGTCAACAATCCAATTATTACCCATCAAAGATTCTTCGACGCGATGACGGAAGATATCCGCAGGTACTATTACCCAATTTGGTTCCCAGAAGAGAGAATCTAACTCGAAATGGGAAATATTTAGTTTTTGAGCAACTTGACGAGCCAAAGTTGTTTTACCCACTCCGCTGGTACCTATTACACAAATCCGCTGCGGTAGAAAAGAGTTACTCATATTTCTCATAAACCTCTTATTGACTTCTCATTTAGCATTTATTGCTGTCTCAGGTAGGTGCAGCATTATAGAAATCAAGGAAAACAAACCGAATTACACAAATCTAGAAAATATTGGAGCGAAATTATGGAACGTTTATTACTTGCTGCTGTTGGAACAATTTTAATCGCAACTTCTGCTACACCACCTGCTTTAGCTAATAAAACTGCTGCTAATTTGAATGTGACTCAAAACCAGGTTCAAAAAAATATCACTCCCTTTAACTTAGTTTCCTTTGCTTATCGAGGAGAATTTAAACCGCAAGGTGTTTCTGGCTATAATTCTTTATTGACGGCGATTAGATTTGGTGAAGTCAGCGGAAAAGATTTAGTTAAGCTTGGAGTCGATACTGGTAGATTATCTGCTCAAACAATTAATGATGATAGTTACATTAATGCTGTTAATTCTCAATTACAAGAATTATCGAGGAATTAATTCTGTGGTGCGTGACGAAAATATCTATTGATTTAATTGATTTTAATAATTAATCATAGCCGTCACACACCTTAAAATTTGTCTCAAGTAAGATATTAAATTCCTTTAAAACCGACTTCATTATCCATTTGCTTCGCAGATTGTTCGCGATTTGCAAGACGCTTATTGTCTTTACGAATACCAATTTGACTGATAATAATACCAACAATTACAATACCACCGCCGACGTATTGAGCAATACTAGGAACTTCTCCTAACACGAAATATGCTGCAACTATTCCGGAAATGGGAATAAAAGAGCCAGCTAAAGATATTTTAGAAGATGGAGAACCTTCCAAGCCGATAAACCAAAATGATTGCCCTAAAGCAACAATTACCGCACCATAAAGCAACATCCACTGCCATAAAAATGGTGACAAAACATTGGTAAAATGATTTGGTCCATATAATACAATAGCCGCGAAAAAGAAGACTATTCCTCCTAAAACGGTGCGAAATAAACTATAAAATCCCGGTGAAATATTATCCAAACTCTTTTTACTTAGAATTGTGGCAATTGCTAAACTTACAGCACCTACTGCCGTTAAAAGTTCTCCCAATCCAATAGCTAAAAATCCCTCTGCCGTCATCATATTTTCCAAAAATGTTTGGAGAATTACGATTGTACAAATTCCGATAAAAGAAACTACTGCTCCTATTACCTGTAAAAGATTAACTCTCTCTCCTAATATAAAAAAAGATAATGCTAGTACTAAAGGGGGTTCCAGTCTACTAATTAAAACTACATTAGTGGCTTGAGTGCGAGCAAGAGCTTCAAAAATTAAGGCAGGTGCTAAAGCTCCAGATAAGATTGAAACACCAAATAAACTCCACCAGTCTTTTTTAGTTAGGTGTTTCCAGTAACTAGAATGTAATTGTCTGCCATAAATCAAAAACAATACCAACGCAGCACAAACATTACCGACAAATAAGACATTACAAAAAGAAATTGGATTTCTACCATCCATCAAATTATCTGCACCAATTTCTGTCAATCTTTTAGTAATCGCATTAGCAGCACCAAAAATAATTACCGCTATCCATAAGAATAAAGAAGCTGGTAGACGTTTAAATAAATTAGTAATTTTGTTTGAATTATTAGTCATTTAAATTTTAGATTTTAGATTTGCAACCACAATTATTGTAGAGACGGAGCGCAGTGCGCCCCGTCTCACACAACCACAGTAACAATTAAATATCAAGTACAACCTTTTCTGTCTTCGGCACAGAAATACAAATCAAAACTTCACCGTCATCGGGGGTACCGTTAGGCTCTTCCTGATATGCAACTTCACCTTCTTTAATTTGACAACTACAGGTTAAACATACACCTACACGACAGCTAAAAGAAGGATTAATTCCGTTAGCTTCTGCAAATTCTAAAATTGTGCCGTCTCCTTGATTCCAAGTTAGGGTTTTACCGGATTGGGCAAATTCAATTTCGGCTGTTTCCACACCATTAGCAATATTAGTAGAATCTGAAGAGGATTTTTTCGGAGCTTTACTAAAAGATTCAAAGAAAACCCGATTTTCGGGAACTCCCCATTCTTTTAATCCTTCCCGCAAAGAATTCATAAATGCTGGGGAACCACATAAATAAAATTCTGCGTTTTCATGTGCTAATTCTTTAATTAAATTGATGTCAACGTAACCAACACTGTGAAAATTTTCTTCATCTCCATCTTGAGGACGGCTGTAGCGATAATGTACTTTAAAGTTGGGATTTTGTTTGCCTAAACCCATTACTTCTTGTTGAAAAGCATGAAAATCACCGTTTCTTGCACCATGTACAAAGTAAACTTCACGCTGAGGATTTTCAAAGGCACAAGCTTTTGCCATACAATACATGGGAGTTATCCCCACACCATTACTAATAAGTACTGCTGGTGTTGATTTCTCTGGATCGAGATAAAATCTTCCATTAGGTGGCTTCGCCGGAATTATCGCACCTTCTTCGATACAATCATGCATAAAATTAGAAGCGATACCTGGAGGAACATCCAAATTTTTAGGAGCAGGTTCGCGCTTAATTGAAAGTCGATAATATTGATTTGTTGGACTATAATCGGAAAGTGAGTAAGTACGAATTACAGGTTTATCCTGTCCTGGAATATCTAATTTAATAGTTAAAAATTGACCTGGTTTAAAGCTGGGAATTTTCGCTTCATCCTGGGGTTTAAGATAAAAAGAAGTAATTCCATCGCTCTCTTTTACTTTTTTGAATACTACAAAATTACGCCAATCTTTCCAACTTTCATCTGTAACTTTAGCTATCGTTTGAACTGGTTTATTTTCAACTTCCTCAGATGTATCTTTTCCTGCTGTCACAAAACCTAAAGCAGCACCACCAGCAACACCAAAAACTGAGGAAAAAATACCAAATTTATTTGCATCTTTGTCTCTGGGATTGATTAAACCGATAACTGCACCAGCTACAATTGTTGAAATTGCAAAACCCATGCTTGCATATGCAGTACTTCTAAGTAAAGGATTGTCAATTTTTTTTATACTTTCAAGCATCTTTTATACTCTCCCTAAAAAGGAAGTAGTTAATGTTGGGTTGTATATTAATACTTTGCCCTATTTTCTACAATGGACATTTTGCACTTGTTTATATATATATAAAATCTATTTTCGACATAGCTATCCAAAAAATAATTTTTATATATATAAGTTAAGTAATGTAAAAACGGGATTGCTTACTTGGCTTAATTGTTAAATATGAAACCTCACCCTCAATCCCTCTCCTTATTAAGGAGAGGGAAGCATAACGATTGATTTTAAGTTTATGAGTTTGTTTTATGTCAAGTTAAAATCAGTGTAATCAAAGAAATAGAATACAAAATGTCTGACTTGCCAGAATTCATCAAGCATCTCTATGAAAAATATCGCGATTTTGATAATGGTTCTTTGGCTAGCTATATTCCCGAGTTAACAAAAGCCAATCCCAATTGGTTTGCAATCTCCATTGTCACTAAGGAAGGGGAGATTTTTGAAGTTGGAGACATCCGAGAGCATTTTACGATTCAGTCTATATCTAAAGTTTTTGTTTACGGCATGGCATTAGAAGACTGCGATCGCGAAACACTGTTAGAAAAAATCGGGGTAGAACCTACGGGGGACCCCTTCAATTCTGTGATTCGCTTGGATGAAAATTCTAAACGCCCAGATAATCCGATGGTTAATGCTGGAGCAATTGCCACTGCTGGTTTAATTCAAGGTGCTAATGGTACGGAAAAGCTGAATCGATTATTAGCAATGTTCCGTCGCTATATCGGACATGATGTATTTATTGATGCTCCTGTATTTATGTCCGAACGAGCTACCGGGCACCGCAACCGCGCTTTAGCAAATTTACTGCTTAATTTTGGCATAATTGAAAATAATATTGATGAAATTTTAGACCTATATTTTCAACAATGTTCTTTAGTTGTTAACTGTCACGATTTAGCAGTGATGGCTGCAACTTTAGCAAATCGAGGCATTAATCCTATAACGAATAAACAAGCAGTAAAATCCTGTTATGTCAGAGATATTTTAAGCGTTATGCATACTTGTGGCATGTATAACTATGCTGGTGAATGGGCTTATCGGGTGGGAATTCCGGCAAAAAGTGGAGTGTCGGGAGGAATAATTGGTGTAATTCCAGATAAGGCTGGTATTGCAGTTTTTTCTCCGTTAATTGATAACAGAGGTAATAGCGTCAGAGGTATTAAAGTATTTGAAGATTTATCTGATGAATTCGACCTGCATTTATTTGATTCGCCTTTAGAAAAATGTTCTTTTCTAGAGATTTCTAAAAATAAAAAAGATGTTATACCTGGATTGATTAATGACGGTTTGAAGGTTTAATTAATTGGTAATTGGTAATGGGTAATGGGTAATTGGTAATATTTTTTTGTAGGGTGCTGTGACGCTATAAAACAAATTTGAACGTAGTTATATGTTATATTTAGCGTCACGCACCAATCAATTATGATGAAAATATTTCAAGTAGATTAATTTGTAGGTTGGGTTAGGTGCGACGATTCAATTTAGTTGAGAATTATAAGTGAAATTCGCGCCCCCTTCCCAACATAATTTATGGTTAAAACTGAAGATTATTGCGATGAGTGCAAGAAAAAAATAAATATCAGCGTTCAACAAACAGTTATGAATCAACGTCTTAGATGGAGCATTTCATATATATGTCCCTTCTGTAGTTCAATGATAGAATCTGATGATATTGGTTTTCCTCCTGATGATATTAGACAGTTAATATTGGCTGAAGAAGGCGAATATCAGCTTTTTATTAAACAACCTGAGTTAAACAAAGTGAAAGCTGTAAAAGTATTGCGTGACGCTCTGGAAATTTCAATTACAGAAGCATCCAATATTTTAAAGCTTTTCCCTAAGCCTATTGTTAATGGTACAAAAATTGAGATTTTTTATTTACAAAAGCTTTTAGAATGTGAGGGGATCGAAGCAGAAGTTTGTAGCTTGGGTTAGATGGTATGAGTAAATTTAGTTGATGATTTTAAGTTTTATTCGCGCCCCTTCCCAACATTTATTTATGGTTAAAACAGGATATTTATTCAATTAATCACTCATTTTTTACATAAATGGTGCGTTACGGCAACATCTAACTTACAATATTTTACGATACATTCTTGAAGCCGTAACACACCCTACAAATTCTCTTAAATACAATTTTTCAAAGCTTCAATATCATCACCGACAATTTTCTCTAAATTACGGGTAATTTTCTCAATATCCCAATTCCACCAAGCAATTTTTAATAACTTATCAATAACATCATCAGCAAAGCGTTTTTTTATAAATTTGGCTGGATTTCCACCTACAACCGTATATGCCGCAACGTCCTTGGTAACAACGGATTTTGAAGCAATAATTGCACCATCACCAATTTGTACTCCTGGCATAATCAAAGCTTCATAACCAATCCAAACATCGTTACCAACGACAGTATCACCTTTATTTGGTAGTTCATCTGGTTGCGGCGTGACTTTTTCCCAACCATTACCAAATATTTGAAATGGATAGGTAGAAAAACCCGATATTTTATGATTTGCACCATTCATAATAAACTTTACACCTGTTGCTAAAGCGCAAAATTTACCAATAATTAATTTATCGCCAATAAAAGGGAAATGATAAAGAACGTTACGCTCAAAATTCTCGGAATCTTCTAAGTCATCGTAATAAGTATAATCGCCAATAATTATATTCGGATTTTTGACTGTATTCTTGATAAAACATATTTGTGGAAATCCTTCCATCGGATGTTTTTCGTTTGGATTTGCTCCGTACATATATTAATTGGTAATGGGTAATGGGTAATTAGGAATAATCTGTAGTTTGGGTTAGGTGCGATGAGTCAATTTAGATGATAATTATAAGTTTAATTCGCACCGTAACCCAACATTATTTATTGTTGAAACAAGAGTTGATTTTTCGTTAATTAGAATTATTTAACAATTGGTGCATTAATTTAATATCAAATACCCCTCTCCTCAATAAAAAGAGGGGATAGGGGTGAGGTTGACAAGGAGAGGTGATGGGGGTGGGGTAATTTCAACCTGAAGCAGTCATCAACATTTTGCTAAAATAGTTAACATAACTTTATATTTCTTTTTATGAAGACAATTGACAAGTTGAACGTTCCGGAAACTACTCGGTTGTTTTCTAATGTTTCCTTTGATGGAAATAAGTTTGTTCGCAAACCGGGTAGCGTTTTTGGGAGTACGGCGCTGATTGCTGGAACTACGGTAGGTGCGGGAATTTTGGCTTTACCTGCGGTGACTTTACCTTCTGGTGTTTTGCCTTCTACAGCTTTATTGATAGGTGTTTGGCTGTACGCTGTAATTTCGGCTTTGCTGATTGCAGAGGTGACTTTAAACGGTATGCGTTACAACGGACGTGCTAGTAATGGTTTGCTGGCAATGGTTGAAAGTACGCTGGGTGGAGTCGAAGCTAAAGCTGCGGGTGCTGCTTACCTGTTTCTACATTATGCTTTGTTGATAGCTTATGTTTCTCAAGGTGGGGAAATATTAATCTCTGCGGTGGAAAGAATATGGGATTTACCGGCGTTACCTGCATGGATGGGAAGTACGGGATTTGCTTTAATATTTGGCGGTGTTTTATATCTGGGTAGAGACAGATTTATTGAAAGATTAAATAGCTTGTTTGTAGCAATCGTTATCGCTTCGTTTATTGGATTGCTATTGTTAGGTGCTACGCAAGTTAATCCAAATTCTTTGTTGTCTCAAGATTGGGCTGCGCTTCCTCCGGCGTTATCGGTAATGTTAGTAGCGCTGTTTTTTCATAATATTGTGCCGGTGGTTGCGACTCAGTTGGAAGGGGATGCTGATAAAGTTCGTCAATCCATCGTTGTGGGCTCTGCTATTCCGTTAACGATGTTTTTGCTGTGGAATGCGGTGATTTTGGGAAGCGTAACTCCGACGATGTTAGAAAATATTTCTGGAAACAGCAGCGTTTTCGATCCTTTACAGGTATTGCGTGCTGGTGATGCGGGGCAATGGTTGGGGATTTTAGTTACCATATTCTCCGAGTTTGCGATCGCAACGTCTTTTATTGGTTTTTTCTACGGTTTGCGGGATTTATTCAAAGACATGAATTTGTTTTCGGATACTCCGACAGTTAGTTTACCGTTAATTTCATTGATTTTATTTCCGCCAATGGGTTTTTCTGCTATTAACCCCAATATTTTTTACACAGCTTTGGATTATGCTGGCACCTTCAGCGTTTCAATTTTGGGAGGTATAATTCCTGCTACTATTGCTTGGAAGCAAAGAGATAAATACAAGGAATTGAATCAATCTCTCGTCCCTGGTGGTAAAGTCATGTTGGTAATTATGATTGGTATTGCAATGATTGCGATAGTTTTGGGTAATTGGTAATTGAGAATGGGGAATTGGGGATTGTGAGTAATTGATTTACTGTCATTGCAATAATTTTTGTTTTCTATTTCCTTATTTATAAACAATCTGAGAAATTAAACTGTTGGTTATTGCAGCTCTATTAACCCCAATTAGGACTTATGTAAAGCAAAGTTGTCATTGCGAGCGAAACGCACTGTAGAGAAGCAATCTCGGAATTTTAGCGCTTTCCGATGAGCCGCATATAAAGGTGAAGGCAGAACATCTAGCTACTGCTTGCGATGAGTAAATTACGTAATTCAGAACCAATCTTAATCATCCCAAATGGGCAACCAATCAACTTTTTCTAACAGTAAGCCTACATAAGTTGTTTGAGTATTATCTATTTTCCCAGTACTAAAATACCCATATTTACCATCATGAGTATGGGAGCCAGTTTCTACTATTTGATAGCGTTTCTGCCTTACTGCTTGAATAAAAGGAGAATTTACCATCCAAGACCATCTGTCTGCAAATATAATTTTGGTAACATCTTCAACCCAATCTCGACTACCGCGCAGGTGATATACTTTTTCAACTTGATTAAAACCAGTTTCACCGTCGAAACTGCCACCTACTGAAACGACTATTAACCGTGTATTTAACCACTTGTATAAATATTCTACTGCTCCTAAAGATACTTGCGCTCCGCCGCTGGTACCGATAAGAATTATTTTGATAGGTTGTGTAGATGCTGTATTTATCGAAGATGCAGCGTTCATACGTTCGGCGATCGCTTTGGCAATTCCCAAGTTATAAACGGAACCGTAACGATTATCGGCAGAAATAGCAAAACGCCATAAGTTACGAATTTTAATTAAGACATCTGCATTCTTCAACCAGCCATGTTCCTTAGAAGCAAAACGCCATACAGGAGCTAAAAAACGCTGTCCCCCCAAACTTTTATTTGCTGCTGAGTAGGGAAATACATCGTCTACAATTGCACATTGGGGATGCAGCGTTGCTAATTGGTTGAGAAAAACTTCTTCTCCTTGAGTTAATTCATTAGCAGAGAAATCCCCGACACCGGGTAGAAAGATGATGTAACAATTTTTATTTCCGGGTTTAGCTAAATGATTATTTTTAATTAAATCAGGAGTGGGATTTATATCTAATCCTAAAGCTTGAGTACCAGTACTTAACCACCAAGATAAAGTACCGACGGGAGCAATAATTCCCCAAATAATTAATAATATACCTGCAAAAATTAATAATTTTAAAGTTTCTCCCCGCAGCCATTCCCAAATATTTTGGATAATTTTCAACATTTTCTATAATAAACAAGTATATTTCTACTGAATATTGCATATTCATCAATACTCGATTATATTCAAATTTCTGGTAGCGTCTAGTGGAATCAAATGAATCCAACTCAAAATAGATCTAAATGGCAATTGTTATATACAATAAAAAATGCTTTACTTTTAAATGAACAGCTTTACGATGACGCTTGCAATACACCTTTCAATAATCAATTAGCTTTAACGATTGTGATTTTGGCAGGTGTTTCTCATGCTTTCGGAAGTCTATTTATATTATTAATTAACCGAGCTTCAATATATTTACTGTTATTAGCGCTTTTAATTGATGTACTTTCGATAATTATTGGTTATTATATTTGGACTTTAACCATTTGGAAGATAGGGGAATGGATAAAATCAACACCAGTTAAACTGAGAAATCTATTAAGTCCCATTGGTTTTGCCTATGCACCTCAAGTATTAAATTTTCTCACTTTAATTCCTTTATTAGGAAGACCCATAGAGTTAATTTTAGCATTATGGAGTCTTTTAGCTGTAATTATAGCAGTCACTCAAGCCTTAAATATTACCACACGCAAAGCTGGTTTCATTTGTTTAATAGCTTGGCCGCTAATTCAAATTGCTGTCGGTTTTATTCAGGTTTTGGAACAGAAAGTGGTGCAGTTTACTAATTAGATAATTGGTAATTGTTAATTAGTAATTGGTAATTGGTTCGATATTTTTTTAAGTTGTGTTAGATGCACGAAAATTTATCTATTAATATGAAAAGTTTTTCTACATTATCTAACGCACCAAAACGTTGACATAATAAAAGTATAAATAAAAATAGTCAAATTTATTTCATAATTAAAACCTTAATTACTCCTCTTTGCTCACCTTTATTGAATTACCTTAAATTATCACTACTGAGTTCGTTAACTACTCGTAAAAATAAATCACCTTGACCGAGAGAATTAATGTAATTAGCATTTAAATAGCTGCGAAAAGCTGAATTATTTGTGACATAAGTTTTGAACATTGCTAAAGCTAAATAATTTGTATAATCGCGAGCTAAATTAGGAGAAGGACCAATTACTTGCGAGGGTACGGGAATTGAAGAATTAGGTGACTCTGCAATTGCTGAAAAGTGAGTACCACCGTTCATTAATACTAAATATTTATTTGGATTTGTTAACCAAGTAAAAGGTATAATTTGTTCCGGATATGCAGGGGCAACGGTATCGGCGGTTCCTGCTACAATCATTACTGGAATATTAATTTTGCTGAAGTTTTCTTTGCCGTAAACGCTGCTAACAACTGGATTAATCGCCACTGCTGCTTTAATTCTTGGATCTGACAACTTATAATCAATTTTTGGCAAATTTAATGCTTGACATTGCAGCAATAGCGACACATTTAAAGTGTTTTCATCAACCGGACAATTCTCTTGTAACCGTGGGAAATTGATTTCAGCACCTGCTAATGCTAAAGCCGTATAGCCACCAAAAGATTGCCCAATTACCCCAACTTGTTCCATATTCAAACGTCCCTTATATGCAGCATCAGAATTGGATAAACGTTCGAGGTGATCCAATACGTATTTTACGTCTAAAGGTCGGTCAACAAATTCCCTAGGTTCAGTTACTTCACCCGCAATTCCTCCTAATAATGCTTGTAGCTGTTGAGCATTACTGCCGGGATGTTCTGGTACTGCTACTACAAAACCCCTAGAAGCTAGGTATTCAGCTAAATAAGCAAAACTGCTGCGGTCGGAACCTAATCCATGAGAAATTACAATTATTGGACTGGGTTTGTTTGTTCTGGGTAAATAGATATCTAAGGGAAAACTGCGGATACGACGTACATCCGTCAGGGTAACGCTATCTTTTTGGTAAGTAAAATTTCCTTTTCGTAATGCATTTGAGGTAGTACTATTTGATACAGTTTGATTATTGGCTTTATTTAAAGACTTCTCATTAATTAATGCAACTGCTTTTTGAGTTCGATTAACAATATTTCTAGCTCGTAATCCAATTTCTAAACTACGGAATAAATCGATTGAGATAGTTTGAGAAGGGAATTTACGTAATATATTGATAATATTAAAATTATTTTTTTTCCTTGCCGCTAAAATTAACGCCGAACGAGTTCCATAAAATCCACTGCCGCGACGAAATTTATTGCGATTGGTTTGTCCGCGATTGCGGAATTCGCTTTGAACTATTTGCGAAAGAGTTTCTAAAAGTTTCTCTCCGATAGGCGAATATAAAAATTGAGAAACTTCAACAGAATTTAAAGGAATGGGAGCAAGCAATGCTTCTCTTAATTCTCCTCTATTTTCTTTTGGAACGTATTTAAAATATGTAGCTAACTCATCATTTACTTGACCAGTTTTGGCATAATTTTCTAAAGAATCAACCGAAATCGACCTTTCAACTATTCCAAAAGAAAGCTTCAACCTTTCCGCACTTACAGCACGATTGGGCGTAAAAATAGGTAAAGCACAAGTTATAAAACAGCTTAAAGCTGCATTCAGCCAAATTGATTTTTTAAGAATCATATAATTAGTTAAAAATAAAATATTGGAGGTCAAAGGTTAGAGGTTAGAGGTTAATAATTAGAAGTTATCTGATTTTAGATTGGGACTCGACAATCATTTTCTTCTCCCTCTTCCCCTTCTACCTTATCTCCCTAACCTTGTCCAGACCAAGGTTCGAGAAAGTCGGGATAAAGCGTTAATCCACCGTCAATATATAGCGTTTGTCCGGTGATGTAAGCTGCTTCATCGGAACATAGAAAAGTTGTGACGGCAGCCATTTCTTCGGAAGTACCCGCTCTACCCATTGGTATATGACTTTCTACATTAGCCTTCTTGTCTGGATCGTCCGTCCAAGCATCGTTAATGGGGGTGATAGTGGCACCGGGCGCGATCGCATTGACTCGAATCCCTCTTCTAGCATATTCTAAAGCTAAAGTACGGGTAAGATTTTGCATCCCACCCTTACTAACTGAATAACTTATATATTGAGGTCTGGGAATAATTTGGTGAACGCTAGAAACATTAATAATGCTTCCACCTTTACCTCCATCAAGAAACATTTTAATTGCTTCGCGAGCGCATAAGTAAGCACCCTTTAAATTAACGTCAATTACTTTTTCAAATTCTTCAAATTCAATTTTATGTGCTTCACCAGCTATTTGAATTCCTGCATTATTAATTAAAATATCAAGTCCGCCAAACTCCTTTTTAACTTCGGCAAACATTTCTAAAATATCAGATTCTTTTGATACATCTGCTTGTACCAGTATTTCTTTACCATCGCAACCGCAACGGGCATCGGTACAGGCTTTATAAATCAATTTTTCGGTATCTTCGGCATCCTCAGGGCTTTTTCGATAGTTAATTGCCACATTCGCGCCTTCTTGAGCAAATCTGACCGCAATTGACTGACCTATTCCAGAAGTTGCACCCGTAACCAGAACGTTTTTTCCGCTTATGCCTTTCATGAAAAAGATGTGTAATTTAGTAATACAGCATGTCTTGGTCGAGTGTATTACATTTACATATTTATCCCTTCCATCTGAAGTTGTAAAACCCGATATTTTGCATGAGTAATTTAAAACATCTCTTTAAATCTATCTCCGGATATGGCTACGGTGTACACACAACTCTGCCGGGGACTATAAGTCCCCGTCTAATAGCTAAAGTCGTCTAAAGACGACTGAAAAATTATGGACAAAATAAAACATCATAGTTAGTCCTATTTATAGGACTTCTGCTATTACACAGGGACTTGCAGTCCCTGGCTGGCGATGGTTTTAACTACTTTTGTGTACACGGTAGCTGTATCCGGAGAGAGACTTTAACTACCGTGCAATCAGATTCCTAATTTGCTGTTCAATTACTACTCAGATACGTAGCGTTCGAGATGAGATGGCTTCACGGAGAGGGTTTCCCGTTGGGAGAGAACAGTGGTTGAGAGCATACCTTGACGTGATAATTCTCCAACCCACCATCTGTTACCCCACTGCTTCACAAATACAACATAACGTGTAGGAGTAATCCATTCTCCATTACCAAGAAATTGACCATTTACCCAAAAATCTCCATTTTTCTTGATAATCTTTTCGTTTCCATCGCTGATACGAATTTCCTTCTTAGTTTGGGAAAGGGGCTTCACAATGATATTGAGCTTGCTTGCTTCACCTTCTCCACTGCGCCATCGATATGTACGTCTTGTGTTGTAAATTTTGCTGGAAATAGAAAATCTGCCAACTCTGTCATCACGACTGCCACTATCTCGATCCATCAAATCTAAATTCAAGAGAAAATTAGAATCGTTAGTAACATAGTTATTCAGAATTTGAATTGTGTTACCACATTCTTTTTTAACTGCTCGCCCTCGTTGGATATTCCATTTTGGTTGTCCATTAATTCGAGCAGTACCGTAAACTTCCAAAGTATTATCTGCAATACCATCATCGCATCCAGTAATCTCGATCCATGCCGTTACTGAGTATTTTTTGGTTGTAGCATTTGCACTCTACAAAGGTAGTGCGGTTCCAAATAGTAATCCAAGTGAAAGTAATACTTTAGCAGCGTTTTAATTTGGTTAGACATAATATTTACTTTGTATAAACAACTGAATAGACTTAATTCATTTGAATTTTTGTCTGTTGTTTATATCTAGGGATACACTGTAAAAATTATGCAAAAATTATAATTTATGACGTATTAGATAAAACTAATATCTTTACGGGTGCGGTAACGAGTATCGGAATATTGAATGTATGAAGATTGGCAAATAACCCAGTTATCTTTCCCTCTCCTAAATAGCGGAGAGGGGTGCCAGTCGGGCGGGGTGAGGTAAAAGTGTATTCTACTCTTTACTTTCTTTAGTTTGATTTTGGCTTGAATTATGAGCTTTATTATTCAATAAATCTAGAATCGTTCCTTGAGGAAAAATTCCCCAACCGGGTGTCGTATAATTCTTAGGAAGATAGTCTTCTGGAATTGTAATTTGACTACCGTCTCGCACGGCTGAATAATGTGGTGAAAGAATTTCAATTTCTGCTTCGTTGCATTTATCCTGAATATTTTGATACAGTTCAGAATAAATGCGAGCCATAATACTTGGATTGTGAGTAAAAGCATTCAATTCGTAACTAACATAAAAGTCATCTAAACTGGTTTGCAATACAAAAGGCTCTGGTTCGCAAAGAAGATTTGTTGTTGATTTTGCTGCATCAACCAATACCTGATGTACTTTACGCCAAGGTACGTCATAACCCAAAGTTACCGTAGTATGTAAAATCAAAGGAGCTTGATTGGGGTCCAATTCGGCAGCAGTATAATTAATTATTTGATTTGTAAAAACACTGGTATTAGGAAGAGTAATCATCACGTTTTTTACAGTGCGAATGCGGGTAACAAATAAAGTTTTTTCTACTACGTCACCAATTGCATCACCAATTTTTATTCTGTCTCCAATTTGAAAAGCGCGAGTGTAGATTAAAATAATTCCTGCAACAACATTGGCTACTACAACGCTAGAACCCAAAGATAACAGCAAACCTAAAAACAGCGATATTCCTTGAAATGCTGGAGAACCAAATCCTGGCAGATAAGGAAAAGCAATTACTGCAGCCAGGATTATAATTAAAAATGCCGATAATTTAAAAGTAGGTTCAGCCCATTCTGGGTAAAAACCTTGGATATTGAGATTCCCGTTACCTATAGAAGTAAATAAGTGTCTGGTGAACTTAATTAAATAATAAGTAATTAAAAGAATAATGCCAAGAGCAAAAAGATTCGGTAAGTAGCTGAGAAATCCTTCCCAAGAATGTTCTGCTGCTTGTAAAAAATATCTTAATACCCGCAAACTAATTTGTCTCGTCCAAGGAAAGAAACTCATTACCAAGGGTACGTATATTACTAATGCGCCCAAGGTTAATAAAACTCTGAGTAATTTGAGTAGAGAAATTAGAATTTGAGAAATTCTGGTAGCTGCTAAAAGTTCAAAATTTTGAATTCTGATTGTTGGCAGTCTGCTATTTTGTAAATTACCTACATTCCGATAAAACCAGGGAAACACTACAGCAAATAAAATTAGTGTTCCTACAAGAAGAGCCGTTGCTATAAGACTGTTAAATATTCCTTGACGAATATAATCTGGGCTGCGTTGGATGCGGTATTGAGTTATTGCTTTTTGTATTTTCTCTCGGTAGTTTCTAGCTAATTCTTGTCGAGATTGGTCAGCAGCACGAGCATCTGCATCTGTTATAGTTAAGATGACGCGATTTTCAAAAGTTAAATTAGTAGTTAGCAATTTGTCATCTATTCTAATTTTTTCTACCGCATTTGTTGGGTTTTCCGCTAGCTTCAGAATACGATTCTTTACCGCTTCAGCACGTTCTTCAGCAGAGAATGCTCCGACTCCAGCACGTATTTTAAAAAGTTCTTCTCCTCCAAGTTCTACTAAAGCTGATTTATTTATTGAAGTAGTAGCAGGAGTTACAGTAGGAGTCGGATTAGAAACTTGAGCTTGAGTTGGTGAAAAGGAAAAAGTACTAAGTAAAAAGCATAGTGTAATAGATGCACCGAAATAAAGGAACCTTTTTAAGAACGCAAAATATTGTTTATTTCGTAATTGCCGATAACTTTTCATTTAAGACAATAAAATTAGAGTTTAAACAATATAGTTGAATAATTCTCAATTCACCAGTGTTTGTTACAAAATAATTCTTCCAATAGATTTACAGCATTTTGCCGATCGATATTACATGCTGTTAACCAAGCGTCTCTGTTAGGAGCGCCCTACCGGGGGAAAATTAAAAGTATTACTCCTATCATCCTCTCAGATTTCCTTCAAAATCTCTCCCTTACTTCCTCACTCGCTATCTCCCGGAGGGAGACGTTTGGCTTACAATGACAAATAGAGTTTGCGTAAGTACTATAAATATCAAAAATTTTCATCTGCTTGCAGCGAGTAGCGCAAAAAATCTAAACTGTTAGAGTGTCTGGAATCTAACACCAATACTGTACATTAGTTGTAGAGAATATAGATTTTAAGAACCATTTGTCTAAGAGAAAAGAAAAATGACCATCATATTCCAAGTTGCTTTATTAGCTTTAGTCGCTTTATCTTTCGTCATGGTAGTTGGCGTTCCCGTTGCTTATGCAACTCCTCAAACCTGGGTTGAATCTAAGAAATTCCTTTGGATTGGCTCCGGAGCTTGGTTCGCTTTAGTTGTAATAGTCGGAGTTTTAAACTTTTTCGTAGTTTAAGCCACCGATTTAACAATACGTCGATTTTTAAGCATAGGGGCAGAGGAATACCGCTTGTAAAGTGGGTAGTCTTCTGCTCTTTTTCAGTTACCAATTATCATTTAACAATTACGAGTCATTAAGAAAATAGTGTATTAAGTTTTACCTTATTCATTTATATTATGAAAGTTGTTAGCAATGCGAAAACTCGCGGAGCTTTTATTATACGTAAGAAATACAGACCCGTTCTTATTACTTTAAACTACTGTTTACTGTTAACTGACAAACCTATCCTTTAGGTAAATACTGTTCACTGTTGATAGTTAACTGGTAACTGGTAACTGATAGCTGATTCAAACTTATATAAAGAGGTAATTATGGCTGTTTTCGAGGGAACTTTTGCTCAAACGGAACCCTTACGTTTTGCATTAGTAATTGGTAGATTTAATGATTTAGTTACCACCAAGTTGGTGGAAGGTTGTCAAGACTGTCTCAAGCGCCACGGTGTCGATACTAATCCCCACGGCTCTCAAGTTGATTATGTCTGGGTGCCTGGAAGTTTTGAAGTGCCGTTAGTAGCCAGACAATTAGCGCTTTCTGGTAAATACGATGCAATAATTTGTTTGGGTGCAGTAATTAAAGGTCAAACTCCCCATTTTGATTATGTATCGGCAGAAGTCGCCAAAGGAATTTCCGCAGCTGCTTTTCAGACTGGTGTACCAGTGATATTTGGTGTTTTAACAACCGAAACCATGCAGCAAGCTTTGGAAAGAGCGGGAATTAAAAGCAATCATGGTTGGGATTATGCAATGAACGCTTTAGAAATGGCTAGCTTGATGCGTCAATTGCGTCCTAATGTTAATCAACAACAATATGCTTCTAATTCCACCGCTTTAACTGGTTCTCTTAAAAGTGCCAGTTTAAACAATTTACCCGCAGAGTCGGAAGAAAAAACGTAAGATTGGGCATTGGGCATGGGGAATTGGTAATTGAAAGAGTTAGAAATTAATACTCCCCCTAACCGCTCTTAGATTTCCGATTAAAACTTCTCCTTCACTCTCTCCCTCAATCCCAAACGGTAATCTTCTACCGGGAAAGGAGTAACCATCTTCCCCTTGTCTCTCCCTCTCCCCATCCCCTATGCCCCATGCCCTATTCCCATCTTTTTCAAAAAGGGGGTTGACAATTTCAAACTCGTATGAGATATTGATATTTAGCAATAAAACGCGGGTGTAGCTCAGTGGTAGAGCGTCACCTTGCCAAGGTGAATGTCGCGCGTTCGAATCGCGTCACCCGCTTAGAAGATGTAATAATTTAAAAGATGCGAGAAATTAATTTTCTTGCATCTTTTATTTTTTGGAAAAAAAATGGGAAAATTTTGATGTATAAGAAGGATATTTAAAATAAACGTTCTGTTTTTAGTAGGATGCACTACACTGGATGATGGTAAAAGAAAAGCTTGAAGACCTTCACGGAGTAAAGCTTATAAACCGCAATTATCAACAATTATTTTTAGTTGATAAAAAAATATGTATATAGAAAGAGTAACGCAAACGAGGGTTAATGATATAAAGAAATTTTAGTGGATAAACTGCTTATACTTTTAAATTATTTATAAGGAGAGAATTGCTGTTTCAAACAGTTTCCTCCGAAGTATAAGTTAAAGGGAATATAGAAAAAATTGCTATTAGTAAACTTGCTCAAGTCGAAAAGAGCCGTATAGTGCAACCACAAAAGCCAGATAAAATTGATTTTAACAACGAGTATCCGTGTCCTTGTCGCCGTCGAGGACGCTTAATTCCGATTACTCTGACAGAAGCATTCGGCTGCGATCGCTGTCAGCAGATATTCGTGGTAGAGGAAAATTCTCGCGTTTTGGAGCAGCTTTCCACTACTTATCCCTACAAACGAGCTTGGCGCTGGACGGGTTCTGGATGGAAAGTTGTTCATCCGCGTCTGGGAGAAAGTTATTTACCAGTAGCGCTAGGTATTATTTTCGTGCTAGTGATTATATGGTTACCTTTAGCATTGCGTTTAGCGAGTGGTTCTGGCATTATTGCTTGGGCACTTGTAGCCGTGCTTTTGGCTATTTTGCCAGCACTTATGGTTTGGCTTACCTACAGACGTTAAGGCGCTGATTATTACTGTGGATGCTTTTGCTGAAAACCCCCAACCTATTGCGACCGCGAAGCGCGCACATGGTGCTGCTCTAAAACTAGGCATTACTAAAGGAGCGCAACGTAGCCGCGCTTTGATGGCGATGGCTGAGGCTTTGGAACGCTCGTTTGACGATATTTTAGAAGCAAATACTTTGGATCTGGAAGCTTGTCGAGAAATGGCGGTACCAGACTTAGTATTGGATTGGCTAAAATTAACTCCGGAACGTTTGGATTCGACGGTGAAAATTTTGCAACGGTTGGAGGAATTATCAGATCCACTGCGGCGAATGAGAACTGCTGATTACCAGTTAGGTGAAGAACAAAGTTACTCCCAATCAACACCTCTGGGGGTAATAGCATTTATTTATGAAGCATTTCCGGAATTAGGAGCCATTGCAGCAGGTTTATGTATCAAAAGTGGCAACAGCATTATCCTCAAAGGAAGCACGGAGGCAAGTCATTCTAATGCGGCTATTGCACAAGTGTTGCAGGTTGCTGTTACTGAATCTGGATTACCCGTAGGCTCTATAGAATTAGTAACGGCAGAGCATGGTACTTCAATGCAAGAGTTAGTTACTCAAGAGCATTATTTAAATTTAGTGATTCCTTACGGGCGCACTAGTTTAATTCAGCGAGTAGTACGTCAATCTACTGCACCAGTTTTGAAATCGGCGATGGGTAATTGTTATTTATATTGGTCGCCGAATGGTAGCCTGGTGGATATGGTACGCTGGATGATTATTGAGAGCCATGCTAGTTCTCCCGATCCGGTAAATGCTATTGAAAAGGTATTAATTAATCGGCAAACTTTATCCTCTTCGTTGGGCACTTTATTAAAAAGTTTGCAGGAAAAAGGTTTTGTTCTTAAAGGAGATGAAGAGTTAAGGGAATCTTTTCCTCAATTACATCCGGTGCAAGATAGGGAATGGGGAACACCTTATTTTACTAAAACGGTTGCGTTCAAACTTGTAGATAATTTGGATACGGCAATTTCTTGGATTAATCGACACAGCAGCGGACATGCTGACTGTATTGTGACGGAATCTTATCAAGAAAGCAGGCAGTTTGCTCTTGGTGTAAACAGCGCTTCTACGTACATCAATGCTTCCCCACGTTTTAGCCGCAATCCATTATGGGGAGATGCTGTATTTTTGGGAATGTCTAATCAAAAAGGACATCGCAGGGGATTAATTGGTTTGGAAAGCTTGACTACTCTCAAACATATTGTTCAAGGAAACGGCAGGTTTTGAGATTCTTTTCAAAAAAGATAATCAGTAAGGAAAATGTATGCTAAAGCCCTTAAAAGTTTCTTTAATTTTAATCCGTAAGCTATAGCTAAAGAAAGCAAATCGATTTAGTTTAATGATTGGTTAAAAAAGCTGAATTTTTAGGACTTTGTGAGTTCAGAGTGTAAGATGTGCTTAGGCAATTTTTCAAATAAACCAACAGTCTTGTGATGCTGGCATCATTGCCCGTTACGATGTACTGCAATCATGAAATTTGCTGTTCATGTTCAATTAACCCTGAAACGTACTTCATGACACAAACGCAAACTGCGAGAGTAACTTTTGCCAAAAATATCGGCTTCAGAAAAGAATTAAATAAACGAGTTGATGCTTATTTCAAGTCTAAAAATTTGACTCCTAGAGATAATGCCCCCATGTACTTAAAAAGTGCGACTATCTTAGGATGGGTATTTTTTTCCTGGATATTAATTCTTTTTTCTCCTCCAATAATTTGGATAAAAATCCTTGGCTGTATTATGTTGGGTATGGGTTTTGCTGGTGTTGGCTTTAGTGTAGGGCATGATGCCAACCACGGCGGTTATTCTAGTAAAAAATGGGTTAATACAACTTTTGGTTTAACTTATGATTTTATCATAGGTCTTTCCAGCTATTTGTGGAAATTTCGCCACAATTTTTTGCATCATACTTATACTAATATATTAGACCATGATGTAGAAATTGATGGAGATGGTTTAGTAAGAATGTCTCCTGCTAGAGAGCATAAAGCTTATCATCGATTTCAGCATTTATTAATTAATATAGCCTATGCATTTATTCCATTTTATTGGTCTATTGCTGATGTTAATTTAATTTTATTTAAACGTAAATACCACGAGCATAATATTCCAAAACCAACTTTCTTAGAACTATCGACTTTGATAGGTGCAAAATTAGTTTGGTTGGGACTTTATGTCGGTATTCCATTAGCTTTAGGATACAGTCCCATAGAAGTAATTATTGGATTATCTATCGTAAATATGGTTTACGGTGTGATAATTTGTAATGTTTTTATGCTGGCTCACGTACTTGAACCGGCGGAGTTTATCGAACCTAATTTACCGGAGAATACGGTAGATGATGAATGGGCGATTGTTCAAGTTAAGACGACAGTTGATTTTGCTCCGGAAAATAAGTTTTTAAACTGGTATCTCGGCGGACTTAATTATCAAGTGGTACATCATTTGTTTCCCCACGTTTGTCATATACATTATCCAAACATTGCTCCGATATTGGCAGAAGTTTGTGAAGAGTACAACGTGCAATACAATGTATATCCAACTTTTAAAGGGGCACTTGCTGCTAACTATGGTTGGTTAAAGAAAATGGGTAATCCTCCTCAAATCAATGCGGTGACACCCCAAGTTTCCTAATTTATCGAATTGCCAATATTAAAAAACCCGGTTTTTTGGAAAAACCGGGTTTTTTAATTCTAATTCTTGTTCCTAGGCTCCGCCTGGGAACACATGCCTCACTACAGGGATTACCAGCCAGAGACTGGGAACCAACTAATCTTACAAACTATTTCATGTAAGAGGTGTAATAAACCCGTTTCCCTTCATCTGGAACAAAGTGGCATTTTCTGAAAGAGTTCCAAAGGGAAGTCAAAATCGATTCGTCAGTTTTATGATAATATTCGCCCAACAATGGCTTAATCGCTTCAGTTGCTTTCTTCAAGTTGTAATGAGGAATATTCAAGAAGATGTGGTGAGCAACATGAGTGCCGATATCGTGGTGAATATGATTGATAAAACCATAATCGCGATCCACGCTAGAAAGCGCCCCTTTAAGAAAAGTCCATTCTCCTTCGCGATACCAAGGAATACCAGGCTCGGTGTGATGTAAAAATGTCACCAAATCCAGCCAAATTACAAATACAATGTATGGTGCAGCATAGTATTTGATCAACCACATGAAACCCCATTCATAGGTAAGGAAAGCCAGTAAACCAACCATTGCAGTCCAAAGTACGGTACTGGTAATTACGTCCCATTTCTCCGAAGGTTTAAATAAGGGGCTTTTGGGTGAAAAGTGAGAACCTGTTTTACCTGGAGAGCGTTTAAATAAATATACCGGATAAGCCAGTAAAAACAGGTAGTGTCTGCCGACTTTTTCAACTATATCCATTTGGTTGTAAGCTCTTTCCGATATAGGATACCAACTTTCATCATTTTCCAAACTACCAGTATTTTTATGGTGAGTTCGGTGACTTATACGCCATCCATGATAGGGAACCAGTATCGGTGTATGAGATAAATGTCCTACCAAATCATTCAACCATTTGTGGCGAGAAAATGATTGATGTCCGCAATCATGTCCAACTACAAATAAAGCCCAGAACATCGTTCCTTGCATTACCCAGAAAATCGGAAAGAATAACCATGAGTCTAAGTAATGAGCTAGAGCATAAAGCCCAGCAATAATCGCGATGTCTCTAAAGAAGAAAAGCAGAGATTTCCAAACTTGAGGCTGAAAACATTCTGCTGGAATTGCTGCTTTTACATCCCCAAGGGTAAAGGGTAGTTTGGTTATTTCCTCAGATGATTCACCATGAGGAGTATTATCTATACGAACTGTAGAAGATGTCACAGAGTTACGTTATCGGATATAAGTGAACTTTTTCAAGCGAATAAAGTCAGTGAAATACTCGGGTATAAAAGACTGATTTTTTTTGACTAAGCTCTTAAAATGACGCATTAATAAGCAACTAGTCATGGGTTAATAAAACAGTCTTCTACTTGATTCATGACTATATTTTGGTTATGTATAACCCCCTTAAATTAGATTCAACTTTTGGGGGTTAAAGATATAAATCCCGCGAATAATTAGGACTTATTATTGCTGTGCGTAATAATCCTTGAAGGAAATATATTCATTCTCTGGAGTATATAAGTGACATCTGTCGGTAATATACTTTAGTAAAGAAACAGAGAAGGTACATTCGGGATACAAGTAGCTTCCCCAATTTTCTTGCAAGCTTTTATAAGCCATACGCAAGTTATAAGAAGGAATCGCGGTTGAAATGTGATGGGGTACGTGTACGTTGATATCGTGACACAAAAATTCTACCCATTTAGGATAATTGCAGTGAACTGTACCTGATAGTTGAGCTGTTAGTGCATCCCACTCCGAAGCTGGAACAAAAGCAATATCTGGAGCAGTGTGGTGAATGTAAGTAAAAGTACTCATCCAAAAATGGTATACCATCCAAGGAATAAACCAAAATTTAATAAAGCCCCAAATACCAGTTGTTGCAATTAGGGTAGGGAAGCATACAGCGGCAAACAAAGCGACTACAGCCACTGAAAGCTTGACATCTGCTTGGTCTTGCTTGCGGTATTGATTCCAATTAAAATGGTGCATCGCCCAATGTACGATTGAGCCTATCCACCACAAACGGTTGTGCAAAAATCTTTTAAAAGCCCAACGAAGAGCTACTCCACTGTTTTCATAAACATCAGTACCTACAGGCTGCCAAGCGTTGTCTACTAGGCGCTTATTAGTATGAGCGTGGTGATAATTATGTTTTATCCGCCAACCGTGGAAAGGGTAAATCAGCGGCATCATAAACAAATGTCCCACAATATCATTTACCCAGCGACTTTTGGCAAATGAACGATGGGCGCAATCATGTCCGATTACAAAAAATCCCGTAGCAGCAGTACCCGTATATATCCACGCTAACGGTAAAAGATACCAAGGTGCGATCGCTAAAAAGAAATAGCCTAAAACAACGGCTAAAACATTGCTAATAACGCTAAACCAAGCTTTACGAGCATCTAACTCAAAACACTCTGAAGGAAGAGTTTTGATTACGTCTGTCAGCTTTAGTTTTGAGTCAGCGAGTGAAAGTGGCTTTGAATTGTCTGTGTTTACTGCTGATGTTGTCATGAATGAATTTTATAAATAAAACAATTCGCATACAAGCAACTAGCATAGTCGCTTTTTGCGAAGTTTCGTAACGTTCGCGTCTCGGATTATATCAATTTATTAACCCCATTTCCGCAACAAATAACTCGATTTTTTTCCTAAAACAAACAATCTCAAGATTAATTGCTTCGGTAAGAATTCTGAAGTAGAGGTAAATAAAATTAACTTTTAGGGGTTGTTTGGAAGATGGGGGAGAGGGGGAAGAGGGGGGAGAAAGTAATATCAATTGTTAGTTTCCTTTCAAGCCTGTAGAGATGCTACACGCAACTTTTTTACAATAGTTCGGGGAAAAATAAATTTATTTCAAATTCACAATTAATTACTTACAAGCTATATAGTTATTTGTTTTTATAATTTCTCTTCCCTTCTCCTTGATAGGGTAATACGGTTCACCTAAGCCTAAAAATTAGAAATAGTGTAGGTTGGGTTGAGGAACGTTCACCGTAGGTGTGCCGAAGGCACAACCCAACATTATCAACTGTTTGTTGGGTTTCACTTCGTTCAACCCAACCTACGATTTATCTCAACTGAACCGTATTGCTTGATAAGGAGACGGGTGTCTGGAGGGCGGGGTGAGGTGCAATTAAAAATAACGTAGAGACGCTACTATCAGCGTCTCTACGGTTAATGTGGAAGACTATTAGATTTTGTGGCTACAACTCTAAATCCAAAATGATTTTATGTTGATGATTGCTTGACTGGTGCGAGTTTTACATTTGTCGCTAAACCCAAGAATTGTAGCAATTGAATAGTCATCCAGGTAAGGTCAATTTCCCACCATTGCAACCCATGACGGGCTGAATATTGAAAAGCATGGTGATTGTTGTGCCAGCCTTCACCGTAAGTCAATAAAGCAACCCACCAGCAGTTTGTAGAGTGGTCTTTTGCATCGTAGGTTTGGTAACCGAATTTGTGAGTTGCACTATTGACAAACCAGGTACAGTGCCATACAAAAATAAGACGAACGAAAACACCCCAAACTACGAAAGACCATCCACCCAATGCTAATAGCACCCCACCTAGAGCTATTTGGATTAACAGCATATTCTTTTCCAAGAATATATAAAATGGGTCGTCTTTGATGTCTTTTGTAAAACGAGGAACATCATCAAAAGCTGGAGAATGATGAAACATCCAACCCATATGACTCCAGAAAAATCCTTTGTTAGAATCGTGGGGATCTAATGGTTGATCGGAATGTAAGTGGTGGATGCGATGCATTCCCACCCATGCAATGGGACCACCTTGACAAGCAAGGGTGCCGCAAAATGCGAGGAAATATTCCAGCCATTTAGGAGTTTGAAAACTGCGGTGAGTTATAAGACGGTGAAATCCTAAAGTAATACCTAAGCCGCCAGTCACCCAGTACAAAAGTAAAGCAACACCAACAGCTTTCCAGTTAAAAAAAGCTGGGAATGGTGCGAGCAAAACTCCAAAATGCAAACCTACGAAAAATGTAATGTGCAACCAATTTAATGGTCCTTTATCTCTTGATGTAGCAATTGTCATGCGGTAACCTGAATAGAATTGTTTAGCCTAATCTGCGCGTCCGTTATGCCCGTATCAGGGCTTTTTGCGTGAAAACCACGCAAAGCGTAGCGCCTATAGCGCCACAATCCGCATAATTATTTTGAGAACGGTTTTACTAATGAACAGCTTGGAACAGCTGCAAGAAGCAGAACAAGCACTGTTAACGATTTTTTCTGGAATTGACCACAAGGTCAAGCAAAATCTTCAACGAGTACTGACTGCCTTTCGCCATCATAGTGTAGGGGCGCACCATTTCGCAGGTGTTAGCGGATACGGTCATGATGATTTGGGCAGGGAAACTTTGGATAAGGTTTTCGCCCAAATAATGGGGTCGCAAGCTGCAATTGTCAGGGTACAGTTTGTTTCTGGTACTCATGCAATCGCTTGTGCTTTGTTTGGCGTTTTGCGTCCTGGTGATGAAATTTTGGCAGTTGCGGGGGCACCTTACGATACTCTTGAGGAAGTCATTGGTTTAAGAGGTAAAAATCAAGGTTCACTTATTGAGTTTGGCATAAGCTATCGTCAATTGAATCTCACTCCTGAGGGAAAAATAGATTGGCAAGCCTTAAGTCATGGGATAGAGGATAAGACTCGTTTAGTATTAATACAACGTTCTTGCGGCTATTCCTGGCGCTCTAGTCTATCAATTGCCGACATAGAGAAAATTGTTCGTTTAGTCAAGCAGCAAAATCCGAACACGGTTTGTTTTGTTGATAACTGCTATGGCGAGTTTATCGAGACTCAAGAACCTACTCATGTTGGTGCTGACTTAATCGCCGGTTCTTTAATCAAAAATCCGGGAGGAACCATAGTCAATGCTGGGGGCTATATTGCGGGAAGGGAAGATTTAGTAGAAGCTGCTGCTTGTCGTTTAACGGCTCCGGGTATAGGCAAAGAAGGTGGTGCTACATTTGACCAACTCCGCTTATTGTTTCAGGGTTTATTCTTAGCTCCACAAATGGTAGGGGAAGCGATGAAGGGCACCCATCTGACTGGTTATGTTTTTGATAAATTAGGATATCCAGTTAACCCAAAACCTTTTGCGCCTCGCGGTGATGTAATTCAAGCAATTAAACTAGGTTCGGCAGAAAAGTTAATTGCCTTCTGCAAAGCGATACAACAGAATTCTCCTATAGGTTCTTATCTCGATCCCATCCCCGACGAAATGCCGGGATATGAAAGCAAAGTAGTTATGGCTGGGGGGACATTTATTGAAGGCAGCACCTCAGAATTTTCCGCAGATGGACCATTAAGAGAACCATTTGTAGCTTATTGTCAGGGGGGAACTCATTGGACTCATGTCGCGATCGCGCTACAAGCTGCAATTGAAGCGATTGGTAATAGGTAATAGGGCATTGGAGAGTTAGTTCTATAGGAATCATCTATGTGTGTTTATTCCTATTTTTTACTTGCTAATTACTACTTAACATTTAAAGGCATCTCTAGTAGTTTTGTAAGTTTGTAGAAAAGTCTGGAATGATTCTTGAGAAATTTCTCCTTGAATTAATTTTTCTGCTACTTCTTTGAGAATTCCGTTTAATTCTGGGGGTAAAATATTACCCTGGTGTTGATGTATTAATATTGTTACGACTTTTTCAATGTAAGTAGCAGAAATTTCTTGTTTTTCCCGCGTTTTCTGCCTTTCTATTGCTTCTCTTGCTATTTTGTATGCTTGATTAAAAGTGCGGAATGATTCTTGGGAGATACTATCTTTATCTAAAGCTGTAGCAGCTTTTTCAAAAACGATATCTAGTATATCTTGTTTTAGTTCGATATCGTCTTTATTTTTAAGGTGATCTAATTTTGGTTTGAGGATAGTTTTTACCCATTGTTTATCTATATTATCTAAATTATTTTCTAACTCATTCAATTTTTGATTGAGTTCTTTTTTCTCATTACTCATTAATACTATGGCTATATCAATATATTCATCTGCTTCATTTTTGTGTATTCTCTGCAACCATGATAATAATGCCCATAAGGATGAAGCAACAAAAAATATGAATGTCCAAATTAATTCTATATAATCAGCATATTCTTGGAGAAAAGAAGGCTTTTTCTGCTGATAAAAATTTAGGGTTCCGGGGTGAAGGGGAGGAATATCAGTTCCGCTGATGTTTTTTGGTCGAGTAATACTCGCAACTAATGGTTTAATATACTCATTTCTATCGGCAATTTTTTCAGATATTTCTTGGTGATGTTCTTCAAGGATACCTGTAATCTTATTTATCAGAATGTTACTAATATTTTTGTTAGTTAATAAAAGCCTTTCTACTCCTACACTAGGAAAGTTTTTAGTATTAGGCACTGCCGGATTGCTACTTTGATATGCTCCTTTAGGTATTTTGACTGACTCGAAGGTCAAGTTATTAATTTTCATTGCCTTCGCTTGTTCAATTTTAACTAACTTACCGTTGCTATTTTTGACTAATTTAAAAATCTCTTTATTGCCAATAGTTCTGACTCTAAATACAGCATCAACTTGCTGTTCGTGAAACATTTTGTTTGCTTCGTTATTGTCTTTCGTCAAGATTAAATTAAAATCCTCATTTGCTTGCAAACCATAATATTTTGCTACTTTTTGAAAAGATAATAATTCGCCGCTATTTTCTATGATTGCTATTTTTTTATCTTTGATATCAAAGAAATGGCAGATTCCAGAATTTTCTCTGGCAACTAACTGAAATACGTCTTTATATAAAGCTGCGACTGTACTTACAGAAGAATTAGCGCGGACATCTGCTTGTACTGTTGCTAAATCGAATTTCCCGCTTTCTAATCCACGAATATTTTCTAAGCCACCAGCGGTTTCTTTAACATCGATTTTTATATTTGGATAGTAATCTCTAACAACTTCCGCTATTGCTTTGCTAAGTATATAGCTTTCCCCATCTGTCCTTCCAGCAGCAAGAGTTAAATTTTGTCCAACAAGATTTAATTTTAAATATTGAAAGCTTTGAATACCAATTATAGATATAAATATAAAACTAAATAATATAATGATTAAAACAATCAGCGTATTAATTATTTTTGTGTTCTTGGGTAATTTTCTTAACCAATTCAATACTCCCCTGGCGCTATATTCTTTACTATTTCGCATTTTTATAAAAAGTGTTAATAACTCTTTTATAAATTCATAACAAATTTTATTTAAGATTATTTTAACTTTTGGTTATCCGAATATCACCCTGTAGATTTAGATTACATTTTCAGGACTTTGGTTTTAATGAATGAAGTCATAACGATTTGTACTTAAAGCCAAAAAATAAAGGTCAAGAATCATCTTAACCTTTACATCTTTGTCTAAATTATTGAAGTTAAAAAAATATCGCTCCTATAGCTTCTGCAAATTATGGCTAATTATTAACTATATTATCCAGAGCTATCATCATTGTTTATTATTGATTACCTATTACTGAATATTAATTTCATGTAGATAGGTTCCCATTTGAAAATCTTGAATTCTAGTAGAAGTGTTGGTACGAATAAATGAGTCTCGATTGTTAATCTTAGACCGAATTTCGGATGCAGCCGCTTCGTTTAATTTAGCGATAAACCGCTTTTTGCTATTGTATTCGGCAACTTTTAATTGGGCTTTAGCGTAAGTTGGTGTACCTTTAGGTACTTTTTGCAAATAATCAATTGCAGCGTCAAACTTACCTAATTGGGCTTGATTATAAGCTTGTTGTAAAAGGTAAGTTGCTCTTACAATCTGCTTTTGCTCATATTCTGCTAATTTTTGCTGGATTAATTCATCGGCGGAAGATTCTTTGGGAATTTGACGCAGATAGTATAGAGCTGTAGTAAAGTCTTTTTCTGCTGCTTTTTCGTAGGCTTTCGCTAGATATTCGTCTTTCTGAATTTCAATAGAAGCCCGTGCTTGCTTAACTAATTCATCAGTTCTGGTTTTCCAATATGCAATATCAGGAGTTTGAGCGGTATTGAGGAAAACATCTGCCCACCGATTTTGTTTGAGAGCTAATTTAGCTGCTTCGTATTTATTGGCGGCAATTTGCCATTCTTGCTCCCATTCGCCGATTGTTGCTTGAGCTTCTGGGTAAACGTTGCTGTGGGAAGGAATCGATTTTGCTAAAGCTATTGCACCTTGCAAGTCGCCAGATTGAAATTCGTTTTGGGCGACGGATAATTTTTGATCTTCAGAATAATCTGGAGAATGATTGACTAAGGAATAAGCTCCAAATCCTATAATCATCGAATTTGCTGCTAACCCAACTTTCATTCCTGTTAATAAAGGAGATGAAGTGGAATCGGATGCTTTCTCTGATATTCGGGTGCTTCTTATATAGTCGTTCTTTTTTACAGAATCTGAATAAACGGTATACTCAGCATCAATAATTTGGGAAGCTGGCTCTACGGGAATTTGTTTAAGCGCTTGCAGTACATCTGAAGCTGTTTGAAAACGTTCTTGATGGTTGTAGCGAACCATTTTGCCGATTACAGCAGCTACGTAATCGCTGACTGCGGTATCTTTACTGCGCCATAATACTTCATCATTTGATGGGTGTTTTTTTAATTGAAGTGGCGTTAAACCAGTTAATGCCTGAATGGCAATCATTCCCAAAGCATAAATATCGCTATTGATTTGGGTTTGTCCAATAAATTGTTCTGGGGGTATGTAACCTAATGATGTAACGGGAATCGAATAAATAGGTAATACTTCCTCTGTTCCAAAATCAACTGGTTGAATAGAGCCGAAATCAATTAATACTAATTTTCCATCTCTGGTACGTCGAATTAGATTTTCTGGTTTGACATCGCAATGAATCACTCCTTGAGAATGAACGTATTGCAAAATGCTTAAAACATCTTTCAAGAAGCGAATAACACCATTTTCACTCCAAAAATAATTTGGATTTTTATTTATTGGCAATTCTGCACTTAGAGAATGCCCTTCAATAAATTCTTGTACCAAATAGAAACGCTCGTTTTCTTCAAAACAAGAAATTAATTGAGGAATTTGCTTGTGGTGCCCCAAGTGCTTGAGAGTACGAGTCTCTGCAAGAAAACGTAGTCTCAAATCTTGTAAAAAACTCGGCTGCAAACTTGTAACCTTGAGTTGTTTAACAACGCACTTGGGATGTTTGGGATTTTCTATATCCACTGAGATGTATGTCTGTCCAAATACCCCTGCACCTAGGCTTTGGACAATTTGGTAACGCTCTTGCAGTACCTTTCCAATCATGTAGTTGGTCATGAGCTGGTTACTTAGTCACTCCATTACTTAGGTTTTCGTACAATACCTTCGATTTCCGGAATTCCTTACGAATAAATGCTTTGAAGCCGTTTATTGATTCGCGTAACTAGGTCGGTCGTACTGATTTATACGTATTGATTTATATTTCGATCTACCCATAAGCCTTACTAGGCACTGAGTACAAAATATTTCCAATCTTTTAGAGTATAAGCATTATTTTTTACTCGCGCACTACGTCCGTAGATGTATTTTTTTGTAGGTAAGTATTTTTACACTAATAACAGTTAGGAGGAAGTTAAGAGTTAAAGGTTGAATGTATCTGATATCTTGCACCATTGTCGTTAAGCCTTAATGCCTGCCTTGTAAGCCGGAGGCTTTCTAGCCCGCACGCGACCTGGGAACGCAGAGAAATAAATTTCATCGGCTCATATGCAAAATACGTTAAAACGCACTCAAACCCCTACCCAGTCTGATTTATCAGACTTTGTGTATTAGCCTGAGAATTTATTCTAAGGCGGTTGTTGAAAATGGTGCAAGATGTAAGATGTATGTTAATTGCTTGCACGATGGATTCTTACTCCCATTCATTAATTTTGACGAGTAAGGATGGGAGGGGGTAGAGGGGGAAGAGTGAGGGAGAAATAGATTTAGGAATGGCAGCAACTAGCATATTTTTCTTGTAGGGTGCTGTGACACTTTGACTGATTATCAACGTAGTAATAAGGCTTGTAGTGTCACGCACCACCCAAGCTTTGTGACAACTGCGTAAGTCCTGAGATTTTGAGTTACATCTATAAACTGAAGAGCTTTCTAATTGCTGCAATATTTTTATTTTTATATGCCTAAAAATTTATTTTGTTAATATTTTTGATTTTAACTTTCTTACCATATAGATAACCTAAATCAAATACTGAGTACCAAATCTAAATTTTCCTTTTTAAAATTTGTTTGATAGAAATAAACAAGTTAGGTAGCATTTTATCCCCGATTTACTAGCCATGTTTTGAAATTTCCCATTTTTGTGATTCATCTAACATTGGGAATGGGTAGATAAGGATAAAAATTTTTAACTCCTAACTAAGGAATAATGGGATATTCTTAAAGAACAAAGAAATGCGAAGTAATGATGAAGCTGGCAGCAAGAATTAGTCAGGTATCGCCTTCTCTAACTTTGGCGATCGCCGCGAAAGCGAAAGCGATGAAGGCGGAAGGGATTGATGTTTGTAGTTTTAGCGCTGGAGAACCGGATTTTGATTCTCCAGCCCATGTTAAAGCTGCTGCAAAAAAGGCGTTAGATGAAGGTAAGACAAAATATGGTCCTGCGGCGGGGGAACCCAAGTTAAGGCGGGCTATTGCCGATAAGTTACGAAGGGAAAATAATCTGAATTATCAAGCAGAGAACATCATTGTTACTAATGGTGGAAAACATTCTCTGTTTAATTTGATGCAGGCTTTGATTGAACCTGGTGATGAGGTAATTATTCCCGCACCTTACTGGGTGAGCTACCCGGAAATGGTTAAGTTAGTTGGTGGCAATCCGGTAATTGTCATGACTGACGCAAAAAATGGGTATAAAATTCAGCCAGAAATATTAAGAAGTGCAATCACTTCCAAGACTAAATTATTCGTTTTGAATTCACCATCTAATCCTACGGGAATGGTGTATACACCCGAAGAAATTAAAGCTTTAGCAGAAGTTATTGTTGAGAAAGATATTTTAGTCGTTTCCGACGAGATTTATGAAAAAATCCTCTACGACGGTGCAAAGCATCTGAGTATTGGCTCTTTAAACGACGAAATTTTTGCTCGTACCATTGTTAGTAACGGTTTTGCAAAAGGTTACTCAATGACGGGATGGCGTTTGGGTTATTTAGCTGCACCTGTAGAGTTGATTAAAGCCGCAACTACCGTGCAAGGGCATAGTACATCGAATGTTTGTACCTTTGCTCAATATGGCGCGATCGCAGCTTTGTCAGAGTCGCAAGATTGCGTTGAGGAGATGCGTCAAGCTTTCGCGAAACGTCGCAAAGTCATGCTGGAAAGAATCAACGCTATTCCCGGTTTAAGTTGTGCTCAACCTGATGGTGCGTTTTATTTATTTCCTGACATCAGCCAAACTGGCTTAAAATCCTTAGATTTCTGCAAAACTTTATTAGAAGAGCATCAAGTTGCAGTAATTCCCGGTGTAGCCTTCGGTGCTGATAACAATATCCGTTTATCTTACGCTACTGATATGGCAACAATTGAAAAAGGCATGGATAGATTGGAGACATTTGTAAAGTCGGTTAAGAATTGACAGTTAATAGTTAATAGCGAGCAGTTATCAGTTGTTAAATAGCTGGTAACTGTTTTTTGTTTTTCTAGCTATCGAAACTCCTGCCGGAAATATTACTTATATCGTTTTAAATCAAAATGCTTGCAAATTTAGTAGCCAAGGCTATAATAAACCTAGCTACTAAAGTAATGCGCTTATGAGTATATCAATACCAAAAGACTTACCAGATCCGAGGGAGTTTACAGGGTTCGTATTCTGGCAAAAAGCTAATAATTGGGAAAAATATGTGAATTCCCAATTAGAAGCATATAACATCAGCCAATCAGAAATTTTTCAGATGATATCAATATCTATACTCCTTAATCAACAAGAAGAAGTAACTCAAGTAGATATTGCCAACTTTACAGGTGTTGCAGCTATGAGCGTTTCAAAAGTGCTGAAAAAACTAGAGAAAAAGGAATTTATAACTCGAGAAACTGGAACGGATTCTAGAGCCAAATCTCTAAAAATTACTCAAAAAGGATTAGATGTATTGATTCGATCGGCAAATACACTTTTTGAATCAAACCAAAGTTTTTTCCCAACAAAAAACGGCGAACAGTTCTTTAATTATTTACAACAATTGAAATAGAGGAAGTATGACAGAAAATATAATAGGCTTTATCCAAAGCTATTTGACATCGTTATTCTCAACAATGTTAATTCTAGGTATTGTTTATGTTTTAGTTAATCTAATATTTTCAAAACAGTTAAGCAAAAGACGAATTCAATTATCTAAAAGAGCAGGATTTGGTCAAATCTCAGATGAGATAAAAAATTCGTTTTTAGCTATATTGTCAAGTGTTGTATTAACTTCTTTTGTAATGATGATGCAACAAAATGGACAAATCGAAATTTATAACGATATAAGTAAATACGGAATACCGTATGCAATTTTCGTATTTATTTTAATTTTCTTTGTTGGTGATGCTTGGTTTTATTGGGCGCATAGGTTTTTGCACCACCCTAAAATCTATAAATATATTCACGCAGTGCATCATCAAAGCTTAGATATTAATCCTTTCTCATCTAACTCTTTTCATCTATTAGAGTCTGTATTATTGACTATTTGGATTATTCCACTAGTATTGATATTTCCTATTCCTACTGTTGCGCTGGGAATTAATCAAGGGATTGGAACATTTAATAATATCAAATCTCATCTAGGCTATGAATTTTATCCGAGATTTTTTAGTAAGATATTTCCTCTAAATTTGTTAATAAATAGCACTAACCATAACTTACACCATACAAAATATAACGGTAATTATGGTTTACAGCTAAGGATATGGGATATGCTTTTTGGTACTGAACTAAAAGAAACTGATGCTCTTTTTAACGAAATTCACGAGCGAAAAAATGTTGTAATTAAAGATAATACAAAATATCAACCTCTTAAAATTACTAAAATAATTGGCGAAACTGCGGACTGTTGTTCTATATATCTTGAACCATTAAACCCTGATTTTTATGATTATTATGCCGGTCAGTATTTGAATATTAGAGTTAATGTAAATGGTAAAAATTACGATAGGTCGTTTTCATTAAGTAGTTCACCAACCGAAGATAAATTCCTGAGAATTACGGTGAAATTAAACGGAATAGTTTCTCATCACTTTTTTAATACAGCCAAAATTGGAGATACTGTAGGTGCATTATTACCAACAGGAGACTTTTTTGTAGAGCCTAATCTCAACAACGAGAAAAACTATCTAATGATTGCTGGAGGAAGTGGTATAACACCTCTTTACTCTACGATCAAAACAATTCTGTACAGAGAACCAAGAAGTAAAATAACTCTGTTCTACTCTAATAAATCTGAAGATTCAATAATATTTGCCAATGACCTCAATCAACTCAGCAAAACTTTTCGTAATCTGACAATTAAACATTTTATTAGTAGTAAAAACCGTCTAGAAAAGGAAGATATTATAAACTTTGTTGCTTCAACCGCTAACCCTCAATGTTTTATCTGTGGTCCTCAAAGCCTCAAACAGTTTGCTAAATTATGTCTTGAACAGTTCAAAATAAAGAATATTAATTCTGAGGCTTTTGTAGATGGCTATGTGGACTTTTTCAAGGAGTTATTCACAGCCAAAAACAGAAATAGTAAACCAGCTTAAAGTAACCCCATTCCTTTAAATCTACGTTCCGCACATCCCGCCTGTATTGCAAAATAATACAGAAATATAGTCTAGTACTAGTAAATAAAAATACTCAAAATTATGAAGATGAATAAAATCCTATTAACTGCTCTGTTTACACTTCAGCTTCTACCACATTCTAGTTTGAAAGCTGAACCTGTAAGAATGCTACCTGTAAAGGGTACTGTTGAATCAGTTATTACAAATTCTGTATCGAATCCTTTAGAACCCGTTTCTCCCAAAATTACTGGAGTGATTGATATTAACAAGCAGGCTTTCTTTTTAGCTTTTGATAAACCTTACACTATTACATTAAATTCAGGAACCCCCGAAGAGTTCAAAATAACTTATTCAGGTGCTATAAAATGGGACGGAAAACAATCAAGTAGGATAAGTTTTAAACATGTAAAAGTTACATGCACTGGTCCTACCGATATTTGTGCTGGAGCCTCACAGGAGCCATTAGTTGAGTCTTTTGATTTTAATAGAAATACTGGTTACGGAAGCTTTGCGACATCCACAACAACTTTCTATTTTTATGTTCCAAGTGGTTGGAAGCGTGAAATTAGAGGATTTGTAAGACAAATCTCTGGAGAATATAAAAAAGTTAAATAAGTATCTTTCCCTTGTTCCGGTAAAACTCTTAATTTTTGATTATTCAAATTGGCTTATAATCCCAAAGTTTAACGCAAAATTGAATAATAAAAATCTTTTTTTTATTTTTTAATTATATTTTATAAATACATACTATATTTTCACATTTTATCAATGTGTAATTTAAAAGATTTTCTCAAAACTGGTAAATTAGGCAAAATTCATATTGGTATTTGTATCAGAGATGTTATCAAGATACTAGGTAAACCAGAATTGAGCACGCAAATCAAACCCAATATTGATATTTATAAATATGGCGATTTAGAATTAACGTTTGATTGTCGAATCATAAAGCAAATCAAGATATCGCTTAATCATAATAGTCCCCAAATACCCAATCAGTTAGCTAAAGAAATTTGGTCAATTAAGCAATCAACAAAAATCGAAGATTTGCTAGATATAATTGATAACTATGAAATAAGCTGGCGAGTTCATGAAAAGTGGTCTTTTGATAGACAATTGTGTCTTGTTACAGAAGCAGAAGTACTTTTATATTTTGATTTAGATAGGCGCGAATTCCAATCATTACTTGTGACAACCAATTAATATTCTTCTCATCACTTCTAACCCCTAACTTTTAACTTCCAACCCCATATCTTTCAAACCCTTTCTTAACTGCTCTGCTGCAAAGTGATTATTTTGTTTCACATGTAAATCAATAGCCTCTTTAAAGGCAGTTAAACTATCGTCTACATAACCAGCTTTTAACAAAACTACACCTAAATTTTGATAAGCTTGAGCATAATTTGGATTTAAATCAATGGCTTTGACATAAGCTGCAATGGCATCTTTAAATAAACCCATTGCTTTGTAAGTCATGCCTAAATTGTAATATCCGCTAATAAAAGAAGGGTCAATTTTTAAAGTTGTTTCGTAAGCTTTTTTTGCACCGTTTAAATCTCCTTTTTCTTTCAACAAGCTACCAAGATTGTTATATGCTCCCAATTTTAATATCGGATAAATCGGCAGTTTAGTTGCAGCTTGATAATGAGCGATGGCTTGCTGATAATTTTTTAAACGACTGTAGGCTATACCCAAATGGTAATAAAGTTCGTACAAAATATCAGAATTTTCACTTTCAACAGAAACTCCTTTGGATAGTAACTGAATACTTTCAGTTATTTTTCCTAAATCAATATATAAAGCTCCTAACTTACTACAAATATAAGCATCATCGGGATTATTTGCGAAAAACTCTTCCATTCCGACTTTGGCTCTTTCTAATTTATTTTTATTAGAAATTTCGCTTTGTTGATAACCCGAATGTAGAATTGCAATTCCTTGTATATAACCTATTTGCCAATGCGGCTCTTTTACTAAAATTTCGGAAACACTATCATCAACTAAAGCGTGATAGGGACGAGAAAAATGGATATCGGGATGGTTGCGAAACAGCCGCGAAACCATAGAGTAAGGAGATTGCCTCGCACCAATTTCTTCGCGTACCAAATTTATGAGTAGATATTCTTCTGTTTGTACAGCTTCTCTGATTGTAGGAATCATTTCTGGTGCTAAAGTTTCATCAGCATCTAAGATTAAAACCCAATCCCCAGTTACATGTTTTAAAGCTTCATTGCGGGCTGCACTAAAATCATTACACCATTCAAAATGATGTATCTTAGCACCATACCCTTTGGCAATTTTTACTGTTTTATCGGTTGAGCCAGTGTCTAAAATGACTATTTCGTTAACAAACTTTTTCGCGCTACTCAAGCATTTAGATAGCGTCGATTCTTCGTCTTTGACAATCATACAAAGGCTAATTTTCATAATTAAGTCTTAGTTGTTGGTTGTTAGTAATAACTAATTCCGTGAAATCAGTGAAATTCGTTTAATCCGTGATATTCGTTTCAATAATCCGCTGTATTTATCTATAAATCCATGAATATAAAATTTTGTGCAAAAATATACATCTATCAATATAAATTTTAAGATAATTGGTTAATTTTATGAATCAAATATTGAGCGGACGTTATCAAATTATTAAAGAATTGGGGAGAGGGGGCTTCGGGGTTACTTATATTGCCCAAGATTTACAGCGCCCAGGGAATCCTCGCTGTGTAGTCAAACTTTTTGAACCGGCAGCCAAAGACCCTTATACTTTAAATGCTGGCAAAGTTTTATTTGATAGGGAAGCCGAAGCTTTAGAAAAATTAGGAAATCATGACCAAATTCCTCGACTCCTAGCGCATTTTGAGGAAAGTCAAAAGTTTTATTTAGTTCAAGAATTTATTGAAGGGCATGATTTAAGTCAGGAATTACGTACAACAAAACAATTAAGTGAAACCTTTGTAATTGAACTTTTAGAAGATATTTTAGAAGTTTTAAGTTTCGTACATCAGAAAGGAAAAATTCATCGGGATATCAAACCTTCTAATATTCGACGGCGCAAATCGGACGGTAAAATCGTGTTGATTGATTTTGGTGCTGTTAAAGAAGTCAGTACTCAAATAGCTAATCCACAAGGGCAAACGAAAATAACAATTGCTATAGGTTCTCCTGGATATATGCCCAGCGAACAGTCGAATGGAAAACCGCATTTTAGTAGCGATATTTATGCTGTAGGAATGATTGCAATTCAAGCATTAACAGGAGTATTTCCTATACAGACAGATGCTCAAACGAGTGAGGTTTCTTGGCAGCATTTGACTGATGTCAATCCTAAATTAGCGAATATTTTAAATACAATGGTTCGCTATGATTATCGTCAGCGATATCCTACGGCGCAGTTAGCTTTGCAAGCAATAAAGTCATTATTGAATTCTACAGCTACATTTAATCAAGCACCCGATACTTTAGTTACGCATCAGCCGCAAAATACACAAAATACTAAAAATATTTTAATTGCTTCTGCTATAGCAGGCGTTATTGCTGCAAGTATCGCTATATTACCGAATATATTTAACTCTAACAATAGAATTGAAGATTTTTCTACTTACCAAAAATCAAATTTAGGAATCACAATCAAATTTCCTCAAAATTGGCAAAGGCAAGATATAGATAATTTTATTACAAAAGAAGTGGTTGCATTTTTATCTCCTGAATCCGGCGAACAAGATAATTTTCAAGAAAAAGTGATTTTGAGTGTAGAAGAATATTCCGGAAGTTTGAATCAGTCAAAAGATGATTTTACCAAAGAAATAACCGAACGATTATCCGCAGCCAAAATTATCAGTACTAAACCGACTACTTTTGCATACAAGCCAGCTTTTCAAATTATTTATACTGCCAAAAACGAAGAAAGTAATTTGAATTTAAAAAATTTACAAATTTGGACTTTGAAAGGTAATAAAGCTTACATTTTGACTTATACAGCAGAGCAAGAAAATTATGACAAGTTTATTGCTACTGTCAAAGAAATGACTAAATCTTTTGAAATTGAATAAATAAAAATTGTTCGTAGTTGCGCTTCAGCGCCAAATATGTTCGGCGAAGACAGCGCAACTACAAACCTTATATAAAAGAAACCCGATTTCTCAAAGAAACCGGGTTAATAAAATGACAAATTAGTTGAAACTAATTAATAACTAGTCCATTTTTGTTACTGATTCGTTGCTGACAGTCGCTTCATCGATGGGAACCCAAGCGGTGTGGAATGCTCCTTCTTTGTCGGTACGCTGATAAGTATGGGCACCGAAGTAGTCGCGTTGTGCTTGAGTCAGGTTTTGAGGCAAGCGCTCGCGTCTGTAGCTATCGAAGTAATCCAAGGAAGCGCTGAATGCGGGAACAGCTATTCCTAATTGAGCTGCTACAACGATGATTTCACGCCAAGCTTCTTGTCTGTCAAGAATTGTTTGCTTGAATTCGGGAGCCAATAGCAAGTTGGGAAGTGAAGGATTTTCGTCAAATGCTTTCTTGATTTTGTTCAAGAATCCTGCACGAATGATACAGCCACCTTTCCAAATCCGCGCCATTTCACCAAGATTCAAGTTGTAGTTAAACTCATTAGAAGCTTTATACAACAATGCCATTCCTTGAGCGTAGGAACAAATTTTAGAGCAGTAGAGAGCATCGCGCACCATGTTCACAAATTTCTTGGTGTCGCCTTTATATTTACCAGTAGGGCCGGAAATTTCCTTGGATGCTGCTACTCTTTCTTGCTTGTAGGATGACATAATTCGAGCATTTACTGCTGCACCAATGGTAGGAATTGGTACACCCAAATTAAGTGCATCTACTGCTGTCCAGCGTCCGGTTCCTTTTTGTCCGGCTGCGTCTACGATTAAATCTACTAAAGGTAAACCGGTTTCTTCGTCAATATAAGGAAAAATATCGGCAGTAATTTCAATCAAGAATGAATTTAATTCATCAGTCTTATTCCACTCGGCAAAGACTTCATGTAATTGATTGTGGTCTAACCCAGCGGCATTTTTCATTAAGTCATAGGCTTCTGCAATCAACTGCATATCGCCGTACTCAATACCGTTGTGAACCATTTTGACATAATGTCCGGCTCCACCAGGTCCGCAATAGGCAACACAAGGGCCGTCATCAACCTGTGCCGCGATTTTGGTGAGAATGGGGGACAGATACTCATAGGAACTTTCGGTACCTCCAGGCATCAAAGAAGGACCGTTGAGCGCACCTTCTTCACCACCACTTACACCCATGCCAATGAAGCGAAAACCTTTTGGTTCTAATTCGCGGGTGCGTCGTTCGGTGTCTTCATAAAGCGAGTTACCACCGTCGATAATGATGTCACCCTCATCTAACAAAGGTGTGAGTTGTTCAATTACCTTATCAACTGGCCCGCCAGCTTTCACCATTACCAAAATTTTGCGGGGACGTTCTAATAAACCCACAAACTCTTCCAAGGTATAAGCTGCTTTCACATTTCTACCTTGGGCGCGTTTTTCCATAAACGCGTCAGTTTTTTCACGCGAGCGGTTATAAACTGCGATCGGGAAGCCGTTACGCTCTACGTTAAGAGCGATATTTTCTCCCATAACAGCTAATCCAATCACACCAAAGCTTTGTAGTGTCATAAATTTTTTCTGGCTAACTCTTCCAATCCTTTCTTTTATCTCTTAGGGTAGTCCGAGATTTTCGGTTCACTTCTAAAGAAGACATTAAGACTTTATTTAAAGACTAAAAATGCATCATGGATACACATAATTATTTTTAATCTGTATATTAATTAACAATTTGTTTCTCAAATTCGCTAAATTGTAATATTTACTATAAATTGATTGGGGATTGGGGACGGGGAGAGAAGGGGAGATCGAATCAATTACCAATTACCAATGCCCCATACCCTATTCCCTTTGAGAATCTAAAACTCAAAATTCTTATGACACATCTTTTGGCTTTGATAGTCGGTTTTGGCAGTTTAGCAATCTATTTAGCGGCTTTCTTTTTTCCTGAAGTTCATCGCAAAAATGATTTTTATTGGAGCGGTGTCGGATTGTTCTATGCCCTTGTATTATGGTTTTTTTCACCGCGTATCGGTGGATGGTTTTTCTTGGGGCAATTAGCAGCCGTTACTTTGTTATTTTGGTTCGGGTTACAAACTTTTTCGCTGCGTCGTCAAGTTACTCCCGCAATGCAGCAAACCCCGGTACCCAGCCCTGAAGCTGTGACAAGTTCTGTGAAAAACAATATTTCGCTGCAAGAACGAGTGGGAGGATTATTTAAAGCTGTAAGCGGTATTTTACCTGGCAAGAAGCAAAAGGCTACCCCAACTGCAACACAACCTGCAACTACAACTTCTACCGCTGAAGAGACTGCTGCTGCAACAATTGGCAAAACTTTGGCTGACGCAATTGATGAAGAAACTCCGGTATCGGATGCACCTGTACAAATTGTTGATAATACTGATACCACAACTACAACAGAAATCCCAGAAGTAATCCCACCTGAAGCACCACCCGAAGAATTATTAAAAGCTGCTGAAAATGCAGATGCAGAAGAAAAAACCATACCTCCTGTAGAAGAAATTGCTCCCGATGCCGAACTTGCTCCTCCGGCAGAAGCACCACCAGAAAAAATCCCACCAAGCGATCTACCCAAAGAATGAGTAAATAAGCCTGCATTACTTTTTGTTGTCAAATCAATATATAAGTAAAAGTAAATCCCCTCCACGTTAATTTTCCGGAGGGGATTAATTATTTTGGATGGGTAATTGGTAATTGGGCATGGGGGATTGGGCATTGGGTATTGGGAATAATTTAAGATTCTTCTCCTTGTCTCCCTATCTCCCCCTCTTCCCCATCCCTCATTCCTACTGCGGTGTTTTTTGTAATTCTGGCTGTTCTTCTGGAACAATTGCTCCTTCTACGGGACAAACTTGAATACAAATGCCGCAGTCGATACAGGTGGCAAAATCAATCCAAAACCAATCGGTTCCTTTGACGTTTTTTCCAGGTCCCGGATGAATACAAGCTACGGGACAAGCATCCACGCAATCTGCAACTCCTTCACAAACATCAGTAACAATCGTGTGTGCCATGTTTCCCCTCTCTTTTCAGTGAACAGTTATCAGTCAACAGTGAACAGCAGTTAATAATTGCAGCTTGATGATTAGCGTTCAATTGTAAATTGTAAATCTTCAACTGCTCACTGCTCACTGTTCACTTGTTAACTGCTAACTGATTCAACTTTTTTAGAACCGTCGGCTTTTATCCAGGCAATTTGGGCGATTTTTCTGTCGCTGGCGTATTCGCGAATGGCTTGAGCATCTATGAAGCTTAATTCCATTTCTACTGTGACTAAATGAGTTGAGGAGCGCAGTTTTTCTGCATAAGCAAAAGCTGCTGCGATCGCGCTGGTATTTTCTGGCACTACTAACCAGTCGCTGGCTAATTGTGTTTGCGGTAATTGCCCAGATGTTGATAGTACATGGTATAAATCTTCAATAAATAAGGCGAAGCCGGTACCGGGTATGTCTTTTCCTTGGGGATGATATAGTCCTAATAATTTATCGTAACGTCCGCCAAGCCCTATGACTCTTGCTTGGTTATCAATATCGCTAACTACTTCAAATACAATTCCGGTGTAGTAGTCGAAAGTTTGAATCAAGCTGAGGTCAAGAACAAGGGAACAATTGCCCTGGGATTCTATCAACTCTATTAAGGCTTTGAGGTTGTTGACAGCTTCCTGCTGCTCGGCATCGAGATTTAAAGTATTAATTTTTTGCAGCACATCCGCACTTTTGCCGCGTAAATCTAACATTATTTTGGCGCGATCGCGAAGTTCTTCACTTAAAGGTAAAGTGTCTATAGCTACCCGATCTAAGTTGGCAAGAGCGCTGCGGATTTTATGCTGTAAATCGTCAGGAAAGGCTTTGAGTAAAGAGCGAGTAATTCCGGCTTCACCCACGACTAAATGCCAATTCTGTAGCTGGAGCGATTGCAAGCAAGCGGCTACTAATAGCAATACTTCAGCGTCTGCTACTAAGCCGTCACTACCTAATAGCTCAACTCCAGCCTGATAAAATTCTTGCTGACCATTGTGTTTTGAATCTGGCGCTCTTCCAAAGACGTTGGCATTGTAGTAAAGCCTTTGGGGATAATTAACGCCGGACATGCGCGTTACCGCAGCACGAGCTATAGAAGCCGTTAGTTCGGGACGCAATCCCAATTCTTCTTCTTGGATGTTTTGCAGTTGAATTACTGTCGAGCGCTCAATTGCACCTCCTGCCATTAAAGTATCTATACGCTCCAAAGTTGAGGTAATAATCCTGTGGTAACCCCAGCCTTGAAACACTTGTTCTAGCCTGTCTTCAATCCAGTGTTTTTGAGCTACATCTAAAGGTAATAAATCCCTGGCTCCTACTGGAGGTTGATACACCATTATTTTTTCTTCCCACCGAACAATCCACCAAATAAACCGCCACTTTCAGATTTTGCAGATTTACTTGCACCAGCACTTACAGTACTCTTTTTACCGGCACCGGGTGAAGTTTTCTTTAAAAACTTATCAATTTTAGTTTTCCCTTCCAACGCTGTTTCGTCTTTGGGGTTTAATTGCAAAGCGCGGTCAAAATGAATTTTTGCCATTTTAATTTGATTTTGCTTCATATAGACCACTCCAATCAAGCTATGGGACTCGCTACTATTTGGCTTCATCTTCAAAGCATCTTGCAATTCAACCCGAGCTTGTGATAATTGATTCTTGACGATTAGTTCTTGGGCACGACGTAGATAACCAGCAAAAACTGGGTCTTCTTTAGGTTTTGCCGGTGCGGCATGATTTTCCACCGCAGTATTGGTGTGAGATGCAGGTGTAGCATTTGTTGCTGATGGAGATTTTAAAGATTTACCCGCACTCCGCATCAAATAAACTAAATTCAACTCGCTGATTTGCGCGATCGCTTCTAGGGATTGTTTTAATGTTTTATATTGAATTTTGGATACTTGAGATATGGCGTTTTTATAAGCGCTGTCATAATTTGGGGTAGCTGCGAGCTGTCTGGCATTGTCGGTGGTTAATTCCACAGAAGAGGGATCTTGAGCCAAACGTTTCCCTACCTGCGCTAAAACAGCAGTATGTTCGGCACGATTCCTATCTTGATAAAGGTTTTCGTAAGCTGGATTTACCAACTTAGATAATAATTGGCTCGCTAACCGCTTTTCATCATCGTTAGCCGCTCCACAGCTATCGGGATGCAAGCGACGCGCAATTTTTAGGTAGCGCTTGCGAATTTCGGAAGCATCTGCATCTACTCGAACGCATAAAACTGCGTGGTAATCTATAAAGTCATACTTAAATAGACCGCGTTCTATTTGAAAAGACATAAGGCTAATTTTATACTAAAAGAAACATTAATCTTACTAGTTTACTTCTACACCTTGGGTGTTTGTCAGTAGTTGATTGTCCGTAAATTATTGATTCCTTACCAGTATCAGTTACTAGTTAACGTCGCCGCTAAAATGTAGTTTTTATGTTGATAGCTGTTTTTACTGCTGATTTTTAAGAGAAAACAACAGGTTTGAGCAAATTAAATATTTTATATTTTCAGAGTAAATACTTAACCTTTCACAAATTATTCAAACATATTGATACCATTTATCATATACACTTCTAGTTGAATTTATTGAACTTTTTATTTACTTGAAAAAAAGCTGCTTGACAGAAAATTATAGATTTTTTCACTAAATATTTATAAATCGGGGATTTCTATAAGTTTATCTGCGTGAATTCCGAAGTGATGAAAAACATTGTTTGTAGTTGCGCTTTAGTTCGGCTTTTAAAACCGCCTCGGAATCAATTCCGAGGCTCATACGCAAAGTACGTTAAAACGCACTAAAAGCTTTTTATAGTCTGATTTATCAGACTTTGTATATCAGCCTTGAAATTGACTTCTCTGTGAGAAAGCCTCCGGCTTACAAGGTGATTGTGGAAGCTAGCAGAGAATACCCGAAGATATAAATTCAAATCAACTCCCATAACACAACTTAAATAATTATTAGTTATCAAAGTTGAAAACCTGCTAGTTCTAATTCATACTATGAGTGAAATTTACCCAACAATATTATGGCAGGCTACAATCCCGATTTTTTAGGGAATGGGATTAATCTTCCCGTACCAAGCTTTGCTCCATCGTTAGCAGGGGATGTACTCCGCAGTTCTTTATTAGAAGATGATATTTTTGCTAACTATATTAATTACTCAATCATCACCAATCGAGTTCGACGTTCGACTATTGTCACTTGTGTAAATATTGACCAGAATTTGATTAAAAATGTCCGAAGGAAACGGGGTTGGGATATTGATACTCGTATCGGTGCCGATTTTCAACTTGATAACGACTACTATCGCAACAATCCTTGGGATAGAGGACATTTAGCGAGAAGAGGTAGTTTAGCTTGGGGAAAAACAGAAAGAGAAGCCAAACGAGCTTCCGACGATACTTTTTATTATCCCAATGCAGCCCTACAGCATGAGAATTTTAATCAAGATGAATGGCTAGCTTTAGAGAATTGGGTATTCGATCTCAAGTTAGATAGTAATGGTAAAATCACCGTTTTCACCGGGCCAGTTTACGGAGATTTTCCTCGCACTATTTCCCCACAAGGAAGAGAACCCGCTTTAATTCCTTCAGCTTTCTTTAAAGTGGTTTGCTTTGTAAATAAAGACAATAACGAACTTGATGTCCGTGCTTTTCTGATGTTCCAGGATGAAGAAGCATTACGAGATAAACAAGGTAATAAGTTGTTTAATTTTCAAACCTATCAGGTGACAATTACCGAAATTGAAAGATTAACGGGTTTGGAATTTGACGATGAGATTTACGAAAAAAATCCTTTGTTATTTAACGAAAATCCCGAAAAGAAAGAAAAACTTCATATCGAACAATTTCCCGAACGAATTGAAGTTGATGCACCTGCTGAAATGATTTCCAAAGGTGAATTAAGAGATTCAGTTGCTATTGATAACGCTGCTATTTTTATTGCTGCTGCAATGGTGAATCCGTCAGGTGATGAACGAGCATCGGAATGGGTTTCTATAATAAATCTTTCTTCGGAAGCAGTGAATTTAGAAGGTTGGAGATTATCGGATACTAAACATGAGCCATTACAACTAAATTCAGTTTTGAAGGAAGAACAAAGGATTTTGAAACCGGGGGAAGCGGTGAGGATACAGCCATTAAGCCCGGTAATGTTATCGAATCGTGGTGGGGTAATTAGTTTGTATGACAATCAAGGTAAAGGGAGACGGATTGATAGAGTTCGATATACCGGGAGAGATGTTGAGCGGGAAGATGCTGCGGTGAGGTTTTTGCGTCGGGGTTGACGAGAGATTGGGTTATTTCTCGTTACTAGTCTCTGGCTAGTAACGCAGTGGCTGAAGGCTCTGCCTACCCGGTTGATTGAGAGGCAGAGCCTCTAAAAATACCTTCCCACGCGGAGCATGGGAACTAGAGGAATCCTAACGGGGAATGCAAACCCCGAGCTAATAGCGAAAGTCCTATGAATAGATGTGAAATAAATAGGACTGAAATACAATAACCTTGTTCATTTATTCCGAAGATTTGTAGAGACGTAGCACTGCTACGTCTCCCGACGTTTGGAGAAAACGAACAGCGCTGACTTTCAACCACAAATACTATTATTTTTGGCACCTTCATACAGAAAATTGCAGCTTCTCTGAGCCGTAATTCATAAAACTTTAACTGTCGCAACTCCTTGGAGAGCATCGCAATTCATTGATTGATAATCGTTTTCAGGTGCTGCGTGGCGGTTCCTGGTTCAACGGTCCTGGAAGCTGCCGTTCCGCGTCTCGCCACTACGACCCTTGGGCGGAGCGCGACTACATCAACTACTACGGCGGTTTTCGTGTGGTGTGCGCCGTTGGGAGGACTCTTAAGTAGCCCTTTATACTCTAGCCCTTTTGCCCTTTGCTCTTTTATTCTTTACCCTTGGTAAGCGGAGCGATAAAAATTTGTTTTTCAGAAATTGAGTTTATATAGAAATCCGGTTTGATTATTTTAGATATCTGTGAAAATTAAGATAATGTCATTGCGAACGAAGTGAAGCAATCCCAACCCTTGCGATTGCTTCACTTCGTTCGCAATGACGAATTATGTTTTTACACATTTGGGATGCTCCCAATAAATATATTTTTATTGTAGGGTGCTGTGACACTTAATTAAAACTTGAACGTAATAATAAGGGTTATAGTGTCACGCACCAGCCAAGTACAGATAATTGAAAAGCCTTTATGACAAAAACCAAAGCCATCACGGATGCAGAAAACCGTTTTGGATTTGTTCGCATTGAAGATGAGCAGTTTTTCCCAGAGTGGTGCGAGGAATTACCAACTATTACCGAAACGGAAAAAGAAAACCTTGATGTGCTGCGACGCAGGTATATTTATCATCGTGCTGATGGGAATTTGCTGGAGGGAATGGTTATGCTGCTGCTGGTTTCCCCGTTAATTGCAGCTTCTGGATTTTACGATCCACCGTTTCGTATTAAAGCTGAAGAATCAGTTAATTTATTGGTGGATGATGGTGAAGAAATTTTGCGGGGAAGGATTGATGTTTTGGTTTTACAAAATAGATTGTGGGTAATGGTGCTGGAATCAAAAAAGACTACTTTGTCAGTTTTAACTGCTGTACCGCAAGCTTTGGCTTATTTGATGGCAAATCCTAATTCCAATTTACCTGTATATGAGATGGTGACGAATGGGGACGATATTTTGTTTATCAAGGTAGTACAAGAGAATACACCAAAGTACGATTTGTCACGAGTGTTTGCTCCGTTTACTTCTGCGAAAGAGCTTTATATTGTTTTACAAATTCTGAAGAAGTTCGGTCAGTTAGTTACTCCGACAAACCTTTAATTTTTCCCGTAATTTAGGATTTGAGAGGGAATGGGGAATATATTTTTATAAATAATAAATAATTTAGAGGTTCGTAGTTGCGCTTCAGCACTTAGCATATTTGGCGCTGAAGCGCAACTACTAACCTTTCTTCTCCACTTTCCAAACTTGATGCGCTCTCCCCAATTCCTGACTCAAATTTTCATGTATATAACCATTAGTAGCTAAAAGTCTTCCCGAATCCATCTTGAAATCGCTACCATCATAAGCCGTCACCTTTCCCCCAGCTTCCCGTAAAATAATCACCCCAGCAGTAATATCCCACGGTGAAAGTCCTCTTTCCCAATATCCATCCAAACGTCCGCAAGCTGTATGAGCTAAATCCAATGCAGCAGAGCCACCGCGTCTTACTCCTTGAGTCAAATGTGTTAAATGACAAAATTCCGTATAGTTGTTATCGTCAGTTTCCCGACGGTCATATGCGAAACCAGTAACCAGCAAACTTTTATTTAATTCTGAAGTTTTAGAAACACTTATAGGACGACGATTACAGCTTGCTCCCAACCCTTGAGCGGCACGATATAGTTCGTTGCGAAACGGGTCGTAAATTACACCAACCTGGGGAACGCCATTAATTAACAGCCCAACGGAAACTGAAAAAAACGGATATTCGTGAGCAAAATTAGTTGTACCATCCAAGGGGTCAATAGCCCAAAGATATTCTTGATTTTGATTGCCTAATTTACCAGATTCTTCGGCAAGGATAGCGTGTTCGGGAACGTGACGACGCAAAGTTTCCAAAACCACAGCTTCGGAAGCTTTATCGGCAGCAGTTACCAAATCACCAGGACGTTTTTCGGAAGTTTTATCTTCAACTTTACCCAAATAACTTTGTAAAACAGCACCACCAGCCAGCGCTGCTTCTGTGGCAATATCGAGAAAAATTTGTAAGTCAGGCATAAATAGGTTAAAGGTTAAAGGTCAAAGGTTATAGGTTTAGAGGTACCAATTACCAATTACCCATTACCAATTCGCATTCATCGATAAACCCGACGAAACTCTGAGGGAGAGAGCCGCATGGGGTTGTCAGGGTTCCAAATTCCTTCCCCCATAAGTCTAGACCAATGCTGTGCGCGTTCCAAGCGGGAATCGTATTTATGGTTAGGCGATCGCGCTACAAATATTGCATGTCCTTCTTTAACTAATTGTTCGTTTACTAAGGTGTTATCTTTCCATATGTAAGCTAAGGTTCGTCCGTATTTATCCTTGGCTTCTACGTCAAACTCAAATCTAACGGGGGATGATTTATCTTCGATTAACTCTCTCAAACGTTTTCGAGAAGCTTCACCCCAAGGGCGCTGACGCACGGGAGGAGAGCTAATACCCGTCAAACGTACCTCAGAAATTAAATTAGGCTGTTCGCGAAAACCCTTCACTTCTAAAGTTTGTCCGTTGACAACCCGTTCAACTTTAATTTCCACCATCCCCGCTTGAAATTCATCTTCTTTGGCTTGGCATCCCAGCAACAGCAACAAGCAACAGAGGAATAGGACTGCTTTTTTCATTCAATTTTGGATTTTATAGTTAGGAGTTAAGAGTTACACCATTTCTTGATAAAGATGCGCCGAATATAGCCCATGTAGATGGGTTTTGTTTGAATAGCCCCAGCCTTATAGGCTGCGGGCAATTTAGCGCAACCTCATACAGAATTGGTATTAGGAGTTAGGAGTTGATAATAATTTAATCTTCCCCACGCCACTTGCTACAACCGAGGAAACCGAGGCAACGCAGTGGCTCCTCTTCCCCATCTTAATTAATCATCCTCAAGGGGTAATCCTGCACGAACTCTACCTTTGGCAAAATAACGTCCGAATTGCTGTTCGTAAACTTCATCTTCGTCTTGGGTTTCGACTTCTAAATCCGAACAAGCGTAACTAACGCACAATAGAGCGTAACCTTTTCTTTGTAGGTGAGGGGATAATCCCACAGCTTCGGGTTGAGAAATATTTCCCTTGATGACTCTAACGGCACAAGTGGTACAAGCACCATTCCGACAAGAAAACGGTAACTCTACTCCTTGTTTCTCAAAGCTATGCAAAATGTAGCGATCGCTGGGAACTTCTAAGGTGTGGGTTATGCCTTTGGCTCTATCTCGAACTGTGACTTTGTATGTAGAGGACATGATGATTTCGGATTTTGGATTCGGTAATTATAGAATTATTCTCTCAAGGATTGCAGTTTATTTGATTTCAATGTAAGATATCATCTTGTGGCACCTGGAGAGGTGGCCGAGTGGTTGAAGGCGCAGCACTGGAAATGCTGTTTACCCGAAAGGGTAACGAGGGTTCGAATCCCTCCCTCTCCGTTTTAAGAGTAGATGTATATTGAATATTTCAAGCTAAAAGTTTGTTTTAGCTTTATCTCATCCCACGTATGTAAGATACGTGGGTTATTTTTTTGGCGTTGCTGAATTGAAATATGAATTTGTTTTTCCTGTATTTATTAGCCCCCTAAATCCCTCTGGGGGAAGGGGGGCTAATCATATTTTTAATCACCAAGCTACTTTTTTACATTCAATGCATTTTAAGTGTAGAAATTCGGCAAAACCAATTGTGATGAGATGCTTTGAGTTTTAACAAAATCTTTGATTTATGCAAAAACACTATGTAATTACAATCAAAAATGTATTATTTAGTGCTTGCAATACTGAAATTACATCGAACTGAAAATAATTATGTAATAGTGATGATGACGTTAAGCAAAAGTTATGCTCAAGATGCGAACAAAAATTAATGTTCGGATTAGCCAACCTTAACGTCTAGGGACTGTAATTTCTTAAGCGCTCAAAATTGAAATTAATTAAAATCAGTTTTTCGTAAACATTTTATTAGCTGTATAGGTAAAGGAATGAAAAAATTGGCATTGCTGATTGGGGTAAGCGATTATGAATACGAGTTGAATCCCCTGCCAGGTGCCCTTAAGGATGTTGATGCGATGCAACGTGTTTTGCAGCATCCAGGTATGGGTGATTTTCCCGTAGAAAATATCAAGGTATTAAAAAATCCACAGATACCAAATATGAGTATGGAGATTGAGAAAATTTTCTCTAACTCTGGGAAAGATGATTTGGTATTGCTGTATTTTTCAGGACATGGCATCAAAGATGACAACGGCGATCTTTATTTAGCTAGTAGTCAAACTTATAAGCATCCCAACGGACAATTAATTACTTCAAGTACGGTGCCTGCGAGTTTTGTGCATAACGTCATGGATAAAAGCTTTTCCAGGAGACAAGTCATTATTCTTGATTGTTGCTTTAGCGGTGCTTTTGCTAGAGGTATGACTGTAAAGAATGATGGGCATATAGATATTAAAAGTCAGTTGGGAGGAGAAGGAAGAGCAGTTTTAACTTCTTCTACTTCTACTCAATACTCTTTTGAGGAGCAAGCTTCTAATCATTCTATTTACACGCGCTTTCTTGTTGAAGGAATTGAAAATGGTAAAGCTGATATAGATGGCGATGGTGTGATTTCAGTTGATGAACTGCATGAATATACTCGCACGAGAATGCGGAAAACTGCACCTAAAACTAAACCTGAAATTTATGCTTTTGAAGAAGGCTGTAAAATTCAGTTGTCTAAGGTATATACATCTCATCAAACAAGTTGTTCGCTTCTTAGAAATCAGATAAATTTTGGTGAGTTAAAGTTAGGAAGAACGCAGCAACAACAAAATTATGACGATTGTTCGTTGCAATTCGATTATCTACCCAACTTCTTAGAAACGTTTGAGTCATTTATTGAGATTTTAATTAATCAACTATCATATTTTTCTAATATCCAAAATACTGAAAATATTTTATCAGAGACATTAGAATTTCAAAAACTAGAATCTATTAGAGAAGCTTCTGAGGCTGATTTTGTATTCGTACTCAAAAACGACAGCGATGATAATTGTGTTGTGAAATCGCAAAGCAATTTAGCAGATAATATAGACCATAATGCTTATATCAATATCTTAAATACCACAATTTTCCCAATTATTTCTTACGAATCAGTTTTCAATCCCTCATATCATGGGACATGCAAAATCAATGAGTATGGAAATAATTATGCTAATACTTTTGCGATTATACCGTTAAAAATGCCTCCGGAAGCTGAAATTATGGTGGTTTGCGGTTTACCTCGCGATTCATACTTACTTGGAGATGCATACGGCAAAATTTTATCGAGTTTTTATCAAAGTACTCAAGAATCATTAGAGCCTATGTTTGTAGAGGCAGCTATTATTGATGCTTTAAAAAAGGATTTTAAATTTGTTTCTAAATCCCTATATGACAGACGGTTTCAACTATTTTGCGAACGATTACAAAAAATGGTTGTTTATTTTGAACCCGTTATTTGTATAGATGTTAATGAATTTTTTATCAGTGGTTGGGAAGCTTTAGCCAGAGATACCCAGAGCTTAACTGCTCCCGTGGATTTATTTCAAGCTGCTGAATTATGGGGTTCTCAATTTAAACTTGAATTAGACCAATATTTTCTGAGAGTTGCGGCACAAAGCTATAAACAAGCTAGAAAATCCAAACAAAGAAGACTTAGTGATGTTGTCCCATTATCAGTTAATGTATATCCAGAATCATTAATTAAAGAGGCATATTTTGAAACTGTTAGAGAAGTTATTGAAGAAAATATTATTTCACCACGAAATTTAATTTTAGAAATCTCAGAAAAATCTGAATTGCCCAATTTTAATGATGGTGTCAGACTGGATAACCCTTTATTGTTTTTCAAAAATAAGCTTTTAGAATATGTTCACAAATTCAACATTCGATTTGCCATTGATGATTTTGGAGTTGGTCATTCTTCTGTTTCTCGACTGGCAGGTTTAAACCCATGTCACGTCAAAATTGACCGCGAAATTCTACATCACCAATCCAATTATTTAATTATTAATTTTGTTCATCAAATAGTTAAAGCTAATAATTTATATCCACCCAATGTGATTGTTGAAGGTGTGGATGAAGAAACTCCAATTAGTTTATATCAATTGAAAGAAATTGGTGTCACTTATGTTCAAGGACATCTTATTGGTAAGCCCGAACCAGAAGTTTATCGTCTCAGTCAAGAAAAATATATAGAGCTTCAAAGAATGATTTCTGGAGAATAGGTAATGGTAGGTTGGGTTAAAGGCGCACTAATTATTTATAGGTATAAAATATTGAGAATACAACCTAACCCAACATCAATATTGTGGCTTTAGATGAGATATATTTTTGAATAAAAACTATTGTTTTCAATTATTTGGTTTACTTTTCAAGATAATGTTGGGTTGGACTCCGTTTAACCCAACCTACTAACTTATTACTATTAATATTAACTAATGCCAATTACGAACAACCATTATTTGGCAAACTTTGTATTCCTGAACACATTTACGTTAACTCATAGTTCTTGTAAACAATCGCAAAGCTATTGTTAACCACCCGGCGAGCAAAAACTATAATATAAAGTTTGGCAAAACTCTAAAATAAAAAATACTTGCAGTATCGCTGCACTCAGTTAAGAATTGATACGGTAAAGCAAGCGGAGTAATAAGACGGTGAGTCAGTCATTTGATTATGATTTGGTGATTGTAGGCGCTGGAGTAGGTGGACATGGCGCTGCCTTACACGCCGTTAGCTGCGGATTGAAAACCGCAATTATTGAAGCTGGTGATATGGGGGGGACTTGCGTTAATCGTGGCTGTATCCCCTCGAAGGCTTTACTTGCAGCTTCCGGAAGAGTGCGGGAGCTACGCGATGCTTACCATCTTAAGTCTATGGGCATTCAAATTGATAATGTTCGATTTGAAAGAGAGGATATCGCCAATCATGCCAATAATTTGGTAGCAAAGATTCAAGGAGATTTAACTAATTCTCTCAAACGTTTGGGTGTTGATATTATTCAAGGTTGGGGTAAAATCGCCGGAAAACAAAAGGTTACGGTTGATAGCTCCAATGGTGAAAAAACTATTACTGCTAAGGATATTATTCTCTCAACCGGTTCGGTTCCTTTTGTGCCACCGGGGATTGAAGTTGACGGTAAAACCGTATTTACTAGCGACCAAGCGGTAAGATTGGAATGGTTGCCGCAATGGGTAGCAATTGTCGGTAGCGGCTACATCGGTTTGGAATTTTCCGATGTTTATTCGGCTTTGGGTTGCGAAATTACCATGATAGAAGCTTTACCGCAGTTAATGCCGGGATTTGACCGCGATATTGCTAAACTTGCCGAAAGAGTATTGATAAACCCTCGCGATATTGAAACTTATTCTGGAATATATGCTAAAAAAATTATCCCTGGTTCGCCGGTAATAATTGAATTAGCAGATTTTAAAACTAAAGAAGATGTTGACGTGTTGGAAGTTGATGCTTGTTTGGTTGCTACCGGAAGAATTCCAGCTACGCAAAATATAGGTTTGGATTCAGTTAGCGTTGAACTCGATCGCCGTAAGTTTATCCCAGTAAACGACTCAATGGCTGTATTAAGTCAAGGGGAACCAGTACCTCATTTATGGGCAATTGGTGATGCTACTGGCAAGATGATGTTGGCTCATGCTGCTTCGGCTCAAGGTATTACGGCTGTCGAAAACATTTGCGGTAGAACAAAGGAAATTGATTATTCCAGTATTCCCGCAGCAGCATTTACTCATCCAGAAATTAGCTATGTGGGAATGACTCAAGAGCAAGCTAAAGAAAAAGCTGAAGCTGAAGGTTTTGAAGTTGGTGTAAGTAAAAGTTACTTCAAAGGTAATTCCAAAGCTTTAGCTGAAGGAGAAGCCGACGGAATCGCCAAGGTTGTATACCGCAAAGACACTGGAGAAGTGTTGGGAGTCCATATTTTCGGACTTCACGCAGCCGATATCATCCACGAAGCAAGTGCGGCGATCGCTAATCGTCAAAGCGTTAATTCCCTGGCTCATTTAGTCCACGCACATCCAACACTTTCGGAAGTTTTGGATGAAGCATACAAGCGAGCTGCTGTTAGTTAACAGTTAACAGCGAACAGTCAACAGTGAGGAGTGAGGAGTCAACAGTTAAAACTATCTCCCCCCTCTTCCCTAATCCCAATGCCCAATGCCCTATTACCAACTACCAATTACCAAATAACAATGCAAATCCGTCGTCGTCCCCCCAATCCCGATATTGCCGTAATGTCTTTGCGGTATCAAATTGCTGCTACTGATGCCGAACCAAGCAATATTTTGGAAGAAATTATTTGGTATAAAGAAGCGGAAGTTGACCAAATGCGCGAAAAGCAATCTTTACAGGATTTGCAGCGTCAGGTGAAGAATGTTCCACCCAGTAAAGATTTTCTGGCTGCTCTACGTCAAGGCAAAACAAAACCAGCTTTAATTGCAGAAGTAAAAAAGGCTTCTCCCAGTAAAGGAGTTATACGAGAAGATTTTGACCCCGTACAAATTGCTCTTGAGTATCAAAAAGGTGGCGCTAGCTGCCTTTCGGTACTTACAGATAAAAAGTTTTTTCAAGGCAGTTTTGAAAATCTATCCAAGGTAAGGGCTGCTGTCGATTTACCTTTACTGTGTAAGGAATTTATTATTTATCCTTACCAAATGTATTTAGCACGGATTCGCGGTGCTGATGCAGTTTTGCTGATTGCAGCAGTACTCAGCGACAAAGATTTGCAATATTTCATCAAAATCGCTAAGGCTTTAAAATTAACTGCTTTGATTGAAGTTCATACTCTAGAAGAGCTTGACAGGGTTTTAGCTTTGGATGGTGTTTCCCTGATTGGTATCAACAATCGTAATTTAGAAGATTTTTCTGTTGACTTACAAACTACTTGTAAGTTATTACAGGCAAGAAATAAACAATTAAACGATCGCAATATTCTTGTTGTGAGCGAATCGGGATTATATACCCCATCCGATTTAAGTTTAGTCGCTCAGAGTGGGGCATCTGCTGTATTGATTGGTGAATCTTTGGTGAAACAACCAGATCCAGCTTTAGCTATTACCAATCTGTTTACAACATCTTCATAACTAACTTTTTCGCAACTTCAACCGATAAGCTTGTTGGCTGTGTAAAAATTCATGTATCACACATCTTGAGTCGAGCCAAACGAACATCAACCTATATTTTTTAACTTCATGGAGCAAATTCCTCTTCCTTCACCCATACATTACGAATTATTACTGCAATTGCTCGAAAGGCAAACAATGACAGCAGTTAATCAAAATCCCAATTTACGGAATCAGGTAAATCAATTAATTATTACTCTCCGTAAAGCTGCCGTGCAACAAAAGCAATTAGAGCAGGTTTGTCAAGTTTCTTCTATGGAAGTTTCCCATCGTTGGTCGATAAACCACCTTAATTCGGGACAAGTAGCAACTTCTGAATAATCAAAAGTTACCGTAACAGCTAGTAGGGCAATACAAATTATAAAAGCATCGCCTAAGTTATGTCTTAGGTTATTTACCGTGAGAGCATATAAAAATCTAGTTTCATATTGTCAAGCTTGAAGAGCGTTATATCGCTTAACTAAGTTACCGCAGAATGCGTTCATCGCAGGCACCGCCGTTTTACGGCGGTGTACCAATGACTAAGATTATTTTTTTGCCCTACAGCAGTTTTCCTGAGACTACCTTGCTGCTGTCTTCATTGTACAAACAGCATCAAGAATAAAATAGATGTTTAATATACCATTAAATTTAATTGTCATCGCAAAAAAATTATTTTACTAAGAGGCAAGCATAAATTTTGCAACTAATAAAGAAAACACTACAAAAATTAAAAGAGCGAGTTGATTATTCAACTCGCTCTTTTAATTTGTATATCGCTAAACGTGGAATCAGTTTTCGCAAAAAGTGGAGTCTTTGCAACAACATATTTCAATTCTCCATATTGCACTACTCATCATCTATGCTGTTTCCAACCAATCGTAAATTTGCTCTAACTGTTCTAAAGTAACCAAACCATACTGCCACAGAATCATTGGTAGGGGACCTGGATCTTGCTCGCTATGCCTCAAAGCTACCGCTAGCGAAGCGGCAGAAATTGATAAATCGTCTTGCAAAAAACGAATCAGTCGCGAATAAGTAGATTGTGTCATTTTTATCTCACCTCCTTCAGTGGGGTCTATTGTTATATATCTGTCCATTGTGCATCCGTAGCTAGTAGCCAGTAATTCATTTGTCACCGCATAGTTGTTTACTAAATCATTGAGTACAGTTTGTCCTATGTCTGGTTCACAAAGGAGAATGTACGGGAAATAAATATTTTAGCTTGATTTATTGTCAACAGTCTCAAGTAACACTTTGCTGAATTTTAAAAAGTTTAATACTTTCTACTTAAGTAATGACAGCTAATTTCATTTCTTGTAACAAAGATTCCATAGCTATACTCCCTTATTAGCGACTGTTTACACGTACACCAAAAGGAAGATTTTTGCGATCGCTTATAAATTTTTACTTGACTTTAACCTAAGAGTTGGCTATTGACTAGCTGCAATGCAAATCTTAACATCACAATCGCTTTTTATACCACTGCTATTGATACTTTTTTATCAATAATCTATTCTATATATACCTATTCAGCTATATAAGCAGATATATCCTATTCACCTATTAAGTAATTATGGCGATTCAATTGAATTAATTATTACCTTATCTCCTTTTTTTAATCCTAATTCCGCAGCTCTTCCAGAGCGCAACTCAATTACTTGATCGATAAGAGTTCTTGGTCCGTAGGTAGGGCAAGGTGCTTTGGTACAGGGGGGTGCAGAATTTGCAATATATTGGACTATTCCTTTGTGCAGAAAAAGCATATCTAAGGGAACAGGTACATTTTTCATCCAAAAACTAACTGGTTGAGGAGAATTAAATTCAAATAGCATTCCTCGGTTATCTGGTAAAGCCTGTCTGTACATTAATCCCATTGCTTGTTGCTGTGGTGTACGGGCTACCTCTAGTTGAATTTTTGTACCGTTGGGAATTGTTGCAACAGCAGAAATTGGTAGTTCTTGACCTAAGTTATTCACGCTTTGAGGACTTTGAGATACGGTAATATCGGGAGATTTTGCTGGTGTCTGTTGAAAACAACTTGTCAGTAAAATGCCTAGGGTTATCGGCAATAATAAGCGATAATATTTCATGAAATTTTTAATTATTACTCCAAATTCGATTGATTTTAGGTTTTGCATTCTAGCAAATAATTGATAGAAGTATGAAGAATTTACAGCAACCGTGTCTCGTTTGTTACTAGAGATAGCCGAACTATAAGCTCTAACTACTACAAATCATCAATCAATATAATTAACTAATATTAATCCTGCGTTTTTTATTTGAACCGACTATATAAATTCAGATTTTTTTAAGGTTTAAACGCTATCTCCGGCAGGAAAAAATCTATAAATACCTGCAACTGTTTGTGAAGCAACTAGCGATGAAACACTTTGCTTCTACAAATTATTTAGATAACTTAAAATTAAGAATCTCTTAATACATAGCCGACACCGCGTACAGTTTGAATTAACCGTTTTTGACTTTCGTCTTCTATTTTTAATCGCAAGTAACGGATATAAACTTCAATGACGTTTGACTCACCCATAAAGTCATAGCCCCAGACATTTTCCAGAATCTGCTCGCGAGTTAAAACTTCACGAGGATGTTCCATTAAGTACTTTAACAGCTCAAATTCCTTCATTGTCAAATCAATGACTCGTTCGTTATTTATAGCCCTACGAGTCGCTAAGTCTAAAATTAAATCTCCGAAACGTAATTGTTCTGAAGTATCTGTATCGGGTTTTAAATACAGCTTAACTAGATTCATGAAATTTTCGGAGCGGTAAGGCTTGAGAAAATAATCATCGGCTCCTGCTTCTAAGCAAGCTGCTCTATCATCAACTGAATCTCTTGCCATTAACATCAGTACTGGAGTACACACGCCGTTACTTCTGAGATTTTTACATAAGGAGATTCCCGATTCTCCGGCTAGCATTCTATCGACAACAATCAAAGCTGGTTGTTTATCGCGGTTATGTTGCAAACCAGAGGTTGTATTTGAGGCTAAAATCGGTTCGTAGCCAATTTCTTTTAAATCTGAAGAAAGCTGACTTGCAAGCTTTTCGTCGCTTTCTATTACTAAAACACAAGGGTTGTAAGCAAGAGTCATTCGATTTAGTATTTTAAATTTACGATTTTATACCATTTCTTTATAAAGATGCACCATTATATTCCTGAGTTGGGGCAATTTAGCGCAGCCCCTTATATGATTGATATGAGATTTTAGGTTTAAGTTTAAGTAGAAAGTTTGAAGTTTGAAATTCAAATTTATTTTAGGAATAAAATTCAAAAATTACAAACTAATTACGTAATTATACTAAACTAGAATCTACAATCTTTATTGAAAGCCCCAGACAATTTGAAAAAAAAGAATAAGAATATCTTCTTTCTTTGAATTCATTAGCTTAACAGGAAACAAAGTTACACTATTAATTAATTTGCCGTTAGTTTTCGTTAAATGCCACCTTGAGAATAGTAAAACTCAAAAAGCGGAACTTCTGATTAGATTTTACGAACAGATACTTTTTATATCTGAGTGAAAAGTAAGACGCAAAATAATCGTAATGGTTGCTTTAATTACAATTATTTTATACTTACTGCCTTTTCTACAATGTTTTAGCACGTCCAAGTTTTAATCGAACATATGGAAATATACTAAATTTTTAAGATTGTTTTTATAATCATCGCCGAATAAAGATTTTATAGAGGCAGTACTACTACTCCCTCTACAACTTTTGAATTAATATTTTTACTTTAAGCCGCTAAGAATCGTTCAAGGAATTTCTACGGAGGTTGGTTTAGCAATATGAGGTAAACCCCAACCTAACTTTTCTCGTAAAATTCTAAAGAACTCTGGCGATTGCAGACGAATAAAACGGGCGCTATAATCTGATTTTTCTATTGTGACGCGGTCTTCTGGAAATACATAACACCCACCATTACCATCAACTGTCATTACTAATTGAGTTGCATTTACCGGATGAATATTAACTGGTTCGCTATCGGGGAATACTAATGCTCTTGATGCTAATGAATGGGGACAAATAGGTACTAACTGTAATACTGCCACACCAGGAGCGACTACGGGACCCCCAGCACTCAAAGAATAAGCAGTGGAACCCGTTGGCGTAGAGACAATAATACCATCTGCGGCTATATCCACGGATGCATGACCGCCAATTGCAATTTCAAAATGGCACATGGAAGTCAAAGGTTCGCGATGCAATACCATTTCATTTAGACACAAGGCTTCCCAGAGTACCGACTCTTTGCGAAACACTTTGACGGCGAGCATTGCTCGTTCTTCAATTTCGTAATTACCCTCTAAAACCTGCTCTATTGCTGATGGTAATTGATTCACATAAGCTTCTGTCAAAAAACCCATGTGACCGGTATTTATTGCCAGCATCGGTATTCTAGATGGTGCAACTTGCCTAGACGCGGATAATACCGTACCGTCTCCACCGAGTACTATAACGAATTTTGTAGACGAATCAAAGCCAGGGGGTGTAAGTCCTTCAATAGGTGTATGACATACAGGGCTGCGCGGTGTCGAATAACCCAAAATTCCACCAATACCAGTTGCGATAGATACATCCCAACCCAGATTGGTGAATTTGTCTTGTAATTCGACAGCAATGTCATTTGCTATCGGCTTTTCGTCATTGTATATAATGCCTACTTTCGGCACGTTCAAATATCCAAATTAAAGGAAACGTTTTTTTATTAAATTTATAGTTACACAAAATGTGTATCTAGTACATACTTTGTTTGTAACGGGCATAGGGCATTGGGCATGGGGCATAGGAAAATTAGAGTTTTTTTATAGGCAGGAGTTACTCCCTTCCCGGCAGAAGATTGCCTAATTGATTAAGGGAGGAAGTAGGAGTTATTAATTCAAAGCCCAATTCCCAATGCCCCATCCCCTATGCCCAATCGCCGTTAAGAAGATTGCTTAAAAGGAGTTCTTTTTTCTTTCTTTTTCTTGCCTTTATTTTGCTGATAATCTAGTTCTCTAAGCTTTTTGGTAATTCTATTGAAATATTCTTGCAAATAAGATTCTAAAGTAGTTATTTCGCTTTTATCTATGTCGAAGGCTTTATATGTCTCATCCATGGAAGCGTCTAATGGCTTACCGCTTGCTAAAACTTCTGTAAAAGAAAGTCTATCGGATACGTTCCATCCCCATTGAAAGAAACGCAGAGTGTTACGAATAGTACGAAGTAAGCCCAAAGGCATCCGGGTGATTCTGGCTGTTTTTCCGGATAAACGCTCGCATAAGTTGATAATTTCCTGGGCACTCCAAGCACGGGTTCCTACTACTGGAAATGTTTTATTCTCGGTTTCTTCTGTTTTAAGAGCTTTTATGGCAAATTTAGCAATATCTTGAGTATCCATATAAGCGATGGGTGAAGAATCTCCCGTTACCCATACTGGCTGTGCTTCTAATATTGGAATACCGTATTGTCCAATCAAACCCTGCATGAAGCCTGCTAACTGTAAAACGGTGTAGTTTAAGCCGGATTCTGCTAAAAACAATTCCGTACACCGCTTGATTTCCATTAAGGGCACTTCTGGATAATCTTGATTATTTAATATGGAGAAAAAGATAAAACGTTCAATATCTGCTGCTGCTGCTGCTTTGATTAATGCAACTTTTCCATCCCAATCTACTTGCTTAATACTCAGTGAATCTGTGGGACGAGAAGTTGAAGCGTCAATTACGGCTTTTACACCATCCATCGCTGCTTCTAGAGTTTCGGGATAGCATAAGTCTCCCCGCACTAATTCTGCACCCCACTCCTTTAAAAATGCTGCTCTTCTAGAACTTCTTACTAGACACCGTACTTCATAACCTGCATCAATGGCATTACGAGCAACCTGTCTTCCCAAGGTACCGGTGGCACCTACTATCAATATTTTCATCAGGTTTGATTAAAAAATGTTAACTTTTATGAAAACAATTTTATCAGAATTGTTTTTTTAAGCAAAAGTGAAGATAAATCTGTTACTAAACCTTCTAAGTTTGGCTGAGACTGCTTTAAAAGTCTCTAGCCAATAAGTGAGGCGTTTTTCCGCGTATTCAGTATGACTTTTTATTCTGGTTCTGCACCTTGAATTTTAAGTAATAAAACACCTATAGCCCAACCAATGAAGATTAAGCCGAAGGATAATATAGCTGCGTTGAACATTTCGCCGCCCATTTGAGTTCTCCTTATTAGTTAATTATTAAGTTAAGTGTACCAGAGTGGTTGTTAACTGGGCATTGGGCATTGGACATGGGTAATTGGGAATGAAAAGAAATTAAAATTATTAAATTCCGACTCTTAGTTCCTAACTTCTAATTATTGTGATGTATCAATCAAATCAAGAAATAGTTATTCCAGATTTAGACCATCGTCCGCGTTTGGCGATTACTTTGGGAGACCCGGCAGGGATTGGAACTGAAGTTGTACTAAAGGCTTTGGCGGATTCTAATGTCGGTCAAGGCTGCGATTTGACTCTAGTTGGAAACCGCAGCCTGTTATTAGAAAATTATACCAACTTAAAGACAAATGGAAATATAGATTTTTTACCCAATCCGGCTGACTTATCTATTTTAGATGTGAGTTTGGAGGATAATATTAAGGATAAAATTACTATCGGCGTGGAAAATGCGGCGAGTGGTGCGGCAAGTTTTGCTTATATGGAAGGGGCTATTGCTGCGACACTTGCGGGTGATTTTGATGGAATAGTTACCGCACCGATTGCGAAGTCTGCTTGGAAGGCTGCGGGGCATGTTTATCCGGGGCAAACGGAACTTTTAGCTCAGAAAGCTGGTGTAGAAAAGTTTGGCATGTTGTTTGTGGCTCGCTCTGCTCATACTAATTGGACTTTACGGACTTTACTCGCTACTACACATATACCGTTGTGTGATGTTCCGAAAATGCTGACACCAGAATTGATGAGTGCCAAGTTAGATTTACTGGTGGAATGCTTGGAAAATGACTTTGGAATTCAAAACGGAACTATTGCGATCGCGGGGTTGAATCCCCACAGTGGAGAAAGGGGACAGTTGGGGCGTGAGGAAGCGGATTGGTTAATTGATTGGTTGGAAGGGGAGAAGAAAAAGCGTCCAAACTTAACTTTGCAAGGTTTGATTCCTCCAGATACGATGTGGGTAAAACCGGGACAAGCTTGGTATGGTAATAACGATGTTTGTGCTGCGGATGGTTATTTAGCGCTTTATCACGATCAGGGTTTGATTCCGGTAAAGTTAATGGCTTTTGATCGAGCGGTTAATACTACTATTGGTTTACCTTTTATTAGAACATCTCCCGACCACGGAACGGCTTTTGATATTGCGGGTAAGGGAATCGCTGACGCTACTAGTATGAAAGCTGCGATTGAGTTAGCGAGTGAGTTGGTTTCTGTGAGGTTGGGGAATAGGTAGAATTTATAAATGCTAAGCGTTTGGTGTTAAAGGTTAATTAATAGTGAAATTTCAAGTAATTTTTGTATTTGATTCAGAATATCAAGGATATGTAGCAGAAGTTCCCGAACTTCCTGGTTGTGTTAGTCAAGGTAAAACCCTTGATGAAGCGGTTGAAAATATCAAAGATGCGATTAAAGGATATCTTTACGTTCAAGAAAAACATGGAAAACCTTACCAAAAGAAAGAATCTCAATCTTTTATTGGAGAGGTTGTAATATAAATGGGACGTTTATCAAATATTTCAGGTAAGGAAGCTGTTAAAATCTTTGAAATTTTTGGTTACATTTTTGACCATCAAACCGGAAGTCATATGATTCTCTGACATGATTCAAAACCTACTTTATCAGTTCCCAATCATAAAGAATTAGCCCCTGGTTTACTAAGAAGTTTGATTCGTCAGACTGGGATTACGGTTGATGAATTTTTAGGTCATAAGTAATAACCGATCAAATTAGTTGAATTGTTTACCACGTTGCTACATAGAAATGCATATTTAGAAATTATTTCTGACTCAATTACATTGTAGAGATAGTCTTTACTAAAGCGTAGTAAATATTGTTGAAGTTTTCCAATTAAAGACCCCATGTGGTACGTTGATACTATAGAACTTATCTCAACATAAAAAAGTTAAGGCAGTCTTAACTGTTATTTCGAGATAATTTAAGTATTTTACTTTGAAAAGGGGTGGCATTATGGCATCAAAACATACCTTTGATGAAAACACTAATTCATTAGCAGAGTTAGATTACGCTCCCCTGCTTGATAAGATTTTAGAACTAAGTAAGTCGGCGTAAAAAAATAATCTTGTGTAAATAAACGTAAATAAGACTCAAACTCCTTTCCCCTCTGCCCTCTGCCCCCTGCCTTTACCCAACGACAATTTTTCGTGCCTACCTACTTATTTTCCTGTTACCCATTCATTCAGTCTCTGCTTTTTCTTGGAAGGGTGTTGCTTATGTACTTCATAGACTACATCCAAGCTTCTAAGTAATTACGATAAAAATTTTATTTAAAAAATACTTCGCATTCATTAGATTTTCGGTTATGCTAGTTAAATTGGTGATTTAGATAACCTTAATCAACCGAAATTTCCACACTTCACACACACTACTTTCCAAATCAGTAGCTCTGCAATTCAATGAAGCTACTGATTTTTTTTATTTTGAGAATAATGTATTCAGCTATACTTATTATCCTAAATATCAAAAAATAAAAATATCCCCTAGAGAAGGGGACATTTACACTCTTGTTTAACCTAGAAGACTAAGTATTAGATGTAGATGCATCTCCTAATGGCATTACAGCGGTAACTTGAGGTGCGTGGGCGAAAAATGCTATTCCTCCGCAAGTGGGGCATTGGACTCTATGGTCTATTGGTTCGGTGCCATCGTGGTGAGTTTGAATTAATAGGGGTTGGTCGCATTTATAGCATTGTGTAAAAATACGTGGGCTGTCAGTATTGCAATCTACCACCGTTATTGGTTGAAATTTTTTGGGTACTGGTGGTTTGGGTCTTGGCTTGGGGATATTTTCTGATTGTGTCATTAAATTATTTTTTTCTAGCTTTGCTTCGGTGTGCTTTGAGAACTTACATATGATGACCTATTTTTCAATTATTGCAAAATTCTTCAGTTGATATACTGTCAATGCGCGGATAATCAGAGGGGGAGAGGAAGAGTCATATGTAAAGTTGAATTTAGCTGTAATCCCTATTAGAGATTAAAACATCAGAAAAGAAAAAGGCGATCGCGCTTTGTTTGAGTTGAAATCATTTCAAGTCGCTGTCAGATGTTTATTTTTAATTATATTTTTCATGTGAATATGCCACTTAATTTTGAAATCATAATTTACAGCCAAAAGATAACTAGCAGAATTAGATAAACCTGTATAGTAAATAAACCTAAAGCTGCTAAATATGGATTATATAAATAGCCATAAATCATGCAATTATTTCTTCTGCTTGCTGATGAATGGTTTCTAATTCTTCGGGAGACATCTTATCAAGATTCCTCAAAATAAAATTCATCCTTCCCTCATTCTTCAATTTATCCCGATGTCTATTTAAAAAATCCCAATATAAGAAGTTGAAGGGACAAGCTTTTTCTCCGGTACGTTTTGAATGCTTGTAATAACAACTTTTACAATAATCGCTCATTTTATTAATATAGTTAGCTGATGCTGCATAAGGTTTTGATGCGAGTAAACCACCATCTGCATATTGCCCCATGCCTATAACATTGGTTTGCATTACCCAGTCGTAAGCGTCTATAAATGCTGCATGAAACCAGTTTTCCAATTGTTGCGGTGATATTCCGGCAATTAAACCAAAGTTATTTAATACCATCAATCTTTGAATATGATGAGCATAACCTGTATCCATCACCTGAGTTAATACTTGATGCAGACAGTTCATTTTGGTTTCCCCATTCCAAAAGAATTCGGGTAATGGTTTATGATGTTCAAACCAATTCTGCTCTGGATAATCAGCATCTACATGATGATAAATTCCATGCATATATTCTCTCCATCCCAACACCTGACGGATGAAACCTTCAACGCTATTTAATGCAAGTTGATTTTCTTCATAAGCTTGCTCTGCTGCTTGAATTATTTCTAAGGGTTGCAGTAAACCAATATTAATGTAGGGAGAAAGCATAGCGTGCCACATTGTTTCTTCTCCTGTTACCATCGCATCTTGATATGGTCCAAAATCTGGTAAACGAACTTCGATAAAATATTTTAATACTTTTAATGCTTGTAAACGAGTTACTCCCCAGCGAAATTCTTTAACTTCTCCATAGGTTGGGATATCAAGGGAATTAACTTGTTGAATTACTTCTTGAGTAATATTATCTGCTTCAAACCATAAAGGCTCTGGAGTATTTAATTTACCTTTGGGTGGTTTGCGATTTTCCTTATCAAGATTCCATTTTCCGCCAACGGGTTTATCATCTTCCATCAAAATATCGAAACGCTTTCTTCCTTCTCTGTAAAAGTCTTCCATTAACAACCGCTTGCGATTTTTAGCCCATTTATGAAAATCTTCAGAAGTCCATAAAAATTGATTGTTGGGAAGTAAGTTAATATCGCAAGGTAATTTTAAATTTTCGATTGTTTGTAGAAAAGGTTTGTCATTGGGAGACATGATTTGTAATTCGTCAATTTGATTTTCGTTTATCCATGATTCCAGGGGATTTTGAAAATCTTCTGCTATTTCGTAAGTTACTGAATAACCTTGTTGACGCAATTCGTCGGCAAAATGACGCATTGCTGACCAAATAAATACCAACTTTTGTTTGTGATATTTAATTTTTTTGATATGGGAATAGGATTCGATGAAGATAATTGGTGTTTTTGAGGAGTTATTACAAGTTTGTAAAGCTGCTTGGGTTAAATATAGTTGGTCGCCTAATATCCAAATACCGGTTGTCATGATTGGGAAGTATAGATAGGAAAGTTACCGATCTTACCTTAATATTGTTGATTTGATAAACCGCAGAGACGCTGAGGATGCTGAGGAAAGAGGGTAAGAGAGAGGTGGTTTGTTTGGAAAGGTAATTATAGAAGTTACTGGAGTTAAAATAATGGTATTGGTTAGATGAAGGTAAAAGAGATGAATATTCAACTTAAACCAGAGCAAGAGAAATTTATTCAAGAGCAGATGGCTACGGTGAAATTTAATAATGTGGATGATATTATTAATGAAGCATTTCAGCTTTTAGAAGAAAGAGAAAGAAGACTGGAAGAATTGTGTCAGAAAATTGCTGTAGGAACTGAACAAATTGAACAAGGAAGAATTACAGATGGTGAGGTTGTTTTTGAACGATTACAAAAGAAGATACTCTATGACTTAAGTCATGAGTAGGAATAGGAATTCGTGACTTCCTCCTCATGTGTATGTTGGGGTTTGCTGTTTATGATGTTAGATATCAAAACAAGTAAACCAGCGATTTAAAATCATGTTAATAGAAGATAAGTCAGTTGTTAAAACACCAAACACTCAACGCTTTTTCAATCTTATAGATAAGTTCTCTGAAACCAAAGGTCAAAGCGTACCTCAAATTGTCAAAATAGAAGAATTACGTTGTTGTAAACAAGGAACTTTTGGTAAAGCTTGGGCGGATTTTCTTGATAATAATAATTTACAACCTTTAACTACTGGTTTCCGTCGCAAACAATTGCATGATGGTGTTCATGTTTTAACTGGTTATGATAGCAGTCCAATTGGTGAAGCTGAATTACAAGCTTTTCTATTAGGAGCAAAGTTTGGATTTTTTAATTTACTTATAGGTGTCGGATTACTAAGAGTGATTCGTAAACGCTTACCCAATCAAACCTCTTCAGCTAGAGAAAGAATGTGGAAAGCTTATCAAAGAGGACAAAATACTAATTTTAATCCAGATACGTGGGAACCCGAATTACTTTGGAATTTACCTTTGGGGGAAGTGAAAGCGAAGTTTTGTCTTGATAAATCATGACCAAAGCCATGTATATCTAAATAAACTCGACATACAAAATTACGATACAGAAAAAATAGCGATCGCTGTTTCCCACTCAACTACCCGATTGCTCAATTTCCCATAAAACAAGCTTTTCACGGTTTCAATTTCTTGATTCGTCAATTCTTTTTCAAGATGATTTATATAACTTGGACGTGTTTCATTCTCCGAAGCTGTAAACCAACGATTTAATAAGTTTTCGGTTATATAGAGTTGAGTCAAATTCTTCTGTTGAGTTATTTCTACCTCTAAACCTACTTCAATAAAGATTTTTTCTAAGTCTTCTACATTCCAATTCACCATTGCATCATCTGGGTTGGAATATATAGCTGATTCTGCTGCAACTATTTTCTTAAATAATTTATCCGATAACCAAGTTTTATCCAAGAGGTTATACAATCTCTGACTGCGACGAGGTATAGTTTCCCCTAAAATAATTTTCCCATCTCGATTCAACAACTTTACTAAATCAAAAATATTTTTTAATTTATCAACTTCTTTCCCTAAAGCATTTCGTCCAATAATCCTGTCAAATTTAACTTCGTCAGGTATTTCGGATAATGAAGGATGAATGACAATCGGACGTGTTAATTCTGGAAGTACGTTACTTTGCTCAATTAAAGCACGAGCATCTTTTTCATTCCTAACCCAACTATAAACACCACCTTCGGGAACTCTTCTTACTGCTTCCCAAGTTAATAATCCACTCTTGGCGTTCAAATCTAAAATTAAATGATGACGCTGGGGATTCGCAATCTCAAATAAATTATCCCGTAATTTACTAAAATTCTCCCCTACTTCTCCCAAAGTTCTCTGCAACCAATTATCTGTAACTTTATCCTTCTCCCCATAACTCAACACTTCCACCGTCTCTTCAACCATCGCTGCTAACTGTGCTTCCCTTCTCCTTTCAACTTGAATTTTTATTAATGCTTCCTCACCAACATCGGCAGGTTGATAAAAAACTTGCCCCTGCAAACTTTGAGGTAAATATTGCTGTTCTACCCAATGGTCGCGATATGCATGGGGATATAAATAACCAGCACCATGCCCAAATCCTTTACTATCCCGATTTGCATCTTTAAGATGATTGGGAATTTCCTTTTCTTTCTCCTTCTCCACGGAAGCTAAAGCGTCAAAAAATCCCATGACGCTATTCGACTTGGGAGCATTAGCTAAATATAAGGTTGCTTGAGCTAAATGATATCTCCCTTCCGGCATTCCCACCCTATCAAATGCTTGAGCGCAGGAATTTACGATTACTATGGCTTGGGAATCTGCTAAACCAATATCTTCACTAGCTTGAATTAACAACCTCCGAAATATAAACCGGGGATTTTCCCCCGCATAAATCATCTTGGCTAACCAATATAAAGCCGCATCTGCATCTGAACCGCGAATACTTTTGATATAAGCGCTGATGGTATCGAAGTGAGCGTCTCCTTCTTTGTCGTATAGTACCGCTCGTTGCTGAATTGATTCTTCTGCGACTTGTAAACTTATTTCAATAACTTGATTTTGATTCTTAGAAGTTGTTTCAACAGCCAATTCCAAAGCATTTAGTAAAGAACGAGCATCACCATTCGCTACATTAATTAGATGGGAAAGAGCTTCTTGATGGATATCAATATTTAACTTACCATAACCGCGATCGCAATCTTGAAGTGCTTGATATACAATTGCTTTGAGGTCTTTCTCTTCCAACTGCTTCAATTGAAAAATCCGCGAACGACTCACCAAAGCTTTATTAACTTCAAAATAAGGATTTTCGGTAGTTGCTCCAATTAAAATTACCGTACCATTCTCCACATGAGGTAATAATGCATCTTGCTGAGATTTATTAAAACGGTGAACCTCATCGACAAATAAAATAGTTTTTTGATTGTAATATTTCCTTTTATCCGTTGCTGTAGATATCGCATCGCGAATATCTTTCACTCCAGCAAGTACAGCATTAATAGAAATAAAATGCGCCTTGGTTGTATTAGCAATGATGCGAGCCAAAGTTGTTTTACCAGTACCGGGAGGACCAAAAAAGATTAAAGATGATAATTGGTCAGCCGAAATTGCACGACGAAGCAAACGTCCCGGTGCAATTATATGCTCCTGTCCGATAAATTCATCAAGAGTTCGCGGACGCATTCTTGCAGCTAAAGGTGCTTGTTGGGAAAGTTGGTTTTGGTAATTTTGCTCGAATAAATCCATTTAATTAGGGCATGGGGGATTTGAATTACAAAGATTATTTTTATACCTTTATAAAGCAATTTCAGTGTAATTATTGGTTAATATCCAGCTTTATATTCAACACTAAAGTTTAAATTAATACTTGTGAGTCTTTATTCTTCTAACATCTTTTATTCTCGCAGAAGATTACCTATAAAAAACCACGAAGACACGAAGAATGCAGAGGAAAGAAATAAAGAGAGATATAAGCCCCTCTAGTAAGTAGTTTATTTTTATAATCGTAGCTATTTGGGGAAAATAATGAAAAACTTTAATTGGGAAAACCGTATTCAGGAATGGAGCAGACAAAGAATAGAACTCTTGGAAGATTATGAAAAAGAAGAATTACCCCCAGAAGTTTTAGAATCTGGTTCTTTGGGTTATCCAGGTGCAACGGAAGAACAAATAACAGCAACTGAATCTAGATTGGGTGTAAATTTTCCCAGTTCCTATCGAGAATTCCTCAAAACTGCTAATGGTATACGTCCTATATCAAAGTATGGTTTTGAATTTTGCGGAACCGAAGATATTGTTTGGTATGCTCCCGACCATCAATATTGGGTGGACGAGTTAATAGAAACCTGGAATCAACCAGTAACGGATGAAGAATATTTTGTTTATGGGGAAGAGCAATCCGATTACAACTTTCGACCAGAATATTTACAAACAGCTTTAGAAATTAGTAGCGAGGATATGGGCTATATTTTTCTATTTAATCCTCAGATAACTGTTGTAGATGATGAATGGGAAGTTTGGTTTTGTAGTTTTTCAACTGCATTCGGAATATATAGATATCGTTCCTTTGACGAAATGATGCAGGAAGTATTGAGCGACCCGGAATTTCTTTTATAGATTTATTTAAATTTATTTTCTAAATTATTTTATTTAATAATGCAGTCAATTTTCTTTTATAGTAATCATCTTGGCAATTATGGATAATTTCAGTTATGGCAGCAATTGCAGATGAATCAGATATTCCACTTTTTTCTAAATTTTCAGTTGCAAAACACCAAACATGATTATCATCGTTAATCCGCAATAAATGAATTAAAGCATTCACGGCAAAATCATTACTAACTTTCATTTCTCCCAAAGCCTTAGCTACAGCACGACATTAATCTAAATTCACAGTTTTGTAAGCTAAATCAATAAAATTACTCAGAACAACTTGATTATCACTAGCAATTGTACTCAAACCCTCAATTATCGCAGCACGCTTCCAACCACTTGTTACCGGAAACAGTTTAAGTAAAACAGCAATTACCTTCCTATTACCAATAGCAATCTTCTCCAAACTAGAAGCAACTGTTATCCCAGCATATTCATAACTACGCAATAACTCAATTAACGTTTTGATTGCCCTTGAATTAACTACGTTCACATAACCAAGAGCATCAGCAACTACAAAAAAATTTTCTTTAGTAAGATTATTCTCAGCCAGCAATTTTGGCAATAGTTTGAGCAATTAACTTGCGATTGTGATGATTACTGTAATTAATATTTCCAGATAAAAATATCTTTTTTAATTTAGCGATCGCCTGATTGTTTCCGATTGCGATTTTTTCTAAAATCGATACTGCTGCCAAACAAGAGTAGTAATCTTCTGTCTTCTTTATGGCTTCAACCAAAGCATTAATCGTCTCTTGGCTGCAATCCGAAATTCTTCCCAAACTCTTAACTGCAACTCTACGAGTATAGTCATCACAACTATTGTGTATGAGATAAATTAAACAGTTGACCGCATCCCAATTATCATTACCGATATAACCCAAAGTATAGGCAATAGCATCACGAGTTTTTTCGTCAGGATTATTTCGCGCTAAATTAACCAAACTCGTAATAGCTTGTTCGTTTCCAACTGCTATTTTCGTTAAACTCCGAGCTATTATCCTGCGAGTTGCTACGCGAACAATACCAAGCTGCTCAATCAAAGCTTGAATAACATAATCATTACCAATAGCAATTTTTCCTAAACTTTGAATTCCTACCCAACGTGTAGGCTCATCTTGAGTTGTTAATACCAAGTCAATTAAATCATTTACAGCATCTGAATTATCAATACCCAAAATTCCTAAATCTTCCCTCTTCTTGACAACCGAATTAAAAAATCAGTTTTCTAATCATGTTCAAGATAACTCATATTAACTTTCCTTCTTCCCCAAACCCTTCCACAGTAAACTATTTTGTAATCGCAATAGTTTTTTGTCATGTATGTAGGTACTACCGAAGCAGCTGAAATTTTAAATATTAAAACTTCTCAAATGCGCTATTTACTTTCTCATGGGAGAGTGAAGGGGGCTTATAAATCTGGACACATTTGGATAATCCCGTTATTCAACAGAATGCCTATTATTAGCAGAGGTAAACGAGGACCGAAACCTAAATGGTGCCGAAGAATTCCTGCTAAAACTACTATTAATGTAAATAAACACAAAATAAAACAGAATTTAAAGCGAGAAAATCCAGAACCTGTAATTAGCGTCAAACGCTACGATAGCAATACTTATGGTTTCTCAGCCAAGATTAATGGCCCTTGCGAAATCATTTATCGACCTGAGAAACCCCTTGATTGCGGTAGTGTGCTTTGGATTGAAACTTTTGCGTCGATAGAAGTCAAACCTAAAAAAATTGAAAAACAAGAAAACCAAGCGGATGTCATAATGGTTGCTGCTGCTTGACATCTGTTAATGGTTTTATAAAAATAATTTTTAATTGTTGATTTTCATCTCATTTCAAGATAGCCAACTTTGGTTTTGTAATGCTTGTTCGTATCCAAGTCATTGAAAGTTTTCTCGAAAGGCGATCGCTCATTTATAAGTCTTCGATTTTATAACTTTCAATTGTTGGTCATACAGAAGAAAAAAATGTGTTAGCTGTCTCAACATTAGCTACTTAAGTAAAGAGAAAAAAGTCACCAGTTAATTCAATATTATTGCCAGCTACTACAGCAATCAAATCTTCATCGTAATATATATTAGTATCAATTACATTAGGACTTGATTCTATTTTCTTCAAACTATAATTTGAAGTAATATCTCCAGATGAACTAGTTCCAAGAATTCTTATTTTATCTTCACCTTTTGTAAAATCTTCAATCAAAGCAAAATCATTATCGCCTTTTTCAGCATAAAAAGGTTTACTTATTTTTTTACGCTCCTTTTTCGCCGAATCTAAACCTTGATTCAAAGGTAATGATTCTAGCATTATAATCTGTGGATAGACTTCGGCGAAAGAATAAGACAATTCAAAAATATCATTACCTTCATTGCCAGTTAATGTATCTTTTCCAGAACTTCCAGATACTATACCGCCTGTTATCCTATCATTACCACTTCCACCTTCAATTTTGTCATTACCCATACCACCTACGAGGGTATCATTTGTAAGGAATTTAATACGAGCAAATTTTTATTTTTTATCATCTACCTTACTTATGCACTCTGAAGAAATATCTAAGATTGCTGATGAAGTAGTATTCTCATTTGCAAGCAAGCACTTAACGGATTTACAAGTAGATCTGTTAAAAGCATCATGCAAAAATCAAACTTATGAGGAATTTGCAGAAAGCTTCGGTTACAGCAGTGATTATGTAAAGAAGAATATCGGTTCTCAATTATGGAAGTTACTTTCTCTAGCTTTGGGAGAGAAGGTTAGTAAAAAGAATTTTCGTCAAGCTTTAGAAAGATATCACCAGACTTATAGAGTTTTACAATTTCAGGAAACACAAAAACTAAGAGATTGGGGAGCAGCACCGGATGCTTCTCTTTTTTTTGGACGTGAAAAGGAATTAACTACTCTTAAACAGTGGATAGTTAAAGACAGGTGTCGATTAGTTGGGATTGTAGGAATTAATGGAGTTGGGAAGACTCATTTATCTGTAAAGTTGGCTAAAGGTATTCAAGATGAATTTGATTACTTAATTTGGCGATCGCTCAGAAATGCACCAGCGTTTGAAGATATTTTGTATGATTTCATTAGTTTTCTATCGAATCAGCAAGAGAATAAGTTAAATAAGGGAATAAATGCTCAATTACGTCAATTAATACGATATTTACGAGAAAATCGTAGTTTACTGATTTTAGATAATGTGGAATCAATTTTGCAAGTAACGGGTTATCGAGAAGGTTATGAAGATGATGGTGAGTTATTTCGTCAAATAGGAGAATGTTCTCACAATAGCTGTTTGCTGTTCACAAGTCGGGAAAAGCCAAAGAATATTCAAAGATTTAACAAAATCAAACCCGTTCGTTTTCTCGAATTACGCGGGTTGGATTATGTGGAAGGACGTAAGATATTTAATGCAATCGCTGATTTTTACGCTTCTGAGGAAGAATGGAAAACGATTATTGAGTTTTATGATGGAAATCCTTTAGCTTTGGAGCTTGCTGCTCATCATATTAATGAAGTTTTTTGCGGTAATATTTCTCGGTTTTTAATATATGGTAAACAAGTATTCGGTGATATTCATGAATTATTAGATTGGCATTTTCAACGTTTATCGGGAAACGAACAAGAGGTGATGTTTTGGTTAGCTATTAATACTGAAGCTGTTACTCTTTGGGAATTAACAGAAGATATTTTATCTGAAGATGCGAAAGAACAAGTTATTATCACTTTACAATCTTTAAAAAATAAAATTCCTTTAGAAATCAGCCAAATCGAAGGAGAAGCAAGTTTTGGACTTCAACATGTATTAGTAGAATATACGATTAATAAGTTAATTGAACATATCTGCTCCGAAATTAAAAGCGGTGAAATTTCTCTGTTGAATCAATATGCTCTATTAAAAGCTTCAGCTAAATGTTATGAAAGAGAAACTCAAATTCGCTTAATTGTCAAACCAATTATACAAAAGTTAAGTTATCAATTTGAAAATAAAAATAATTTGATAATTCAATTAAACAAAATAATATCGAAATTAAAAACAGAATTTTATTTAAAACCAGGATACGCAACTGGTAATATTATCAATTTACTTTGCCATTTACAAGTTAATTTAACAGGATACGATTTTTCTAATTTAACGTACCAAATGGATTTGGAAAGTTGCTATAAGTCCAGATGGTAAAACTATAGCCAGTGCAGGAGATGATTGTACGATTAGACTTTGGAATTTTGCTACTGGTGAATGTTTAAAAGTTCTAAGGGAACATACAAATTGGGTTTGGGGAGTTGCTTTTAGTCCTGACGGTAAAACTATTGTTAGTGGAAGCTACGACAAAACCATTAAACTCTGGAATATTTCAACTGGTGAATGTCTCAAAACTTTACTGGGACATAAAAATAGCGTGTGGTCAGTTGATTTTAGTCCCGATGGTAAAAATATAGTTAGCGGTAGCGCAGATTCTACTGTAAAACTTTGGGATATCAATACTGGTAATTGTATTCAAACTTTTTTAGGACACGATGGAGAAATACGAGACGTTGCTTTTCATCCTACTGGTAAGACTATTGCTAGTGGAAGTTTTGATAAGACTATTAAAATTTGGGATATTAAAACTGGTAAATCTATTAAAACTTTTCAAGGACATAATGACTGGTTGCGAACGGTTGCTTTTAGCCCTGATGGAAAGCAAATAGCTAGTGGTGATAACGACCAAAATTTAATTATCTGGGATAAAGATAAAGGCGATCGCCTGAAAAACTTTTTGGGATATAGTAACTGTATTTGGTCGATAGCATTAAGTCCTGATAGTGAAAAATTAGTTTGTGGATGTTTGGATAGTACGGTAAGAATTTGGAATATTCTGACTGGTGAATGCGAACAAATTATCCGAGAGCATAAAAAATGGGTTTGGACGGTAGCATGGAGCGCTAATGGAAAAATTATTGCTAGCGGTAGCGATGATGAAACAATCAAGCTTTGGGATCTAAATACGGGAAATAGTAAAACTTTATATGGACATACTAATGGAGGAGTTTGGTCAATAGCATTTAGTCCAAATAGCCAATATCTTATTAGTGGTGGTCAAGATGGTGTTTTAAAAATTTGGAATGTTTTAACTGGTGAATGTCTTCAAACTATTAATGCTCATAGTAATTGGATTTGGTCTGTGGTATGGAGTCCTGATGGTAAAACTATAGCTAGTGGTAGTGATGACCAAACGATAAAATTATGGAATTTCCAAAATGGTCGATGTAAATATATTCAGACTTTACAAAAAAACAATGGTAAAGTCATGTCGTTGGGATTTAGTCCCGATAACTGTAAATTAATTTGCGGTACCGATGATAAAAGAGTAATAGTTTGGGATATCGCAACAGTTAAATCTAAAGAATTACACGAACATACTGATAACCTTGTACTTTCAGTCGCTTATAGTCAAGATAGTCAATATATTGCTAGTAGCAGCAATGATAAAACAATAATAGTCCGCAATCTAAATACAAATACCAGTAAAATTCTCAAAGGACATACAAGCTGGGTTCGTTCAGTAGTATGGAGTCCTAATAATAAATATTTAGTTAGTGGCTGTAAAGATGAGACAATAAAATTATGGGATATTCATACAGGTGAATGTTTGAAAACTTTGAAAATTCTCAAACCTTACCAGGATATGAATATTATAGGAATCAAAGGTTTAACGAAAGTTGAAAAACAAAATTTAGTTTATTTAGGTGCAGTTAATTAGCGTCCTAAGTATTTTTATTATTTCAAAGCAATTCAAAATCATATTTACCAACCGAACATCCGTTAACAACAAGTTCAATACTGTGGAATCCGGGATAATAAGTCCGTGTCGATAGCTGTTTAAATTTATGTTTACCAGATAAAGTAATTTTCTCACCAGGTGACAATTCTATTTGTCTGAGCTTAAAAACTTTCTTCGATAACTTACCATTCGCCAATACTCGATGCAGCACGTAATCTACAACAAGATTTACGTTTATAGATTCTTCAGAAATAAGATTACAGGAGAAATTTAATTCATCACCAATTTTCACTACCGAAGGTTGAAATTGAAAGTTTTCAACTCGAATACTATCACCACCAACAAAACCTAAAACAGATAAAGCTTTTTTGTTACCTTGTTTTACCAACGTCCTCAATCCATGTCTTACAGTCCATTGAGCAAGTTCGTTTCTAGCATCCCACCAACTTTGTGCTGTTTCTACTGCTAAATCTGAATTATCTTTCGCAATATCGTTTAAATTATTCGCAACAGAACGACGAACAATTAAATTTGGGTCGTTATATAGATTGTTTAATATACGAATAACAAAAGATGGGTTTTCGATAAATGGTTTTAATTGCATACCCCAAGGTAATCGAGGTCTAGTTCCTTCTGAAGCAAGTCGTCTAACTCGCCAATCTTGATGAGAAGTCCAATTTAGAAGACGTGGCAAAGTTGTATCTGGATGCTTCAAAATAAAAGGACGTATTGCAAATTCCGCACTGAAGTGAAGCGTCATTTTTTCTAGCGAATCAAGTGCAATATCTGGATTATTTAAACCACGAGCAGCAACAAAATCCAAAAAAGGCATAAAACGAAATCCGTAATAACCTTCTAACCCTCCACTTTTATCATCTTCCCCCATCGCTGTAACAAGAATATTTACTCCTTCCTCAAATTCGGAAGGTAAATATGATGTCAGAGCATTACATATTTGTGTCGAACGCTGCTTTAATTCCAAGAAATCAAGGTTTTGATTAGCATCTTGCTCAAAAGCAACTTTGTCAAATGACGGAAAAACTTTTTTTATTCTTTGTGCTAAATCAGCAATCACTTCTTGATTGAAAATCGTTTTTAGCTGACTGTTAGACATCTGGACATTTATGCCTACTTTCTTTATACCTCTTGCTCACTAAGTAAAGTTTTAGGGGAATCAATTACGAATTACGAATTATACTCACCCTTCCCTGTCAACTGTTTAATCACCAACTGTATAGCTAAAGCGAATAAACCAACTCCAACTATTCCAAAAATTCCAGTACCCAGAGCAACTACTCCCACAACTAAAGTTCTCACTGCTGAAGAAATACTTACCACCATGGGATTATCGGAAGTAACAGGTTTATTTGCAAAAGTCGTCGCAATTGAAACCATTAATTTGTACATTGCAAATCCCAATCCTCCACACATCAATGCTCCGGTAATACAACGGGTGGGGGTTGGTTGTTGATTTTCAGTTTGTTCGGTTTGTTTAGTTAAATTTTCTTCTGTCATGATGATTAAGGAGTAATGAGTAGTGAGTAGCGAGAACTATAGTCATGATTAAAAGGGAGTAATGAGTAGTGAGTAGCGAGAACTATCTTACCTGAATCCCATAATTTATCAATTGGGTGACGAAAAGTTCTAAATCATCTGAAGGGATTTCGTTTCTCATATGCAGTTTTACTTCTTCTGCTTTATCTTTAGAATCACACAAAGCAAATACACTTGGACCACTACCGGACATCATTGTTCCTAAAATATCGTATTTGGCAAAACTTTCTTTTAACTGCAATACTTGAGGATATTCTGGTAATACTACTTTCTCTAAATCATTATGCATTTTTTGAGCTACTTCAGAAGCGTTTTGATGCGAAATCGCTTTGACTATTTCTCCTGAATGTACCGCATTTGCACGGGCACTCAAACTTTCTTTATCTGTAACATAGCTATCACTATACAAGGAACGATAGGTTTTATAAGCCCAGGGAGTAGAAACTTCTAGACTGCGATATTTAGCCAATACTATATATGTATTGTGCAAACCCAATAGTGGAGAAAGTATTTCACCTCTACCTGTTGCGATCGCGGTTCCTCCTCCGATACAAAATGGTATATCAGAACCAATTTTCGCGGCTAATTCTTCTAGCTCTAATTTAGTTAATCCCAATTTCCACAATAAATCAATACCAACTAAAACTGCTGCTGCATCTGTCGAACCTCCAGCTAAACCAGCAGCTACGGGGATGTGTTTGTGAAGCGTTATATCTACGCCCCCATAAGTAGCAAAACTATCGGGAAATTCCTGAACCATTAAATCCGCAGCACGATAAACTAAATTACTCCTATCTACAGGAACTTCTTTACTATCACACCTAAACCTAATTAACTGTACGTCATTGGCTTCGATTTCAATTTGGTCTGCGAGTCCTATACTCTGCATTATCATAGCCAACTCATGATACCCATCCGGGCGATCGCCGATGATTTCCAAGTATAAGTTAATTTTGGCTGGAGCAGTTAAGGTATAGCTACGCATCTTGATTTTCTAGTTCATTGGCTAAACTCACCCACTGTTGCACGCTTAATTCTTCAGCGCGAGCTTGGGGGTTAACGCTTAACTTTTCCAATAATTGTGTCAGATTTTCGCGTTCTACTAACGATTGCAAATTATTTCGTAACATTTTGCGTTTAGCGCTAAATCCCTGTTTTACTAAAGTTTCTAATTTCTTGGGGTTGTTCGCTACAACTTCCCTTTCTGTAGGAATTAACCTGATAACAGCAGAATCAACTTTTGGTGGTGGATAAAAAGCCTTTGCGGGAACGGTACAAATTATCTCACAATCTGCTAGGTATTGTACCCTTACCGATAGCGCTCCAAAACTGGTTCTTCCGGGTTTAGCTACAATTCTTTCAGCTACTTCTTTCTGCACTAATAATACTATTGAATCATAAGGCTGAGGATTTGGACTACCAATCTTCCCCAACAACCTTTCAATAATAGGGCCGGTAATATTGTAAGGAATATTCGCTACTACTTTATTTTGATTTTGAAACTTGGAGAAATCTTTAACTAAAACGGATAAATCTACATTTAAAAAATCCTCATTCAACAGCAGAAAATTTTCCTTCTCTCCCAACTTCTGAACTAATAGCTTACATAAATCCCTATCAATCTCCACAGCTAAGACAGAATTTACTTTTTCTAAAAGCTGCCTTGTTAATACTCCTTTTCCGGGACCTATTTCTAAAACTCGGTCGGTCTCTTTTAATTCTGCTGCTGCAATAATGCTATTCAAAGCCTTATCACTCTGTAACCAATGCTGAGCAAATACCCTGCGCGGTTTCATTCTCTCTAACTCCCTTTATTTATAAGTTTTTGATCATCATTAAAAACAATGTTCTTACTTTTACCTTACTTTTTATGCTCGCTTTAACAGTAATGCAGTACTAATAAAATCGCATTTTTGTACTTTTATCCAGTTCTCCGATAACTACTCCCTTATTGTAAATAGTATTAATATACTATCGTGACAGAGGAGGCAAAACACTTACCTTAGTTATTAATTGTTAGTTTGATTAACGGGAATTTCAATGATAAATTCAGTTCCTTCTCCTGGGGTAGATTTATATGATAAATTGCCACCATGTTTATTTACCACAATTTGATAGCTAATTGATAGACCATTACCAGTACCTTTTCCAACTTCTTTTGTGGTGAAAAATGGGTCAAATAGTTTAGATTGAATTTGGGGGGGGATTCCAGAACCGTTATCGTAAATATGAATCGCAATTCGGTTATTGTCGATAAGTTTGGTATGAATTTGGATTTGAGGGGTAGACATAGATTTTTGCGATTCAAGAGCATCAATAGCATTTGCGAGAATGTTCATCAGTACTTGATTTAGCTGAGAGGGGAAACAATCAACTGGGGGAAGAGAGGAGTACTGTTTAGCAATTTGGATTCGGGGGAAGTTGGGTTTTGCTTTGAGACGATTTTGCAGAAGCATCAAGGTAGAATCAATCCCTTTATGAATATCTACAGCTTTGAATTGAGCTTCATCAAGACGGGAGAAGTTACGTAAAGATAAGACAATTTCTCGGATGCGCTGGGTACCTTGTTTCATAGAATTCAACATCTTGAGAAAATCTTCTTTGAGGAATTCTAATTCAACAGCTTCTATTTCTTCTTGGATATCTTCGGGAGGATTAGGATAATGTTGTTGGTAGAGTTCGAGTAATTTGAGTAAATCTTGAGTATATTGAGTCGCGGGAGTTAGGTTTCCGTGGATGAAATTTACGGGATTATTGATTTCGTGAGCGACACCGGCTACCATTTGACCCAAGGAAGACATTTTTTCGCTTTGAATCAGTTGAGTTTGGGTAGTTTTGAGTTCGTGTAGGGTATTTTGCAACTCAATTTCAGCTAATTTACGTTCGGTGATATCTGTAGCTACACCAAGAATTTGCGTTACTAAACCATCTTCGTTGCGATTGAAGACGGTATCTCGACTATAAAGCCAGCGATATTTACCGTCAGCTTGTTTGACTCGGTATTCAGTTTCGTAAATTTCCCCATCTTTAGCGGTAGAGATTTTTTGATTCTGGGAAAAAACTTTTGGTAAATCTTCTGGATGAATAATATTTACAAACAAATTGTTCGCCATCTCTTGGATTTGTTGACGAGAGTAGCCGAGAATTGTAGCGATTTCGTGATTGGTGTAAATATTTTGCTGTTTTTCTAAGTCGTAAATATAAATTGTATTGGGGGAAGAGTCGGTAATTCGCTGAATAAAATGTTGTTTGGCTTGAATTTCTGCTTCAACTTTTTTACGTTCGCTGATATCGCGGACATTCGCCAAGATGATATCTTGAGAATTGAGGGTAACTCTACGTAGAAAGACTTCTACATCAAAGGTAGAATTATCATGGGGTCGTTTTGCTTTCCACTCGAATAATTGACTATCCCCACTCATTACCTTTTCAATAATTTGAGTAAATTGTTCTTTGGGATTATCTGAGCTAGATAAATCTGCAACAATTGACATCTGAGTAACTTGATCGCGATTTACTCCATACATTTGCAGCATTTGCTCGTTGACATCTAAAATATTTCCTTTAAGGTCGTGAATAATTATTGCGTCGTAAACGCTATCTAGTAAAGTTCGGAGATTTTGTTCGGAGGAACGAATAACTTGTTCGGCTTTTTTTAATTCGGTAATTTCAGAAGTTGTTCCTACCAAGCGATAAATTCGACCGTTAACATCTTTGAGAGGATTTAAAGTTGTAAACCACCATCTAGGGTGTTCGCCAAAATTTAAACGCTCTTCATAGGTAATAGGAGCGTTTGATTCTACACAATTTAAATAATTTTGACGTATTTCTTTTCCCTTAACCTCTCCAAAAATTTCTTCAAGAGGTTTATTTTTAATATCTTCGCTCTTCATACCCGTACCGTGTTCGCAAGCCAGATTCCACCCTTGAAGAACAAAGTCATTATCTTCTAAAACATCAACAACAAAGATAACGTGTTCCGAGCCATCATAAGCGTTGCGTAAGAATTGTTCTTTTTCTTGAGATATTTCTTCTGCGATTTTTCTTTCGGTAATATCAATTAAAAAACCGTCACAAAAAATAGAATCGTCCGATTGTTTTTGTAATCGTGAAAATCCCTGTAACCACTTCAATTCCTTAGAAGGAGTAATTATTCGACCTTCATATTCCCACTTGTTCAAGGTTTTAACAGAATTAGCAACAGATTCATCAAAACCAACCACATCATCCGGATGTATCATCTGATTGATAATATCCGGATTTCGTAGAATTTGTTCGGGTTTTACACCAAAAAGGTCGTGACAACCGTCCGAAATGTAAGAAAGACGAACATCGCCGTTAGGATAGATTTGGTATTGGTACAGCATTCCCGGAACATTAGCCGCAAGACGCTTTAACCTTGTTTCCGTTTCCGCTAAAGTAGTAGTCCTTTCCTTTACTCTAAGTTCCAAATCTTGATTTAGTTGTCTTAACTTATATTCGGCTTCATAAGTCGCGATACGCGAAGCGTCAAGCCTCTGGCTTATCGCGCTACCCAAATTCATTGAAAAAGCTTGTAAAATCGATTGTTCAGCTTCCGACCATTGACGTAAAGTTGTATAATCTTCAAAACCGATAAATCCCCACCATTTACCTTTTACTTGAATAGGGATAACAAATATCGAACGACTACCTTGAATTAAAGATTCATCTTCAATCGTGATGATTGACTTACCTTGAGAAAGTTTTTCGTACCAAAAGGGAGAAAAATTATCATAAGAAAGATTTTTAAGTAAAGGATAATTGATTTCCGAATTTATCCCATCATTCACCCATTCCCAACGTTGACTTAAAAATAATTCTTGCGTTAGTTTGTCAGAATAATTTTGAAAAATATATATTCTATCGGTAGCAGTCGCTTTACCAATTTCAGCCAAAGCTGTATTTATAGACTTATCGTAATCTTGAGTAGTTAACAAGCAACTAGTAGCATTCTTCATCCCCTCAAGTAAAGCTTCTCGCTGCTTCAACTTCTCAGTTGCTAATTTACGCTGACTAATATCAATGACACAACCATCCCAAACAATATCACCATTAGCTTGAGCAACTGGTTGAGAAATTCCATAAAACCACTTTGTTCTACCACTTTGAGTAATAATTCGCCATTCCGACTCCCATTTTTGTTGATATTGAGCCGATATTTGAATTGCTTCCTGTAATTTAGCAAAATCATCCTCATGAACCATCTCAAACATTAAATCGGGATTTTGCTTCACCTCTTGGGGTTCCAACTCGTAAAAATCCCGACACCTAGAAGAAATATAGGGGAAAGAAATTTTGCCATCATTACTAAGTTGAAACTTGTAAATCATTCCCGGTACATTGTCAGCCAAAGAATTAAACTCAAGCTCCTGCTGATATAATTTTTCCTCCAAATCAGCAACTCTTTGACGAAGCTTTACCAATTCCCCTTCTAAAGACTCATAAATATTTTTATCAATAGTAATGAGATTGTTTCCCATAGTCTCATCAACCGTCACAGCGGCTTATTTTATATAAAATTTATACTTTCTACCCTTATAGTTCCCAATAACCACTTAGGAAACAACATTTACTTTATCTAATTCTTAAAGACTTAAAATACCTCTAAAACTTTTATTTTTCATCTTCTAGTCTCAAATTAATGCTAAAAAATCTTATTTTTATCTCTTCCTTCTGCCTACTCTGCTTATCTTGGGTTTCTAAAAAATAATAATAATATTACAGGGCTTACGTAAATGTCACAAAACTATAAGCCTTATTACCACGTTCCAATTAACACATATCTTGCACCATTCTCAACAAGCACAAAGAAGCCGGGTTTGTCCGAACTTTAAACATAATTATTTCGTTGAGTGATTTGCAAGATACGAATTAACTTGCTTGTATCACAGCAACGGCAATAAATTACGTTAGTTAGATAAGTCCTATACTAATTTATAAGCTTTTACTTTTTACTTTTTACTTGTCTGGTAAATCAATGCATCCGGCACTTTACTTAATGGTTTCTCAAAATCAGAATGTTCGCCAGTTAAGATTAAGGTAAATAATCTGCCACTAAATTCGATTTTATCCGAAAGTTGCTTGAGCAATTCAGCATTTTTTGTTGGTGTATCAACTTCACCCCAAGAAGCAACTTTTCGCATTACCCCAAGAATATAAAGTGGCTTTTCTGGAAAATGCTCTAACACCTTCTGAACTAAATAAACTTTTTCAATCTCGGAATAACAAGATAGCTGTTGACGTAAACTCTTCAATTGCAATTTTGATAAACCATGAGGCTGATATTTATCTTTTGGTCTAATATATTCGCGTTCCTCTTCCGCTTTCAAAAGTTTATCGTAATGTTTTTCCGCACGCTGTTTATATAAATTTGCAGTATTTATATCATCATGCTTTATAAAAAATGAATAAATTAATTGGCAACCATCAATTACCAATTGTATCTCTTTATCCATTGCCTTTTCAACATATTTGAGACCAGATGTATTTTGCTGATTAAGTAATATTTCTCCCATGAAATAATTGGCTAAAGCATGATTTTCATTGATATCTAAGAAATCCTGTAATAAAGGTAATGTAGAAGACTCATCTTTAAAATTTAAAGTTAATTGAATTCTTTGCCAAGATTCTTCCGCATTTAATTTGTGCTTTTGAGATTTTTTCTCTAACTCATTTAATACAGATAGAGATTCTTGTAATTGAGCGTATTTTTGTCGCCAAGGTGTCGCCATTTGGTCGTACCACACTTGATTAAAATGCTCAATTAGTTTATCTAAACCTGTCCCTAAAACTTCTCTTGCCGCACTAGCTGTTATTGTATTTGGTAAAGGTATTTTTTCCAGATTTTTAGGAAGGCATTGGAAAGCATCTAGCCTATCGCTCAAACATGGATGAGTATCGCTATTATTCGTTTTTTCTGCCAAAGCTTGTTTCAAATATAAGTTACTTTCTGTGGAATCAATTTCTTTGATAAACGCTGCTTTCATTTCTATAAAAACTGATTTAGGTGGCTCAATCTCTGTATTAACTCGTTTGTAAATATTAGAGAAAAAAGAACTTTCTAAAAATCTAGCTTTAATCTCAGCATTAATCAAAGCTTCAGCAGTATTTTTAGTTCCTGCTATTTCTAAAGCACATTTATCGGCTTCGTACTCGTTCATACGAGCAAGTACAAACGAATAAGCATTAAAAAACGGTACATACCATTTCAGAAACTGTTCAAAAATAAACCATGAGGTTTCATTACCACCTTCACCTAACTCCTTAGCAAGTCGATACCATGTTGAGCGTTGACGATAAATCCAAGCACTGAAGCGACTATGATTTCCTGATAAATGACCAAGTTCATGTGCTAGTACCGCACGAAACTGTTCTTTTGTCAGCGCTAACATTAAAGGTAAGCCAATAATCAGGTAATTTTGCTGCCATCCTAATAAACCTAAACGCGGTCTTTGCATCACGGCAGCATTAAAATCATCAGTAATCAAAATAGAATGAAAACACGGTGCTTGTAATTTGGATGATAATTCATCAACAAAAGCATACAAAGAAGGAAAATCTTCGCGTTTCAAATACAAACCTGTAGGTACTGGAAAAGATACCCATAAAATCAGTCCAAATGCTAGCAGAAAAATAGTAACCTGTATTGCTCTAGCATTAAATGACCTACTAGTAAGCATCAACCAAATAATACCCGTTAATAAAGCTAACGTTGCGGCTAGTATTACAAAAATATAGGCATAACCTAGTATTGCTATTAATGCGACGCGCAATTTATACGCGCTTGGCTGCTTGCGGGCAAATACCTCTAATTTCTGAATAAGAATATCAAATTTCTCTTGATTAAAAGCCATTTCCATGCACCAGGAAAGTAAAAATCCAACATAGCTGATGCACTATTATCCTGGCTTGCGTAAAACCTACGAAAAAAGGAATAGAAGAAAAATAATATTAACTAAATAGTTCAAAAAAGTTTATTTTATAGCTTGTAGTCTCAAATTCATACAAAAACTTCTTCTTATTCCATCTTACCTCTGCGTACTCTGTATTTATGCAGTTTATAATTTCAAGAAACAAAACATTAAGGTGTTAACTGTGATAAGAGTTTAATGAATCTGATTAATACTTTTATTGTGTCAACATTATGGTGCGTTAGATGATGTATACAAATTTTTCGTATTAACAGTAAATTGTCGTGCATCTAACACACCCTTGTATATTAAATTATTTACTTTAATTTCTACCCCTAACTCCTAACTCTTCTTAATTCAACAATTCTCCCAAGCGATGCTTAACTAAAATCCCCTTCAAAGACTCATTTTCTGCCTTTAAACTTAAATTCTCAGCTTCCAACTCCTTAATCCTTTCCTTCAAAGCTTCCTTACTAGTTCCATTTCTATGAATAACTACCTCTTGATAAATTTGTAAATTGGTATCCTCATTCATCCAACGCTGATAAGTCTTGGTATGCTCTTGTACCGTATGCCCCATATAATCAGACATTGTCTTAATTGGTACCTGCAACCGATGTCCCCGAATTGCAAAAGCATGACGCAAATCGTAAGGTTTAAAACCGATACCAATATTCCTAAACTTGATATGAATCAACGCCGTTTTATTGCTTAAACTTCCCCCAGCAGATGGTAATTTAATATTCTTCAAGTCAAATAATTCAATCCAATGAGGATACAAAGGAGGAATACCACAACTTCTTTCACCAGTCTTTGTTCCTTCAGTCAAACTCGGATTTAAATAAACTAGATGGAATTTATTATTCCGATCGGTAAAACTCTGTAAATCAATTGCAAACAATTCATGTGGTCTTAAGCCGTAAGTCGCTAACATACCATATAACCACTGCCATTGCTCCGGTTGCATTACCTCCTTACTAGCATGGCTAGATAACGCTTCCCCAATAGCAGAAAAACCACTTACAACGTCTTCATCGCTAGGAATTTTGCGTAAACTTGGTTGCGGTAACGGAGTAGCATAAGAATCAATAATCTTATTACCATCAAACTCGCAAAACTGACAAAATTTTCTTAACTGCCAAGCCAAATAAAATCTAGAATTACTACTCGGTTTAGTATTCTTCAACGCAATTTCTAAAGCATCCTTAGTTAAAGGCTTATCTTGAGGCAACTTCTTTAAATGTCGTAAATAATGACTTTCCCAAGTTTTAATACCCTGCCTATTTTTCTCGTGAGTCTTCCAAAACTCCTGCTGATAATCCTCAATTAATTCCCCAATAGTTTTAACCGAGTTTTCATCTTTATCCGAACTCAACTTCTGAGCCTTTTTACCTAATAACTCAGGAGTCCATTTAAATTGCTTTGTCATCAACAATAAATCCAACTCCCGAGCCTTTGCAACAGCAGCTTTTAAACCTACATCATTAGCCGCAAAACCTAATGAAATGGTATACTGTTTATTAGAACTATTATTCTTACCAATATCTCCAGATTTACAGGGAAAAGTACCTTGCAAAGCGATAGTTTTGCCGTTCGTTAATTTAAGCTTAACTTTTACTCTATCTAAACTTAAAGCCAAATTAGCTTGGCTTACGCTATATTTAATCCGCAAATACTCGCGCTCTAACTTAACAAACTCATCCGATTTAGATACTTTAGCCTTCCACTGCTTCCATTTCCCAGGCTCCCATAGATCTATAGGTATACCTTCCCATTCAGCTTTACGCAGATTATAAGTACTAGATTGATTATTTGGCATAAGCTATTTTCCTATCTTTGAAGCAATTAACTTATCTCCTCATCCCCTACTTATACACTTTTATCTTGTTCTCACCAAACAAAAATCAATCACGATTACCTTTGTCAAATTGCAACTCGCTAACATTAAAAAAATATGGGATATCAGCTATAAATTGATACGGAACATATATAAATAATACTGAGATAAAAAGAAACACTTAGGGTATAACACTATGAACAAAATTATCCGTCAGAATCAAAAATATATTTTCCCTTTGATGTTATCAGCAATGGCGATCGCCGTTAGCAGTTGTGGCTCAAACCCTACAGTTAACAACGTAGAGGAAACACCATCCGACCAATCTCCAGTTGCTAGCAGCCCACTAGCCACGCCTAACACCGTACCACAGACCCCGGAAATAGAAATTAATACGACACCATCACCAACAGCTAAAGCAGCGCCATTCGGAGTAGAAACAACCCCGTCATCAGAAAACCTTAATCAAAATAAAACCGGGAATCTAAAAAATTCTGATATAACCGTATATACCAGCGACTTGCAGTGTCAGAAATTAGTACCTCAAAAAGTATCCGTATCAGCAAACGAACCGATGAAAGATGCAGTTGGTAAAATTATTGCATCCAAAAATACAGCCGATTTGAATATCGCTAACTATCGAGTCAACGTTAACAATGGAACTGCAACAGTAGACTTCCGCGTAGCTCCTGATTCTCCCAGGCAACTAGTTTCTCTTTCCAGTTGCGAGCAATTCACATTATTCCAAAGTATCCAAAAAACCTTGACAAGCAACCCCAAATGGAACGTCAAAAACGTTCGTTTTACTCAATCTGGGGAAGAGATTTATTTATAAGTAGTTAGTAGATACTAGAGTTAATCATTAAAAAGTCCGGTTTGTAACTAAACTCGGACTTTTTATTTTTGCTGTATTGTAGGGTAAGTAACACTTTTATAAATTTTATTGATGATTAGAATACCCATACATACCATCACGCGCAATTCTTATGTATTTAGCAACTAACCACTAACCACTAACAACTAACTCTTCTGTGAAAGCCATTTTTCTAGTAATTCAGTCATAATATCACTCATCTGGCGGTCATCAGTAGCAGCAGCTAACTTCAAACTGCGATGTAATTTCTTAGGCAAATATACAGTAGTCCGAACGTAATCGGGGTCGGTACTTTTACTTTTAAAAGTAACTTTTTCTTCAACTAATTCCTGCGGTTTATCTCGTTTTTGACGAGAACGAGCAGCATCAATTAATTCGTCAAAACGGTTAGTTTTCTTCTTAATCAAGATAAAATCTCCTTACCAACTTCAGCATAATATTTCCATGCAACCTGCGCGTAAGCGTCATTTACAGCATTAACTGGTACCCCTTCTAAAGCTGCTTTTTGAAATACCGCAAGTCGTTTAATTCCTGTTTTAAAAATAGGTAGTTTAGCATTTTTCAAAGCTAATTTAGCCTCTTTACCCGACCTATTTGGGCTAGGAGGAATAATAGTTAATAAAATACGATAATTAGCCTTCAATTTATTAAGTAACTCAACCATCTGCATAGTAGCAGCTAATGCAATTGCATCTGGAGTTGTCGGTACAACTACTAAATCACACCCATTCGCAATGCTTTTAAGCTCGTCAAAACTAGGTTTAGTCGGAGTATCAATTACTATATGCTCGTATAAAGGAGCTAAAGCAACCCCATCATCTTCGCTAGCTACCTTAAATGGTAAACTACCACGATTAGACCAATCTAAAGCACTACGATTCAAGTCTCCGTCTACTAACAACGTATCAGCATTAGTCTGCAAGTACGTAGCAAGGTGTAACGCTGTTATAGATTTACCCACACCCCCTTTAAAAGCCGCTACAGTAATTATCATTTTCCAACATCAAAAGTTATACATGCTCTCAAAATTTTACACCAAAAAGTTTAAACATCTAGATGCAAGAATGTTTGAACATCTGTAAGGCGCTTATAAATTTAAGCTTTCAAACATCTAAATGTTTAAGCATATCAACGCTTGTATGCTTCATAAAATAAACAAGCATAAACTAAATATAAGCTTATAAAAATTAAGTATGTAAATAATCTAATAGCGAAGCATATTTGCAAAGAAAAGCCTTGGTAAAAACTCAGATGCTACTTTGAAATTAAGGGTAAAAGGGAAAAAAGAATAAGACTAAAAACTTAATTGGGATATATAGCAAATCTACCTAGATGTAACAAAAGCAGATAGACACTCCAGATGCAAATGTTCTACAATCTGAGTAATTATAGTAAGTCTACTCATTGCAAAGTAGATAATTATGTGTTAATAAAATTTTTCTGTCATCTACTTGAGAGCAGAAGTATCCTATATAGATAGGAACATATGAAAGTTGAAGGAAAGCAATATGGATGTGAAGCTAATTTTAGTTGTACTTACAATAGTGTTTAGCGTGTCATGCTTAATTTTTGGAACCAAGAATGGTTTTTATGATTCTGAAAACTATCACGGAAATGGTTCCGCTCATTAAAAATGTAGAAGGAGTGCATTTCTGCTTATTCAAGAAATGGATACTTCTGTAAACAGTAGATACAGAGGAATGGAATAGAGATTTAATACATTCCTCTGCTTCCTCTCCTCTTTATTACAGTAATAAGGTTGTGTAGAAAACAAACTCGGCCGAAAAATTTTCTACTTTACCGGATGCGGAATCGGTGTTGGAGCATCTACAAAGATTTTTGTTGAATCTAATATACGGGGGAATATATGAGCGAAGGCTATTCAATAGTCTCTCTTGATGAAGGGGAAAGCCAAAGCGAATTAGAATGCTTACCTTACGGAGTTCATCATGATGGTGAAGGTATTTGTCTATTGCTGCGAATGGGGCCTCATCGGATTATGCTCGATTGCGGCTTACCAGATATTTCACCTTTAGCAAAAAAGTTAAAAAAGTCAGCACGCCCGGATAATACCCCCTTACCAGCAGACATTGTATTAGTAACTCATGCTCATCCAGATCATGCCAGGGGATTGTTGGCACTACACAAAACATTTCCCCTGCTACCAATTTACGCTTCGGTTGTTACCTGTAAGCTATTACCGTTAAATTGGTTGGACAAAAAATCTGAAGAAAATCGCGCACTTTTCCAACCTTTAGAACTGCGTACAACAATAGAGCTAAAAGAAAACCTTACGGTAGAACTGTTTCCTTGCGGACACTTACCGGGTGCAGTCGCCTTTTTACTTACTTATACAACTTCTGAACGTTCTTATAAGTTGCTTTATACAGGAGACTTTTTCCTGTCGAATTCGCGATTAGTAGAAGGTTTTCGTTTAGAAGAATTACGCGGAATTGAATTAGATGTCTTGATAATTGAAGGTAGCTACGGTACTGCTCGTCATCCACATCGGCGCAATCAAGAAAATCAACTTGCAGAAAGAATTAATCGAGCGATCGCAGAAGGTTCTTCAGTATTAATGCCTACTCCAGCATTAGGTTTAGGTCAAGAATTGCTCATGCTTCTTCGCAGCCACCATCATTTTACTGGTAGAGATATAGATATTTGGGTTGATGGAAATGTTGCTGCCGGATGCGACGCTTATTTAGAATTAATGCCCCATTTACCCCCTTCCGTACAGAATTTTGCTCGCCATCAACCATTGTTTTGGGATGAAAGAGTGCGTCCTCGGGTGCGTCGTCTAGAAAATTCTCAAAGGGATAATATCGGTAAATCGCCCTGTATAATTCTTACGGAGTCAACAACTGATTTAAGCAAATATTGCCAGCAACAAAATAGCTCGTGGCTTATTTTACAACCAGAGAAAACAGAAATTAAAGCAGAGCATTATTCCGAATTGGGTACTGTAGAAAGCTATCTCTTAGCACAGCATAGTGACGGCCCAGGTACAACTCAGTTAATACATAACTTAAGACCGCAACATGTTGTTTTCGTTCACGGTTCCGCAGCTTATCTAGCCGATTTAACAGGATTAGAGGAATTGCAGAACCGCTATCACGTACATGCTCCCGAAATAGAAACTTTAGTCCAGCTTCCTATCGGCGATACATTTTTACAACCAGCAGCACCAGATACAAACTACGAAGGAGAATTGACTCAATTAGATACAGCAATTCTAATTACACTTTCCGAGCAAATAAAAAACGACCCCCGCTGGCAGCAATTCGCTGACACGGGATTAATTGAAGCGCGTTGGCAAGGAGAAGAATTAGTATTGCGTGGTTTATCGCCTAGAGAACTACTCAACCAAAATAGCGATCGCAACATTTGGTCATCATTAGATTGCTGTGGAACCTGTAAACATCAAAGAGGACAACGGTGTTGGAATACCGCGTCCCCCTTGTATAACTTTAAAGTGACTTTAGAAGGTTACTGTCCAGCTTTTGAAAGAGAAGAACAATAACTCGAATTCGCCATAGCTTACTCTGGATTAGAATCAGTAGACGGATTACGAATACGTTCTGATTCCGGACAATCTTCCGTTAATAGAGGTTCAACATTACCTCGTGGAACCGAAGCAAGCTTTTGAGTTACTGCGCCAATACTTTCAAGTCGAACCATCTCCTCCCAAGAACAAATTTCATCATCTTCTTCTGTTTCATAGCGCAGGGTGACTAAATCTCCCTCAATATCTATAATGCGGGCGCGTTCGATCCAGCGTTGCTGGTCCCGCAAGAAAATACATATTTCCCGCGCATCACAGCATAGTTGATAAATCTTACGGTGTAGCATTCGCGTGCTTCTACCTTTTTCTCAACGTACTCAAAATCTGTAAAAACTTGGGATAAACCCTATAAAAGATAACACCCATGATCGTTGTGCGGTGTTTGAACCCAAACCGGCATAATGGCGGTAAATTTTGGGTTTAATAGAATTATATTGCTTGCCGCACCAAAAAAATAAAATTCTGAATTAATTATTCAAGGAATATTTGCTTCATAGAAGTGAAATAGCTTGGGTTTCTCGCCGACCAGGTAAAATTTTGCTGGTACATCATTTCTACCATTATGAATTAAATGATACTCCAAAGCAAGTGAATATCGAGGTTGTTTATTTTGCCTACTTATAATCATTGGGGTTGGTAGTCAGGGGTGATTATGCAATTATTCATCCCTATGCTATCGATCTTAACTCATTCTCTGGCTAACCTTCACCCAAAGATTGAAAAATTACATCAACTTTTTGGATCGGCAAAATGGTTTAGAGCAAAATAATGGTTGACTAAGCTACAACTCTTGTCCCTTCTTCCTTGCTGTTGTGCAGTTATTTTTTTTGAGCGAGAAACTCCATAGAAATTTCCGAAGACGCTTCTCTTTTAATTAGCCCCTGACGAACAGCGTCGCACAATCGCGTCAATGCAGCAGTATCTTCATTTCGGAATATTCTGTTAGCAAGCATCTGATGCAGCAAGCCTTCCGACTCAACGCTCAAATATCCGGTTTGAAAAGCAGATTCAACAAGTGCGCGAATCATCATTGATTAAAGCCAAGTTAGCATTTCGTTATTTTTCATCATGAAACAACTACGTTTTTTATTAAGTGAATATAATCACTAAAAATTTGTGATTTTAATCACAGCCTGCACAAAAGTTTTAATAGCTGAATTACCTTAAACCCCTACTATAAAAGGAATAACGATTTATATATTTTTCTATAAATAAGTTTAAAAAATAAATTTATTGTCGTTTTAGATACAAGTATGAAGATAATATGAATATATTATAAAGTATTTTATACGACAAAAAATAAATAACTACTCATGAAACCCACATTCCGCACCCACAGATCCAAAAATGGGTTAGCACTCATTATTAGTACATAAAAACTATAGTTGTTTTTGATTTAATTAGATATAAATGATAATAATTATTATTAAGTATAGTAATTATGTATCAAAAAATTAGAAAGGGTAGGTTGTGTTTTAGAAGACAGGTTTTGTTTATTTTAGAACCGCTTTTTATGAGTTTTCAGACACGAAAAATGTGAAAATATTAATAGGTATTTTTCACAATTTTTAGGTGCTATGTCTACTCTCGAAGAAATTGAAATAAAAAATATTGACCACTTGGGAATAGTCGCCGGAATTATTGATTCAATAAATTTAGTAGAAATAATTAATAATTTATTAGGAGAAGATATTAAGGCTAACGCCTCGCTCCGCTAACAGAAAAAATAAGTGCTGGTCATGTTGTAAAAGCAATGATTTTAAATGGTTTAGGCTTTGTATCTGCACCGTTATATATGTTTTCAAATTTTTTTGAGAACCGAGCTTATGAGCATTTGATTGGAGAAGGAGTAAAACCTGAATATTTAAATGATGATAAATTAGGCAGGACAATGGATAAATTGTTCAGTAAAGGATTAAGTAATGTTTTCTTAGCAATTTCATTAAATGCATTTAAAACATTTGATGTATCACTCTTATCTGAACATTTAGATTCCTCGTCTTTTCATTTGCATGGCGAATATAAGAATAATCAAAACAAAAATGATTTAAACAAAACAGAAATAGTAGAAAATTCTGAGCCACAGGAAATTGAAATAACATATGGTTACTCTCGTGACCCTTCGGGTTCACCAGTTGCTACAACGGGGGGAACCCCCGCAACGCACTGGTTCACCATAGACCAGATTTGAAACAATTTATTATTGATTTAATATGTTCTGGAGATGGAGATGTACCAATTTTTTTCAAATCAGCGTCTGGGAATGAAGCAGATTCTGCGAGCTTTGCAAAAATATTAGTTGATTTTAAAAAACAAATAAAAGTAGATAGTTTGATGGTCGCAGATAGTGCTTTGTATACAGCTGCAAATCTAAAATTATTATCTGATATCAAATGGTTATCTCGTGTGCCGTTATCACTGGGTGAAGCTAAAAGATTGGTTTCAAGTATAAGTGATTCTGAATTAGTAAAAAGTCAAATAAATGGTTACTCATATGTTGTTAAAGAAAGCAATTATGCTTCTGTAAAACAAAGATGGTTAGTAGTCGAAAGTGAAGCCAGGAAGAAGTCTGACTTACGTCAATTAGAAAAAAGAATCAAAAAATCAGAAATTAACGCTACTTCCCAATTAAAAAAATTACAGAAGGAACAGTTTAATTGTTATGAAGATGCAATGAAAGCAGCATTAAAATTATCGAAAAAGTTCAAATATCATAATTTAGATAATATTCATGTTGATGAAAAGATATTATCTGCTAAAACTGAAAATCAAAAATATTTTAAAGTGATAGCAACATTATCAAAAAACGAAGCTACTATTAGCAATGGTATTCAAAGTGCTGGACGTTTTGTTCTTGCTACAAATATTTTAGATAAAAACATACTTAGTGATTCAGGAATGATTTCTGAATATAAAGCTCAACAATCGTGCGAGAGAGGATTTGGTTTTCTTAAAGACCCGAGATGGAACCTTAAAATAATGGGCAGGCTTTTTGTGGAAGATGCCGGTTGGTTGACGAGTTAATTGGTTTATGAAGCCTGCCCATTATTTTTGCGGAAATTGTAACCCTCTATTTTTTGCAGACAGCGTGTTTCTTAAAACTCCAAAAAGAATAGAAGCACGCTTCTTTGATAATGGCGTTATGTTTATTGGTTTATACTCTTGCACAGCGACAAATTCGGGCTGCTCTTTCATCATCAAAATCGACGATTAAAAACCAATTAGGTAAACCTACAGAACGCCCGACATTAAGATGGATTTTTCAATGTTTTCAATCTATTCATCTTGTGTTTTTTAATAATGATAAAAAAATCTCTAATCTTACAGATTATAGGAATTTTATACTTAATTTTTTGCCAGATGAATGTTATCGATATTATCAATGCTAGATTAGATAATTAACATAATTATTAATCAAATTATTTGTTCTTAGAGTTAGAAGCTTTATTTCTTTTACCTCCTAGTTTTTATACTATTTTTTCTATTTTATTATGTATAATCATTAATTATGATTATTGTGGAATAGGCTATACGTAATATTTGCTAATCGACAAAGGATAAATATTCCTTCAAATATAATACTTTCCTTATTGATACTTATTGACATTAGCTTTGTATGGCGATCGCGCTGTACTAAGCTAAAAAAATAGTGATTTGTGTGATTTGATTCTTTTTTGTTTAATGTATTACCCGTGATAACCGAGTATTACAGATTAGGGTGCGGAATGTGGGATGAAACGCTAAAGAAAAAATTGGCGAAAATCTTCATCAAAGCTGCTTAAACCCACAAAAGTAAGATTAAGAGAAGCAAATTTAGCAGCTAGAGCTTCACATGCAGGACGTTCGGTAGCATAATGTCCGGCATCAACCAAAATAATTCCAGCATCGCGACTTTCTTGAAACTGGTGAAATTTACAGTCAGAAGTTAAATATACTGTCGCACCAGTTTTTTTAACCGACTGAATAAAGCTAGCTCCCGAGCCGCCTAAAACGGCAACTTTGTCTACTGATATATCTAAGTCATTATGTGGAGAAAGAACTAGATTTGATTGTTTTAACAAAGATTGAATTTTTTTAAGTAATTGCCGCAAGCTTAAGCAAGGTTGGAGAACACCAACACGCCCATATCCTAAGCCAGGTTGAGTATTTACTATAGGAAACACATCCTTAAGATTTAAAAGTTGCGCTAAAACGTCAGCAGTACCATCATTCACCTGATCGAAATTAGTATGAGCGCTGTATATACCAATTTGATGAATAAACGCTAAACGTACCATTTCACCAATTGCATCACCAGTACGTAGCAATTTAGGGGGATTGAAAATTAAAGGGTGGTGAGCAAAGATTAAATTCACCGGATGACCGGATTTTTTTAAACCGATAGCTTCTTCCATCACAGCCAAAGTAGGAGTTAGACAAACTAGAACCCCTGCATCTTCATTTAACACTCCTGGTTCTACCTGCCAACCGCAATTGTCCCATTTTTCTTGCCATGCTGGATTAGCCCATTCCTCAAACCAGATTATTAAATCGTTAACTTTCATTGACTACATAATATGAAGGCATCGGTTACTTATTTTAAAGGTTTCTCTGCTTCTTATTCTTCTTTTTGTTTTTTGTGTAGGGAACGAATTATTTTTTTGCAAGATTTAACTTTTGCGAAGCATCTTCGCGAAGCTGATAAAAAGGTTTATCCCATACCCCGACAGTATTCCATTCCCACGCTGCAACTGGAATACATTTACAAGCGGCAAGATAATTTAATAAACGATATTCGTCTTGTGGCTCTCGGGAAAAGCAAAAAGGATTGCGATAGCGTTTTCCAGATATTTGAGGGTATTTGGCATCGTTTGTCTTGATACTATGTAATATTTCTTCGCCTTTAATCAATAAATGGTCGATAAAATGAATACAGAAAGGGTCGGAATTTGCTCTGTAATTGGGTTTTTTCTTTACCCACCTTGCCCAGTCAAATCCATACATAAAATCATGTACGTATCGAAAGCGTATTTCTGATTCCTTACCGAACATACCCATCAGCGAAACTATTTTGTTCCCGAAATCTTTTAAAATCTCTACTTTTTCTTCAGCCGATAAAGCTAACTGAACTAAGCTACTAACTATAAAATCAAAATCCCAAAATATATTTTCTGGAAAATTATGCAATAAAGCATCAAGTACTTTGTGCAAAGTATCATAAATAATTGTCACCAAGTAGGAATCCGAAACTTGTCGAACAACCTTTACCTCTAATTGAGCGAAGCTAGTAATAAATAATTGATTTGGATTCAAGGAAAAGGGGCTTACAACTTGTTGAGCAAGAATGTCATCCAAAACTTGAAAAGAACTATTAGGTGTAAAATCTGGTTTCATAAAAATTAAGATGCTGCTTGTTGATACCTGTATTAACAAGTCAATTATCAAAGCAAATTATATTTTTACTGTATTGTAAAAACCAAATACAAACATTAAGTAATAAACAAACTTAATAATTAACTTAAAATTGCATTCAATTACACATTTCAATAACCAAAAAGACACCAACTACAACTGTAGAATATTACTCATTATTAATTCTCTATTTTTTCGGGTCGTTATCCAGAAATATGGACAACTAACTCTCTAGAATGATTGCGCTGTCGATGTTCCCAAATGTAAATACCTTGCCAAGTTCCTAAAACTAAATGTCCTCGATTAATAGGAATATGTTCTGAGGTATGAGTAATTGCAGTACGTATATGTGCTGGCATATCATCCGGGCCTTCATCATCATGTATATAGTTTGCCGATTCAGGAACGAGTTTAGCCATAAAATTAGCTAAATCTTCTAATACGTTAGGGTCTGCGTTTTCTTGAATCAATAAACTAGCAGAAGTATGGCGTAAAAACAAAGTACAAAGCCCGGTTTCTATTCCCGAATCAGCAACTATTGCTTCAATTTTAGGAGTAATGTTGTACAAAGACTTACCAAGGGTTGAAACTCTGAGTAACTTTTGATAATGAGACATATTTAGCTTTAGATTGTATTGCTAACTGCAACTTGATAAATAAAAATTTTCTCATAGATTGAGGAGAAATTTCCAGAATAAATCTTAGTAAATTTACATAGACATACATTCTTAGAGTAATATTACCTAGTGGAAATTGCTGTTGTATGGGTAAAATTCTGTAGTTACACTAAGTATCGTTTGTAAGAGTTGCTATGCACAGTTTTGGAATTTCCGAAGGTCATTAGGGACATCTTTTTTATCAATTGAAAACGTTCGGGGTGCAATTTTTTTACTTTAATACTAAATAAACTAGAAATTATATTTTAGCTATTAAGCCAAAGTCTTATAAATAAAATCGGATAAAAGAAAAAAGTTATTATTACGAATGTAAAAGTAGGATTAATAAGCGCAAAGAAGGCAAAAACAAGTAATCTGCTGACCCGCAAGCTTAAAAAAAATTTATATCACAATCATCTTAAATGCCAATGATTGTATTTGCATTTTCTTGTCTAACAGATTAGCATTATTTGCTCTGACATACCAGGGAGCTAAAATTGTTAGGACTTTGCAAAAAGAACGTAACTGTATCATTACTCACGAGGGGCGACGCAATTACCCGACCGGTAAATGCTTCCCTAGAGATAGTGAGCGTCGCAATGATTATTTTGCTTTGCGTAAGTCCTGATTGTAAAAGATGGAAAATGTTTGTTCCGTTCAATTGTTTCTGGCGCTTAACCTTTGCTGACACAGTTCTCGCCTCAAAAGTTTGTGTGTCAGATTAAACTTAATGTAGATTAATCCATTCGGAGTAATGAGTAATAAACCTTAAAAATAAATATAATTTGTAGCAGCCAATTAAAGTTAATAATGAAGATATTTATGATACTTTTTGCAACAAGTATGTTGGGTTAGCAACATTACCCTTAATAATTTGATACATTAAACGGGCGCGACACAATTCAAAATTATATATAAAGCTAAAACAAGGAACTATTAATAGTTAAAAATCGCCCAATAAATCTGGTATTGCAAAATTACTCATGGCAAATTTTAAGCGGCGCAATCGTCCCCAACTAAAGAAGAATCCGATAGGAACAATATTGGTAATATTAATTTGGAGTGTAGCTATGGGCTGGCTGTTGACTTTTGCAACGAATGCTCATGGTGCCGTACCTCCATCAGAGATTGGAACCGTAGACATAGTACCAGCAGCACACCAGTTAGGACAAAAACTTTATTTAGAAAACTGTTCGAGCTGTCATCTTGCAATACCACCATCCGTATTACCAACCCAAACCTGGAAAAATTTGCTGCAAGACCCACAACATTATGGCGCGACATTGAAACCTTTAATAGACCCACCTAGAATATTAGTGTGGCGCTACCTTTCAACTTTTTCTCGTCCTCATAAAGAAGAAGAAAGAACTCCTTATAGAATTAATAAATCGCGTTTTTTCAAAGCTTTGCATCCGCAAGTTGAATTACAGCGTCCCGTACAAGTAGGGAGTTGCGTTAGCTGTCATCCAGGTGCGACAGAATACAACTTTCGGAAAATCAGGTCAAAGGTTTAAGGTCAAAGTTCAAAGGTGGAAAACCGAAACTCCTAACCTATAAGCAATTACCCATTACCCATTACCAATTACCAGTTACCTATCTTCCAAAAGACGGAAAACCAGCCTTCTGTCGGTCGGGCTTTACGGCGCTGCATTGGGGACAAAATGATACTATTAACTTAGATAAATATAAGTTCTTTGTTAAAACCAATTGTAAGGTCAGCTCTCGGGCTGGTATTTTTACTATTTTTGAGTTAATTCTTTTGGAATGTGCCTTTGCAAAGCCGAAAAAGGCTCATCAAAGGTAACGGGTACTTATAATAATTGCCATCGTCGATAAAATCTTTCTTCCTTGGTTTAGTTAAATTCAAAGTTGCCATGTTAAAAACCTTGTTGGGCGACCCCAACGCTCGTAAGCTAAAAAAATACCAACCACTAATTACTGAAGTTAATCTCTTAGAGGAAGAAATTAAAGTTCTTTCTGACGAACAACTTAAGGGTAAAACCGTAGAGTTCAAAGAGCGTCTTCGTAAAGGTGAGTCCCTTGATGATATCCTGCCAGAAGCTTTTGCCGTAACAAGGGAAGCCGGAAGAAGAGTTTTGGGGATGCGTCATTTCGACGTGCAGTTATTGGGTGGAATGATTCTGCACAAGGGACAAATTGCAGAAATGAAAACCGGGGAAGGTAAAACCCTGGTTGCGACATTACCTAGTTATCTAAACGCATTAACTGGTAAAGGCGTACACGTAATTACCGTAAACGATTACTTAGCCCGCCGCGATGCTGAATGGATGGGACAGGTACATCGTTTCTTAGGATTGACTGTAGGACTAATTCAGTCAAGCATGACTCCCGTAGAACGGAAGAAAAATTATGAATGCGATATCACCTATGTTACCAACAGTGAAATAGGTTTCGATTATCTGCGGGATAACATGGCAACGTCAATGGCGGATGTAGTGCAGCTTCCGTTCAACTATTGCGTAATTGACGAAGTTGATTCGATTTTAATTGACGAAGCCCGGACTCCCTTGATTATTTCCGGTCAGGTAGAAAGACCAACTGAGAAATACGTCAAAGCGGCTCAGATTGCTAGAGCTTTGGTGAAAGAGGAACATTACGAAGTAGACGAAAAAGCTCGTAACGTACTTTTAACCGATGAAGGTTTTGCTTATGCCGAAGAACTGTTAGAAGTAACCGATTTATTCGATCCTGAAGACCCTTGGGCGCATTTCATGTTTAATGCAATTAAAGCCAAGGAACTGTTTTTACCAGATGTCAACTACATCCTTCGTAATGGGGAAGTAGTTATTGTTGACGAATCAACTGGTAGGGTATTACCGGGAAGACGTTGGAGCGACGGTTTACACCAAGCAATTGAAGCTAAAGAAAATGTAGATATTCAGCCCGAAACTCAAACCTTAGCTTCTATTACCTACCAAAACTTATTTTTGCTGTATCCCAAACTAGGTGGGATGACAGGTACTGCAAAAACAGAAGAAGTTGAATTTGAAAAGATTTACAAATTAGAAGTAACCATAATTCCTACCAACCGAGTCAGGCAGCGTCAAGATTTGCCTGACATGGTATTTAAAACAGAAGTCGGTAAATGGAAAGCCATTGCTAAAGAATGTGCCGAAATGCACGAAACCGGCAGACCTGTTTTAGTCGGAACCACAAGTGTAGAAAAATCGGAATATCTCAGCCAATTACTCAAGGAAATTGGTATTGCTCACGAGCTACTTAACGCCAGACCTGAAAACGTAGAAAGGGAAGCTGAAATTGTAGCTCAAGCTGGACGCGGCGGCATGGTAACTATCGCCACCAATATGGCTGGTAGAGGTACCGATATTATCTTGGGTGGTAATGCCGAATACATGGCACGTTTAAAAGTTCGTGAATTTTTAATGCCACGTATCGTGAAGCCAGAAGACGAAGATACATTTTCGCCCCATAAAGCAACATTACCAACTAATCCCGCTGGTGGACAAGGTTTTGTCCCCGGTAAAAAAGTTAAAACTTGGAAAGCTTCGCCGAAAGTATTTCCAACTCAGATAAGTAAAGAAGCCGAAAATATTCTTAAACAAGCAACCGAAGCTGCTGTCAAAGAATTTGGCGAACGTAGCTTATCCGAACTCGAAGCTGAAGATAAAATTGCGGTTGCAGTCGAGAAAGCACCAACCGAAAATCCGGTAATTCAGAAATTGCGGGAAGCATACAACCGCGTTAAAGAAGAATACGAAGCATTTACCGACAAAGAACACGATAAAATCATTTCCTTGGGCGGTTTGCACGTAATTGGTACCGAACGCCACGAATCGCGACGCATTGACAACCAACTGCGAGGACGTGCCGGAAGACAAGGTGACCCCGGTTCCACCAGATTTTTCTTAAGTTTAGAAGACAACTTAATGAGAATATTCGGTGGCGATCGCGTGGCTGGATTAATGAACATGTTCCGAGTAGAAGAAGACATGCCCATTGAATCGGGTATGCTAACTCGCAGCTTAGAAGGTGCCCAGAAAAAAGTCGAAACCTATTATTACGACATTCGTAAACAGGTATTCGAGTACGACGAAGTAATGAACAATCAGCGTCGAGCAATTTACGCCGAACGTCGTAGAGTATTAGAAGGGCAAGATTTAAAAGAGCAGGTAATTAAATATGCCGAGAAAACGATGGATGACATCGTTGATTATTACGTTAATCCAGACTTACCATCGGAAGAATGGGAGCTAGATAAATTAGCCGAAAAAGTCAAAGAATTCGTTTATCTGCTATCGGACTTACAGCCTTCTCATTTAGAAGACATGTCCATGAGCGAAATCAAAGCCTTTTTACACGAGCAAGTTCGCATCGCTTACGACATGAAAGAAGCCGAAGTTGACCAAATTCAACCCGGATTAATGCGTCAAGCAGAGCGATTCTTTATCTTGCAGCGAATTGACACCTTATGGCGCGAGCATTTGCAGCAAATGGAAGCCTTAAGAGAATCAGTCGGATTGCGCGGTTACGGTCAAAAAGACCCATTAATTGAATATAAGAGCGAAGGTTACGAACTATTCCTGGATATGATGACCAACATCCGCCGCGATGTAGTTTACTCCTTATTCATGTTCCAACCTCAGCCACAACCTACAGTAGAAACATCACAGATGGTCTAAATTTTAGGTTAATAATTGCCAGAGTTGGTATAAGTATATTAAGAAACCGGGTTTAAAATGCCCGGTTTTTTCATGTTTGTAGTTGCGCTTTAGCGCTAAAGATTGTGGGGTGCTTTACAGCTTGTCTGCTCGGGACTTTAATTCAAAACATTTTTGATAGACATTGCAGTATGTACGCCGTCTCTAAATTATTAGTATGAAAAAACTATTATTTCTATGCAGTCAAAATAAATTACGCAGCCCCACCGCAGAAGCAATTTTTTCAGAATATGAAGGGGTAGAAGTAGAATCTGCTGGTTTAAATAAAGGTGCAGAAAATCTTTTATCAACAGAAAGCATTGAATGGGCTGATATAATTTTTGTAATGGAAAATTCCCATAAGAATAAATTATCGAAAAACTTTAAATCATTTATGAAAGGGAAACGAGTAGTGTGTTTAGATATCCCTGACGAATATGATTACATGTCACCAGATTTAATAAAAATACTGAAAAAGAAAGTGTTGCCATTATTGGGAACGTTTTAAATCCAATTATTAACGGAACCATTTTTTGACTTGCATAACTACCCAACAATTATCCTCTGGCGGTACATAAAACGATTGCTGATTTTGCTGTTGCTCAACCTGACGTAAGGGTTTTAAGCTCTCAAGGACTTTTTTATTGGAACTCCATAATCCTTATACGGTGGTCATCATAGTTTTTTTTGCGAAGCATTATGTATTACTTGCACGGCTATAACCAAAACTTTTTGCAACACAAACTTAAAAAATAACTATGAAAAGACTAGTTATTCTACCATTCTTAATGATTCTGATACTATATGGATTGTTGAGTAACGCTAGTGTGAATCGTCCAGCGTCCGCTTCAAGCTGCGCGATTGCCACCTATTCCGCCCCTATTGGTAATGGAACGATATCCTACAACCAAGTTGGCACCGGACAACCTATCTTATTACTCCACGGACTATTTGCCGACAAAGAACAGTGGAGCAGCATGATGTGTCAGTTGAGTATGGCAGGTTATCAGGCGATTGCTCCTGATTTACCAGGCTACGGTAGCAGCATTGGATTCACAACGAGGGACTATACCCTAGAAAATCAGGTTAAACTGCTGCACAAGTTAACGAATCAATTAGAAATTCACTCCTTTGACGTAGCCGGTAGTTCTATGGGAGGAGCAATTGCCATTCTTTACAGCCAGCGTTACCCAGAACAGTTACTTAGCCTTGCATTTATCGGTTCACCTTTAGGTATAGCTGATTGGGCTTCGAGCGTCAGAAATTCCATCAAAGATGGTATAAACCCCTTTATTCCAATAACTCAAGAACAATTTGATTTGGAAATTAGCCTGCTGTTTGTTACTCCTCCCACTATCCCCGATTCTGTAAAAACAGAGAAAGTAAAAGACTATATTACTCGTAACCGTCATTATCAAAAGATTTGGGACATCATAAATCTGTATGATGATGTACTGTGTCAAACACAAAGGCGATCGCCTCAGTTGCCAACCCTTGCTATTTGGGGTATAGAAGACAAAATCTATGACATTCGTGGAGCCTCTAGATTGCAACGCTGTATTCCCCGAAGCCAAGTCATCCGATTACCAAAGGCTGGACATTTACTACTAATAGAAAATGCCAAGAAGGCAACTGCGAATTACTTACAATTTTTATCTAAAATAAAGAATTAAGTAAGTTTTCAGAGTAATCAAATCTAGATTACAATTATGTATTCAAATACTTCTATAAATCAAACTAAAAATCCAGAAAAGCGGACAGGCTATCTCCCTTCGGGAACACCTGAGCGGATGAATGGGAGAATTTTTTAATTAGCAATAAAATATTTGTTCCCTACTCCCTAAACACAACCAAATCATTCGGAGAAATACTTTCATGAACGCATCAGGGGTAAAAATCATTTTAGTAGAACCAGCAGGACCATTAAACGTTGGTTCTATAGCAAGAGTGATGAAAAACTTTGCACTCAAACAACTGGTGTTAGTAAATCCCCAATGCGATTATTTGGGAGAAGAAGCCATGATTATGGCAGTTCACGCTAAAGACGTTTTGCAAGCAGCAGTATCAGTTCCAACATTACCCGAAGCATTAAAAGGCTGCAAAAGAGCGATCGCCACGACAGCCAGAACTCGAGATAATTGTCCTCTACAAAGTCCCCGCGAAGTATTACCGTGGTTATTAGAAGCTTATTCACAACCAGCAGCATTAATATTTGGTAGAGAAGACCGAGGATTAAGCAACGAAGAATTAAACTACGCTCAGAAATTTATGCGTATTCCTACGGATTCCGGATATGCATCCTTAAATTTAGCCTCCGCTGTAGCAATTAGCTGTTATGAATTAGCACAAAGTCAACCCCTCACCATAGAAAACAACCAATTAAATAGCGAACTTGCACCGATAGAGGTTGTCGAAGGCTACTACGAACAGTTAGAATCGCTACTGCTATCTATTGAGTATCTTTATCCTCATACTGCTGCTCGTCGTATGGAAAAATTTAGGCAATTGTATAATCGCGCTCAGCTACAAACAACAGAAGTCGCTATGCTAAGAGGTATCTTAAGGCAAATGCAATGGGCACTTAGCCAATCCGGAAAGTTATAAAAATAGATGAAAGAATATTAATCATATATATTATATTGTTCCCCAAATTAAGAACAATAGCTTACACTAAGCACAAAAATGCTACGAAGGGCAATTTCAGAAGGGGCACTAAAAAAAGTTGGGTTCGAGAGTTAGTTAGTAGCTTATTAACAGAATTAGTGGGTGAGAAGGAGTAGCGGTGTCAGAATCAAGTTACAAATTTACAGCTTCTGGACGGCGACAACCCACAAAGGGCCGTCAAAGAGTACGTAAAGTCCAAAAGCCGGGAAACAGTAGAGTCAAAACAGCAGGAAAACAGCGTCCATCCCAACAAGGTGGAACAGTTTCACGTGTAACAATTAATCCTTCCTCCAATAACGCCAAAAAACCTCGAAAGCGACAAAGAGTAGAAGCGCCAGCAGAAACTTGGCTGAGAAAAAAGAAAGCATCGCAAGCAGCATCTAAAGGCATGAAATCTGCTGCAGTAAACGGTAAGATTCCGCCTTTAAAATTTAATAAACGAGTTACTAAAAGAGTCAAAGTATCTAATAAAACTCGCCTCAAACCAATGGCGAGAACAATACTTTATATATTGCGCTTATTAATTGTAGGAGTAGGAATTGGCGCAATTGTAGGTACGGCATTATCAGTATTAGACCCCGCAAATCAAAACACGACAGCTTCCAACCCAACTCAAGTTGAAAAAAATCAGCCTCAAACACCCGCTAATACCAAAGGTTTATATTTAACTCAAGAAATAATTCCTTTAAAAAGCAGTATACAAAGTCTTGTAGCAGCTACACCAAATCTGACACCAGGAATTTTCGTAGCAAATTTAGATAGCGGTAATTATGTAGACATAAATGCTAGCACTTCATTTTCAGCAGCCAGCACCATTAAAATACCGATATTAGTTGCCTTTTTCCAAGATGTAGAAGCAGGAAAAATTAAACTAAACGAACCGCTAACCATGACTAAAGATATGATTGCAGGTGGTTCCGGTGATATGCGAAGCAAGCCAGTAGGAAGCCAATTCACTGCATTGGAAGTCGCAGATAAAATGATGGTAATTAGCGATAATACCGCTACCAATATGTTAATTGCCCGCATGGGTGGCATAGATGCTTTAAATCAAAGATTTCGCAGTTGGGGATTAATAGCTACATCACTTCAAAATCCACTACCCGACATTCAAGGAACCAATACCACCAGCCCCAAAGAATTGGCACAAGTAATAGCAATGGTGAGTAAAGGACAATTAGTTTCAAGGCAAGGCTCCCAACAAATATTGGAAATCATGCGTCGCAATCAAAGACGGCATTTACTACCCAAAGGTTTAGGTGCCGGAGCCAGAATAGCCAATAAAACTGGGTATATTGGCGCAATGTTAGGTGACGTAGGTTTAATTGAATTACCATCCGGTAAACGCTACATTGCAGCCGTGATGGTAAAGCGTCCCAGAAATGATTCTCGTGCAGAAACTTTAATTACTTCCGTGTCTCGTTCGGCATATCAACACTTTAATCAACCAGTCACCATGCCGGTTACACCAGGAAATAATATGCTGCCACCGAGTAGCAACTCTCCTTATTTAAATAATCCACCTACAGGAATCAACACTTATCAACCCCCGCTACCGAATCCCGTTCCCAACGGTGTAAACAATACAATACCCACAACAACTTATCCAAATAATCGGTACAATTCACAGTATTATTATCCTTATAGAAGATAAATTAAACGGGTAATTGGTAATAGGTAATGGGTAATAGGTAATTCATTATCAAACAAACTCAGCTTTGTTGATAAAGAATCATATTTTTGCATTGACTAGATTAATAAGCTTCATAACTAACACAATCATTGATAAGCTATTGCGTATTAATTCGCATATCATAAATAGTTTTATCTGACGGATGCACATCAGCTTATAACCTGTTTCTTACTACCAATTACCTATTACCAACTACCAATTACCAATAATCATGGCTAGTCCTTCAATTCAGTTTTTTGCTGGCATAAACGAAAAATTAGGAAACGTCAGCCTGCGACGCAATCCGAACACCGGTAAACGCATAGTTTTAATGACATTCGACCAATTACAAGCATTAGAAAAATTTAATAGCTTTACCAAAAAATCTTTAAATACAATGCTTTTGACCGATGAAGAAGGAGAAATTAACGTTACTCCTTCCTCTACTAAATTTATTTTTGGTGGCGATGAAGGAGATGAGTTAAAAAGAGTTGACTGCCAAATTGAAATTGAACAAGATGACCATTGGGAAAGATTTATGCGTTTTATGCATCGCTACGCTGAAGCTAACGGCATGGCTTATTCTGACAGCTAAAAAGTTAGGAATTAGGAGTTGGGAGTTATTAAGCTTAAAGTCCCATACCCCATGCCCAATTCCCTTCTTATGTCCAGTACAAAATCTCAGCGTCAGGAAAGCGCTCCTCAATCGCACTTTCAAAAAAATTCCGCAATTCTTTCATGGTGTCCTTGTGATAAACGTATTTAACACCACCGAACTTATTACGTTTAATGCTGCGCTTTGACTCATCTAAATCGAGCTTACTGTTAGGATACCACTGCTGCAAAATTCCTTTGGAACCGGGAGTAAAGCGGTGGGAAATCAATTCAAAAGTCAAATCGCAATCAAAATTAAGAACAGTTCTTGCAGCATCAAGCAGTTGAGTATATTCTTCGCGCCAATTTTCAATAGGCATAATTGGAGCGATAACAAAACCAATTTTATAGCCACTATTAGCTAACTTACGAATAGCCTGCAAGCGCTGCATTACAGAAGCCGTTCCACCTTCTAAACTCCGAGAAATAGAAGCAGCATTAATACTAAAACGACATCTAGTATTACCGTTATGAGGTAACGATAAAAGATTATCTACATTGTCAAATTTTGTTACCCAGCGCAATCTCGCTTTATCTCGGCTACCAAAATAGCGAATACATTCAGCTAAACTTCCAGTCAAATGTTCTATGCCCAAAGGGTCGGTATAGCAGCTAACTTCATAGCTAGTAATTTTTTCTGAATTTTCATAATTTTTGAGATTATCCAAAATTTCAGGCAAATTAGCATAAGCTCGAATCACCGGAGGTCCCTGGAGACTACCAGCCAAATAACAATATTGACAATGAGCCGGACATCCTTGAGCTAGGTGAAACTGCCAGTCTGCTGAAGGTGGAATTGGAGTAAGTTTAAACTGACCTTTTGGAGCCGTCACAACCGCTAAAGTACGCTTAGACGTTGTATAGGTTTCGCGTTCTGTCTCTCCCCGTAAACCTGTAATACGATTTTGTTTAAGCTTTTGAACGGGAAGTCCTAAAGATTCTACACGAGCTAATATTTGCTGTCCCCAATCCTCATCTAAGGCTGATGGTGTAAATAAAACTTGTTCGGGCATCCATAAACGTTGATGAGACTCAGCAGTAATAGCTATTGACTTGGGAGGATTGGCGACCATAAAAATTTATAATAAATCTACTCTAAAAAAGACTGTCTCTAATTTGACAACTGGACACAAAAAATAAATCCTCTTCTGAGTAGAATTTTATAGTCTGTAAGTAGTATAAAAATACTGCTATAAAATCATCCAAATGATGAAATAGTTTATAACTTTTTGTACATAAACCTTGACAAATAATCGCGTTAACTTCGGAGCAGAAAACAAAAAAATAAAGCAATAATTGCAACCCTGTAAACACAAACTCTTCAATTCCTAATTATGAAAATTAATTATCAAAATAAATTAGGATACAGCTGTAAAATAAATCCTTAGAAGATAAAAAAATATACGCTTGAGTATCACAGATTAATCGATGGAAGCTGAATTAAGAAATTAAGTAAGATGTCTACAAAATAATTAATTTTTGCTTAACTTAGATAAACAGTTGCCAATGTCCCTTGCATTTCGCTAGAATCTGTAGGCTTTAGGTAAGCACCGTCGGATTTATTGGCTGTTCGCCGAAATATTGGAATAACGCCCAACCGGTGCTTGAAACACAGTAAATAGAAGAAAAAGAAAGATGGCGAAACGCATACAGTTAGTATTAAATCAAGATATTTACAAATTAGGGAAATTTGGCGATTTAGTAGATGTAGCCCCCGGTTATGCTCGTAATTACTTGCTTCCTAAAAATTTGGCAACTTTTGTAACTCCCGGTATCCTTAAACAAGTTGAACGTCGTAGAGAATTAGAACGCCAGCGTCAAGAAGAACTCAAACAAAAAGCTGTCGAACAAAAAGCAGCTTTGGAAAAACTTGGTAACTTGAAAATTGCTAAACAAGTTGGTGAAAACAACGCCATTTTTGGTACCGTTACCAGCCAAGATGTGGCTGACATTATTCAAGGTTCCACCGAAATGGAAGTAGATAAACGCGGTATTACTATTCCAGATATCGGCAGTTTGGGTACATACGAAGCCGAAATTAAACTACACTCTGACGTAAGCGCAAAAGTAAATATTGAAGTTGTAGCTAGCGAGTAATTTTGATTGCTCACATTTTGCTACTACGGATAATTACGATAAGCCATAGATAAATTAGATACATTTGTATTTTTCCATAAAATCTATGGTTTAATTATTTCAAAATTATTCATTATGTGTAGAGACGTTGCGCCGCAGTGTCTCTACATATTATTTGCGGACTATTTGTTCTACAAATTTAATAGTTCACTTGTTCTGTATATTAAAAAATATCTTACGGGTTCATGTCTGAAGAATTAAATTTTCAAGGGAATGCGGAGCGGCTGCCACCACAAAATATAGAGGCAGAAGAAGCCATATTAGGTGGAGTTTTATTAGATCCCGAAGCCATCAGCAGAATTAGCGATATCCTCAAGCCGGAAGCTTTTTATATCAGCGCCCATAAAGATATTTATACGGGGATGTTGCAGCTACAAACTCAAGGAAAACCCACCGATCTACTTTCAGTTCTCAGTTGGCTAAATGACCATGAATTGCTCGAAAAGGTTGGCGGTAGAAATAAACTAGCTTCTTTAGTAGATAGAACTGTTTCAGCTGTAAACATCGATGCCTTAGCAGCCTTAGTAGTAGAAAAGTATCGACGACGGCAGTTAATTAGAGCGGGGAATGAGATAGTTTCATTAGGTTACGAAACTGAAACCGAATTTCGTAGTGTTATCGACAAAGCCGAGCAAAAGGTTTTTGGAATCGCCCAAGCGCGCAATACAAGCGGCTTAGTTCATATATCCAATACTCTGATTAACACCTTCACAGATATTGAAGAACGGCACGAAGGAATAGCATTACCGGGCATTCCATGCGGATTCTACGATCTAGATGCAATGACTAGTGGATTTGGGCGTTCGGACTTAATTATCGTCGCCGGTCGTCCGTCAATGGGAAAATGCTTGCACGAAGATGCCGAATTAGTATTGAGTGATGGCAGTATTTCTACGATTAAGGAAATATATAATAATCAGCAAGCAGAATTGCTAACGCTACAAAAAAACTGGAAATTTGGTTATACGAAGCCAGAGGCATTTATTAATGATGGGATTAAGCCGGTATTTGGCGTAAAAACTCGTTTGGGAAGGTATATTGAGACAACTATTACCCATCCTTACTTAACTATCAACGGATGGCGAAAACTGTCTGAATTGAAAGTAGGCGATAAAATTGCCGTACCTCGGAAGATAGAGGTATTTGGTACGCAGCAAATTCGGGAATGCGAGGTAAAACTATTAGCCTATTTAATCGGTGATGGTTGTTTAACAGATACAACGCCAAAATTCAGCAACAATAACCCTTCAATTGTGCAAGACTTTTCCTTATCTGTTACTGACTTTTCTCCTCAGCTAAAGATTAAAGAGAAAAGACGCTCCAAGCGATCGCCGATTCTTAATGTTGAGACATATGAAGCAAAAGACAATCCTCTGATTCTGTGGCTGCAAGAATTAGAACTATGGGGTAAAAAAGCCGAAGAAAAAACACTTCCTGGCTTTGTTTTTACATTAGAGCGTCAGCAAATAGCTTTATTTCTGAATCGCCTGTTTGCGATTGACGGTTGGGCTAGCGTATTAAAAAGCGGGCAAGTGCAGCTAGGTTGCTACTGCGTTAACGAAAAATTTTCCCGACAGATACAGCATTTACTGCTCAGATTTGGTATTATCGCTACTTTAAAAACTCGGTCGATTAAGTATAAAAGTACAATCAGAACCGCTTGGCAACTCGATATTACCAACGCTCGTGCCATCAAAAACTTTGTATCAGAAATTGGTATTTTTGGTAAACAAGAAATATTGGTCAAGGTAAAAGCAGCATTACTGCAAAAAAGATACCAAACCAATCGCGATCTAATACCCATAGAAGTTTGGAAGCAGTTAGCAGTCGCAAAAGAAGAAGAGACTTGGACTGGTTTAGCCAAACGGGCAGGAATTAAAGGTTATTCAAATATTCATGTTGGTAAACGTGCTTTATCGCGAGAAAGGCTTTTTCAATTAGCAACAGCATTGGAAAATTTGCGATTACAGCAATTAGCAAGTAGCGATATATATTGGGATGAAATTGTTTCTATAGAGCCAATGGGAAACAAACAAGTTTATGATTTGACAATTCCACACACCCATAACTTCGTTGCTAACGACATTTGCGTCCATAACACGGCATTCTGTCTCAATCTAGCTCACAACATCGCATCCTTATATAAACTACCAGTTGCTGTTTTCAGCTTAGAAATGTCAAAAGACCAATTGGTGCAGAGACTATTATCCAGCGAAGCGGAAATTGAAAGTACCTATATAAGAACTGGACGCATCAGTCAAACTCAATGGGAACCCTTGAGTAGAGCAATCAGCATACTATCAGAAATGCCGATTTTTATTGACGACACTCCTAATATTACCGTGACAGAAATGCGTAGTCAGGCAAGACGCTTGCAAGCAGAAGCCGGTACCGATATTGGTTTAGTTATCATTGATTACCTGCAATTAATGGAAGGTGGTGGGGATAACCGCGTACAGGAGCTATCAAAAATTACCAGAAGTATTAAAGGATTAGCAAGAGAATTAGGCGCTCCAGTCATTGCATTATCTCAGTTAAGTAGAGGAGTAGAAGCTAGAACAAACAAACGTCCTATGCTATCAGACTTAAGAGAAAGTGGAAGTATCGAACAAGATGCCGACCTCGTAATGATGCTGTATCGCGATGAATACTATAACACCGACAGTCCTGATAGAGGAATTGCAGAAGTGATAATAGCCAAACATAGAAACGGTCCCACCGGAACTATTAAATTATTATTTGACCCGCAATTTACCAAGTTTAAAAACTTAGCGCAACCAAGTCATTATTCATAATTGGGAATTGGGAGCATATTTAAATCTGACACAAAGCCATTTCAAATTTTTAAAATCCTCCTAAATAAGACATGATTAAACTCTTGGCTAGCAAAGATTTGAGCCTTAATTAAAATATGTTGTTCCCATTCTTTGCGAGGGTTTTTAATACCTTTAACCTTCACCGGGAAAACATTAATGGTTTGAAGCCCCCGGATTCATCCGTGGATGTCAACTACGCGAAGTTGAAGCCCCTAAATTTCATTTATGGGGCATTAATTACGAATTACGTAGCTTGCGTCACCCGGAGGGTGATATTACGAATTACGAATTATGCTCACCATTTGGGACATTAAAATTCAAAAAGCTCGGTTTTCATTGAAGAAACCGAGCTTTTTATATTACTAAAACAAAAAGTCAACAATTACAAAATTAAAAGTAATTTTATAACTCCTAACTTTTAATCATCTATTCCCAATGCCAAATTCCTAATACTAATTAACTCCCAATAATTCCACATCAAAAATCAGAGTTGCATTAGGAGGAATAACACCACCCGCACCGCGAGAGCCATAACCTAACTCAGGGGGGATGATTAATTTACGACGACCGCCAACTTTCATAATGCCAAGTCCTTCATCCCAACCCTTGATTACTTGTCCTTGACCGATTTTAAATTGGAAAGGTTGACCGCGATCGCGAGAGCTATCGAACTTAGTTCCATCTTCTAAAGTACCCGTATAGTGAACGGTTACAGTTTGTCCGGCTTGAGGAGTTTCTCCAGTTCCTTCCTGCAAAACTTCATACTTTAATCCCGAAGGAGTAGTTACAACATTGTCAGACATTTTCTTATCGCTCGCTTTTGTAGTGGTACTATCAGCTACTGTAGTAGACGCTGGTGATTCTTGAATAGTGTTTTGTGAAGCATTACTCTGTGGGGCTTCGGTATTGATTTGAGCGCACCCAAAAAACACAACACAAAGCAGCAAAAAACCTATACGCTTAAAAATTGCCTTCAATTGAGGTATCCTTGCCATCGTCTTATATTCCAAAAATAGGATTACCAATAGAACAAAACTTAGTGTAAATCAGAACAGTAACCAGTGAACAATTATTAAGGTTAAAGGTTAAAGGTCAAAGGTTAAAAGCAATTAAAAATAAATATACAAATGTTTTTTGCACCCTTCTCTCCTTGTCCCCTTATCTCCCCCCATCCTTAAATTACCGCCAAAGCTTGTTCTCTAAGTCGCGTACTTGACGCTCTAAACGGTCAATTCTACCGCGCAACTCATCTACTTCTGACTGACGTGCGACTCCCAAATCTTGTAATATATTTTTCATTTGTCGCTGCATATTTTTGTCCCAATTCCCCTGCTCGGACTTTAGCTCTTCTACCATGTCATCCATAACAGCTTTCGCTTGTTCTGGATCGAGCTTGCCATCTTTAACCAATTGCTCGCTTGCTTCCTTGAGCTTATCTGCCATTACCGAAGTTGTACCGATACCGAGCATTAACAATTGCTGCATCCAATTATTGTTTTCCATACCGCGCTCCTACTAATTCTCCCTTCTTTATTTTCCCAGTTGGCTCTTATTTGTAACAATAAAGTTATGCTGAGAATTAAACTTTAGCAAATATGCTAATTCTATTGTGGCAAAGTAGCACGGGGAATGAAAGCAGGTGGTAATTGAGTTACTTAAGTTTAGAATATCGCCCAAAGACCGAGAAAAATACATCCAAAGAGACGCTGAAATTTGGACAGCAGCCCTGGTTGATTATCCAGGATTTTTAGGAAAAGAACTGTGGATCAACCCAAATGACCCCGAGGAGCTTGTTATGGTAATCCGTTGGGAAACGCGACAACAGTGGAAATCGATTCTGCAAGAAGAGATAGACGCTATTACCGAAAAGTTTGATAAAGACTTGAAATTCACTTACGAGATAGTAGAGTCATCCGAATATCAGGTACGGAAATTTCCCAATAGTAATTAGTTATGAGTTAGAAGTTAGGAGTAATTTTTTAAGCAGAGGAAGATGTGAATCGATGATATGCCTAAAAAATTAGAGAATTGAAAAGTTTGTTACGTAAAGCAGGGTTTTCTTATGAACCGGCAAAGGGGAGTCATACGAAATGGAAGCATCCTAAATTATCTAAGGCTAAGTAAGTCGGCAGAGAAAAACAGAACTATATAACAAAATGTAAACTACGCTTAAACCCTTATTCCCACTGCCGACTGCCGACTGCCTTGCCCTAATTACAATTTTCAACGCCAACCTACTTATTATTATTGCAGGTAAAGATGGCGATGATGCAAAAACGTATTTAGAAAAACAAGTTAATGAATCGCTTGAAGTATTGACAAAATTAGAAGAAGAGGAAGCCGAGTAAACAGAAATATGAAATATACCATAATTTTCCAATGGTCAGATGAAGACCAATGTTATGTAGTTTCACTACCTGAATTTGAAAATGTATTTCAACCTTGTACCCACGGCGATACTTATGAAGAAGCAATAAAAAATGCTCAAGAAGTGTTAGAAATGCTCGTTGAATCAGCTTATTCATAGGTCAGAAGCTTACGAATAAAAACAAAAAACTACTTAATCTTTTTCCTTACAGGCGCTAAAACAATTAAGAAATCAGCTTGTTGGCGATCGACATGAGAAGAAGTTGTCGCACTAACACTATAAACCGAACCTATAGCTTGCTTAAACATATTAAAATATAGATTATTGCTATATTCCTGTGGTACAAAATTATAAATCCAAGACAGCAAAGAACCCATGTTCATGTAGAAGTAACCAGCATTTGGGCTGGGAAAAGAGTTAGTTGCTGTATTAAAGTTATAAGTCTTATCTAGAGCTACATAAGGCTGTGGTACTAAATCTGCGATCGCTCCATATCCTGTTGTCAAAATCAATGTATTGTCATCTACCCAACTGTAAGCAAGCAAACTTTTAGCAGAATCTCCTTCAAACTCCCAACTAGTTACGGCTTGATTTTTGATGTTCTTTTGAACAACTTCTGCTTCTCCTTTGGATACAGATGTAATCAAATTTTCTAACTTATTTAAAGTTGCTTCTGCTGCGCTGCGATTGCTTGTTTGAACGGCTAAACCGATTCCCATTTTTAAGTTAGGATCTACCGCTTGAAAAAATCCGCCCTTGGTAGGATACATAAAAAATGCAAATTCCCCATCCATCCAGCTAATAATATCGCGATCCAAATCCAGCCCGGTATTGCTACGGATAAGCCCGCGTAAAGTTGTTAAACCATTTTTCAATTCTTTCTGAGAGCTTAATAATTTGGCTATAGCTTGCCATCTTTGATTCAGATTATTTCCGTTAACAGCAGAATATGTTGCTGCTGGCATTCGAGATAAAATAGTTTGTGTTTGAATATTGTTAGCAAGTTTATTGGTTTGAAATTCAGGAGCAGGATAAGTATTTAATTGAAAACGAATTCCTTCCTTTTGAACTGTAACGAAAGAACCAATACTTTTATATTGTTTAAGTTGTCTGGAAGAAAGAATATCATCTAAATTAAAATTAGGTAAACCCAAACTAGGGTCTTTTATTATCTCTTTTGCAAAATTAAGATAACCAATTGGATCTTGATACATTGCAAACAGCGGCTTTCCTGCTGGAGATTGTCTAATTGTTTTCTGAAACTGAGAATTTTGTGCTAAAGTTGCAGCTTTCTGTCTGCTAGTATTAATTACTCTTTCAATTGCTTTATTTGAATATCCAATTGCTATATGTTTCGGTAAAATAGCTATAGCTAAACTTCTTTGTGGTTTTAAAGTAGGTTTTTGAAAAATATTTGGTTTAACTTTAACAGCTTTATTTATCGGAGACTTAGGAACGGAAGGTATTGTGTTATCTTTCTCAGGAAAACTTGGGTTTGCTGAATTACCTGTTTTAGTTTCTAAGATAGTAATTCCTTTATATTGCCGCTGATTTAACCCTCCACCAGCTTTGAGTTTGTCTAAAAAATTCTCTAAGCCAGCTTCATCTTTTACGGGCACCAAGGTAACAAAATTTGATTGTACAGTGATTTGAGCAGAACCCATTTTTGGTAAAAATGCGAAAGCAACTTGTTCTCCTAACCAAGGTTCAATGTCCGTTGCATATCCTTGTTTAACTTGTGGTGGAATTAAAAAAGATATTCCATTCCAAACTGATTGAAACAATTGAAATTTTCCGGCTTTTCTCCAAGTTTCTGAAGACGTATCAACCATCGCTACCAGTGGTGCATCTTTTGGTAAAAAACTTGCAAACTTTGTATTTGTAGCTGTTGATTGCAGTCTATTCTTCAAGCTAGCAGGTATTTCATTTTGAGCCAGTCTATTTTTAAATATTTTTTTTTGAGAAAGATTCGACTGCAATTCAATATTATTTGTAACATCTACTGCTTGTGCAAAACTCGAACAGCACAGCAAATTTAATGTTGCTATTGCTCCTACTCTTACTAATGATTTCATAGCGCATTCCTCAATATTACACGTCTTTTTTCTAACATAAAAGAAAAATAAATCACTTAGTAGTATTATGTAATATTTTAGTGAAGCGTCAATGAAGATAAATGCTTAATAATTAAGAACTTATAAATCAAGCAAACGATATGTGTAAAGTAATCGCAAAGCTATCTTTACCGCAAATGTATTTGCATAGTGATAAATACATCTAAGGTGTCGTATTTTGGTAAAAAAGCGATAAAGAATAAATTGTAGGCGATGTTGTTTTAAGCACAACTCATCTGCCTGCTTGATTTTTTAATCTGTATAAATTCTTTAATAGACTCGTTAAGACTCTCCAGGCATTTTATGGATATGAGTCAAAAATATACATAAATGCAACTTATTTATCAGAAAAATTTTTATCTGATTGCTAATAGATAGAAAAATTTGGTAAAACGTCATATTTTCTCGTAATATCACAATTGAAGCAAATTTAACAAAACGGCTATTTCCGGCATCTTGCCGCCGCGAACTTTGCTTGATACATAACTTATACAACCGTTTGCAAAAAGAGAGGATTACAAAATGGCAACTTACACAGTGACACTCGTTACCCCTGATGGCGAACAAACTATCGAATGTCCTGATGATGAGATCATGTTAGACGTAGCTGAAGATCAAGGTTTGGATTTGCCTTACTCTTGTCGTGCTGGTGCTTGCTCCACCTGTGCTGGTAAGCTTGTATCTGGTACCGTTAACCAAGATGACCAATCTTTCTTAGATGACGACCAGATAGAAGAAGGATGGGTATTGACTTGCGTAGCTATACCAACTTCTGACTGCAAAATCGAAACTCATCAAGAAGAGAATATGTAATCAAAACGAAGACTGCTCGCAACAAGAATTCACGAGTTGACTTTGTACTCTTCGTACTGATTTAAACGCAGCACTGTATTAGGAATCTATTATCCCGATACAGTGCTGAGTTTTCCCACCAGGAGATGGCGAGGATAGATAATAGCTCCTACCCTTTTGACTTTTCTTAAAGCGCAGTAGTAATTCCAGTCGCAGCCGATTGTCTGGCAGCATCAGCAACTTTGAGAGCATACAAACTTTCCTCCGGAGTTACATACAAAGGAGTTCCATCGAAAAGATAATCTAAAACCATAGCCGTATCTTGAGCAAATAAACCGCGACGACTACCAACTTCTATCGGCGTTGTTTCTTGTGAATTAATAAAAACACCTTGAGAGCCATTGAAAATCAATGCCCCATTTTCACCGTGTACTTCAAATTTTCGTTCTGCTTCCCACATCGTTTCACCTTTAGCGTATACAACTTCAGCTAAAAGCCCGCTAGTAAAGTTCAGTTGAGTAGTGCAAAAACAAGATTGGTAAAATTCAACTTCCGTTGCCCAAAATCGATTGTGGCAGTTAACACTCATCACTTCACCGAATAAATTTGTTAGTCGATGCAACCTTGAAAGCGCAGCCATCAGAGGGAAACCAAACAAATCATGACTGTAAGTCCACTTGCGGGGTGCTGGATTTTCGGGCTTTATAGTGCTGTATCGCACATAAAAAACTTTGCTAACTTTATCTAAATGCTGCTTTAAAGCTTGATGCAAGCCACCCAAAAGTTCGATATGCTCGACATGCAGTAGTTTATTTTTAGACTTTGCTAAATTTATCAATTCTGATGCTTCTACTAAGTCTAAGCTCATAGGATATTCCACAACAACATGTTTATTGGCTTCCAAGGCTGCACGCACTACAGCAGCATGTTCGCTATTAACATTACTAACTATTAGCAATTCGATATCTTCTTCTAGCAATTGCTGTGGAGACTCTAATGCCCTTAACTGAAAATCCCGAGCAAAAGCTTCTGTTTTTGAAGATTTATTACCTACCACCGCAATTAAATCAGTTCTTCGATCTTTTAAGAGCGTCTGCGCCCTTAATTTTGCTGCATAGCCAGTACCAACCAAGCCTACCCGCACTTTCAAAATCCTCTACAGGTCAAACCGTTACAGGATTATATATTATTACTAAGCTATTTACGCAACTGACACATTTTTATTGTGGGGTGGTTGTACACTGACTAATTCTGCACGCAATAATCAGGCAATGAGTGTACGGCACCATCTGAGTCTTGTGAAAATTGCGTAAGTCCCGTTATATATTTATTTGGCATTGATTAGTAGCTACAACTCTTGTCCCTTATTCCTTACTGTTGTGCATTAAAAATACACAACAGCTTATTGATCTATCACACAATTATCCTTCTTCTTAAGCAAAATAACTAAATCTTCTATATATACCATTAATTTAAATAATCCTCACGATAAGTGATTTACAAAATAACAAAAATTTTTCATTAATATAATTTTTTTAAATAGTCGAGGAAAAACTAGCGATTATAGATAAGTTTAGCTTATCTATATGGACTGTCCTTATTTCTTTACTAATCGGGACGAAAAACTAGTAACAAAGTCCGATTTATCTCGTAGTATCAGAATTGAAGCAAATTTAAAAAAACGGCTATTCCCTAAGGAGCAGCCGCATGGTTTGCTTTAGGATAGCTTATACTGCCGTTTGCAAAAAAGAGAGGATTTACAAAATGGCAACATACAAAGTAACACTCGTCAGCGAATCCGAAGGTTTAAACCAAACCATCGAATGTGAAGACGATACTTATATTTTAGACGCAGCTGAAGAAGCTGGTTTGGACTTACCTTATTCTTGCCGCGCTGGTGCTTGTTCCACCTGTGCAGGCAAGATTACCGCAGGTTCCGTAGACCAATCCGACCAGTCCTTCTTGGATGATGACCAGATGGAAGGTGGATATGTATTGACTTGTGTAGCTTATCCAACTTCCGACTGTACCATCGAAACCCACAAAGAAGAAGAACTTTACTAAAAATAAAGACAACTCGTAACACAAATGTAAGAGTTAGCCTTATACTTAAGTACTTCTTTGAAAGCAGCACTGTATCGGGAAAATGTTCCCCTTTCAGTAGCTGCCTTTTTATTAAAAAGAGGTAATTGGGTATTGGTAATTGGTAATTGGTAATTGAGAAATTTAAAATAACTTTTCCCATCGCTCCATCACCTCATCATCATTTTTAACTCCCCACTCCTAACTCTTACCAATGCCCCATTACCTATTAATTATTTCCCAACCCTTACCGCATTACTGAGCATCTGAACCTGAGTACCAGGATAGTAAAATTTAAGAATATCTACATTTTTCCAACCTAGATTGGCTAGATTCATAGCGCCAATTTGACTCAAGCCAACTCCATGCCCCAATCCACCGCCAACGAATTGATATCCCCAAAGTCCGGGTTTGCCTTTGTTGAGTGCTTTTAAGTAAAATAAAGTGCTTCTAGGCGCAAAGAAAGCGCTGCGGACTTCATCTTTATATAAATGAAAAGTACCGATATCTGTTTTTACAGCTAGCTTCAGAATTCTCCCGCCTTTACTACGCTCCACTACTTGAATATCTTTGACAGTTTTAAATTTGGCAAAAGGACTGTTTTTAACTTTTAAAAATTTCTGCAATCCCTTTGTAATATTTTCGATACTACTTTCTCGACTCCAACGGAACCATTTTTGCTCGCTTTCATTAAATCCTTTATTCAAACTCATAAACAAACGAAAATTCTTTTCATCCGCCAAGCTTCGTTGAGACAAATTCCAAACATCCTTCGATGTATCTACCACTGGCTTTAGATAAGGACGATTTTCCCCATTCCAAACGCTGGTAAAAGAAGCGGTTACGCCACCAGTAGTCGAAGAATAGAGCGCATCTACTAACTCGTTGTTATAAGTTAGAACCATACCCCTAGTCGCAGCGATCGCCTTATCTGTTTTTTCGGTTGCTCCCTTGAGTCCGTAATAAACTTGGCAGTGAGTATCGGCACATAACTGATAGTTATCAACCTCAAATCTACGTAAGTTTCTCAAGGCATAGGTACGAGCAATAACTGTCTGCGCTTCCATCGCTGCTTTGGGAGCCTTGGCACCAATTTCATAAGGTACTACTCCCCGTAAATAAGTTTCTAATGGTACATTATTGACCAAAGAATAGGTACCGTAAGCATTTGGCTGTAATTGCAGCCTTCCAGCATAAAGACGCTTAGAATTGGATTCTCCACTTTTATTGTTTACTTTAATTAAATTTTGATCGCTACTTATTTTCAAGTAATTTCGATTGTAGCGATATCCGTTCACCACCCAGCTTGCTTGGGGTACTCTGCGTAAAACTTTACTATCGACATATGCTGTTTTTTGACCAGACTCTTTGACGCTTTTCAATAGCAAGCGTCGCAATAACGGAGTATTATAAACTTCTCTTTTTGCCCATACCTGCCAACGTTCGGGTTGAGCAATTTCTACTTCTATCCCTTTCTTACGCCACATTTCAGCACTGTCTTCAGCAGTTTCAAAAGTGCGAAAGGTTCCTAAAACCAACCGCTCATCAAGAACCGGTTGCGTTAAAGGCTGCATGGCAGTCTGTATCTTAACAGGCTTGTTAGTTACAAGTGTTTGCTGCCTTTTATCATCAGTAAAAGTTAATTTTAATTTATCACCTTTGGTGGGTTCCAATATCAACTCATCATCGGGGTTCGACGCGAATCGCTGCACAATCCCAATTTTTAGTTCAACGTCAGAAACCTTCGTCGCAGGAACCGATGCTCCTGTAAGTCCTAATAGACACGATGTTGTCAGTACGGTACAAGATAAACGTTCTAAGGAAATTTTCATAGAAATTCAAAATTAAGGGTGCCCGCCCGTGCTATTGGAAGTTACTTTAAAAACACACGCAGCTTAATACTATTAGTGTATAAAATGCCTAATGATACCATTAGCAATTTTTTAACAAATCGTCGAGTTGCAACTTAAAGTCATAACGACTATGATTAAGTTCAGGTGATAGAAGCAGCATAGCTCAAGACGATTATGAAAGTTGAAGAAATCCCGTTAAATCAGATTGTAAGACCACTTCCCCGTCAAAACGACGCAGAGAAAGTAAAAGCCTTAATGAAGTCAATAGCGGAAATTGGTCAGCAAGAGCCAGTAGACTTATTAGAAGTAGATGGGCGGTATTACGGTTTTTCCGGTTGCCATCGTTTCGAGGCTTGTCAACGTTTGGGTAAAGAAACCATAAAAGCGAGAGTGCGTAAAGCGCCAAGAAGTGTTTTGAAAATGCATTTAGCGTAGTTATTTAATTAATCTAGAGACGTTATATATAACGTCTCCCTACAGTAAACAGAGAAAACGAACCAGTGAAAACTAAAAGATTGGTTCGTACAGTAGAGCTTTAATCGAAACAAATGTAGAAATTAAAAGTTTTTTAATTATTGGTGCAACTAACAACTAACAATCAACCACTATCTAATTTGGAATTAATCATGAAAAAAACAAACAGATTGCAAGGAAAATATATCTTAATTACGGGTGCTTCCCAGGGTTTAGGAAGGCAATTGACAATTGATTTTGCGCGTCAAGGAAGTGCGGGAATTGCAATTCTAGCGCGTGATGCAGAAGCGCTAAAAGAATTGAGTAAAAAAATTAATGAAACCGCACCTGAAACTAAAATTTTGGCTATCGGTGCCGACTTAACCAAACAGGAAGATATCGAACGTGCAGTAGCTACAACATTGAGCGAATTCAACGGCAAGTTAGACGTATTAGTCAACAATGCATCAACAATTGGACTTTCGCCAATGCCATACCTGCTTGACTATCCTTTAGAAGATTTTCGTAACGTTATTAACACCAACTTAATTGCACCATTTTTGTTAATTAAGAAAGCATTGCCAGCAATGATTGAAAACGGTGGTTCTATCATTAACGTTACCAGCGACGCAGGAGTTACAGGGTATCCCGGTTGGGGTGCTTATGGTATCTCCAAATTCGGAATTGAAGGGATGTCGCAGACGTGGGCAGCAGAGTTAGAAGACAGTGGAGTTCGCGTTAATTGGGTAGATCCTGGAGACATGAATACTGCCATGCACCGAGCAGCAGAGCCTGAAGAAAATCCCGAGCAGTGGGCGAATCCCGCCGAAGTGACAGAAGTATTTATATATCTAGCTTCTGAAGAGTCGCGTCAAATCAACGGACAGAGATTTCAAGCCCAAGAAGAAAACTGGGGACGAGAAACAAGAGAATTAACAGTAGTTAATTAATCTAGAAAACGTTATATACCAAGCCTCCTTTAATTTTGCGAAAAGACGAGACATTCACCGTAGGTGCGGTTCATTAAAATTAATCAAACAGATTAATAGTCGATTGGATTAATTTTGACTGGCTAATTTTTCTAGAAACGACTATAAAACGTAGTACTGCGCCCCGTCTCTATATTGCATAATGCCATCAAAACTGTAATCAAATACACGATTCATTGAAAATAGTTGAGATATTATGTCAACACCCTTTACTTTTTTACTTCCGGCGGAACTCTCCGCCAAAGAGCCACCAGAGCGGAGGGGAATAGCCCGCGATGGAGTGCGGTTGATGACTATCAATCGTAATTCTGGCGAGGTTGATCACTCCCGTTTTAACGGCATCAGTGAATTTCTGCGCCCTGGTGATTTATTAATCTTCAATACTAGTCGTACCCTTCCAGCTTCTCTTCAAGGTTGCGATTGCACTCTTGATAAATATCTTGAAATCCGCTTAGCGCAGCATCTTCCCGATGATTCCTGGCTGGCTTTACTGATGTGTCAGCAGGGTAATCCTTTTGCTTGCGGTTTGCAAGAAGGGATGAATTTAGATTTTGGAGAAGGTTTAACTGCAAAGGTAGAAAATCAAGATATTCATATTCCTCGTTTGTGGAAAATTAGTTTTTCCTTAGCGGGTACTCAATTAATGGATTCTATTTATCGTTTGGGGAATCCGATTCGTTATGAATATGTATCTAAACCTTGGGATTTAGACTACTATCAAACCGTTTACGCTAAGGAACCGGGTTCGGCAGAAATGCCATCAGCGGGAAGGGCTTTTACTTGGAAGCTATTATTCGACTTGAAAAGGAAAGGTATCGAGACAGCACAAATCGTTTTACATACAGGATTATCTTCCTATATGGATGACGAACTAGACGCTCTCCATCCAGCTTCCGAAGAAGAGTATTTTATTAGCGAAACAGCAGCGAAGAAAATTAATCGAGTTCGTCAAGAAGGAGGAAGAATAATAGCTGTCGGAACTACCGTAGTCAGAGCCTTAGAATCAGCCGTAGATATTGAAGGTTTAATTAAACCGCAACATAGTTATACCAGGTTGCATATATCAGCAGAACATCAATTAAAGATAGTAGATGGATTGCTGACGGGAATGCACGAACCAGAAGCCAGCCACTTAGACTTATTGACGGCATTTCTAAGTGCAGAGCAAATTCAGGTTGCTTACGAAGATGCAGTACAACGCGGTTATCTGTGGCATGAATTTGGCGATCTGAATTTAATTTTGTAACCTGATTTGATGTAGAGACGTAGCACTGCTACGTCTCTAAATTTGGTATCGCTTTTGGACTTAATTTTTAACGAATCAGCAGAGTTTATTAAAGCAACTTAGTGATAAAGTGCAAAATAATTATCTATAATAAACTGATTAATTCTGAATATTTAAGCAAGTATATATTATTCACTCTTGACATTGTTAATATTAGAATCAACATTATTAAATTCAACAGATTTAGTAGAAGGTAATACCTTTTTAACTGAAGAAGCCGAATCATTCTTATTCGACGAATCGGAACAATTACGATTAGTTAACTTGGCTATATCTTTTACCCTAAAAAATTTACCAAATTCGGAATAACCACTTCCGACACTAGACTGTGCATCAACCTCAGAAAGCGTAATTTCACCAACTTTTTCAGTTTTAAAACGAAGTATACGTCCGGTGGCTGGATCTTTTACTGGTTGAGGAGAACGTTCGATAGAAAAAGTCATACCCTGACAGTAACCGTGCAAAGTACCTTTGTTTAAAATAACCTGATTTCTGTTATATTTATCAACATCAGCAATTAAAGTAGGCTTTCTTACTAAACAAGCTAATTCACCAGAACGAGTATTTAATTGGTTAGAGATTTGTTTAATTGAATCTTCAACTGCTAGAGCTAGTAGTTTTTGAATAATATTATTATTGCTAGAAGAGACAATAGTTTGTGGCTCATCATTACTATTCAGGGTGAATTCGATGGTAGAGCCTCTTGTTTTAGAATTCCAGAGATTACTATTTATGTCTAAATCTCTATCAATTTTATTAAGGATGCTGACATTAATACTGGGTACAGTAATATTAGTATATGTCTTACTACCACGACCTTTACCTTCAGTTGGTATTACAACGTCACCTGTATTAGTATCGACTACCGAAAAATTTAAATTTACTCGAACTTCATTATCATTTTTAGTATTTCCAAATCCTAAAAAACTTTGTCCTCGTTCTCCATTAACCTGAAAGTAATTGATAGTACCAATTAGTACTGCTTCAACTCCATATTTTTGACGTAGATTTCGTAATTCCTCTACTTTTATAGGCTTTTGAGATGTGGGGAAATTTCCACCCCTTTGAGGTGGAGAACTTTTAGGACTTATTTGACTCCAATTAACTATTCTAAAATTATTTTCTTTAGCTAGCTCGTTTGCTAGTATCTTGCCAACTCCTTTAAATACATGTTTTTCTTCAGCAAATTGGTTTGATATGCTAGTGGGACTAATAATATCAATATCAAATACGGCAATTCTTACCTTTCTTTCCGCTCCTTCATTTAGATGGAATAAAGATTTGTGTTGCTGACAAAAAGTTAACGTTTTGATATTTTCAGCATTAACCGGTTTAATATGACCAATTCCAAAGCTTAAAGAAAATAATGGGGCAATAATAGCTGAAGTCATGCGACGAACAAAAGTGTAATTCATCATTCCCCCTTAAACATTGAATTCTGGGCAAATAGAAAATTTGGTCGTCTAAACTCCAAATCAAAGCGCATTTCTGAATCAACTAATCCTTACTAAATATTTCCTATAAATCTTTCGTATGAATAATTTGAGTCACAAAACAATCTTTTTTCTAGAAATAACTTCTCCAGCATCAAAGGCTCAAATATTGCCACATAAGCTTGATTTTGCGACTATTTAGTTCTATTTAACTATCTGTAATAAACTAAATAATTACGAATAATTTCGTAAATGTAAGTAATAAGAGGTACATAGGCTTAATTAATATAGAAAATTTATAATGTAAATGTAATTTAGCAAACATTAAATAGATGAAATCTCATCTTGGATCGCAAAATACTCGAACTTGATTTCTTTGCAGCGAACAAATAAAGACGAAAATTTCAGCTTTGACTAAAACCTCAATAATTATCTTTGTTGCGAAATCCCTATAAAATAGAAAGCTGTATATTACTTTATAATTTTTCCAATTATTAGCGTGCTAACGAACGTGCTACCAACAATCAATATCCTCAAGCAACCTACCTTACCAGCTTGGGTAGATTTAGCAATATCGAACTTAGACGAAATATTACTCGATCATTCTCAATGCGAGCGTAAAGCAGCATCAGCAGCAATAGCCTTTATGTTTCGCTACCCTTCAAATGCCAAAATGGTCAAGGAATTAACTAAAATTGCCAAAGAAGAATTAGAACATTTCGAGCAAGTGAATCAGTGGTTAGACAAACGAGGTATTGCTTTACGCCCAGTTACGCCTCCCCCTTATGGTGCAAAACTAAAAGCTCAAATACGTCCCACCGAACCCAATCGATTTTTAGATTCTCTACTTGTTAGTGCTTTAATAGAAGCTCGCAGTCACGAGCGCTTAGGATTATTAGCTCAACATTGTCCCGAGCCAGACTTAGCCAAATTTTACCAAGGTTTAATGGCATCGGAAGCACGGCATTATGGTATTTACTGGGTGCTTGCAGATACTTACTATGACCGTGAAATTGTCATGCAAAGGTTGGATGAATTATCCATTGCAGAAAGTGAAATACTTGCAACCCTTTACTATGAGCCAAGGATTCATAGTTAACAGTTTGGGCATTAGGGATAGGGCATGGCGCATTGGGAAGATTGTGAAAACGGGAATGAGACACTACTTTCGATTCGCTCAAAACTCCTAACTTCTAACTCTTAACTGTTCACTGTTCACTGTTCACTGCTCACTGCTCACTGAAATGATAAGTCTTTATTTTCGAGATTTTTTAATTCGTCAATGGAAGCCAAGCGATCGCGATTCTGCTGCTGAGGTAATTCGTTGTGTATTATCGGAATACAGTTTGGGCTGGGAAGCGGATGGTGCAGATCGAGATGTCTTGGAAGTTGAAGATTTTTACTTAAATAACGGTGGAGAATTTTGGGTAATAGAATACCTTGGTGAAATTGTAGGCACGGGGGCTTACTATCCCATCAAGCGCGGCGAAAATTCTGTAGAGATACGCAAAATGTATTTATTGCCCAAAGCCAGAGGTTATGGATTGGGGAAATTTCTGTTACAACAGTTGGAAGCAGCAATTAC